>CAVQCW010000011.1:0-219395 GCA_963711075.1 uncultured Pseudomonadota bacterium | reverse complement strand
TGCTCGAATCGGAGCTGCGCCAACGCCACATCAAGTGGATCACGAATGCGCGCGTCACCTCGGTCGATACGCGACAAGATGCATGTCGAGCAACTCGACGATCACGGCGACGTGCAACAGGACCCATGAATTGCCGTTCGCGTTCTCGATGATGCTGCCCTCGTTTGCCGGCGTCGATGCGCTTCAGGGCATCGATGGTCTGGTCAATCCCGGCGGATTCGTCCTGATCGATGCGTACCAGCGCAACCCGAAGTATCCGAACATACTCGCAGCCGGGGTATGCGTGGCCATTCCCCCGGTCGAGGCCACGCCGGTACCCACGGGCGTACCCAAGACCGGATTGATGATCGAATCCATGGTCACCGCGATTGCCCACAATATCCGCGATGCCATTGCCGGCCAGCCGGTCAAGGCCCGAGCAACCTGGAACGCGCTTTGCCTGGCCGACATGGGCGATCGCGGCTTCGCCTTCATCGCGTTGCCGCAAATTCCGCCACGCAACGTCACCAAGGCGTTGACCGGCAAATGGGTGCATCTGGCCAAGGTCGCCTTCGAAAAATATTTCCTGCGCAAGATGCGCAAGGGCAAGGCCGATCCGCTCTACGAGAAATACATCATGAAGGCGTTCGGAATCGACCGGCTGAAGCCCGACGCTGACGCATGAAACGGAGTGCGCAGGCGCGCTGCGTCGACCACGAAACCGGAAGGATCGACGATGACTGCCTGTGCACGTCGATCAGGCACCCCGGTCGATTCGAACGCACAACGCCCGGTCGCACACATGACCCTGTTCTGAAACGGAGACACATCATGACCATCGAACGAATTGTTCTCGCTTTTGCCGGCGGCATGATCACCTTGAGCGTGATCCTTGTCTGCCTGGTGTCTTCCTGGTGGTTGCTGCTGACGCTGTTCGTCGGGATCAATCTTCTGCAATCCGCGTTCACCGGTTTCTGCCCATTGGCAAAAATCCTGGCTGCGTTCGGAGCGAAATCGGGTAGCGCATTCCCGACATGAATCGACGCAGGGTTGTTTGCACTGCGCCATACGAATGCAAAGGTGATCCATGTACTACATTGTTGAAACGAAGAAGGCTTTTGAGCAGGCCGCCGCAGACCTCGATGCCGCCGTGAAGCGCCACCGGTTCGGAGTGCTGCACGTACACGATCTGGGCGCCACGCTGCGCAGCAAGGGCGTGGAATTCGCCGAGCAATGCAAAGTGTTCGAAGTGTGCAATCCGCAGCAGGCAGCCAACGTGCTGGCGCGCGAAATGCGCCTGAACATGGCGCTGCCGTGTCGCATTTCGGTGTACACCGAAAATGGCACGACGCATATCGGCATGATAAAACCGGTGGCGATGCTCGGCATGTTGTCGAAGGATCCGGCTCTGGCTGCAGTCGCCGAGGAAGTCGAAGCGGCGACCACGCACATGATCGATGAAGCCGCGCGATGAACCGCTGGCGATCCCGCATTGCGTTGCTCGCCGCATTCGGCACGTTGGTCGCCTGTGGCGACCGTAGCGTGCCCCAGACTGCGCGCGCGCAAGCACCGAGTCTCGCGACGATCGTGGTTCATGAGCAACCGCGCACGCGCGAACAGGTCTGGGACGGCGTGGTCGAGGCGGTGAACCAGGTCACGATCACCGCGCAGACCAATGCACGGGTGCTGGAATTGCCGCACGAGGTCAACGACGTCGTGGCCAAGGGTGCGGTGCTGGTTCGCTTCAGCGATGTCGAGCAGAAGTCCGCGCGCGATGCGGCGCAGGCGCAGATCGCCTCGGCACAGGCCGAGTACGACGATGCGCTGGCGTCGTACAAGCGCATCGCGGCAGTCTACGCCAAGGGCTATGTCTCGACCGACCAGATGGACCAGCAGCGCGCGAGGCGCGATGCGGCGATGGCCGCGCTGCAGGCAGCGCGCGCGCAATACAGACAAGCCGGTCAGCACGCTGGATTACACCGTGCTGCGCGCGCCGTTCGCCGGCATCATCACGCAACGGTTCGTGCACGTGGGCGAAGCCGTACAGGCCGGCCCGCCGTCGCCGCAGCCGCTGATTGCGATGCAGTCGCTGCAGGATCTGCGGGTCAACGTGCAGGTGCCGCAGAGCGCGGTCGATGCGATTCGCAGGTTTCACTGCGGCAGACGTGTTGCCCGGAGGCCGACGACGCGCGTCGCGTGGCGGCGAGCAGCGTCAACATTTTTCCGTATGCCGACCCGGAAACCCACACGTTCAACGTGCGCTTGCAGTTGCCCGGCGGCGGATTCCGGCCTGTATCCGGGCATGACGGTCAAAGTCGCCTTTGCCACCGGCGACGCAAAGCGCCTGCTGATGCCCGCATCGGCACTGGTGCAGCGCGGGGAAATCGTCGGCGTGTATGTGATCGAAGAGCACGAAGTCATGCTGCGTCAGGTGCGCACGGGTCGCCGCGACGGCAATCAGGTGGAAATTCTGGCCGGGCTGGATGACGGCGAGCGCATCGCCGCCGATCCGGTCGCTGCGATGAATATCTGGCCAAGCCCGCACCGCGCGGACGCACCGCCCATGAATGAGCCGCACCGGCTCGGAATCTCCGGGCGCATCGCGCGCGCGTTCCAGGTCTCGCAGATCACGCCGTTGCTGGCGCTGGCCGGGCTGTTGCTGGGCATCGCCGCGACGATCATCACGCCCAAGGAAGAAGACCCGCAGATCGAGGTGACCATGGCCAACGTGCTGGTGCCGTTCCCGGGCGCCAGCGTGAGCAGCGTGGAAAACCTGGTGACGTTTCCGCTCGAGCAGAAGCTGTCCGAGATCAAGGGCGTCAAGCACGTCTACTCGATGAGCCAGCCGGGCATGGCCGTGGTCACGGTGGAGTTCAAGGTCGGCGTGCCGCGGCAGGAGGCGCTGGTGCGTCTGTACAACAAGATCTATTCCAATGCCGATCTGGGTGCCGCCCGGGCTGGGCGTTGGCCAGCCGCTGGTGAAACCGCATGGCATCGACGACGTGCCGATGATGGCGCTGACGCTGTGGTCCGATCGCCCGGATGTCGGCGCATGCAACTGGCCAAGGTGGCGCACACGCTGGAGACCGATCTCAAGCGCATCCCCGGAACGCGCGACGTCTACACCATCGGTGCGCCGGATCGCGCGGTGATGGTCGAGATCGAGCCCGCCAGGCTGGCCGCTACAATCTGAGCGTGGGCGACCTGGCGCGCGCGCTGAAGGCGGCCAACGTGGCCGCCGATGTCGGCAGCGAGATCGGCGGCAATCGCGATCAGCCCGTCAAGGCCGGCACCTTGCTGATGAATGCGCAGGACGTGTCGCAACTGGTGATCGGCCTGAACGGCGGCCGACCGGTCTACCTGTCCGATGTCGCCACGATCGTGTCCGGCACGCGACTACGCCGAGCCGCTATCGCCTCGTTCGGCACGCCGCCGGGTCGCGCGGGCGCGCCACCGGCCTGGCGCCGGCGGTGACGCTCGCCATTGCGAAGAAGGCCGGCACCAATGCGCACGGCATCGCCACCGCGTGCATCCGCGCCTGGCGCAACTGCGCAACGTGGTCGATATCCCGCCGGCATGCATGCCACCGTTACCCGCGACTACGGCCAGACCGCCAACGACAAGGCCGACGAGCTGATGCTGCACCTGGCGCTGGCCGCATTGGCGGTGGTGCTGCTGGTGCTGTTCGCGCTGGGCTGGCGCGAGGCGATCGTGGTCGGCAGCGGCGGTGGTGGTGACGCTGGCGATCACCCTGTTCGCCTCGTGGGCGATCGGCTTCACCATCAACCGCGTATCGCTGTTCGCGCTGATCTTCTCGATCGGCATCCTGGTCGACGATGCCATCGTGGTGGTGGAGAACATCCACCGGCACATGGCGCGCGGCGACAAGGGCTTGCTGCGAGGCGATTCCGCTGGCGGTGGACGAAGTCGGCGGGCCGACCATCCTGGCCACCTTCACGGTGATCGCGGCGCTGCTGCCGATGGCGTTCGTCGGTGGGCCTGATGGGGCCGTACATGCGGCCCGATCCCGATCAATGCCTCGGCCGGCATGCTGATCTCGCTGGCGGTGGCGTTCGTCGTCACGCCGTGGCTGGCCTATCGGCTGCTGCGCCGCCACATGCATCAACCGCAGGGCGAGGTATCGCACGAACGCATCGTCGAGGAATCGAGGATCGACGCCTTCCTGCAGCGCCTGTTCACGCGCGTGATGACGCCATTCCTGTCCGGGCCGAAAGCGTCGCGCAGACGCCGCAGCCTGTTCCTCGGCATGGGCCTGCTGGTACTGCTCGCCGCTGGCCTGGTCGGGGTCAAGGCGGTGATCCTGAAGATGCTGCCGTTCGACAACAAGTCCGAATTCCAGGTGGTGCTGAACATGCCCGAAGGTTCGACCCTGGAGCAGACCCAACGCGTACTTGTCGACATGAGCCGAATCCTCGACGGCATACCCGAAGTGGAAAACTACCAGCTGTACGCAGGCACGTCGGCACCGATGAACTTCAACGGCCTGGTGCGCCAGTACTATCTGCGCAACCAGCCGTATCAGGGCGATATCCAGGTCAACCTGGTCGACAAGGATCGAGCGCCGACGCCAGAGCCATCAGATAGCGACTGGCGGTGCGACCGGCACTGGATGCTGTTGCACGGCGATTCGGTGCGCATCTGGTGATTGCCGAAGTGCCGCCAGGGCCACCGGTCATGGCGCCGATCGTGGCCGAGATCTACGGACCGGACTACGCGGACCAACGCACGATGGCGCGTTCGCTGGAACACCATGTTCGCAACCACGCCGGGCATCGCCGACGTCAATCTAAGCGTCGAAAACCCGCATGCCACGCGCAAGTCGCTGGTGATTGATCGCGTCCGCGCCGCGGCGCTGGGCATCAGCCAGAGTGAAATTGTCGATGCGTTGCGCGCGGGCATTGGCGGCGATCCAGCCACCTATCTGGCCGATCCGGATGCCAAGTACGCGGTTCCGGTGCAGTTGCGATTGCCGCAGGCCGCGCTGGGCTCGATGGATTCGATGCTGGACCTGCGCGTGCGCTCCCGGTCCGGAAAGCTGGTACCGATCTCGGAGCTTGCGAAAGTCGTCGAGAAACCCTGGGCCGACGCGATCTACCACAAGGACCTGCTGCCCTACACGTTTGTCACCGGCGACGATGCCGGCACGCGAGGACAGTCCTGTCTATGGCATGTTCGAGTTGGTCGGCAAGATCAGCCATGCGCACGTCGATGGCCACGCGATCGATCAGTACTTCACGGGACCGCCGTCCAGCGACACCGGTTTCTCGATCCGCTGGAGCGGCGAGTGGGAGATCACCTACGAAACCTTCCGCGACATGGGTATCGCCTATTCGATGGGACTGTTGCTGATCTACCTTCTCGTCGTCGGCCAGTTCAGAAGCTACCTGGTGCCGCTGATCATCATGGCGCCGATCCCGCTGACCGTCATCGGCGTCATGCCGGGCCACTGGCTGCTCGGCGCGCAGTTCACTGCAACATCGATGATCGGCATGATCGCGCTGGCGGGCATCATCGTGCGCAATTCGATCCTGCTGGTGGATTTCATCAATCATGCGCTGGCCGCGGGTTTAACCCTTGAACAGGCAGTGATCGAGTCCGGCGCGGTGCGCGCCAAACCGATCGTGCTGACCGCGCTCGCCGCCATGCTCGGCGCCTTCTTCATCCTCGCCGACCCCATCTTCCAGGGTCTGGCGGTGTCGCTGGTGTTCGGCGTTCTGGTCTCCACGGTGCTGACCCTGCTGGTCATCCCGTTGCTCTACTACGCATGGCTGGATCGCGGCAACAGACGAAAACATTCAACGCAGGCATTGACTTGACTGACGAACGTGGCGTGCGGAGTTCTCGCGAACAGAACCGAAATCGGCAAACATCGGGCAAAACCATGCAACGACCTGAAGTGAAGTATTTTTTTCATGAACCCAGCAACACGTTCAGTTATGTCGTCTGGGATCCGGCCACCGCCAGGGCCGCCGTGGTGGATGCCGTGCTCGACTACGACGCTGCGTCCGGCCGTACCGGACACAGTTCGGCCGACTAGCTGATCGCGTTCGTGCAGACGCACGGACTCGCGGTCGACTGGATCATCGACACACATGTGCATGCCGACCATCTTTCGGCCGCGCCTTACGTGCAATCGAAGCTCGGCGGGAAGCGCGGCATCGGCGAACAGGTTCGCGAGGTCCAGGAGACTTTCGGCAGCGCTGTTCAACGCCGGCCATCGATTCGCCCGCGACGGCAGCCAGTTCGATCACCTGTTTGCCGATGGCGAGCGCTACCGGCTGGGCGAGATCGAGGCCGTCGCCATGCACACGCCCGGCCACACCCCGGCATGCATGACCCACGTCATCGGCGATGCGGCCTTCGTCGGCGATACCTTGTTCATGCCCGACTACGGAACCGCCCGCTGCGATTTTCCCGGTGGCGACGCGACCACGTTGTTCCGCTCGATCCGGAAGATTTTTGCCTTGCCGGATGCCACGCGCGTGTTTCTGTGCCACGACTACAAGACCAAAGGCCGGGACGAATTTGCCTGCGAAACCACGCGTGGCAGCCGAACGCGCCGGCAACGTCCATGTCCACGACGGCATCAGCGAAACCGGATTCGTGGCAATGCGAACACGCGCGCGATGCCACCTTGTCGATGCCGCAACTGATCCTGCCCGCCGTGCAGGTCAACATGCGCGCCGGACATCTGCCGCCGCCCGAGGACAACGGCATCCGCTACCTGAAGATTCCACTCGATGCCCTGTGAACGGGCTCGCCCCGCGCAGCGCACTCGACACTGCATCGCAAGCGCAGCGCACGCATACGGAGACAGCAACATGCAGACAAAGCAGATCGACGACAACCTCAGTGTCAGCGCACAGATTGCGATTGCCGACATCGCCGCCATCGGCGCCGCCGGTTTTCGCAGCATCATCAACAACCGTCCAGACCACGAGTCGATCGATCAACCGACCAGCGACACGCTACAGACCGCAGCCACGCGTGCAGGCCTCGCGTACCGGCATATACCCGTCGAACCCGGCACGCTGCATGATGCCCAGGCCGAGGACTTCCGCCGCGCGCTGGACGAACTGCCTCGGCCTGTGTTGGCATTCTGCCGTAGCGGCGCACGCTCCACGATGCTGTGGGCGTTGAACGCCGCGCGAAATCTGGATACCGACTGCGTGTTGCGCACGGCGAGTGCCGCCGGTTACGACCTGACCGCGCTGCGCCCGCGTCTGCTCCAGGCACACGGCAGCAAATAATGTCGCGCAATCGCGAATGACTGCATGCCAGGCGTCAACAGTGACGCCTCCAAATTCACCGCTTGCTCACCGCTTCGTGCCAATGGAGTTCACTATGACTGACATGACACAACCAACATTGCCGGGACTCAACCAGCCCGCGCCCGCGTTTGAAGCCAAGACGACTCACGGGGTGAAAAATCTTTCGGATTACAAGGGAAAATGGCTGGTTCTCTTTTCGCACCCCGCCGACTTCACTCCGGTGTGCACGACCGAATTCATGGCTTTTGCGAAGCACTACCCCGATTTCCAGAAACTCAATTGCGAGCTGCTGGGCTTGTCCATCGACAGTTATTACGCACACGTGGCGTGGGTGCGCAATATCAAGGAGAAATTTGGCGTGCATATCCCCTTCCCGATCATCGAAGACCTGTCGATGAAGGTTGCGCATGCCTATGGCATGATCCAACCGGGTGCCTCGGACACGTCAGCAGTTCGCTCAACCTACGTCATTGACGACAAGGGCATTCTGCGCGCCATGGTCTATTACCCCATGACCAACGGTCGTTCCATTCCCGAATTCCTGCGCCTTGTGGCCGCGCTTCAGACTTCCGACAAGCACAAGGTCGCGACCCCCGAGGGCTGGCAACCCGGCGACAAGGTCATTGTTCCCCCTCCGGCCGACGCCGACGCTGCGGAAAAGCGCATGAACGAGGGATACGAATGTACAGATTGGTACTTTTGCAAGAAGTCACTATGACTTTTTTTGCAAACGGCATGAGCAGCGGTCGACACGGCGCGCAATCCAGCTGCTGTGGCGTCAGAAATGAGCGTGTTCGAACTCTGATGCGCACTATGCAGGAGCCGGTCCGCGTCACCGCCTGACGCTGCACTGAGCAGAAATCGGCCATGCATCATCTTCTGACCTTGCAAGCCCTGCTCGCCATCGTGTGCGGTTCGGCCGTCGGATTTTCGCTCGCGCTGATCGGTGGTGGCGGCTCGATTCTTGCCGTGCCATTGCTGCTGTACGTGGTCGGCGTGCATGACGCCCATCTGGCCATCGGAACCAGTGCCCTCGCGGTCGCAATCAACGCATTCGCCAACTTGATCCCGCATGCCCGCGCCGGCCATGTGCGCTGGAATGTGGCGTTCGTATTCGCGGCGACCGGCGTACTCGGTGCCGCCATCGGATCGAGCATCGGCAAGGCGATCAATGGCCGGCACTTGCTGGTGCTGTTCGCATTGCTGATGATCCTTGTCGCTGCGTTGATGCTGCGCGGTCGCCGTGGCGGAGCCGATAGATACCCGGTGCCCGGAATGTACCCGCGACTGGGCGCAGTGGGTCTGGGTGCCGGTGGTCTTGCCGGTTTCTTCGGTATCGGCGGCGGCTTCCTGATCGTTCCCGGGCTGATGTTCGCCAGCGGCATGGAGATCATCCACGCGATCGGCACTTCGCTGTTCGCGGTCGGGGCGTTCGGTCTTACCGCCGCCGCCAATTACGCGATCGCCGGCCTGATCGACTGGCCGCTAGCAGCAGAGTTCATCGGTGGGGGCATCGTCGGCGGTTGGGTCGGCGCGATCGCCGCCAAGCGCCTGGCGAAGACCCGCGGCGCGCTCAACCTGATTTTCGCTCTGGCGATCATCGCGGTGGCAATCCTGATGCTGGTAAAGAGCCTGCGCGGCTGACGGCATTGAGGACAATTTGCATGTTCACGCAAGCAGGCCAGACCGCACATGCAACTGCAGCATGGTAATGCGGCAGTGCGCCGGCAGATGGGGTCCATATCCAGCCACATCGCCACGCCAAACCAAGCCAGGCGAGCCGTGTCGGCCATTGTCGATACAATGGTCGTGAGTATTTCATTGCCCGCCGAGAGCCCATGACATCCAATCGACGCTGGTGGCTGAATATCGCGCTGCTCGCGTTCAGCGTGCTGTCGCTGGCTGCCGGACTGGTGCTGTCATGGTCTGCCCAACCGGGTGCCGCGAATTGGTGCTGGAGCGCCAACGCGCTTCTGCTGGCGGCCCTGTTGCTCGTCGAGAGCGCGGTCCGCTTGTGGCGTCGCGAAGTGGGCGTGGACCTGATCGCACTGCTGGCGATCGGCGGTGCGCTGCTGCTCGGCCAATCGCTGGTCGCCGCCGTCATCGCGGTCATGCTGGCCGGCGGCCGTGCGCTGGAGGAATACGCGACACGACGTGCGCAACAGGCCATGAGCCGCCTGGTCGAGAATGCGCCGAGGATCGCGTGGCGGCGCAGTGGCGAAACGCTCGAGCAGGTTGCGATTGCCGCAGTCGCGGTAGGCGATCGACTTTACGTGCGTTCGGGTGAAATCGTTCCCGTGGACGGCGAAGTCCTCGATCGCGACGCGGTGCTCGACGAATCTTCGCTTACCGGCGAATCGCTGCCGGTTACGCATTCACCCGGGGCACGCATCCAAAGCGGCAGTACGAATGCAGGCGCGCCGTTCGACATGCTGACGACGCATCCGGCCGCGCAGAGTACGTACGCCGGCATCATCCGCATGGTCGAGGCGGCGCAGCGTTCGCGAGCGCCGCTGACCCGCCTGGCCGATCGCTACGCGTTGCAGTTCATTCCGCTGTCGTTGCTGGTCGCTGGCGGCGCGTGGCTGTTCAGCGGCGATGCCGTACGTGCGCTTGCGGTGCTGGTGGTGGCCACGCCCTGCCCGCTCATTCTGGCCGCACCGGTGGCCATCGTTGCCGGGCTGTCGCGTTGCGCGCGGCGCGGCATTCTGGTGAAGGGCGGCGCCGCGCTGGAGAAGCTGGCGATTGCCCGTGTGCTGTTTTTCGACAAGACCGGCACCTTGACCAGCGGACAAGCGCGGCTGCTGGCCATCGAGAGCGGCGCCGGCATGGAAAGCGACGAACTGTTGCGCATCGCCGCTTGTCTGGCACAAGCGTCGACCCACGTCACCTCGCAGAACATCGTGCGCATCGCGCGCGAGCGCAAGCTGCGCCTGGACGCACCCACCGACGTCGTCGAGCAAGCCGGTGCCGGCCTGAGCGGCAGGGTCGCGGGTCGCGCAGTTGCGCTGGGGGCCTATCCGTTCATTGTCCAGCAAGCGACGCCAGCGCCCTGGACCGAGCGCGTGTTGCGCGAAATGGCCTATCAGGATGCAACCGGCAGTTTTGTCGCCATCGATGGCAAGATGGCCGGCGCTCTGAGCTTTTCGGACCAGTTGCGCGCCGATGCGCCGCGCGCCGTGCGCAAGCTGCGCCAGGCGGGGATCCACCGGATCGTGATGTTGACCGGCGACCGCAACGATCCCGCGCAAGCGATCGCCGCTGCTGTCGGGGCAGACGAAGTGCATGCACGACTGCAGCCGGCCGACAAGCTGGCCCTGATCGAGCAGGCCTCGTCCACGGCGGCAACGATCATGGTCGGCGACGGGGTCAACGACGCACCCGCCCTTGCCGTTGCCGGAGTCGGCATCGCCATGGGTGCGAGCGGGGCCACGGCAGCGACCGATACCGCCGACGTGGTACTGCTGACCGACCGTCTCGACCGCGTTGCCGAAGCCGTACGCATTGCCCACCGTACACGTCGCATTGCGGTGCAAAGCATCGTCGCCGGCATGGGATTATCGTTGCTGGCCATGCTCGCCGCGGCCGTCGGGCAACTGCCTCCACTGTTTGGCGCGGTGCTCCAGGAGGTCATTGACGTTGCGGTCATCATCAATGCGTTGCGTGCCCTTGCGCCCGGTCGAGGTCGCAACGCCGATGTTGCGGCTCCCAGCCTCGATGCGGAAACCCTTGAGGAAATCCGGCATCATCATGCCGTTGCTCGCGCCCCTGCTTGCGCGCACCCACGAGCTGGCGCGGCGTCTGGACAAGTTGCCCGACCACGATGCGCGCGACGCGCTGGCATCTCTTGTTGCCGATCTGCACGAACAATTGGTGTCGCACGAGCGCGACGACGAATCGCGCCTGTATCCAAGGCTGGCCAGGAAACTGGGAGGCGACGATCCGCTGGGTGCACTCAGCCACGGTCATCGTGAAATATTCCGACTGGTACGACTGCTGGATCGCATGAGCAGTGATCTGGCGACCCCATCCGCAACCGCCGCGCCGTCCTTGCGCGACGTTCAGGCCGTGCTTTACCGACTCGATGTCGTTCTGGATATCCACTTCGCGCAGGAAGAGGAGCTCTATCGCAACCTGGACGCTGCAGCACCAGCCTGACTTGCCTATCGCCACAACAACGATTACGCGAATCGGTCCGGTCGGACGTTCCGGCATTGGATCTGCGCCGGTCGTCGAACCTCGCTGCTGCTATCGCTTGCCGGCAACGCAATCGCTATGTGCTGCGACTTTTCTTCAGGTGATCGAGAATTTCATCTGGCCGCAGCGATGTCATGTCCCTGGCGATATCGTCGCTGATGCACCGTTGTAGCGGCTTGCCGAAAGTCGCGCGCAGCGTACCCAGAAATTTCGGCACGGCGATCAGCACCAGTTTTTCATAGCGATGTTCGACGCGCCCCCGCTCCAGCACCGTGCGCAATTCGCGCGCGAACCGATCGGCGGACTTTTCGCGCAATGACGTGTGTGGTTCGATCGCATGACGCGTCGCTCCCTTGCTTTCATGCACGCGCGCCGGTCGATCCGTTCCCTGATCGTGCTCGGGTGCGCGCCCCTGAGGGTTCACGAAATCCTGAAGCTCGTTAAGGCTGGCGCCGTTCTCGCAAAGCTCAAACAGGCGCGCACGTGCCTGATCAGCGACAAGAATCCATATGGTACTCATCGGCCTCGCTCCGGCTGAACGCTGCGCATTACGATGAACGTCGTTCGCACCGCCTTCAAGACCCGTTCAAGCCGCGATCGCGATTTTGTCGATGACATTGCGCACACCTGGTGCCGCCCATACCGCATTGCAAGCGGCAGCGCGTTCGGACCACGAGCCGACGCTGCCATTGAGCGTTACGTTGCCATCATCGATCGTCACGGAAATGCGCTTCGCATCGAGATGCGCGTGCCGTTGAAGCGCCGCCTCGATCTGCTTCTTGATGTCCCGGACAAGCGGCTTGTGTCGCAGTTCGATATGGTTGTTGACACCGACGACTCCAACCAGATGGAACACGGCATCGACCGCCGCCTTGCGCTGGTACTCCCAATCCACTTCGCCGGACAAGGTAACCCAACCGTGCTGGATCAGCACCTTGATCGCATCGGACGGCACCGAGACATTCCAGTCAAGCACGTTGCGCACAGTCTGTGCCAGATCGGCATCGTTGCGTTGGCTCGTCCCCGGCAACACGACATCGATCTCCTCAACGACGCCCTTGACGCCGGCGACGCGTTGCGCGGCGTGCTCTGCTGCCCACTTCTGGGCATGGCTTTCAACGTGGCCGGCCAGCGTGACGACGCCATCGCGCACTTCAACGCCAATGGCAGCCGCCTCGATTGCAGGCTCCCATTTCAATTCTTCCATCACATCGGATTGCACCTGGCTGTCGGTCTTCATGCTCGTACTCCCGCTCGAATGTTGTGAGCGCAGAATACCTCCGGCCGGCAGGGCGCCATTGACGTGGATCAAGCCACGTCGATTTTGTCGCATTGGGGTCGGCACACGGGTATCGGCGAACGTAACCGTTCTTTGACTCACGTCAATGTCCGAGCGCCAGGCGCGAACCAGAATTCCGGTGCCGCGTTGCCTGCCGAGCAAGTGCAACACAGACATCAACGCGCAACTGCAACTTGCCTTGCGGGGTGATGAAAATGAACAATGCGATACCGCGAGCATTCGCCGATCGCATCGACGCGGCGCAGCAGCTGGTCGCCGCGCTGTCGCGCTATCGCGGCAGCAAACCGCTGGTGCTGGCCATTCCGCGCGGCGGCGTTCCGATTGGTCGAATCGTCGCAGATGCGCTTGGGGGAGAACTCGATGTCGTGCTGGTTCGCAAGCTGGGTGCGCCGCAGAATCCGGAACTCGCGATCGGCGCAATCGACGAAGGCGGCAATGTTCAGCTGGCCGACTACGCACAACAATTGCTCGCAGATTCCGACTACGTTTCGCGCGAGGCGGCCCGTGAATTGGCGCTCATCCGCTCGCGCAGACTGCGCTACAGTCCGCTGCGACCGCCGCTGAACCCGCAAGGTCGCGTCGTCATCGTAGTCGACGACGGTCTTGCTACCGGCGCAACGATGGCAGCAGCACTGATGGCCGTGCGCGAGCGCGGCCCGGCTCGCCTGGTTTGTGCGGTACCAGTGGCGTCGCCATCGAGCCTTGCCTCAATTGCCCAACTTGCCGATGAAACGGTATGCCTGGCAGCACCTGAGGATTTCCATGCTGTCGGGCAGTTCTACCGGGATTTTTCGGCGGTTGATGACGACGAAGTCATTGCGTTGCTCTCGACACAAGATGATACACAACGCAAACCTGTTGCTGCGACGTCGAAAGCAGTGCAATTGGCGCTTGGCGATGTTCGGCTCGATGGCGATCTGACGGTGCCGGACGATGCACGCGGCTTGGTGATTTTCGCGCACGGCAGCGGCAGTAGCAGCAGGAGTCCACGCAATCGTTTCGTCGCGCGTGAGCTCAATCGCCATGGTCTGGCTACGCTGCTGTTCGATCTGCTGACCGAAACCGAAGATGTCGATACCGCGACGCGTTTCGACATCGAACTGCTTGCCTGCCGGCTCGGTGCGGCGGTCGCATGGGCGGCGAGCGATGAGGAACTGGCTCGCCTTCCAATCGGGTTGTTCGGAGCCAGTACCGGAGCTGCCGCAGCACTTGCCGTTGCCGCGAGGCATTCGCGCATGATCTCTGCCGTGGTGTCCCGTGGCGGCCGACCTGATCTTGCGGGCGCCGCTGCGCTGGCGCGCGTCGAGGCGCCGACGTTACTGATCGTGGGCGGAGCCGACACCCAGGTGATGGCACTGAATCAGGCGGCGCGCGCGCAAATGCGAGGCAGAACCCGTCTGGTGGTCGTACCTGGCGCAACACATCTTTTCGAGGAGCCCGGCACACTCGAACAGGCCGCGACACTGGCGGCAAACTGGTTCAACCAATGGCTGCCAGGCAGGACAGCGCCCCATGCCGAGACGCAGCGTTGATCGTGCAGGCGGCTGTGCAACCGCGCAGTGCGCAGGTCGTATGTGTCCATTGTCATCGGTGCAACAGACAATAGACCGCCACGACTTGGCAGTGCCGGCGGCCCAGGTCGCAGCAGGAATGGCCTCCGACCGCGCGGGATCGAACATCGAGTCAGGCAACCGCAAGCGCGTTTGCAGCGGCCAGATCCAGATGCATCATCATTGATCTGCATCAATCACGTGATCTGTAGCTGGCGCTACATTTTCCATCGGCTTCATTCCCTGGCGTTACCAAGACACAGGAGTGAGCACGGTCGCGAGAGTCAGCTACGCAGCACTCGCGCCAAATTCACCAAGTTGAGGAGATCCCCACATGAATACCATCGCAAACTGGAATCCATTCAAGACCACGACCCGCTACAACCCGGTCGCGTCCTTCGAAGACCTGTTTCGCGGGTTAAACGCGCGCCCGCTGTGGCGCGACATCGAAGCGGCGCCGGACATGCGCATCGACGTCAACGAGGACGACAAAGCCTATCGCGTCAAGGCGGAAATGCCTGGTGTCGACAAGAACGACATCGAGATTTCGGTGGAAGGCAACCAGGTCGCCATTAGCGCCGAAGTCAAACGCGAGACGACCAAGAAGGACGACGAGAAGGAACTGTATACCGAACGCTATTTCGGCAAGGTATACCGCTCGTTGAGCCTGGCATCCGATCTGGATGGCGGCAAAGCCGAAGCGCACTACGACAAGGGCGTACTCACCTTGACCCTGCCCAAAAAGCACAACGGCGGCACTCGCAAGGTCGCGGTCAGCTGACTGTACGACGACGCGGCTCCGCGGCACTCGGCCGTGGAGCCGTATCCCGGAAATGCATTCGCTCATGCGCGGCTCAACCAGCCAGATGGACACGCTCCGCGCTTCCGCCCTGCGCCTGAACGGTGATGATCGCGATTTCGACGCTCTGATCGACGCCGTGGGCGAGCGTCCTTTCGTGTTGCTTGGCGAGGCGACGCACGGCACGCGCGAGTTCTATCGCATGCGCGCGGACATCACGCGACGCTTGATCGTCGAGCTCGGTTTCGATGCGGTGGCCGTCGAGGCCGACTGGCCCGATGCCTACCGTCTCAACCGCTATGTGCGCGGCGATCCCGGCGACACCAGCGCACTGGAGGCATTCAGCGACTTCCAGCGCTTTCCTACCTGGATGTGGCGAAACGAGGAAGTGCTGCGGTTCATCAACTGGCTGCGCGAGCACGATGCCGGACGAGACCCGGAGACGACAGCCGGATTCTACGGTCTGGACATGTACAGTCTGTATCGCTCCGCACGCGAGGTGATCGGCTATCTGGAAAAGGTCGATCACGAGCAGGCGAACATCGCCCGACGCCAGTATGCAGCGCTCGATCACGTTGGCGATCCGCAGCGCTATGGCTACGAAGCCGCACTCGGACTGCGCCCGGATTGCCGCCAGGCCGTGCACGAGCGTCTGATCGAGTTGTTGCATCGCGCACCGGAGTATCTGGCCTACGACGGCCGCGCCGCGGCAGACGCGCAATTCTTCGCCGAACGCAATGCGCATGTGGTGCTCAGTGCGGAAGCCTATTATCGGGAGATGTTCGGCGCGCGCGCAGACAGCTGGAATCTGCGCGACGACCACATGACGCAAACGCTATTCGCGCTTCACCGGCACCTGCGCGCGCAAGGCAGGAAGGGCCGCATCGTCGTGTGGGCGCACAACTCCCATCTCGGCGACGCGCGTGCGACGCAGATGGCGCAGCGTGGCGAATGGAATGTCGGCCAGCTGGTGCGCCAGAATGCCGGCGCAGCACATGCGCTGCTGGTCGGCTTTACCACGTACGCCGGTACCGTCACTGCGGCATACGAATGGGACGGGCCGGCTGAACGCCGCACGATCAACCCCGCGCTCGCAGACAGCTACGAAGCATTGTTCCATCGCAGCCGTCTGGACCGCTTCTATCTGCCGCTGCACGGCAACGCGGCGCCCGCGCTCGAAGAGCCGCTGCTGGAACGCGCGATCGGCGTGTTGTATCGCCCGGATTCCGAATTGGCGAGCCACTACTTTCAGGCCTGTCTGCCGGCACAGTTCGACGCCGTGTTCCATCTCGATGAGACCGAGGCCGTCGAACCGCTTTGACGCCAGCCGTATCGGCAAACGTGGCCGATGCAGGCGACCGCCCCACCGATGCGATTTGATTGCCGACCCTGCAGTACACCGATTGCATCGCACACGTCCCCGGCGACCACGCCCGATTCCAACCGCCGCCACCTCAATCTTTGCGCGACGCTCGATGAACGTCTGCGTCGGCTTCACGTGCAGTCCAGTCGACCACTTGCGCCAGAACCTGGTTGATCGCGCTTTGAAACGCCGCGAACACATCACGCATTTGCGCGCTGGCGCATTTTTCCTCGACCGCGAACGCCCGTGCTGCGACCACCTTGCCGTCTGCACTACGCACGAGTTGGTAAGTAAGCGCAACGCGCACGGTCGGCGTCTTCGCGCCGCGGTATTCCGACTGGAAGGCGTGCAGATCCGAGCGCAGCAGGTAGTCCGCGCGGATGCCGGCGGCCGCAGGCGCGACGCCATTCAACCCGGCGAGATCGTGCAAGGCCTGGACGAGCAACTCCTGCATCATCGCCGGCGGCGTATCCTGCCAGCGCGCGTCCTTGTAATACTGCATGACTCCGGGCGTCGGTTGTACGACGATGTGTGTGCTGTCGAGCGCTTCGCCCGCCTGCGGAGCCGTCACCGCAAGTTGCCATGCCGGCGCTGTCTGCGCGACGATCGCCCGCGCAGGATCATGCGCCAGCATCGGTGCGTACACCGTGAGCGCATCTTGCCGCTCGACCAGCAGCGAGCAACCACCGAGCGCAGTCAGCGCCAGCACGCACAAGATGCATCTTTGCCAAAATCTCATTTCGGCGTGAACTCCTTTACACGTTGTTTACCAAGCAGATAGGCCGCCGGATCATCATTCAGTCGCGCCGTGATTGCACGCAAGGATCGCAACGTCTGCCGCAATTCGCTCAACACGGGACCGACCTGCGCGAGCCCTTCATCGCCGAAGCCCGCCAGCGGCGCACGATTGCGATCGAGAATCGCGTTCGCCGATTCCGTCACGCGCTGCGCCGACGCCAGCCACGCATGCGCTGCTTCGAGGCTTTGCCGCGCTTCGCCGTTGACCAGACGATCGGTGGAACCGGCAAGCGTGTCGATGCGGGCAAGCGTCGTCTTCAACTGCGTGATCGCGGCGCCGGATTGCGCGATCAGGCTGCGCAGTTCATCGCGCTGTGTAGCCAGCGCGCTGGACACTGCATCAATGTGATCGAGCGCGCTGGCGACGTGGCGCATGTTTTCGTCCGATAGCAACTTGCCGACACGCAGCAACACATCGTTGGCACTTATCGCTACATCCTGGCCTGACGCCAGCAGACTTTGCAGTGCCGACTCGTCGGCGACAATCCGGGCCACCGTTTCACCGCCCTGCGGCAGCAGGCGCGGCGCCGTAGGGGTGCCGCCGGATAACTGAATCACGGTGACGCCGGTGATGCCGAGCAGTGTCAGCCGCGCTTTCGTGTCGGTCTTGACCGGGGTGTCGCCGGCCAGGCGTACGTGCGCGATAACCTCACGCGGATCGTCAGGCGCCAGCGACAGCTTTCGCACTTCGCCCACCTGGATGCCGTTGTACTGCACCGCACCGCCGATGCTGAGTCCACTCACCGCCTCCTTGAACACGATGTCGTAGTAGGTCCACTCGCGTTCGAGTGACACCTTGCCGATCCACAGCGCGAAGGCGAACGCGCCGAGAAACACCAGCAGCGTGAATGCTCCGATCAGGACATAACTGGCACGGGTTTCCATGGCAACACCTCAGGCAGGACTCGGCGCCAGCAGAGGCTGGCGTGTTTGCGCGCTGCGCGCGCGCGGACCCTGGAAGCATTCGCGGATCCATGGGTCCGGATCGCGCTCGACGACCTCGACACGACCGGCGGCGACGACGCGGTGATCGGAAATGACCGCAACGCGATCGCAAATGGCGTACAGACTGTCGAGATCGTGCGTAACCAGGAAGACGGTCAGGTTCAGCGCATTCTTCAGGGTCGCGATCAACTCGTCGAACGCGGCCGCTCCGACCGGATCGAGGCCCGAGGTGGGTTCGTCGAGAAAAAGAATTTCCGGATCGAGCGCCAGTGCGCGGGCGAGCCCGGCGCGCTTGCGCATGCCGCCGGACAACTGGCCGGGATACTTTCCGGCGGCGTCCACCGGCAGGCCGGTTAGGCGGATCTTGAGCAAGGCGATCTCGTCGACCAGTTCCGCGGGAAGTTCGAAATACTCGATCAGTGGAACCTTGACGTTTTCCAGCACGGTCAGCGACGAGAACAGGGCGCCGTCCTGGAACATCAGACCGAAACGCCGTTCGATCGCCGTGCGGTCTTCGCTGCGCATGTGCGTGGTGTCGCGGCCAAAGAACGTCACCCGACCGCCATCCGGATCCTTGAGTCCGACGATCGAGCGCAGCAGCACCGACTTGCCGGCGCCGGAGCCGCCGATCACGCCGAGCACCTCACCGCGGTAGACGTCCAGATCCAGACCGTCGTGCACAATCTGGCGGCCAAATGCATTGCATAGTCCGCGCACCTGAATGACGGTTTCCGGCGGCGTGTTCATACGTGCAGCTCCATGAAAAACATTGCGAACATGGCGTCGAACACAATCACCAGAAAGATCGATTGCACCACCGAAGCAGTGGTGTGGCGACCCACAGATTCCGCACTGCCTTCGACCTTGAAGCCTTCCAGACAGCCGACCGCGGCAATCAGAAACGCAAACACCGGCGCCTTGAGCATGCCGACCCAGAAGTGCCTTTGTTCGGTTACTTCATGCAGCCGCGCGATGAACATGCCCGGCGTGATGTCGAGCGACAACGAACCGACAATGCCGCCGCCGATGATGCCCGCAACCATGGCGATAAACGTCAACACGGGCAACATGAGCAGCAGCGCGAGCAGCCTCGGCACCACCAGCAATTCGATCGGATCCAGACCCAGCGCCTGGATCGCATCGAGCTCCTCGCGGCTTTTCATCGAACCGATCTGTGCGGTGAAGGCGCTGCCGGAACGCCCGGCGAGCAGGATCGCAGTCAACAACACACCGAACTCGCGCAGGAACGAATAGGAAACCAGCTCGACAGTGAAGATGGCAGCGCCAAAATCGCGCAGCACGGTGGCGCCGAGAAACGCGACCACGGCGCCGACCAGGAACGACAGCAAAGCGACGATCGGCACGGCATCGAGCCCGGCTTGTTCCATGTGAAAAACCGTGGCCGTGACGCGCAACTTCTTGCGCCGCATGAGGACCTGAAACAACGTGACCAACATGAGGCCGACGAAGCCGAGCAGCTCGCGCGTCTGCGACCAGAAGCCCGCCACCGATGCGCCGATGCGTTCGAGCATGCGCTTGAAGCTGGCGTGTGGCTCGACGCCAGCTGCGGGTGCGTCCCGGCGTGCAGCGACCAGGCGCAGCAACGCGAGATCGGCGGCGTTCATGCCCTCGATCGCCTGTTGCTGCAGAGTCCGCTCGCCGCCACGCAGGATGCGCAACAGGAGCAGCGCGCCGGCCGTATCCAGGGTGCGCAGTTCGCCAGCTTGCAGCGACCATTCGCCGGCAGGCGTGACGAGCCGGTCGATTACGGCAGCCAGCTTTGCCGCATGCGCCAGAGTCCAGTCGCCTCCGACGCGCAGGTACGATCCCGCGCTGTCGCTGATTGTCTCGACGAAGGCCTGTGCCATTGCTGCCATCCGAAGTCCCCGGGTAACGCCGCGCAGGGTCGCTCGCCGCGCCGCGAGCCGTTCTGATCTGCGTCAATTCGTCGTGGGTAGACGAATAGACCTGTGGTGCTGCGAAATCCATCCCGGGGCACATATGTTGACCTCGATCAAGTGGCGCCGGCGACTCTCGACTAGGCTAGGCAACACCGTTTCGCGTGGAGATATGCGAGTGGCCAAACGCAATCCTTTCCGAATCCTTTCGCTGGCCGGCGGCGGCTATCTTGGGTTGTACACCGCCTGTGTCCTTGCAGAACTCGAGCGGCGCAGCGCGGTGCCGCTGGCGCAGAAGTTCGATCTGATCGCGGGTACCTCGGTCGGCGGCATCCTCGCGCTGGGACTGGCTTTCGAGGTCCCTGCAGCGGAAATCCGGCAACTGTTCATAGAGCATGGGGCTGCGATTTTTTCGACTCGCCCGCTGGCCAGCAACCGCGTCGACAAGTTGCTTGATCTGGCGCGTTCGGTGTGGGGTCCCAAATATGATGGCAAGGCACTCGAGGGCGCGCTGACCGCCTATGTAGGCAAAAGGACACTGGCCGATGCATTGCATCCCGTGGTCGTACCGGCAGTCGACCTTGATCGCAGCATGACCAAGATTTTCAAGACGCCACACGCACCAAAATCACGCGGCGACGAAGCGATCCGTGCGGTCGATGTGGCGATGGCGACGGCAGCGGCACCGGCGTATTTCCCTTCGCGCAAGATCGGTCGCACGCTATACGCCGACGGCGGCATGTTTGCGGTCGCGCCGGATCTGGTCGCCCTGCACGAAGCCGAGCAGTTCATGGACGTCGATCTCAACGACGTGCACATGCTTTCCGTCGGCACCGCCACGCTCAACTACCGCCCCGCAGAGAAGATTTCCAGCAACGATGGCGCGGTCGGCTGGTTGTCGGAGGGACGGCTGATACTGAGCATGATTGCCGTGCAACAGCAGCACGTCGAAGTGATGGCGCAGGATCGCCTCGGCGAGCGCTACATGCATGTCGACGCGCTTTGGCCCGCAAAGCTCGGGCTTGGGATTGACGTGGCGACAAACCGGACTGCCGGCGCGCTGCAGGATCTCGCCGCAGACTCGCTGCGTAATCTGGATATGCGAAAACTTCGGCGGTTGTTCGACCTGTCCTGACCTTGGAATGACCGCGATCAAATTTGCACCGACCGGCGCGACCCAGGTTCGCTCGACTGGCGAGCGTCGGGGCTCTTTGATTGTCGACATGAAGCGGTAGCCACAGGTCCGGATTGTGCGCTCGGACCGGTCCGGCATTGACGTCGATCAAGTCGAGCCCAGATAGGCTGGCTTACAGTGCGAATCGTGTATACGGAGAAGGTGAAATGGGAAACAACATGGCAGGTTCCACCACGATCATTCTGTTTCGCGGCATTGCCGTATCGACTGCGTTGCAGGCGAACATTCGCGAACACATAGAACATCTGCGTCGATTCGTCGGCGACATGCGGGCGTGCAAGGTGGTGGTCACCGTGGACGGCCGTCGCCATCACCACGGCAACCAGTACCGGGTCCATATTCATCTGACCCACGGTACGCGCGAAATCGACACCGGTCGCGCCCGCGCGCACGGCCCGCGGCATGAAGATCCCTATGTGGCAGTGGCCGACGCATTCGACGCGATGCGCCGGCGCGTCGAGAATCATGCGCACTGGCGCGGCGATGGCCGACGCGGACGGCGCGCTGCTGTTGCGCCTGGAGGCATGACTGCAAAACCGCCGAATATTTGATTGTGGCCAAGCCAATGTCGAACCCTATCGTCGAATCGAGCTGGAAACATGAGATGCGGATGATGCGCCTGGAAATTCCGTATTGAACGCGGCAATCGCCGATCTCGCGCGGAGAATCCGCACGCTCGAGAGTGAACTGGAATTGCAGATGGCCCTGGCGCACGCCGAGCTGAACGTGCGTATCGAGGATGGCCGGATCGCCTTCGAGAAGGCCGTATTGCGCCGGCATCAGGAAATGAAGACGCACCTGTTGCGCTATGTTTCCGGAGCACATCTGCTGATCGTGCTGACCGCACCGCTCATATACATGTTGATTGTGCCTCTGCTGCTGTTGGATATCTGCATCAGCATCTATCAAGCCGTATGCTTTCCGGTCTATGGCATTGCCAAGGTGCGGCGAGGGGATTACTTCGCTTTCGATAGACGCTATCTTGCCTATCTTAATATTCTGGAAAGACTCAACTGCGCATACTGCTCATACGCCAACGGTCTACTCGCGTACGTGCGCGAAATCGCCTCGCGCACCGAGCAATACTGGTGTCCGATCAAACATGCCCGCAAAGTGGCCGGCACGCATCCGCGCTACAGCGAATTTGCCGAGTTCGGCGACGCACAAGGCTATCGCGACGAACTCGCTGCTGCCGCAAAACGCCTGAATGAGCGACGCGGCAAATAATCGCGAACGCGAGTGCGCGCTTTCGGCGACCGGCAATACCGATCGATTCAACGTATGTCCACCGGGAAGACCGGCTCGGCAGTCCTGAACAAGTCGCGCCGACACCGACCTTTCCGCTGCGCTCGGGCAGCATTGAAATTCCCGGGGCGAAGTTGGGAGGCCTATTGCGGCCAAAATGTCGGCCGGGCGGCATCACGATGGTGCGTCTTCGCAAACCACCCGATTGCGCCCGCCGCGCTTGGCGACGTAAAGGCGACGATCCGCCACCTCGAGCACGTCGGCACCGGTTTGCCCTGCCGACCAACCGGCGACTCCTGCGCTGATCGTGAGCGCCAGCCCGGGCGCGATGCAGGTCCAGTCGAAACGCTCGAACTGGCAACGGATGCGTTCACAAATCGCGGTAGCCGCGCGCGTCTCGACGTCGGGGAAGACCAGTGCGAATTCTTCGCCGCCATAGCGCGAGATCACGTCGATGGCGCGGCATTGCTGCCGCATTATTTCGGCGACCCTCTTCAACACCTCGTCGCCGAGTGCATGACCAAAGCGGTCGTTGACCAGCTTGAACAGGTCCAGGTCGAACATCGCCACGGTCATGGGTGATCCGTGCCGCTGCGCATGACGGATACAGGCATTGACGTGGCGGTCGAAATCCCGCCGATTGGACAGACCGGTGAGCGGGTCCTCGAGGCTCAGGCGTTCGAGATCGCGCGTTTTTGCCTCCAGATCGCGCACAAGCCGTTCTTTTTCCGCGTTCGCGCGCGCCAGTTCGGCCGTGCGTTCGCGGATACGCAGTTCCAGTTCTTCATGCGCTTGGCGCACGCTGCGTTCCAGCCTGCGCCGCTCGGTGACGTCCACGACGACGCACAACACGCACGTCGTTCCGGCAAGTTGAATCGGTTTCAGCCCGATTTCGACTGCTACCTGCCGACCATCCTTGCGCAACGCGTTAAGCGTACGGTCCCTCGCCATGGGACGCTGGCTCGGGTGGCGCAGGAACATCGCGCGCAATGCGCTGTGCGCGCCGCGCTTGTGCGGCGGCACCAGTGCATCGACCCCCATCGCCAACAACTGCGCATGCTCGTAGCCGAACATCGCTTCGGCGCCGCGGTTCGCGAACACAATGCCGCCATCTTCATTCACGACCAGAATGGCAAACGGCGCGGCCTCGACGATCGTCGCCAGCAGCGCGTATTCATCGGTACGTGCATCTGACGTTGCCAACTGTTCAATCATCGCGACGGGTTCGCTCTCAATCGCGGGCGAGCCGGAATCCGTATCGCTCTCGTCGCGACCGCGATCGCTGGAGTGAGCGCACACGTTCAATGCCACACGCCTGGTGACCGGCCGGCACACTCCAGCACATGCCGCATCGCGTCGCCCGGAACCCATGCGCTTTCGCCGGCGCGTCGAATCGCGTACCTGTCGCGCCATTGCATGGCAACGGCAATCGCCTTGGCACAGATGTGCGACATGAGCAGCACTATGTCAACGGCAAAGGTCAGCACGATGGGTCCGGAAGCGAGAATGCGGACCGGCGATTCGGCATCGAAATTGATCAGCTCGACAGCGCGCCGGATGCCAGGTTTTGACATCAGCATGGCTGCCGGCCGCAGAGGGAGTGTCAAACATGATGGATTACCTTCTGGCACGTACCCGAATCGTCATGATTAACCACGAGCATAGGCAGCCGGCGCGGCGGATGCATTGACCGGGATCAATAGAGGATTTTAAAGAATGAACAAACCGATCATCCACACCATTGCACCACTTGATGTCGATCAAGAAAGCAGCACATCCGATGAGTCATTCTTGCTGGATGCAGAACCTGTGCTGTCAATTCGGCGTTGTCGCGTCGCTACCCTCGAGCGCGATTTTTGTGGCCACCGCAAAACCGGACGCCGGCTACGGTCACTGGGGCGTCAACGCCTTGATGATTCTCGTCACGGTCGCGACGGTTCTCATTTGCGTTGTGCTGCATTATGAGGTGCTCAGCCTGCTGTCGCGCCGCCTGTCGCGTCTGGAAGGGCAACATCGGCGCCGTGTCCTGTTTTCGATTTGCGGATTGTTGTCCGTGCATGTCGCCGAGATCTGGGTGTTCGGCATCTCTTTTTCGATATTGCTGCTGTCGCCGCTGTTCGGTGCCGCGCACGGCGTCAACGGTGGCCTGCTCGATTTCGTCTATGTATCGGCAATGATGTTCTCCACCGTCGGCTCCGCGGATGCATATTTGACGGGTCCCGTGCGCTTCCTTGCCGGCACCGAGGCATTGACGGGGCTGGTACTGGTGACGTGGTCCGCATCGTTCACGTTCCTTGAGATGCAGCGATTCTGGCGCGACCGTTGACCCGGCCGGCGCAGCAGCACAATTGACCTGTATCAACTGGCAGGTTGGCGAACGGGCGTATCTTGGAATACGCGAATATTCCGGAGCATTGAGATGACATCCACGAAACAGACCACGCAGGCAGCACCGCAGAAACCCACATCGAAAAACGGCTCGCAAGCTGGCGAGTGCCATCATGCCGCAGACGAGTTGCGCGATATGGGCGCGCGCATCGCCGACAGCACCAAGGGGCTGCGCGAGCAATTGGCCAAACAAACGCAGCGCAATCCGCTGGCCAGCGTAGGCGTGGCGTTCGCCGCCGGCATTCTGCTGGCTCGCGCGCTGCGGCGCTAGTCATGCCGGGCGCAACGTCGACGCCGCAGACCGGCGACCCGCATACACCGACAGACTTCGCTACGGTTGTCGGCAGCGCGCTCGATGTCGCAGCGGCATGGATGACTTTGGTCGAAGCCGAACTCACGCTCGCCGCGCGCAGCCTGCGCACGCTGTTGTTGACCTTGCTGATCGCGCCGGTCGTGCTCGTCGGCTTCTGGACAAGCCTGCTGTTTCTGCTGATGACAGCTTTGCATGCCGGCGGTTGCAACTGGCCGACCTGTGCAGGCGTCGCCAGCGCAACCCAGCTGATCGCCCTGTTGTGGCTGGCGCGTGCCGTGCGACGTTTGGCGCGTGACTTGACCTTCAGCAAAAGCCGCGCGCTGATCGTGCGCTCAACGGGCGAGAAACCGCAATGAGTCGCGCACGCCTGCGCGTCGAACAAGCCAACGCGGAGCTGGAAAAGTCCGGGCAGGTTCTCGAAACACGCTGCCGGGACTGGCGCGAACAGGCGCAACGCCGGCACCCCTGGCTGCTGCCCGGCATCGGCTTTGCGTCGGGTTTTGCGTTCGCCACGCTGCCGCCGAAATGGTGGTCGCGACTGGGGAGCATCATGCTCGGTGGTGGTGCACGCCTGGCTCGTTCCGCGCTGGTGCCGGTATTGCTCGGACCACTCTGGAACGTTCTTTTTTCCGGATCCCGGTCGCGAGGCCCGTCCTGAAAACTGCTTCGCGGCAAATTGTCATGCTGGTACGGCTGCTTGGCATTTTCTGCGTCGTCTGGGCCTCGTACGCGTTTGCTGCCGCGGCAATCGACCCCGATCCGGGGGCGCTCAGGCGCGGCGAGTTCGTCTGGCATCCGGAAATATCTCCTGCGGGTCCCATGGTCGTGATCGTCAGCCTGGATGAGCAGCGCGCTTACGTGTACCGCAACGGCATCGCCATCGGTGCCAGCACAATCAGCTCGGGCAGGAAGGGACACGAAACGCCACCCGGCGTGTTCACGATTCTGCAAAAACAGGTCGAGCACTACTCGAACAGGTACGACGACGCGCCGATGCCTTACATGGAACGACTCACCTGGGACGGCGTGGCAATGCACGCCGGCAAATTGCCGGGTTACCCTGCCTCGCATGGCTGCATCCGTCTGCCGCAGGCTTTTGCGCGCAAACTCTTCGACACCACCGCGCGCGGCGTCACGGTGGTTGTCGCCAACAGCCAAACTGCGCCCATCGATGTCGTGCATCCGGCGACGCTGGCGCCGATCGCTGCCGACGGCACTGCGCAGCCCGAGACAACCTCGAACCGGGACTACACATGGCAGGATGCGCCGCTGGCGAGCGGGCCGATCAGCATCCTGGTCAGCACGGCCGATCGCGGCGTGTTCGTCTTCCGCAACGCCAAATTGATCGCGACAACACATTACGTCGCCGCCGAACCGCATCTAATCGACGGATCGGTGTTGTATGTCATGGCTGAAGGTTACGAAATCGTTGGCAGCACGCTGGACCCGTCGCGGCCGCGTCACCGCTGGATCGCATATCCGCTGGCAACGCGTGCCGATCCGCACCCGCATGTCGAAGCAGCGGGCAGTTTTCAGGTACCGCCTGGCTTCGCACGCCGCATCTACGACGTTCTCGTTCCGGGCACCACACTTCTGCTGACCGACCTGCCTGCAATCCGCCCTTCGTTTGATGACGCTCAGACGCGAGTGCTCGAATCCACCTCTTTGCGGGATAGCAACCTGAAATAGCTGCAGTGCAGACCTGTTGGTATAATTTGCACAATGAGGCACCTTGCATTTTTTATCGTTTTTGTTTGCGCCGCCGCAACAGTCGACGACGGGCACGCGGCAACCGCGTCGCATCCCGACCTTGCCACAGCGTTGAGTGTGGCGGCGCCACACGCCGACGCAGGTGTCATCGCTCTGGCCGTGCACGCCTTGTCATGCGCACAGCACGCGGACATTGCAGACAACACCCGAACCTTGAGCGTGATCGATTATTCTCGGCCGTCCATCCAGCCGCGCCTGTGGGTGTTCGATCTGGCCCGGCGGCGCCTGCTGTTCGAGGAACTGGTCGCGCACGGCCGCAACAGCGGCGCCAACCGCGCGCGTCATTTTTCGAATGTGCCGGGCAGTCTGATGTCCAGCATCGGCGTGTTTGTCACCAGTGAAACCTACGTCGGCCACAACGGCTATTCGCTGCGGCTGCGCGGCCTCGATCCCGGCTTCAACGACCACGCCTTCGAGCGCGACATCGTCATGCACGCTGCACGCTACGTCAATTCGACTCTGGCCAGCTCGCTCGGGCGTCTCGGCCGCAGCTTTGGCTGCCCCGCACTGCGCCCGTCGATCGCGCATCAGTTGATCGATTCGATTCGCGGTGGTTCGCTGCTGGTTGCCTATTATCCCGACAAGAACTGGTTGCGCGATTCCTCGTTCGTCGGCAAATGCACGCTCCCCACAGACGCGCCGATGGTCGCCGCCCGGAACATGCCGAACGAGGCGCCCTGAACGAGCGCGTTTGCGGATTCAGGCCGGTGCGAATTCAGTACCATCCAGTTCCACGCTTTCAAGATACTCAGGGATGTGCGTATTCCAGTGCAGTCTCCGTTCGATCTGCTGGCGCAGGGCATCGGCAGCGACCGGTTCGCCGTGGGTGATGAAGGTCATGCGCGGCGGCGTGCGCATATTGCCGAGCCAGTCGAGCGTCTCTTTCCAGTCCGCATGCGCGGACAGCGAGGACAACACGTCGACTTCCGCACGCACCGGAATATCCTGGCCGTGGATGCGGATAGTCTGGGCACCTGCCAGCATCGCAGCGCCGCGCGTTCCGGCAGCCTGAAATCCGGCGAATAGAATCGTGTTGCGCGAATCCGGAGCAAATGCCGCCAGATGATGGATCACGCGCCCACCGGTCGCCATGCCGCTGGCGGCAATGATGATCATCGGCCGCGTGCGCGAATTGAGCTTGATCGATTGCTCGACGCTGTTGACGTAGGTCGCGGTGTGGCAAACCTCTTGCGCTTGCCCGGCGTCGAGCCGATGTTCGGGGTGGAAGCGCAGATACAGTCCGGTCACGTCCACGGCCATTGGGCTGTTCAGATAGACCGGCAGGTCACGGGGAATCTTCTGCTGTGCTTTCAGGCGGTGTATGTACCACAACAACAGTTGCGCCCGGCCCACGGCAAATGACGGCACGATCAGCGCCCCGCCGCGATGAATCGTGCGATTGATGACCGCTTCGAGTTCATCGCCGGGATCGACCGGCGCATGCAAGCGGTCGCCATAGGTGGATTCAATGACCAGGTAATCCGCGTCGGGAGGCGCATGCGGCGGTACCATGATCGGATCGTGCGGCCGTCCAAGGTCGCCGGAAAAAACAATGCTCCGCTTGCCATCTTTCAGGATCACGAATGCTGCGCCGAGGATGTGGCCGGCGGGAACCAGCGTTGCCTGCAGTCCGTCGCCCAGTGGAATGGGCTGATCGAATTCGATCGGGCGGAAATAACGCAGGCACTTCTGCGCATCCTCGACGGTATACAACGGCAAGGCTGGCTTGTGCTTCGAGAATCCGTGTCGGTTCGCATAATCGGCGCCTTCTTCCTGCAGGTGTCCGCTGTCGGGCAGCAGCAACTTGCACAGTTCGAAAGTCGCCGGCGTGCAGTGGATCGGCCCTTCAAATCCGGATTTGACCAGCAACGGCAGGTAACCGGAGTGATCCAGATGGGCGTGCGTGAGCACCACCGCCGAAATTCCGGCTGGATCGACCGGCAAGCGCGCCCAATTGCGCAGACGCAATTGCTTGAGTCCCTGAAACAGGCCGCAATCGATCAGGATGCGGCTGTCTCCCGAGCTGACCAGATATTTCGATCCGGTCACGGTACCAGCGGCGCCAAGGAATTGTATTTTCATGGTTGGCAATCCTTCCGACTGTCAGTGTCCAGCATCCGCTACCCTGATCGCATGAATGCTGATGCAAATCAATCGTGGCGCGTTGGGCGAACGTGCGACGCTGCCGCGCAGCACCAATGCATCAGGATGACATCATCGACGGCTGTCGCCAAACAAGCGCGGGAGTGCGCCACGCCGAACCGCGTCCATGCGCCCGATAGTCATGCCGACAGCCAACCCGATCGCGCAGCCCAGCTGCGAAAGCGGCGCGAATACTCGATCTCTCCAGTTGCCAGGCCGACGCCAACGAACACCGGCGTCGCCGTAAACGGCAGAGTATGCGTCGGATGGAGCAGCAGCCGTATCCAGATATCCCGTCACGACATCTGGCATGGAACTGCGGTCTCGATCGCTGCGCTGCGCCTGCCTTCGCATCCGGGCCCATCATCATTGCTCACGCACCTCGCGCTCCTCACCGAAACTCTTCGCAAACAGATGCACTCGGATGGCTTCTTCCTGGTCAAGCTCCTCGATGAGGTTTTCCATGTGCTTCTCGTCGGCACACACCTCGGGCAGGATCACGTGCTCCAATGCGTTCACGCGACGTTGGGTACGACGGAAATCATCGACGAGGCGGCGCAGGTTCGCCTCCATCGCCGCAAGCGGCATGGCCAGACGGCACAGTTCCGCGAACAGCTCTGCGCTGCGCTGCGCGTCGGCCGACGCCAGGCATGCTGCACTGCCCGCAACGCTGCGTCCTTCGAGCACGGCCACGTCGATCAGCGCCAAACCAAACAATGATCGTTCGCTCCAGGTCGACGTCCAGACTACGCTCGATGGCGGATAGAGCTGCACGCCTTCGAGACCGTGGATTTCGACCGCGCGCGTCATCGCTTCTCTGGCCAAATCTTGCGCCCGGCGGAACCGTTCGCGCATGTGCGCGTGCTCGCGCAGCAGCCGGATCAGTTCCTGCGCCAACGCGATGCGTTTCTCATCGAGGAAACGATAGCCGAGATCCATCACGGCATGTTCGCGCCGCAGTTCGAGCAGCGCCGCGCGCGATGGCAAACGCTCAGGCATCCGCTGCTCGCCCTGCACCGAGATGTTTTTTTATCTGCGCATCGCTCAGCCGTGAAAGCTCGACTGCAGGCAGAGCGCGCAGCAGGTCCCACGCCAGGGCCATCGTTTCCTCAAGGGTCCGCGACGCGGTCTGGTGCAGAAAGCGTCGCTCGAACGCGTCGCCGAACGCAAGGTACTGCCTGTCGCCTTCGCCGAGGCCCTCTTCACCGACTACACTGGCCAGGGTTCGCACCTGGCTGGCGCGCGCGTATGCCGAATAGATTTGCGCCGCCAGCGCCGGATGATCAGGATCGGTGAATCCCTCGCCAATGCCTTGATCCATCAATCGCGACAGGCTGGGCAGCACGGCAATCGGCGGTTCGATGCCTCGACGGTCGAGTTCCCTGTCGAGCACGATCTGACCCTCGGTGATGTAACCGGTGAGGTCCGGAATCGGATGCGTGATGTCGTCGCCCGGCATGGTCAGCACAGGCAATTGGGTCAAGGTCCCCGGCAAGCCCTTGATGCGACCGGCACGTTCGTACAGTGCGGCCAGGTCGGAATACATGTAGCTCGGGTAGCCCTTGCGGCCCGGCACTTCGCCGTGGCTCGCGGCCACTTCTCGCAACGCTTCGCAATAGTTCGTCATGTCCGTCATCACGACCAGCACGTGGCGGCCTTCGACGAACGCCAGATGTTCCGCGGCGGTCAATGCGTATCGCGGTGTGAGCAAGCGCTGTGCGCTGGACTCGCTGGCGAGGTTCAGGAACATCACCGTGCGTTCCAGTGCTCCGCTCCCCTCCATCGCCCGACGGAACTGTTCGGCTGTCGTCTGCGCCACGCCGATGCCGACAAAAACCGTGGCGAATGCGCCGCTGTCGCCACGCAGGCGCGCATTGCGCGCGATGTCGATTGCAACACGGCCATGCGGCAATCCCCCGCCCGAGAAGATCGGCAGTTTCTGTCCGCGCACGAGGCTGTTTAGCAGATCAATGGCGCTGATACCCGTCTCGATGTAGTCGCGTGGCAACTCACGCGCCGCCGGATTGATGGGCAGTCCATCGATGCGCGGCATCGCCGTGATCGGCACTGGCGGACCGCCGTCCATGGGGCGACCCACCCCATCGAAGATTCTTCCGAGCAGCCCGGGGCCGACGCCAAAACGAAGAGGCTCGCCCAGTACACGAACGCGGGTACCGGCAAGATCGAGACCCGAGGTCGGATCGAGCACTTCAACCAGCATGCGCTCCTCATCGATGGCAACCACGCGCCCGCGGCGCTCGTGGCCATCGCTGTCAAGCACGTCGACGGCATCGTTGAGTCCAACTTCCAGCGTCCGCCGCACGCTGAGCAACGGACCCTCGATCCGCAACGCACAACCGCCGGCGACGATCTCAGCGAACACGTTCGTGCTCCTTGTTCGCTGGCGTATGCAGCGCCGCGAGATCCGCTTCGAAATCCGTCTGCAACATGCCGAACTTTTCGGGCGCATCGTCGCCGATTTCCTCGCCCATGCGGCGCAGGCGGCGCAGTATCGTCAATTGCTCGATCGCACCGATATCTGCGCCAGCCGCCAACGCGGATTCGGCGCAGTCGAAGAAGCGGACGAGCAGCCGCATCATCGCGATCTGCCGCTGCGACGATGAATAGCAGTCGATGGGTGACATCGCCGACTGGCGCAGAAACCCCTCGTTGATCAGATCCGCACAAAGCAAGGTCAGGCGTTGCGTCGGCGCAAGCGCGTCGCGGCCGACGATGCGTGCCATGCGTTCGAGTTGCGCTCGCTTTTCGAGCAACGTGAGGAACCGCCGGCGTTGCTCGGCGCGCTCCGGATGTCCCTGGCTTCGCCACCAGGCGTCGAGTTCCGGCGCATCTTCCGAATAAGCGAGCAAGGGATGAATCGCCGGATAGAACCGGGCTCGCGCCCGATCGCGATCGAGCGGCCAGAAGCAGCGTACGTTGCGCTGAGTGTGCAGCGTCACCGGCTCGGTGAAGTCGCCGCCCGGTGGACTGACCGCACCGATCAGTGTGACCGAACCTTCACTTCCGGCCAGCGTCGTCACCCGCGCGGCGCGCTCGTAGAATTCCGCCTTGCGCGCGCCCAGATAGGCAGGATATCCGGCTTCGGCCGGGAGCTCGCCCAGACGCCCCGACAATTCGCGCAGCGCCTCGGCCCAGCGACTGGTCGAATCGGCCAGCAACGCAACATGCAGGCCCTGGTCGCGAAAATATTCCGCGACCGTGGCGCCGGTGTAGATGCTGGCTTCACGTGCCGCGACCGGCATGTTCGAAGCATTGGCGATGATAACCGAGCGCTCGATCAACGCTCTGCCGCTGCGAGGATCCTTCAATTGCGGAAATTGATGCAGTACTTCCGCCATCTCGTTGCCGCGCTCACCGCAGCCGACATAGACGATGACGTCGGCGTCGCACCATTTGGCAATGCTCTGCTGCAACACGGTCTTGCCGGTGCCGAAACCGCCGGGCATTGCCGCTTTGCCACCGCGGGCAACGGGGAACAGCGCATCGATGATGCGCTGGCCGGTGAACAACGGGGCGCTCGTCGGCAAACGCTCGCGCACCGGTCGCGGTACGCGCACGGGCCAGTATTGCGTCATCGAGACTTCCGTGTCGCAATTTTCGCTGCGTATGCGACAGACCGGGACATCGCTCAGGTATTCACCGGATTGTGCGACCCAGCTCACGCAACCCGAGATTCCCGGCGCGACGAGAACGAGTTGGGTTCGCGCAGAACCACTGTGTGCCGGATGCACGCGCCCGAGCACTTGCCCCCCGGACACCGCGTCTCCGGTCTGGACCCGTGCCTCGAACGCGACGCGAATCGCATTGGTTTGTCTCCGGCCCGGTTCGACGAAATGTCCCGAAGCCACGTCCAGTGGACGCAGCAGGCCATCGAATATTCCACCAAGCAGATGTGGCCCCAGTGGCACCGACAGCGGCGCTCCGCTGCCCAGCAACGTATCGCCCGGGCGCAGTCCTGTGGTGTCTTCGTAAACTTGTGCAGTAACCGTATTGCCTTCGATCCGCATGATCTCGCCGAGCAGGCCGCGCGCTCCAACCGTCACAGCCTCGTGCATCTGCAAAGCGGCATCGCCTTCAGCGCGAACGACCGGGCCATTCAGCGACACAATGCGCAACCGCCTTTCGTCGGCATGAGAAGCAAACCCGCTCATTATCTGATGCCTCCCGCTTGTTCCTGTGCATCAATGGCCGCCAGCAGCCAGCCTTCGATCTGTTCGCGTCGAGTCACGAGGCCCGTCGCAGTGGCATCGAGCACCGCGCCATCCGCCTCGATACGCAACCCGTTGTTGAGCGCTTCATCCGTCACCCACTCGATCGTTATGGCAGCTTCGGCAATCGCCGCATCGACACAGGCAGCGTCTCGTTGTGACGGCGACCAGTCCGGTGCCACGTGCACGCGCCAGGATCGCGAACGCAGGAACGAACTCGCCTGGCGCAGTGCAGCGCTGGTCCATTCGGCGCGAAGACCCGGATCCCGCCAAATCTGTGAAAGGTTTTCGACGAGCAGGTTCCAGCATTGATCCAGAGCTTGTCGTGCCAGCAGTTGTCGCTGCATGCGCAGTTGCGTATCCGCGGCTGCGCGTTCGCGCGTGGATTCGGTTTCGCGTGCGGCGCGTTCGATCGCAAGTGCGCGCGCGACACGCATGCGCGCGTCATGCCGAGCATCGCGCAGGATGGCGCGGGCGACGCGGGCTGCTTGCGCGTTGATTTCTTCGCGTTCGCGCTGCGACTCGTTGCGTATGTGCGTCAACAGTTCGTCGAGCGCTTTTGTCTCGGCATCGGCGCTGCTCATGGGTCGCTCCATAATCCCAATTGCTGTCGAATTTCCGCGCGCAAATCAGGTCCGTTCACACGCACGCGAAGATCATCGATCAGTGCCATCGGCGGTTGCTGCGCCAGCAGCGCCGCACGCAATTCCGTGTCCGGCAAAGCCTGCGCATATTCGGCAGTCACGAGCAGCAATGCCGGCATTTCGCCTATCGCGGTGCGAATGGCCGCAGCAGCCTGTGCCAACGGCACCGAAACGGCTCGGGCTCCGCCAAGTCGGAATCCCGCCGCGGTCACCTCATCACCGACGAAAACGACCTCCACCTGGATCATCCGATGCGATTGAGGATCAGGATCGAGATGATCAGCCCGTAGATTGCAATGCCTTCCGCAAGTCCGACAAGCACGAGTACCCTGCCCATCAGTTCGGGCTTCTCGGCCAGCGCTCCCATGCCTGCGCTGCCGACCGACGCAACCGCGTAGCCTGCCGCGAGCGACGACAGGCCCGTCGCAAGGGCCGCTGCGACAAAGCCCCAGCGCAAGACGCCGGGATCCGGCGTCACCCCGCCAACGCCGTTTGTCACGGCACCGAACGCGCCGGGCGCCCACAGCAATACGGTCGCGGCGGCTAGCAGGATCGCGGTCGTTGCCACGGTCAGGAAAAGCGGAACTGTCCGGGATTGTGTAGTCATGAGGGTCCTCGACTGGAAACCGGTGGCGGCAGCGGACGGAATGGTCTGCCCTCGCCACGCACGAAGCGAATGAAAAACTCGAACAACACCAGACGCGTGGTCTGGATGCCCACTACCAAACCTTCAAGCGCCAATATCAAGGCGTTGCCGAGCACGAACACCAGCAGTTGCGCGAACCGCATCGTGAACGTGCCTGCAAGGGCGCAAACGGCCAGGGCAAGTCCCGCGTGGGCCAGTGCAAACGCACCGATACGGATGAACGACAGCGTGTTCACGGCAAGCTGCAAGCCGCGCTCCAGCGCCAATCCGACACGACCGGGCAGTTGCCTCCATGCGCCACGGCGCAAGGGACTTGCCACGAACCAGACCAGACCCGCAGCCACGCACATGCCACCGAAGCGCGCGTCGAGCAGGAGAGCCCAGGCACCTGTATACGCGACGAGCAAGCCGGCTTCATCTTCGAGCCACACGCCGAAACGCCCAGCCCACAGCTGCGACGCCGCATTGAGCAACTGCCCCAGCACGATCAGCAGACCTCCCAGAACTAGTGGAACCACGAGCACTGGCAACGGGTGCTGAACCGGATCGGTCCACGCCGGCGCGACGATCTGCGTCGAGGCGAAAACGCTACCGAACAACCAGCCGAACACGATTGCCAGCAGTCCTCCCGGGATCAACATGACGGCTGCCGGCCAGCGTCGACGGGTCGCCGCGCCGACAGCGACGAGCACAACACCCTGGCCCATATCGCCAAACATGTAACCGAACATGAGCGGGGCGATCAACGCGACGAGCACGCTTGGATCGGCCTCATTGCCGCTCGGGGTTCCGACCAGCCGCAAAAAAAATTCGAAGGACCGCGCCCAACGCGGATTGGATATTCGCGTGGGCGGACGATAGCCCGCGGGAGGCGGCGAGAATCCCGCCACCGCTGCGATTCCAGCGCCATGCAAGGGTGTGAGTAGCATTGCGGGTGTCGAGGCCAGAGTCCAGCCGGTGACGCGCACGAGGTGTTCGCTCGCACCGAGCACGGCCAGGTGATCGGTGAGCCATTGCAACTGGTCGAGTTCGCCGAGAGCGTCGGCGATCCGATGCGCCGCACTCAAGGCATCGACCGCCTGACGCTGCGTTTCGAGGTCGGCATCAATTGCGCCGATGCGATCTCTAACCTGGGCAAGCGCTTGCGGGGCTTCCCCATCGAGCCAATCCGGCAGGTGCAACAGACGCGCCTGCCGACCAGCTACGGAACCCGCGGCCGCAGCAATCGCCTGCCTGGAACCGAGCACAAGGGCATACTCGTGATTCTCCGATGTGACTCGCTTGATCAGCATGGCGGTGAAATCCGGCGGCCGCGGCAGCGCCGCATCTGATACAAGCAAGGCGCTGGCCATTTGTCCGCCCGGCTGCGCAAGTCGTCCGAAGTTGATGCCATCGCCGTCGCCGAGCAAACGCAGGAAATCAGAGATGCGTGCCAGCTCATTGCGCTCGGCACCGTCTCTCTCCATTGCCGCGACTGACGGTTCGGCTGCAGCTTTCCAGTTCTGCAACTGTTCGACCGCCATCCGCAGTCGCACTTCCGCGGCGGGTCTGTCGCCGCGTTCGGGTGCAATCAATGCCGCCGGCCAGACATTGGCATAGCGTTTGCGCATTGTTTGTGCTCGCGCCAACAGGGGTCGCAGGGACTCCGCGTCAATCGGTATCCAGCCGCTCTCGGCGCGCGCTTCGAGTTCGACTTGTCCGGCGCGCGCCAATGAATCCAGCGCCTGCGGCAATTGCGACCGCGGCACCAGCAGCTCGAACCAATGCGCCGATTGAATTCGCAGGCTCATGCCGTGCGAACTTCGCGGATGGCGAACAGTCGGCGCCGCAACAATGCACCGCGCAACCGCACCGTTTGCAGCCACAACAGGACAAGGTAGGCGCTCGCGCCCGCCAGAGAGCCATCTGCGCGGCGGAACATGCGCCGCAGATCAAGCTCCACGGACACGGTGCCTCCGGCATCGCGAAATGCTTCGTCGCGCAATCCTCGTTGCGTTGCCTGGCAGACTGCGATGAGCCGCTCAAGCGACCGACGTTCCCGATTTTCCATGCGCGCCGGCCAAAGTCGGCGCCAGCCCGCCAGCCAGGCTCGAACCAGCGCCGCACCATCCGTCTCAACGGGAATTTCGTCAGCTACCGGCGTCGGCGCAAGCCACGGGTACGCCTCGCCGCCACTCGAACGATGGCGCCGCACGGGCAGCAATATTGCCTGCTCGACCCACTGGATCGCCGCGCGCTCCTGGCGCGGTATCCATCTCGCGACCTGCGCAACGCGTTGGCGAAACAATTCGCGCAGGGTCGCCTCAATGCGATGCGCATCGACATGCGGATCGAAGTGGACCAGCCACGGCCGCAATACCGTATCGCGGGCCTGCTGGACAAACGCCGCAAAGTTTTCGATTCGCTCCAGCTGCGACCATTGATCTGGAAGCATCAGCAATGCGTAGCGCGCGTGCAATCGCGTCAACGCATATTCGCTGCCCTCGCGTGCCACGCGCATGACGTAGGCCTACGATGATCCGGTACGCGGCGCCATCGCGCGGTCGTCCGACGAGGTCAGCCTTTTCGCAACGCGATGAACCGCCGCGGCAATCACCGCCTGTTCGACAGGATGGGCCACGATACGAAGTATGTCCGCGTCGCGATGTGCACGAATATGTTCGACTTCCCGGTCGCGAATCGCGGCAGCTTGTTTTTGCGCGCGGGCAATGCGCCGATCAGCCAACTGTGCGATGCGTAGTGCGCTCTCGCGCGCCAACCTGATCGTCGCCTGGGCGACGGCCTCGGCTTGCTCGCGATCCGCGCGCGCCCGGGCTTCGGCCTCCAGAGCCGCACCCACGCCAGCATTCGCGTTCGAACGATCTTCGTTTTTCGCCTGCGACATCGGCCCGGCACCCTGGCTCGAGGTTTATGGCTCGATCAAGTCCAGCTTATCCTTCTGCCCGACGGCGCAAATTGACAAAGATCAACGAACCGCGTTCATCAACGCAGACGGACGTTTCGTTGTTGCGGGCGCAGGAAGCAGGCTCCCGCTCGGATCACGGGTCGTCATGTCGACGCAAGCCGTCAGCACGTTCCACGGAACGCGCAGCGATGCCGGGGGACCAGCGCCGTTCCGGTTTCCTCGTTGCGGCTGTCGATATTTGCGGATCGGCCCGAGGCGCTCGCATGTCTCGATAAAAGCTCAAACCGGCAGGTGCTGACGCAGTTCGCCCAGCCCTGCCCAGGGATCGCGTTTGAGCGCGGCGCATCTGCGCAGCGCGGTGGCAAGATCATACGCTTTTGGGCCTTCGACCGAACCCAGTTCGTCCCAGCGCAATGGCATGGCAACCGGCGCGCCGACATGCGCACGCAATGACCAGCTCGCCACGCTGGTTGCGCCACGCACATTACGCAACCAGTCGACGAAGATGCGATGACGGCGCCGCGCTTTCGCTGCGCTTGCGATGTAGATGTCCGGCCGATCGCCGACGAGCGCGTCGGCAAAATTCTCGCAAAAACGCTTGACCTGCGCCCATTCCGGACCGATCGTAACGGGCGCGACGACGTGCAAACCCTTGCCTCCTGTCAGGCGCACGAAGCTTTCCAAGCCGAACGCATGCAGGCGCGCGCGAATCGCGTTTGCCGCCGCGACAACGTCCGTCCATGCTACGGCCTCGCCCGGGTCCAGATCGAAAACGACTCGATCCGGCCGGTCTGGCGCATCCGCGCGAGCGCCCCATGCATGCAATTCCAGGGCATTCATCTGCACCAGTTCAAGCAGACCGCGTTCGTCGTCGATGCAGATGTACTGTGCAATGCGACCATTTGATTCGGTGATCGCCAGCGCCCGAACGTGTCGTCCCAGCCCGCCGCCGATATGTCGCTGGAAGAAGCGCTCGCCATTGATGCCGTCGGGACAACGAAGCAGCGAAAGTGGCCGTCCGGCAATTTCCGCAAGCATCCACCGCGACACCTTCAGATAGTAATTCGCGACGTCGGCTTTGCTGATTTCGGCCTGCGCATAGACTATCCGTGCAGCATGCGTGATGACGACGCCGCCGATGCGGATCGAGTCGACCAAGCGATGCTGCTTGCCGCCCCCTTGGCCGGAACCATGTCTGTTGTGCGTGTTCATCGAGGCAATCCAGAAACAGACTTCAACTCTACGGGAAAACCGCGATCGACCATGGCACCGTGCGACGACTGCGTCCTGCGAGCAGAATGCGACCCTGGAGTTGTGGGCCGATAGCACTTCAACGATAAACCAGCACCGGAATCTTGCTGTGCGTCAGCACCTTCTGCGTTTCGCTGCCCAACAGCAATCCTTCGATACCGCGTCGGCCATGCGAAGCCATCTGGATCAGATCGCAGCCTTTCGCATCTGCCATCTGGATGATCTCCTTCGACGGTTGATCTCCCACGACCTGAACCGTTTCGCACTGCACGCGCGCCCCGAGCGCCACTTTTCTTGCAAAATTCAGGTAGCACTTGGCACGCTCGACGGATTCCGCCGCATAGGCGTGATGCGAGCTTTCAAGCATTTCGATCTCGTTGGTCTCTTCATCGAATTTCGCAATCACGTGCATGACCGTGACTTTCGCATCCAGCGCCTTGGCCAGTTGCATACCGCGCCTGACGGAATTCTCCGAAAGTTTCGATCCATCGGTCGGCAACAGAATATGCTTGAACATCGGTGCACCCTTGCATGCTATGGACAAATTCAACCGTGCGGCACTTTCACGCACGACGACTCAAGATATCGATGCAGGTGCTTGCGGGTGTTGATCCTGGTCAACACATGACGGCTTTCCGACGACTAATTCGGGGCCGAACGGCCGTCCATTGCCGCGATAGCGTCCAGCGTGTGTTGCGCGATCATTCGTTGTTCATCGGTGGCGATGACAAGCACATCAAGACGCGAGTCTGGTGTACTGATCCGCATCGCATCAGCGGCGTTGGCATCGGCATTGAGCTCGACGCCGAGCCATCCTAGGCGCGCACAAACCCGCGCGCGAATTTCTGCCGCATGCTCGCCAATACCCGCAGTGAAAACGATACCGTCCAGACCACCGAGCGAGCTGACCATGGCACCGACTTCGCGCGCAACGCGGAACACGAACAAGTCGATCGCGTCCTTCGCCGCCGCATCGTCGCTGGCAAGCAGGCTGCGCATATCGCTGGCGATGCCGGACACACCAAGCAGCCCGGATTGGCGATAGAGCAGCCCTTCCACCTGTTTGGCGGTCATGCCGCGCTGCTGCAGCAGATACAGAACCACGCCGGGATCCAGGCTGCCGCAGCGCGTGCCCATGACCAGGCCATCCAAGGCCGTGAATCCCATCGTCGTGTCGATGCTTGCGCCGGCTTGCATCGCGCACAGGCTCGCGCCATTGCCCAGATGCGCGGCGATCACCCGGCCGCGGGCGAGTTGCGGCGCAATCCCGCGCAGCCGCGAAGCGATGTATTCGTAGGAAATACCGTGGAAACCGTAGCGGCGAATGCCCGCGTTTTCGTATTCGCGCGGCAGGGCGAATCGCGCTGCCACCGCCGGCATCGAGTGATGAAATGCGGTATCGAAACACACGACCTGGGTCAACCCGGGGCGGCTCGCAGCGATCGCGCGGATCGGTGCGAGGTTATGCGGTTCGTGCAACGGCGCGAGCGGCACCAGGCGCTCGAGTTGCGCAAGCAATTCCGGCGTGACGCGTTCGGGCTTCACATGATCGGTCCCGCCATGCACCACTCGATGGCCCACTGCGATGAGTCCGGCATCGCCAAGTTGGGTCTCTACCCAGCCAATGGATTTTTCCATCAACGACGCAAAATCCTGCGTGGACTCCGGCCAGCGTTGCTCGGCGATTACCGCACCGGACGCATCCTGCACACGCAACCGCGGCGCTACGCCGATCGACTCGATCTGCCCGCGGCTCGCCAGTTGCAGCGGCTTGGCGTCGCGCACGTGAAACAGCGAGAACTTGATGCTCGATGATCCCGCGTTGAGGGCGAGCAGCGACTTCGCCATGATTCAGGTTTTCGCGGTCTTTTTCGCGCCGCCGGCACCGCGCCGTGCCATCAGCACGGCAACGGCGCACGAAGCCATGCGCGTGCGTTGATTGTCGGCTCGACTGGTAAGGATTATCGGCACGCGCGCGCCCACGACGACGCCGGCCGCATCCGCACCGCCCAGGTAGATCAACTGTTTGGCCAGCATGTTCCCGGCCTCGAGATCGGGTACCACGAGGATGTCGGCAAGCCCGGCCACCGCAGACACGATGCCTTTTTCCCTTGCCGCCGCCAGGTACAGTGCGTTGTCGAAAGCCAGCGGTCCGTCGACCAGACCGCCGCTGATCTGGCCGCGATCGGCCATCTTGCACAGCGCCGCGGCATCCAGCGTGGAACGCAATTTCGGATTGACCGTCTCGACGGCCGACAGCAGTGCGACGCGCGGGGTGTCGATACCCATGACATGAGCCAGATCGATCGCATTCTGCACGATGTCGCGCTTCTGCTCGAGATCCGGCGCAATATTCACCGCCGCATCGGTAACCAGCAGCGGGCGCGGATACCCGGGGACATCCATCAGATAGACATGACTCATGCGTCGCTCGGTACGCAGTCCGCTGTCGGGCGCGAGAACAGCATGCAGCAACTCGTCGGTGTGCAGCGAACCCTTCATCAACAGCGCGGCTTCGCCGCTTTGCACCAGCTCTACGGCCTGCGCTGCGGCGGCATGACTGTGCGGCGCGTCGACCAGCCGGAACCCGGAAATATCGATTCCGGCTGCGTCGGCTGCCTTGTGGATCTTGCCCGCCGGCCCGACCAGGATCGGTTCGATCAGTCGCGCCCGAGCGGCCTCGACCGCGGCACCCAGTGCATCCGCATCGCACGGGTGAGCGACCGCGGTCGCCATTGGTTCGAGGCAGGCGGTTTCTGCAAGCAATGCACGAAAGCGTTCGTGGCGGCTGAGGCGCACATCCGGCAATTCGGTGCGCGGGCGGCGTACCTTTTCGGTCGGTGCGCGCACCTGCGCGGTACCTGTGATCACTTCGTGCCCGGTTTGATTGGTACAGCGGCAATCCAGGAAGACGCGATGCTCGTCGATCTGCTTTTTCGTGACAGTCAACGTTGCCGTGATCGTGTCGCCGATGCCGACGGACCTGAGAAATTGCAAATCTTGCGCAACGTAAATCGTGCCGGGCCCCGGGAGTTTGGTACCGAGCACGGTGGAAATGAGGCCAGCGCCGAGCATGCCATGCGCGATCACGCGATGGTACGAATCCTGTTTCGCGTAGGCGGGGTCCATGTGCGCGGGGTTGACGTCGCCGGAAACGACCGCGAAAAGATCGATATCCTCCTGGCTTACCGTGCGCGAAAAACTGGCCGTATCGCCGACCGCAATTTCGTCGAACGTGCGATTTTCGATCATCGCCTCGGATGCCGGCGTATTCGGGCTGTGCATAGTCGTGGATTCCCGTTTCGACCTCGAGTCCTTGCGGGTTCGGCGACGTGTCTGCGCGCTGCCGATAGCCGCTTTCCATTTTCGCCGATTCCGCGATAGATGCCACTCACCCTGTCGACATGACGTCCAGCCGGGACGGGCACCGAACGCGCCGTCTCCAACTTCAGGCGCAATCCGCGCTTGTCATGGTCGGGGTGATGAACCGCCCCACTTCCAATTGCGGATTTCCGGCATGTCCTGGCCGTGCCTGGCGATGTACTGCCTGTGCTGGATCAGCTTGTCTTCGAGCTGTTGCTTCAGATAGATGCCCTTGTCACCCGTTTGCGGCAGACGGTCGATCGCATCCATGACCAGGTGGAAGCGATCCAGATCGTTCAATACGGTCATGTCGAATGGCGTTGTCACGGTTCCTTCTTCCTTGTAGCCGCGCACATGGATGTTGGCGTGATTGGTGCGGCGATAGGTCAGGCGATGTATCAGCCAGGGATACGCATGGAACGCGAAGATGACCGGTTTGTCCACGGTGAACAGATCGTCGAAGCGCTGGTCGCCGAGCCCGTGCGGATGATCGCTCTGCGGCTGCAGCTTCATGAGGTCGACGACATTGACCACGCGAATTCTCAGTTCGGGCAGGTGCTCGCGCATGATCGAGACGCCGGCCAGGGTCTCCAGTGTCGGCACATCGCCGCAACACGCCATGACCACATCGGGTTCTTCATCCTGGTCGTTGCTGGCCCACGGCCAGATTCCGATGCCCCTGGTGCAATGCGTAATCGCTTCATCCATGGTCAGCCATTGCGGTGCGGGATGCTTGCCGGCAACAACGACATTGACGTAATGGCGGCTGCGCAGACAATGATTCATCACCGACAGCAGACAGTTGGCATCCGGAGGTAGGTAAACGCGTACCACTTCGGCTTTCTTGTTGACGACATGATCGATGAAACCGGGATCCTGGTGGGTAAACCCGTTGTGATCCTGACGCCATACGTGCGAAGCGAGCAGATAGTTGAGTGAAGCGATCTTGCTGCGCCAGGGCAGACATGCAGTGACTTTCAACCATTTGGCGTGCTGGTTGAACATCGAATCGACGATATGGATAAACGCCTCGTAGCAATTGAACAGGCCATGCCGCCCGGTCAGCAGATAGCCTTCCAGCCAGCCTTCGCACTGGTGCTCGCTCAGCATTTCCATTACCCGGCCATCGCGTGCCAGCAGTTCGTCGTTGGCAAGGGTCGCCGCATTCCATTGCCGCCTGGTCACCTCGAATACCGATTCCAGTCCGTTGGAGAGTGTCTCGTCCGGGCCGAACACACGGAAATTGCGCGTCGCGTCGTTGAGCTTGACGATGTCGCGCAAGAACTTTCCCAGCACGTGGGTATCGCCGATTCCCCGCACACCCGGACTCGGTACCTGCACCGCGTAATCGCGGTAATCCGGCATGCGCAAGTCACGCAGCAACTTGCCGCCGTTGGCGTGTGGGTTGGCGCCCATGCGGCGCTCGCCCGTTGGCGCAAGTTCGGCCAGTTCCGGCTTCAGGCGTCCGCCTTCATCAAACAGTTCCTGCGGACGGTAACCGCGCAGCCAATCCTCAAGCATGCGCAGATGCCCGGGATGGCTGGCCGGATCGGACAACGGCACTTGATGCGCATGAAACGTTCCCTCGATCTGCACGCCGTCGACCCATTTCGGACCGGTCCAGCCTTTTGGGGAATCGAGCACGATCATCGGCCAGCGCGGCCTCTCGCCGTTACCGTTTTCGCGCGCCTCACGCTGAATGCGCTTGATCTGCGCGACCACGGTATCGAGCGTCGTCGCCATTGCCTCGTGCATCAAGGCAGGCTCGTGACCCTCGACGAAGTACGGAGTCCAGCCGTAACCGCGCAGCAACTGTTCCAGCTCTTGCCTGCTGATGCGCGCCAGCACGGTCGGGTTGGCAATCTTGTAACCGTTCAAATGCAGGATCGGAAGCACCGCACCATCGGTCGCCGGATTCAGAAACTTGTTGGAATGCCATGCCGTGGCCAATGGTCCGGTTTCAGCTTCCCCATCGCCGACCACGCAGGCGACAATGAGCTCGGGATTGTCGAATGCCGCGCCGAACGAATGGCTGAGCGAATAGCCCAATTCGCCACCTTCATGGATCGAGCCAGGGCATTCCGGGGACGCATGACTGGGAATGCCGCCCGGAAACGAGAACTGCACGAACAGCTTGCGCAGGCCAACCTCGTCCTGGCTGATGTTCGGATATATCTCGCTGTACGTTCCTTCCAGATACGTGTTGGCAACTACTGCCGGGCCGCCATGGCCAGGACCGGAAACGTAGATCATGTCCAGATCGTATTGTTTGATGATCCGGTTCAAATGCACATAGATGAAATTCTGTCCCGGAGTCGTGCCCCAGTGCCCGAGCAGCATGTGCTTCACGTCGGCAAGAGACAGCGGTCGCTTCAGCAACGGATTGTCGTAGAGATAAATCTGACCGACCGAAAGATAATTCGCTGCACGCCAGTACGCATCCATGCGATCGAGGAGTTCAGGAGCAAGTTTGGCCATCAGTTTTCACGTCCCTTTCGTGACAGCATCGACTGGCTGCACTTTGCGAAGTTTGCATCGATACGGATCCCGCGATCCTCGATCTCGCCTTCAATGCGAGAGCAGCACACAGCGTACGGGATTCTGTAGCAGATTGCGTGTCACGCCTCCGAGCATCCATTCGTGCAGCCGACTATGTCCGTAAGCGCCCGCGACAACAAGATCGGCACCTTGGTCTTGCGCAACGGCACACAAGTCCACTTCCGCTCCGTCATCGGTGGCGATGGCCATCGGATGGGATGACACGCCGTGACGATCCAACCAATCGCTGACATCGTTGACATTGCGCTTGGCCGCGTCGATCTGATCTCGACTGGCGACAACCTCGACAACAATCACTTTTTCAGCCGTCTGCAGAAACGGCAATGCATCCATTACTGCCCGTCGTGATTCACGCGTGTCCTTCCAACCGACCAGGACCGTGCCTGCCGACAGGGTTTTCACACCATTCGGTACAACCAATACAGGGCGTCCGACTTGCATGATCAGATCGCTGGTATCCACACGCCACGAGGGGTCAAACCATGACCCACGATATTCCACACCGATGATGACCAGATCGGCCCTGCGACCCTGACAGGCGATGAAATCGGTCGGCGGCCCGAACGTCACTGCCGAGCGCCATTCCCGGACCGGACTGCGTTTTTCCAAGGCAGCATCGAACGCGTCACGGGTCGTTTTCATGCGTTCGGCGATCTCCGCACGATCACGAGCAATGAACTCGGTCGTGAACGATCCATCTCCGACAAGCTGTGCGGGTTGGCACGACGCAATTCCCAGGACGTGGGCATCGAATCGTTCCGACAGATCCGCTGCGATATTCAGCAGATTCGCATTCTCGTGATCGATGTCCAGATACACCATCAGCGTCGAGTACATGTCACAGATCCATCGTGTGTATGACCTGCCCATGGTCGTCCGGGTCGCGTTCGCTGCGGAATCCGAGATACTTGGCGAGCCGCTGCATGGGCTCGTTTTCCGCAGCATCGATCGAGAACATTTGCCGGAACCCGTTTCGACGTGCCATATCCATCAAATGCCGCATCAGCAGAACGCCAAGTCCGCGATGTACCCAATCGTCGGCAACCGTCACGGCACACTCGCAATGCTCATCGTTGCCTGCGCGGCTGTAGCGACTGACGCCGACTTCACGCAACACGCCGTCGTCGTGCGCCAGGGCCACAAATGCCATCGAATTGCTGAAGTCGACATTCACAAGCTGATCCAGCAATTCAGGGCTTGCCTGCTTGATGGTTCCCAGAAACCGGAAATAGCGCGATTCGGGCGACAGGCGAGCGATGAAATCGCTTTCGCGTTCACGGTCGTCGGCTCGAATCGGTCTTATCAGAACCGGCGCGCCGTCATTGAGTTTTTCGATCCAGTGATCTCCGGTGATCGCGGGGAATACGACATCGGCGGATTTGCTAGTGACTGAAGCGGACATGGTGCGATCTCCAATATTGATCTCATGCAATCAGCTTTGCTGACTCGCATGCCCTTTCTACGCCTGTCGCGGAAAAATGAATTGATCGAAATCAAACAAATCACCCTTGCAGCCTCGGCGCGACACGATGGTGCTGAAGCCTGGCGGCTATTGAAGGTGCACGGCGACTCGCGTTTGCAACACCCCGCTTTCCGATTTTCCCGGGTGTCCGCTGGCATGAAATGCGAACCCTGTTGTCCGAATCGCCCGGCTCACCGGAACCGACTCAATTGCGCATGAACAAGGGAAGTTTGGCGTGTTCCAGGACATAGCGCGTTGCGCCGCCCAGGAACCATTCGCTGAATCGTGACCGCCCATACGCACCCATGACGATCAGGTTCGCATCCGATTCCCAGGCCGCTGTGAGAATTTCCCCACCAACATCTTCGGCGGCCGCATCGATCATCCTTTCACTGGCCGACAATCCGTGCCACGCCAGCAGCCCTTCGACGCTCACCGGAGGCTGCCAATCGATCGCAGAGTAGGATTCGATTCGCGAACCGCAGATCAATGAAATGCGCTTCGCACGTCGCAGCAACGGAATTGCGGCATGCACAGTGCGAATGGTTTCTGCCGAGCCGTTGGATGCGATCAAGACGTTCTCGATCGGCTCCTGTTTTCCGTAGGATTCGGGGACCACCATGCATGGCAAACCACAGGTCAGAAGGATGCGTCCGAGTACGCCGACAGAGCTCCATGGCGAACTGTTTCCGGATTCCAGAACCAGCAAATCATGCCAGTTTGCCGCGCTGGCAAGTACCGAAATCAGTGGTCCATCCGCAACCTGCCAGCGACTTTTCGCGACACCGCATTCCCCTGCCCACTGACAAAACCTGCCTTCCGCGTTGCGTGCCTGCTCGATCAGCTCTGCCGCAAAAGCGCGAAATTCCGGAAACGGAATCGGCATGCCCACAGACGACACTGGCGCAAGCTCCGGAGCGACGAAAATCCCCGTCAAGGAACCGTCAAGCAGGTTGGCAACATGGGCTGCATAGCGCATGCTGCAGGTTGAAGACTCGTGATTGTTGGCATGAACCAGAATATCCAGCATGGCCATTCCATCCGCATCAATGACAATACGAAGGTTGCGAGGAGCGCCCGCAACCCACAGCAGCGGGCACCGCTTGACGCCTCACTCCAACATCAGTCCACGAGCCGCTGCATTCGTCAACGTACGTGGCAATGTGTTGAAGCCTAGCCCGTCGGGCCGGTTGCATGTTGATCTGCATCAATACATTTCCGGTCGCACGACGTCAATCTGACGCCACATCATCCGGAGCACGCATTCATGACCAATGAGCCGCAAGATCGCGAGGTAACCGACTTGCATTCGAAAGTTTCCATGCAGGCCGCGCAAGCAGGTCGTGCGATTCCAAATGCGCGCTGGGTGGATGAGTTGTTCGCGGCAATCGACCGCAAGGATCACGAGGCTTTTGTCTCGTTTTTGCTGCCGGACGCATGTTTTCGCTTCGGCAACAATCCGCCGCTGCATGGCCGTGTCGCGATAGCGGCTGCCGTTGCCGGATTTTTTTCTGCGCTGCGCAGCCTGTGTCACCGGATTGAGGACCGATGGGAAATGGAAGACGCCGCAATCGTCGTCGGAAGCGTCACCTACGTCCGGCACGATGGCGGTACGCTTGAGGTCCCGTTCGCCAACGTCTTCAAACTCGGGAAAGGTGGTATTCGCGACTATCAGATATTTGTCGATAATTCCACACTGTTTGCGGAATGAGACGAGCAACGACGAGTTCGATGCACTCGTCAAGCGAACAGCAGACCGATCGCCACCAGCATCAATGTTATGTGGATCATGGCCACGTTCATTCCCATGTAGGGAATCAGTTGCGGCAGATCGTCGGCATTGGCATGGACACGTCGCGACAAAAACAATCCGATGGGCAACGGCAGCAATCCAAGCAGCGTCAGCCTCGGTAACAGGCCGCAGACGACGCCGATCGCAATCGCGGCAAACGCTGCCATGACGAGAACTCCGTACAGTACTGCACTGCGCTGACGCCCGAGCACAATGGGAACGTGGCGACGACCGACCCGCCGGTCCGCATCGATATCCGGAAACTGGTTCAACAAGAGCAGTTCACTGACCAGAAACAAGGGCGGCATGGACGCTGCCAGTGCGCTCCACGAGTAGTATCCGCTGAGCACGAAGGCCGTTCCCATCACCATCAATGGGCCAAAACCGATTCCCGGCGCCAGCAGGCACAACCAGGGCCGATGGGTGACCAGTGGCGTGTAAGCGACGATGATCGCAAGCCCGAGCAGCCCCAGTGGCAGCAGCGCGGGACCTCTTTCATAAGCGAAGTAGAGGCCTATCGTGGCGGTCGCGCACAGACAAATCAGGGCGGCCCGACGCGTCGCTGTCGCGGCTTCCGGATGTGCCGGCAAGGCACCGCTGCCGCCGCTGAACGGCGTACGCACAGTTTGCGCGTCGAGTCCGGAACGGAAATCCTCGTACTCATTGAGCAGATTTACGCTCAGATGAGCAAGCAGCGCGCCACCGAGCACCAGCAGACATGCTGCAACCGATATGTGACCTCCACCCTGGATCGCAACGCCGATCCCGATCAATACGCAAACCGGCGTCAATGTCAGGAAATTGGGGCGGGCGGCGCGCAAAACCGGCAAGGCGATCGCATGTTCCATCAACTTGTTCCTCTCATTTCGTGGCATTGCCGGAGGAATCCGGATACCCATGTTCGTCTGGCAATCGACCGGCGTCAAAGTTCGTCGTTGCATGTTTGTGTATGCGGGCCTCTGGATTCGCCCCGATGCCCGGCACACCAGATGTGCAAAAGCTGTCCTGCAGCTCGAGTCGGTACGCCCTGCAACCGACCAGGTCCAGCGCCCGGATCAGGTCGCCGGGTCGCTTAACGGTGCACCGTTGTGGCGCTCCACCTGCGATGCGCCCACCACCATGCCAAGACTCCCAGCGCAAACAACAACGCGGTCGCGAGCATGCCGACGAGGGAACTGTCGATGGCGGGCATCGCAATCGTCTTTTGTGCGTGACGAGCATACAGGTCGATCCACTCATAGAGTGCCACAAGCAGCGCCAGACACACGGAAATACCTGTGATCACGGTATTCAGGCGCAGGGTGCGATCTTGATCGGAAATGGCCCAGTCGTACAGACGCAGCATTAACAGACTCTGCAGTGTGTCTATCGATGCCATGCCGGCGGTGAACAACGCGGGCAGCAGCAGCACGCCCCACAGCGGCACGCTGGCGTCGTGTGCCGCCACCACCGAAAGCGCCAGCAACGCCACTTCGCTGGCGGTGTCGAAGCTCAACCCGAACAACATTCCGATCGGGAACATCTTCCAACTCGAAGACGTATTGCGCGTGAGCCGGTTCAAACCGAAGCCATCGCGCAGCGCTGTGCCGCCGCGCCGTTCGCGCATCATGACGGAAAGCAGGCGCAAATTGGCGACGCCGATCAGGGTCAGAAAACCGGCCGACACGATGCTGCCGATCAACGATCCCCAGCCGGTCAGATCGGGTATCAGCACGCCGACGCGACGTGCCGCGACGGCCGCAGCTGCGGTCAGCACAAGGACAACCGTGGAGTGGCCCAGCGAGAAAAACAGTCCGACGCCGGCGGGCCGCTGCCCGGCCGCGCGCAGACGCCGGGTCACATTGTCGATCGCTGCGATATGGTCGGCATCGAACGCATGACGCACGCCCAGAAAGTACGCAACCATCCCCGCTCCCAGGCCTGCGGTACCGAAGCCGCCAAGCCAGAGGGTACCGACGCCCGCGAGTAAATTCAGCAGCAGCACGACGACAACGGCGGCGAGCACGCGCTGACGCAACGATAGTTTCATAGGCATGGTCTATTGCACCTTGATGCGAACCAGTTCCTCGCCGCACGGATCCACCACGTGTACCGCACAGGCCAGGCATGGGTCGAAGCTGTGAATGGTTCGAAGAATTTCCAGTGGCTGCTTCGGATCGTGCAGGGTTTGACCCTTCAATGCGGCTTCGTAGGGACCATCCTGACCAGCCACATCGCGCGGTCCGGCATTCCAAGTGCTTGGAACGACAGCCTGGTAATTGGAAATCACGCCATCGTCGATGACGATCCAGTGCGCCAGTGCTCCACGCGGCGCTTCGGTAAATCCCACGCCTTGCGCATGCCGCGGCCAGCTCGATGGTTCCCAGAGCGCTTCGTTGAACGTGCGCACATCGCCTGCATGAATATTGCTCATCAGCGTCTTGTACCAGGCCGGCATCGCATCCGCGAAAATCTTGCATTCGAGCGTTCGCGCCGCGGTGCGACCCATCGTCGAGAACATCGCTTCCAGCGGCAGGTCCAGTTGCGCCAGCGCCTTGCCGGCCAGTTCCTTTGTCGGCTCGTGGCCGGATGCGTAGAGCATCAACACGCGCGCCAGCGGCCCCACCTCCATCGCATGCCCCTTCCAGCGCGGCGACTTCAGCCACGAATAGCTGGCGCTGGTGTCGAGGTTGTCATACGGCGGCTTCGGCCCCGAATAATGCAATTTGGTCTCACCGTGATAAGGATGCAGCCCTTGCGATTTGCCGCCACTGTAGTCATACCAGGAATGCGCCACAAACTCCTGAATATCCTGTTCCTGATTCAGGTCGACTTCGTGGATGTGCCCCAGATCGCGGTTCAGGATAGCGCCGCGCGGAACCATGAATGTCTTCAGATCCGACGATCCATCGGCGGGAAAATCGCCATACGTCATGAAATTGCCGGTACCCTCGCCACAACCGGTTTTGAACCAGTCCTTGTAGAACGAAGCGATTGCCAGCGTATCGGGCACATAGACCTGATCGACGAACAGGCGCATCTGTTCGATGATCTCGGCAACCTTTTGCAAACCCACCGCATTGACCGCCGTCGTGCCCGTACCCGCCCCGGAATGCACGCTGATCGCCGCCGGACTGCCGCCGACGAGGAAATTCGGATGCGGATTCTTGCCGCCGAAGATCGTGTGCAGCTCGGCCACCTGGCGCTGCCAGGCCAGTGCATCCAGATAGTGCGCCACAGCCATCAGGTTCGCCTCCGCGGGCAACGCGTAGCCTGGGTGTCCCCAGTAGGCGTTGGCGAAAATCCCGAGTTGTCCGGATTCGACGAGTTTCTTGACTCTGGTTTGCACGTCGGCGAAATAACCCGGCGAGGAACGCGCATAGCTGGAAATCGATTGCGCCAGCGTGGAAGTGGCCTTCGGATCGGCTTTCAGCGCCGACACCACGTCGACCCAGTCCAGCGCATGCAGGTGATAGAAATGCATGACGTGATCGTGCACGAATTGCGCCCCGATCATCAGATTGCGAATCAACTGTGCATTGGCGGGAATCTCGTATTTGAGCGCATCCTCGACCGCACGCACGGAGGCGATGCCATGAACCAACGTGCAAACTCCGCAGATGCGTTGCGCGAATGCCCAGGCGTCGCGCGGATCGCGGCCGCGCAAAATGATCTCGATACCGCGCACCATGGTGCCGGAACTCGATGCCTGGGTGATGACGTTGCCCTCGGTCTGGGCCTCGATGCGCAAATGTCCTTCGATTCGCGTGACCGGATCAACGACGACTGTCTGGGCACTCATGTTGCGGTCTCCTTGCTGTCAACCAGACGGCTGGCGACCAGCTCAAGCAGACTCTGCGGCGTCTTGTCCCAAGCGAAGTGCTGCTTGCCGTCGTCGAATGTGCGCCGGCAATCCGAACAACTGGTCAAAAACGTCTTCGCACCGGTGTCGTCGATCTCGCGCAGCTTGTTCTCCATCGCCCGGTAGCGCAGCGGCGCGGCGCGCTGAATGTCCAGAACACCGCCACCACCGCCACAGCAAAAACTGAAACCGCCGTGGTTTTTCATTTCGTGCAGTTCCACGCCCATCGCTTTCATCAACGCCCGCGGCGCATCGGTGACGCCGCCCTTGCGAACCAGCTGACACGGATCATGGAATGCGGTCGCGCCACCTGCAGCCGCTTTCAGTTTCAGGTTTCCCTGCTGCAACTGCTCGGCAAGAAACTCCGTGACATGGCGCACCTTGAATGGAAGCGGCTTGCCGTACAGGTCGGCAGCTTCCCAGCGCAAAGCGGTGTAGGCATGGCCGCACTCGGGAACGATCAGCACCTTCGCCTTGCACGCCAGCGCCTGTTCGATCAGGCGCATGCTGATGCGCCGCTGCCATTGCTTGCCGCCCGCGTAATACCCGTAGTTTTCTGCAATCAGGCCGTCACTGCGAAACGTGCACGAAACCTTGAGGTGGTTCATTACCCGCGCCAGCGCGGCAACCGCGCCGGGGTAATGTTCGATATCGGTGCGCGGCACCGTCAGCATCACGTCCGCCGACGCCTTGTCGAGCGGAATCTCCACGCCATGGCTGCGACCGATCGCCAGCAGTTGGTCGCGATAGGGTTCGGCACTTGCCTCGGGCTGCCCGGTGCGCTCCTGATGGGAGGCCTTCTCGTACAATTCCTTCGGCGCCAGACCCGCCTCGAACATGGCGTGGCGTGCCTGTTCGATCAGCGCTGCGATGTCGATGCCCATCGGGCAGATCAGGCTGCAGCGGCCGCACATGTTGCAGCTGTCGAAAAGCAGATGCTGCCACTGCTCGAGTTCGTCGGCGCTAACCTTGCGTTTGAGTCCGAACAGCTTGATCAGCGGCGCGAAAGCACTGGCTTCGCGCTTGTACGCCTGCTTGAACGGCTCGATTTTCCAGATCGGTGTGTATTGCGGATCTTCGGTGGCGATATAAAAGTGACAGGCATCGGCACAGATGCCGCAGTGAATGCACGATTCCATCCGGAACGCGCTGAGCGCACCGATCTCCCGGGCGAAACCGCGCATCGCCCCGCTAACCCGTGCTTCGGGGCTCATCGCTTCACCCGGCGCCAGATTGGCACCAATTGCCGCTGTGCTGCTCATGAGGCGGCTCCTTTGCGCGAAAGCAGAGCCCCGTTGATTGCGCGCGACGGAAAAATATAGAACGCATGCATCAGCTTGCCGCACGGAAACCAGATCAACAACGCATCGAAACTGAGGATGTGCAAGCCCAGTATTGTCTGATACGGCCCGCCGACATGCGCGGTGGCCATCAGTCCGGTGACGATCACGAGCGTGGTGATGAACCAGCTGAAGTAGTCGTCGAAATTCGACAGCATGCGCAATACCCGGTGCGTCAGCCGCCGGAACAGTACCGCCAGCAGCAAGGTGAATGTCAGCACGGAAAAGATCGTGATCACACTGTTGGGCAACGCCGGCCAGGTGACGCCGAACAAACTGCCGATGAATGCGATATGCGGAGCGAATGCCAGCACGACGACGAACAGGCCGATATGATAGCTGTAGCCAAGCGCCTCGCCGGCACCGGTGCGACCGATGAATTCCGGGTGCGGCCAGGAACGCGAACCCGTTGCGACAACGCCACCGATGGCGGCCCTGGCCAACGAGTTGCGCGGCTCATTGAAATTGCGGCGCAAGCGCAACAGGATGAAAGCCACGATTCGCCATACGACGCCGACACAGAAAATCGCCAACGCAACTTTGAGCGCCGGGCCCCGTGCGAAACTCAAAAGATCCATGGTCACTCTCCTTCGGTTTCGTGGTCGGCGATTGCCGTTTCGGCACGATGCTGACGCAGCCTGGCAAGCCCTGCGGACGCAACACCCAGTGCAGCACCGACAGCGGCTGCGCCACCGGCGACCTTCAATACCTCGCCCCGTGTGACTTCCCCGGCCTTGCCCCAGCGCGGCGCCGACAGGGCCGAATAGAAACTGCCCTTGTCCCAGAAATTGGGTTCCGAACAGCCCAGACAGGGATGCCCGGATTCGATCGGAAAGCTCGTGCCTCCATTCCACTTCACGGTCGCACAGGCGTTGTAGGTAGTCGGACCCTTGCAACCCAATTCAAACAGGCACCAGCCATTGCGCGCGCCCTCGTCATCGAAGGATTTGGCGAACTTGCCCTGATCGTAGAACGGCCGGCGATAGCAGCGGTCGTGAATGGTGTTGCCGAAAAACACCTTTGGGCGCAGATGTTCGTCGAGATCGGGGACCTTGCCGGTCGCAATGAACTGCAGCAGTGTTCCCGTGATCACCTCCGGAATCGGCGGGCAGCCGGAAACGTTGACGATGGGCTTGTCGCCGACGATCGCCGACACCGGCCAGGCCTGGGTGGGATTGGGATCGGCGAACGGAATGCCGCCGAACGCCGAACATGTTCCCACGCAGACAATCGCGGCTGCACCCTTGGCTGCATCGCGCAGGATATCGACGGCGCTGCGCCCGCCCAATGCGCAGTAGGCGCCATCCGCACCGGTGGGAACGGAACCGTCGATGACCAGCACATACTTGCCGTAGTTGTCTTTCATGGCCTGATCGCGCGCGGTTTCGGCCTGGCTGCCGGCGGCGGCCATCAAGGTGTCGTCGTAGTCCAGCGAAATCACATCGAAGATCAGGCTTTCGATTGATGGCGAAAACGAACGGGTCAGGGATTCGAGGCAGCCGGTGCATTCCTGAAACGACAAGTAGATCACCGAAGGCCGACGGGCTTGGCGCAACTGCTCGGCCATGGCGCGTCCTGCCAATGGCGGCAGCGCGAGGACCGACGCCATCGCGGTGCAGTACTTGAGAAACGTGCGCCGGCTGACGCCATGCAGTTCCAGCGTTTCACCGATCGTGGGCAGGAGGTCAGGATGTTCAGTCATCTGTCGTTCTCCATTGCGCACTATTGCGCCGTGCCGGCGATAGCGAGCCGCAATTGACACGCGCCGCGTCGCAGTTCATCGGTTTCCACCGGCAACATCGCCGGTACCCGCGCGATTTCGATGAACGCCGCAATCAATTCCCCGCCACGATCCCGGTGTTCGTTCCACCACACGCCCGGCACACTGGTCTCGCGGATGATCGACTCTCCGTCTGCCTGCAACGTGATGGCAACCTCCCCGCTTCCCAGCGCCTGCACAAGCGCTTCGCGATCGGATGGACTCATCGGCAGGCTGCGCAAATCGATGGCGTTGGATTCTCCGTCGTCGGCAAGTCGATCCAGATGTGCGGCAATCTCGAACAGAATCGCGGTGACGCCGGCACCGATCGTGCCGGTTGCAATCGCGGCGGCCGGCGTGGGCGCGGCCAAAGGCTCCACGCGAATGGGAATCTGGCCGAGCCGGCTCATGAAGAAAAGCACCAGTTGCCCAGCACAGAGCGGGCTTGCCCGACGGCAGACTCGAAGGTTTCGGCCAGGCGATCGGACAGCGTCTCGCCCCAGTCGATGGTTCCGGGCTGGACACACAACAAGGCACGCCGCTCAGGCAGGCAATCATGCAAACGCGCCATGTCAAGCAGATCGCACAAGCCGACTTCATGCACGCTGCGTCGTCTGGAACTGCGCAGGAAACGATCCATCGCCTCGTTTTCGAACAGGCGAACCGTACCCGGCACCAGATTCAGATCGGCAGCGTCGGCGACCAGCAACGCGTCGGTAGTTTCGATCAGTCCAAGCAGACTGAAACTGAGCGTGCCACCGTCGACAAAGTCGACCGCAGACAACGCCGGATCGGACCGCAACCGCTCAACCAGTTGAATGCCTACGCCATCGTCGCCAAGCAGAACATTGCCGATCCCGAGCATCACCACGCTTGCCGCACCACACGGCACGCTCACAGTCAGACGCTCGCAGCAATCAAGTTGATCAGCGTATGCAACCTCGACCGCCATGGTTGGCACTCCGTCGCTATCGGATTGAAGTGAACCACATCCGGGCGAGCGCCATATTGATTTCGATCAAACTCGTGTGGAAGAAATTGACCGACGTCAAGGTGCCTGAGGGCACGTTGTGTATAGTGCAACTGAAAATTCACTGGCAGCAAATTCGTCCCTTGGCGCGAGGCCGCCTGTCATTCAGCCGGAAATCGAGCATGTTGAAACCAATCGCAAAACTCCCGCCAAGAACCGTCGGATTCAGCGCCAAGGGCGAGGTCACTACGCTCGACTATGAATCCGTTTTGATTCCGGCAATCCAGTCCGCCATCAAGAAAGCAAGAAACGGAAAGATCCGCTTTCTCTACTACCTCGGGCCGGGTTTTACCGGCTTCAGCCTCGGCGCAATGTGGGAAGACGCCCGATTCGGCTTCAGTCATTTGAAGGCGTGGGAGAAAATCGCCGTGGTTTCGGATGTCGACTGGATACGCATCATGGTCAATGCCATCAAGTTCGCCATTCCGGCGCCGGTCAAGGTGTTTCCGAACCGAAAACTGGCTGCCGCAAAAGCCTGGCTCAAAGATTGAGCAGAAAACGCGAGCATGCCATGCACGAATTATCAGTCTGTCAGGCACTGCTCGCTCAAGTCAGGGAGATTGCGCGGGAGAACGCAGCAACCGGCGTCCGCAACATTGTCGTCGCCGTTGGGCCGCTATCGGGCGTCGAACCGCCGTTGCTGGCTGAGGCATTCCGGTTCGCGCGAGTCGGCAGTTGCGCGGCAAAGGCCGAACTCAAGCTTGAAACGGCACCGGTCCGGGTGTGCTGCACGCAATGCGAAGTCGAGTCCACCTGTGCACCCAACCGCTTGTTGTGCGCGAAATGCGGCAGCCACCGCACGCGTGTTGTCAGTGGCGACGAATTGTGTCTGTTGCGGGTCGAATTGTTACGGGAATACCCGCAGCATGAACCGTCCACGACCCTGAATTGAGGAGGGATCGAGCATGTGCGAAACGTGCGGTTGCAATGTGACACCGGGAAATGCCCACCTGACGCGCGACGCAGACGGGCGCGACGGTCCGGTCATCGAAGTGCTGCGAAATTTGCTTGACGCCAACGACGAAGTCGCCGCCCACAATCGCGCGCACTTCGACGAGCACGGCGTGCTCGCGATCAATCTGATGTCTTCGCCCGGCTCCGGTAAAACCGCTTTGCTGGAAGCGACGATCGACGCGCTGGGGGAAGAATTCCGCATCGGCGTGATCGAAGGCGATCTCGAAACCGAGAACGATGCGGCACGCATACGCGCCCGCGGCGTGCCTGCAGTGCAGATCACGACTGGCAGCGCTTGTCACCTGGATGCGCATCTTGTGCATCGCGCGTTGCACGACATGCCGTTGCATGGGCTGGATCTGCTGTTCATCGAAAACGTCGGCAATCTGGTGTGTCCGGCCAGCTTCGATCTGGGCCAGCATCGCAATGTCGCGCTGCTGAGCGTCACCGAGGGCGACGACAAGCCGGCAAAATATCCGGTGATGTTCCGCGCCGCCGACCTGGTGGTGCTGAGCAAGGCGGATTTGCTCGAGGTGCTCGACGATTTCGATCCGCAACGCGCGGCGATCGCATTGCGTGCGCTCGGTCGCGACACGCCGCTGATACGCACCGCCGCGCGGCGTACACCGGCACTGCAATCCTGGCTGGGCTGGCTGCGCAATGAGTTGGCACATCCTCGCAACACGGGAAATGCAGCCCCCGCGCACGCCACATCGATCACGGGCGAAGACGCATCGCACCCGCCACTTTCCATGGCCGGACATTGAAATGTGCCTGGCAATTCCCGTGCGTGTGACGGCACTGCTCGACGACCAACTCGCGCAGACCGAGGTTGGCGGCGTGCACAACCGCATCTCGCTGGCCTTGCTCGATGGCGTGAACGTCGGCGATTTCGTCATCGTCCATGCCGGCTTCGCCATCACCCGCCTGGATGTGGTCGAAGCGGAGAAAACACTCGCGCTGTTCGACGAGATTGCGGCACGAATCGGAGAACCCGCCGATGCGCTACATCCGCGGATTTCGTAACGGCGACGCGGCACGGGCGCTGTCGCGACTGATTGCCGCTGAGGTCAGATCCGACCGCGAATACCATTTGATGGAGTTCTGCGGCGGACATACGCACGCAATCTTTCGCTACGGCGTTCAGGATCTGCTGCCGGCCAACATTCATCTTGTGCATGGGCCGGGGTGCCCGGTGTGCGTGCTGGCTATGCCGCGCCTGGATGGCGCGATTGCGCTGGCACAGCGCCCGGAAGTGACGCTGGTCAGCTATGGCGACATGCTGCGTGTACCCGCGTCGCGCCGTCGCAGTCTGCTCAAGGCCCGTGCCGGAGGCGCCGACGTGCGCATGGTCTATTCCGCCAACGAGTCTCTCGAAATCGCTGCGGCGACGCCCGCCCGTCAGGTCGTGTTCTTCGCCATCGGCTTCGAGACGACCACGCCGGCGACGGCACACGTGATCGTCGAGGCGCGCCGTCGAGGTTTGCGCAATTTCAGCGTGTACTGCAACCACGTGCTCACGCCTTCGGCGATCCAGAGCATTATCGATGCACCCGAGGTACGCGATCTGGGCAGCGTGCGCGTCGATGGTTTTATCGGCCCATCCCACGTCAGCACCGTCATCGGCAGCCGTCCCTACGAATATTTTGCGCAGGAGTATCAGCGCCCGGTGGTGATCGCGGGCTTTGAGCCGCTCGACGTGATGCAGTCGATCCGCATGCTCGTACAGCAGATCAACGAAGGTCGCGCCTGCGTCGAAAACCAGTTTACGCGCGGGGTTACCCGGGAAGGCAATCGCAAGGCCCAGGCGCTGGTGGCCGATGTGTTCGAACTGCGTCCGCGCTTCGAATGGCGCGGCTTGGGCGAACTGGCCTACAGCGGATTGCGCATCAAGTCGGAGTACGCGGATTTCGATGCCGAACGTCGTTTTGACATCGAGGTTCAACCGACGCGCGAGAACAAGGCCTGCCAGTGTCCGGCCATTATCCGCGGCATCAAGAAACCCACGGATTGCCCGATCTTCGGCTCCGTGTGCACGCCGCGCAATCCGATCGGATCGTGCATGGTCTCCTCGGAAGGTGCTTGTGCCGCCTATTACAAATACCGCCGCAACGACAAGGTTGCAGGTGCCGCCTGATGCGTATCCTGCTGCTGGTTCACGCATTCAACAGCCTGTCGCAACGACTGCATGTCGAACTGCGACGCGACGGGCATGAGTTGTCGGTGGAATTCGATATCAACGACGATGTCACCCGCGAAGCAGTGGCGCTTTTTCGTCCCGATCTGATTTTGGCGCCCTTCCTGAAGCGTGCGATTCCGCCTGACGTTTGGCGGCGACTGACGTGCCTGATCGTGCATCCGGGACCACCCGGCGATCGTGGACCGGCGGCGCTGGACTGGGCCATTCTTCGCGGTGTCGATCAGTGGGGCGTCACTGTCCTGCAGGCCGAAGCGGAAATGGATGCCGGTCCGGTTTGGGCGAGCCGGAAATTCGCCGTGCGCACGGCACGCAAGAGCAGCCTGTATCGCAACGAGATCACCGAGGCGGCGGTATGTGCGGTACGCGACGCACTGACGCGTTTCGAAAACGGCGCAGGCCCGCTATCGGCCGGTGCCGGAACGCGAGGATGGCAGCCATCGTTGCGCCAATCGCAACGCGCGATCGACTGGCAGCGCGACACCACCACCAGCGTGTTGCGCAAGCTGCACGCCGCCGACGGCTATCCCGGTATCGAAGACGTTGTGTTTGAACTTCGTTTCCGCATGTTCGATGGACACCGCGAATCGTGTCTCGCCGGTCGTCCCGGCACATTGCTCGCCCGTCGTCATGGTGCGATCTGCCGCGCCACGCGCGACGGCGCCGTTTGGATCGGACAGTTGCAGCCGGTTGGCAATGGACAGCGTGGCTTCAAACAGCCGGCAACACTGGCGCTCGGATCGCTGGCGCAGGATTTGCCGGTCAGCGACGACGATCCGAGCGCCGCGCAACGCAGCGCCAGCCTGCACGAGATCCGCTATCAAGAACATGGCGACGTCGGCTACCTGCACTTCGATTTCTACAACGGCGCGATGAACACGGCGCAGTGCGAACGACTGCGCGCGGCATTTGCGCAGGCGCGACGACGCCCGACCCGCGTCATTGTGCTGATGGGCGGAACAGACTTCTGGAGCAACGGCATGCACCTGCACTGCATCGAAGCCGCCCCGAGCCCTGCCGATGCTTCGTGGGAAAACATCAATGCGATCGACGATCTCGCCAGGGACATTCTCGACACCGATACGCATCTGACGGTATCCGCCCTGCGCGGCAATGCGGCGGCCGGAGGCGTATTCCTGGCGCTGGCCGCCGATGTTGTGCTGGCGCGCAGCGGCGTGGTCATCAATCCGCATTACCGCAACATGGGCAACCTGTACGGATCCGAATACTGGACTTATCTGCTGCCGCGTCGCATCGGCATGAACGCTGCCAGAGCGATAATGGCCGAACGCCTGCCGATCGGTGCACCCGAGGCGCATGCGCTGGGACTGATCGATGCGCACGCCGGCCCGGATTTCGCCGCGTTCGAGGCGTTGATCGCAGCGCATGCGTCGGCGCTGCGCGCCGATGAGACGTTTGCGCAAATGTTGGCCGACAAGCGCACGCGTCGCGCGCACGACGAACACACCCGGCCGCTGGCCGACTACCGCGCCGCAGAGCTGGACCGCATGCGTCTGAACTTCTACGGCTTCGATCCCAGCTATCACGTCGCCAGATACCGCTTCGTTCACCGGACGGCACAGGCGTGGACGCCACTGTATCTCGCGCGCCATCGTCAGCTTGGATATTCGGGTCAGCGGGCGAGCCAATACGCATGATTGCCGACATCGCACCGCAGCCAGGCACGGCGACCCGCGCCGCGACGGCAACCGCGACTGCACGGCAATGGCGTATCGGCGGCCGCGTGCAAGGCGTCGGATTTCGACCTTTCGTTTATCGACTGGCGCATGACTTCGGACTGCAAGGCTGGGTGCGCAACAGTGGCGGCGTCGTCGAGATTCAGGCCCGCGGACCCGCGTCGACATTGTCGAGGTTCGGCCACGCGCTGCTGGATCGGGCCCCTCCGGCATCGCGACCACACCTGCTGGAAGAACACGCTGCCGACGACGATGCGTCGACGTCGTTTCGCATTCTTGCCAGCACCCGCGGCGCATCGGCGCAGATTCATGTGCCGCCGGATCTGTTCGCCTGCGACGATTGCCTCGCCGAACTGCGCGATCCCGCCGCGCGGCGCTACCGTTATCCTTTCATCAACTGTACGCAATGCGGACCGCGCTATACCCTGATCGAGCGCATGCCCTACGACCGGCCGAACACGACCATGGCCGGTTTCGCGTTGTGTGCGGACTGTGCTGCCGAATACGCCGATCCGTTGAACCGGCGTTTTCATGCGCAGCCGTTGGCCTGTCCCGTGTGCGGTCCGCAGGTTCGCTGGTCCAGCGAGGCAACGGGAGAAATTGCCGATCCGGTATCGGCGCTCGCCAGCGCGATCGCAGCACTGCGCCAAGGCGACATCGTCGCGCTGCGCGGCATTGGCGGGTACCACCTGCTTTGCGACGCCGGCAGCGAACAGGCAGTGGCGCGTCTGCGCGTTCGCAAACGCCGTCCGGCCAAGCCGCTTGCCTTGATGGTGCCGTGGCGCGGCGACGACGGGCTGGACGGCGCGCGCGCGTTGGCCGAACTGACACCGCAGCAATGCCGCACGCTGCTGGATTCGGCGCGACCGATCGTCCTGACCACAAGTCGCGACGATGCGCCGATTGCCGCGGCGGTTGCGCCCGGCTTGCGCGAAGTCGGCCTGATGCTCGCCTACAGCCCGCTGCACCATCTGCTGCTTGATGCATTCGCCGGCGCACTGGTCGCGACATCCGGCAACCTCAGCGGCGAACCGGTGTTGACGGAACCCGACGAAGCGCAGACGCGTCTGGCCGGAATCGCCGACGGTTTTCTGCACCACAATCGTCCAATCGCCCGGCCTGCCGATGATCCGGTCGTGCGATGCATTGCCGGTGTGATGCGACCGTTGCGTCTCGGACGCGGCACCGCACCGCTGGAGTTGAAGCTGCCGACGCCGATCGACGTCCCGACACTGGCCGTCGGCGCATTCCTGAAGAATACCGTGGCGCTGGCGTGGAACGACCGCGCCGTTGTCTCGCCGCACATCGGCGATCTGACGGGTCCACGTGGACGTGCGGTGTTCGTCCAGGTCGTCGAAGACCTGCAGCGACTCTATGGCGTGCGCGCACTGCGTGTCGCGCATGACGCGCATCCGGATTTTCCGAATACGCGTTGGGCTCGAACCCTCGATATGCCGGCGCTGGCGGTGTGGCACCACCACGCACATGCGGCAGCCGTCGCCGGCGAATTCCCGCACGCGCCTGCGATCCTGTGCTTCACCTGGGATGGGGTCGGTCTGGGCCCTGATGGAACACTGTGGGGTGGTGAAGCATTGCTCGGCCGGCCGGGTGCATGGCGGCATGCAGCAAGTTTTCGAACGTTTCCTCTTCCCGGCGGCGAACGCGCGACGCATGAACCCTGGCGCTCGGCGCTGGCGCTGTGCTGGGAATCGCACACCACCTGGAAAGAAGGCGAACAGTTTGCCGACCCGCTGTTGCGCCGCGCGTTCGAGCGGCGCGTCAATTGCCCACGCACGAGCGCGGTAGGGCGTCTGTTCGACGCGGCAGCGGCACTGCTGCAGGTATGCCAAAAATCCAGCTATGAAGGCGAGGCACCGATGCGTCTGGAAGCAGTCTGTCAAGGGATACAAGCCGCGCCCGTCGCGATGCCGTTGGCGCGCGGCGGCGATGCTGTCTGGCGCAGCGACTGGTCCTGCCTGATGCCGATACTGCTCGATTCGCGCATTCCCACTGCCAGACGCGCCGCGATCTTCCATGCGAGTCTCGCGCAAGCGTTGTGCGACCAGGCGTTGGTGCTGCGCGACGAAACCGGGGTTGCGCACGTCGGTCTGAGCGGCGGCGTGTTTCAGAACCGGATACTGACCGAACGGGTTTGTTCGCAACTGCGTTCGCTTGAATTCGAAGTGGTGATGCCGCAACTCCTGCCGGTCAACGACGCGGCCATCAGTTTTGGCCAACTCATCGAGGCCGCCGCCTCGCCGCTGCACTGACATGCGTCGCGACACGCATATCGCGCTCTCGCACGGCAATGGCGGCCGCATGATGCGCGAATTGATCGAGGATCTTTTCGCGCCGGCCCTGGCCAACCCATTGCTCGATACCGGCGCCGATGCCGTGCCGGTGCCGGTGCCGCCGGATCAGGATCTGGTCGTGACCACCGACGGCTTCACCGTGCAACCGCTGGAATTTCCCGGCGGCAATATCGGCTCGCTTGCCGTGCATGGCAGCGTGAACGATCTTGCCGTCAGCGGCGCGCATCCATACTACCTGACACTGAATGCCTTTCTTGAAGAAGGGCTTGAAATCGCGCAATTGCGCCGCGTGATCGACGCCCTGGCAATCGCCGCGCGCGAATGCGGCGTGAGTGTCGTCGCGGGCGACACCAAAGTCGTCGGACGCGGCGACGTCGACGGAATTTACCTCGCCACGACCGGCATCGGCTTCCGCCCGCGCGGGATCCGTTATGCGCTGGAAGAAATCCGCGCTGGCGACCGCGTTCTGGTCAGCGGAGCGGTCGGCAATCACGGTGCCGCGGTCATGCTCGCGCGCGAGGAATTCGGATTGCACGGCGATCTGCGGTCCGACGCGGCCAGCGTCCTGCCGGTGACCCAGGCGTTGACGAAAGAGAAAGGATTGCGCTTCATGCGCGATCCGACGCGTGGCGGTCTGGCGACCGTCATGCACGAAATCGCCCGCGCAACCGGGTTGGGTGTGCTACTCGACGAGGCAAAGATTCCGGTTGATGATTCGGTGCAGTCGGTGTGCGAATTGCTCGGCTTCGATCCACTGTACCTGGCGTGCGAAGGGCGCGTGGTCGCCGTCGTCGCGCCGGAAACCGCGGATACGGCGTTGGCAGCGCTGCGCAATGTCGCGCCCAACGCGGCAATGATCGGGCACGTCTCCCGGGCGCACGCCCATGTTGTGCTGGATACCAGCTTCGGCGGGCAACGCGTGCTTGACGAGCTCGAAGACGATCCATTACCGCGCATTTGCTGAAGCGAACTTTGATGTTGCCGCGCGCATACACGCGCGGCTCTGCGCGAACGGCGTGGATCGACAGGAGCTGTCCCGAATAAGGACCGCGATGAACTACTTGTCAGGCACTGCCTTTGGCCTGGATCGGGGAATCCTTCCCGACGCGATTTGTTCGAGAGCGGCCCGATCAAGAATCTCGATGCTGTGACCCTTCGCCGACAACCATCCACAATGCTGAAATCGAGCCAGCGCGCGCGATAACGTCTCCGGCGCAAGTGACAGATAGTTGCCGATTTCCTTGTGCGACATTGGCAGATTGAGCATTGCCGATTCGCCGGCGGCGCGCACGATGAAATGCGCAAGTCGCCGTGATGCGCCATACCTATGGACCAACACGTGCGCTTCGGAACTTGCGATTTCGTCGTACATGGCCTCCATGAGTTGAAGCCGCAAGGGAGCCGAGTCGCCGACGCACGCTTCTATCATGTGCACCGAAATTTGTTGCACCAGCGTCGCATCGAGGGCGTTCGCACCCCCGCGCATGGGTCGGTTCACGAGTGCGTCGAGTCCGAGCAACTTCCCGGCGGAATGAAACCCGGTGGTCTGTTCGTATTGACCTTCACTCGGCAGGTAGGTTCGCAGTGTGCCGTGTTGAACGAAATACACGCACTTTGGCGCATCTCCGGGCCTGTAAACATGTTGCCCGCGTCTCAGCGCACGAGTGATTGGTGCGGTCAAAAGTCCGGATTGCCACTGATATCGCAGTCGCGTCAGAATTTCAAGAACGTTTGACTTCGCTGACGCAGCTCCCCCCGCGTCCGAACGAAAACAGGAGATATCCAAGGGGGTTGCATCTATCCGATTCATGACGTCTCCGTGAGGCAAAATGTTGAATGGATTCAGCCTTCCATCGCACCCCCATACATTACCCCCTGATTTAGAATAATCGAATACATTCTCGAATCGTTGATCAGGATCAACAAATTGTTCGATACGGGTCTCGTCCAATCGGTTCACTGCACAGGTGCGCAAGCAGGCGACCGTGGCCGGTCCGGATTGGTCGCAGCCTTCGAGGATTCCAGATCGAATGGTTCCGGGCCCGCGCTGCCAGCGACATGCTCGCGCTCGATCGGGGGTCATGTCGAGCAAATTGCGAACTGCTGTTTCACGGAGACTGCGGACCATCCGATGGCCTCTACAATCCATGCTGCCCCTGCCATTCCAGCTGGAACCAAACCTTGGTGTCATTGCGTCCAAACCCGTCGGTGCGATAGTCGGCGACCTTCAGAAGACCGCGCAGTCCGGCCGCAAGTGGAAACGTGAGCGAGGCGTCCCATTCGCGGCCATAGCGTCCACCATGTGCGGCCTGAAAATCATGATACGCCACTGCCCAGCCGGGCTTGCCCGTCATTCCGGCTACATGCGTGGGCGCACCCGAAATACTTGCGTATCGATCTTCCAGCCCGCCGGCAGGTGTCGTCAGAAATTGATCGTCCCAGCCATTGAACGCGTGCAGGGTAGCCAGCGGCGTTTGCAGGGCATGGTGGCCATCGCCACCGAGATGTTCCCAACCAAGCTTGGCGGTGATGGTTGCGCGTTGCCATGATGGTTCCAGCAACCAGTAGTTGTAGGCGAGATCAAGTGGATTGTCGGAGTAGTCGAGTTGGCGCGCCGCCTCCACGGTCCAACCGAAGCCGTTGCCGGCGGTCTTCGGCTTGCCGCTCCAGCGCAGGCCAAAGGTTTGCGTGGATGCGCTTGCGACGTCGTGATCGTCGTGCAGGTAGGCGTATCCAACCCACGTCTGCGCGCCGCTCGCATAAGCGGCGTTGAGCAGATTCGTGTCCAGATTGCGTTCTCGGGCCAGCGGATTGATGGCGTCCGGCCCGGATACGCGATGGACGCGATCAAGCCAGTCGTAGCGCACGCTCCAGCCACCCGCCGGTTGCCACTGAACGGCCACCGCATCATAGGTTTGTTCGAACTGACGCCAGGCGACGGTACCCAACCAGCGCTGATTGTCCAGAACCAGTTCCTGTCGACCGACGGTGGCAGCGATCCGATCACCGTGCCATCGCACCCAGACCTGGTTCAATTCGGCGCCGTGCGGGTCGGCGATTGTCGGGTACTGCGTCCGCCCATTCGCTCCGCTGTTGTAGCGATCGTCGGCACTGGCAACGCCGGCGCCCTCCAGATAGCTGCTCCATCCTGAACCGGGCTCGGCAAGCAAACCCAGCCGCACCCGCAAGGTGTCGGCCTCGGCATTTTTTGCGTAGGCGTCATCGTCGACTTGCTCGCGACGCAAGCGCGCGTCCCACTGCAGATGCAACCAGGAAACCTGATCGTCGGATTGCAAAACATTGCCCGCTGCGCGTACGGCCAGAACCGGCGCGACCACGCTCAACGCACATGCTGCCAGCAAAACCCTGCCGATATTTTTCATTGCCTTGCTCCCAGAAGTATGCCGGCACTCTGGCAGCAGGTCGCTCGAATCGCCTTGATCCAGGTCAGGCCCGCGAAGGCCGCAAAAGGACACAAATCGTCATTGTGCCGAGACTGCTATCACGTGCTACGAAGCCACGCGACAGCGTCGCGAGGATCACCAGCTTGCAGCTAGCGTGCTGCGATGTTTCTGGCCCGGCAATCCGCGCGCAAATAGAAATCGTGGCGGGTGCCGAAACTCAGCGCGCGGTTTCCGCTTTCAGGATCGCGGCCACGAATCGCGGGTCCGGCGCGCCCGTTGAATCGCTGGTCGCAGCGACGCGCCCTTCGGTATCCAGCAACGCCAACACCACGTTGTGACTGAAACCGCCGCCGGGCACGTGCCGATAGGCAATTCCGAGTACGCCGGCCAACATGCCTTCGTCGCCGCTTTCGGGGCGAGTCAGCCGAAACAACGGAGCTTGCACATGATGCTCGACGGCCACCTTGCGTAGCATGGCGACATCGTCGTTTGCCGGATCGAAACTCACCAGCACGATCGGGATCGCATGCTTCGGAGCAACCTTGCGTTCGATGCGTTTCAGTGCCTCGATCTCGAGCGGGCAGACCATCTTGCACGAACCGTAGAACATGCCGACCAGCAACGGCTTGCCCCGCAGCGAGGCAAACTCGAACACGTCGCCGCGCTGATCGCGCAGCGTCAACGGGGGTATCCGGTATACGGAATCCGGCGGAAGCGGTGCCTCGGTCACGGGCGTCGTCGCGAAGACCTGTGGCATGAAGAGCAGCAATCCGCTCAGCAGAAAAAACCGTTTCATTTTTCCCATGGCTACTTTCCGGATAGATCACGAACACAACGAAAGCCGACGCGAGGCGCAGTATCGGCAGGTTTGAGCGCGGTCAGCGCGGCAACTCGCATCATCAGTCCATATTGCGACTTGTCCGCGAAGGCCAGAGCCGAGCCGCCACACAACGCCAGCAACGCCTCGACTCCGGGAATGCGCGAATCCGGATTGGGAAACATGGCGGCATAGTCGCCAGTCCACTCCCACAGCAGGCGGTTGATGTCGCGCACGCCATAGATGTTGGCGCGATGTTGGCCGATCTCGCCCGGGCGTGAACCGCTGCTGGCGAGAATTGCCGTCAGCAGGGCCTGGTTGCGGTTGCTGTCGCCGCGCGCATCGCGTCGCGTCGCATCTGCTGCAGCCACGTATTCCCATTCGTACCAATTGGGCAGGCGTGCATGGTCGCTGGTGCAAAAGGCACGCGCGGCAAACCAGCTTATCTGGGTCACCGGCTGTTGCGGCTGGACGCTGGCACCCAACGCAAGCGGCCCTTGCCATGCCTGCAGATATCGTGGTCCGGCGAAAAGTGCAGAAATGCGACCGCGCTGCCATTGCGGGTGTGCGCTCACGAATGCCAGAAATTCGGCCTGGGTTACAGGCTCGACGCGCATCTCAAACGCAGGCATGTTCATGTGCGATGCGCTGCCGTCCACGGCAAGTGCGCTGACAAACGTGCCTGCAGGAACGACCACGTAATCTGCACCTGACGCGGCGGGCGCGATCAGCAATACCATCAGCAAGGCTGCAATTCGAAGCGGCATATTCATTCCGATGTTGAGGCGGCGACCGGGCAGCGGCGCGAACCGCCGCCTCCCGCAATCGCTCACTTCTTTTTCGAAGTCTCGCGCACGGCCTTGACCTGCGCTGCGCTGATGCTGCCGCCCTTGTTGTTGAAGTTGTTCAATACATACGTCAACACATTGGCGATCTCGGCGTTGGTCAGATTGGGGCCCTGCGCCGGCATGACCGATTCGTAACCCGTGCTGTTCACCGTGATTTTCCCGCTCAGCCCGTTCAACACGATGCCGATCGCGCGTTTTGGGTCGGAATTGAGATAGTCCGACATCGCCAGCGGGGGGAATGCACCGGGCAAACCCATGGCGTTGCCTTGATGACAGGCAGCGCAGATCTGCGTGAACACGCGCTTGCCATCGGCCATGGCATCGTTGACATGAGACTCGGCGCCACTGGATCGGGCCGCTTGCGCCACTGCCGCGACCGGCGTCCCGGAAACCTTCTTGTAAATGTCAGGTTGCAGTGGGCCTGCGACCTTGATCTGCCCCACCGCGCCCTGCATGAAGGCACGCGTGATCGAATGGTCGACCAGCAGCAATGTGCCCGGTACCGGTGTACTCAGTTCCACCATGGTGGCACCACCGGCCGGCACCAGCGTGGTCTGCACATTGTGATTGATCAGTGTTCCACCTTCGACATTGGCGCTATCGAAGATGCCGCCAATGACATGGAAACTCGAAACCAGGTTTGGCCCGCCGTCGCCAACGAACAGGCGCACCGTATCGCCAACCCTGGAAGTCAACGCACCGTCACCGGTCAATGCACCCTCGCGACCGTTGAAAAGTACGTACGTTGGCTGTTCCAGCAACAAGTTGTGCATGCTGAACGGCTGCAGGCCCGGCTCATGGTAGGAACCGGTCGTATAGAAGTCTCCCTGCACCACGTAATACTCGTGGTCCACCTTGGGTAGTCCCTGCGGCGGTTCGACCACGATCAATCCGTACATGCCATTGGCGATGTGCATCGGAACCGGCGCGGTTGCGCAGTGGTAGATGAATACGCCCGAACGCAGCGCCTTGAACTGGAAAACGCTTTCATGTCCCGGCGGCGTCTCGGTCGAGGCGGCGCCACCGCCCGGACCCATCACCGCATGCATGTCGATGTTGTGCGCCATGTGCGAGTCGGCGGAATTGCTCAAATGCAATTCGACCGTATCTCCCTGGCGTACACGGAGCATCGGACCGGGAACGGTCCCGTTGAAGGTCCAGAAATTGTAGCGCACGCCGTCGGCGATCTCCTTGACGACCTCGCGCGTCTCCATGCGCACAATTACGCGCGCCGGATAGTTGCGATGTATCGGTGGCGGAACGTTGGGCGGGTCGACCAGCTTTTCCTCGATGGGCTTGCCCTGCGGGGGGCCGAAATCACCGGCTATCCGGGTGCTTGAAGTGGTAGAGCCCTGCGGCGCTGCGGCCGCACAAGGCATCACGCAGGCAACGATGGTCAACAGGGCAGCGGTCGACAAAATCTTGGGTAGTAGTCGTGACATGGGGTTTTCCTCCAGGGCTTGGGTCAAGTCTAGGGATCGGCAATATAGCTGCCATGATCTGGGTCAAGCGCCGACAACGCGATCACGCTGGATGCACGACGCGTGTGCGCGCGCCATTCCCCTGCCATCACCCTGGCTTGCCGTCTGCCCTGGGTGTCGCATAAATCCCGAGCGAACCTGCGATCCACGGCAAGAAAGCCAGCAGCCATCCGAACGCCGCCACGACCAGCCAGAAACCGGTGTCGGTAGCAACCTCAGCGACGATTCGAACCAGCACCACCCCTTGCAACATGACAAAACATGTCCAGGCGACTGCGCCCATCTGCAGCGGCCTGCCCGAATGCCCCTGCGTGACCCGCGTGACCATGGCGACCAGCATCGAACCGAAGAAGCCGATGGTCAGCGCATGCAAAGGAGCCCGCCCGAGGACGAACTGAGCGCTGATGGCATAGATCAATCCTTGCGCCGCATACATTGTGAAAGCGATCGGCAGCCAGGCGAAGGCCAGATGCAGGGCCGCCAGCAGTCCCGGCCGCATGCATTTCCATGGCTGCCAAACGAAGGCATGCCAAGCGAAAATGACAGTCAGCGACAGATCGATCGGCCAGGTCCATGCAAATGCATGGGCGAGTTCAAGCATCAGGTGCGCGAGCAACAATGTCCAAACCAGAGCCAGACTCCAGAGCGGTCGCACGATTCGATAGCGGGCGGCGAAATTGCCGCTGAAAAACGGAATCATGCGATGGCAAACCGTGAAAAATATCGGCAGCAACAAACCGAAGGTACCCAGCTTGATGGCAAAAAACGCCCACCACCACGACGCCCCCAGCAAATAGGCAAGAAAGGACATCAGACCCAGCGTGCCCAAGGCGATCGCGCTGGCACACGACAGCGCCCAGGGATCGAAGCTGCGGGCCGCTGCGATCATGGATGCCAGCGCAAACAGAACCGTCAAATACCCGGCGGTCATCAGGCCGAAGCCGAACTTGATCAGCCAGGGCACGCCCATCAATCCGCCATGGACAAGAATGTAGCCGCCCAAAATGCCCGCCGCGACCGGCACATAATGCCACTTGGACAGTGGTCGCAAATCGAGCCAGCGCGGAAACACCGTCAACAGGAATCCACACATGAATAGTGGCAACATGCCGTATTGCGCCAGCATTGCATGCGCCCAGCCTGCAGGCAGCTCGACGGGTGTCGGTGGCATGACGCCCAGCGCAAATCGGGCATTGGCCAACCACAGCGACCACCAAAGCATGGTGAGAACCACTGCAATGGCACCGCAGGCAAACAGCAGGCGATGAGGTGCGCTGGTCAGCACGCGCAAAATATTTATGCCGTCCTTGAGCGTGGCAAAAGTTGGCATGTCGGAGTCGATTGATAGGCAGCGAAGGCAACGCGCATCATTTTGCAACAACGCACGTGCCCGCTTCCTGATCCAGGTCAGGGCATCCCGGCGGCCTGCCGTTGCCCGAGCCTGAAGTAACCTCCAACTCAATCGTTCAATGCGCCACTGGCCAATTCCCGTAACCGCGGCACATCGAGGATTTCAAGATCACGCCCATCGATCTGGAGCATGCGTTGTTCACGGAACCGACTCAACACGCGGCTGACGGTTTCTGCCGCCAAGCGCAGATAGTTGGCGATATCGTTACGCGACATGGCCAGGCGAAAGCGGCTTCCGGAAAACCCGCGCGCGGCATATCGTTCGCCGAGGTCCAGCAGAAATGCCGCCATGCGTTCGTCCGCAGTGTGGTCGCCTGCAAGCACCGTAGCCATACCCAGCTCCTTGCTGAGCATGCGGAACAAGTGCTGCTGAACGCTCGGCAATTTTGCCGCCAACGCACTCATGGCCGGAAACGAGAATCGGCAAAAATACGCGGGATCCAGCGCTACAGCATCGCAGGGATAATGCTCTGGATAGATTGCATTGAGACCGATCACCTCGCCGGGCAGATAAAAACCGAGTACTTGTTCGTGCCCCTCGCGATTGACCACGACGGTTTTTGCCGTGCCGCCGCGCACTGCGTAGATTGCGCGAAACGGATCGCGCGTGCGGAATACGGGTTCGCCGGCCGCGAACGGGCCGACGTGTTCGACCAGGCAATGCAGCTCGGACAATTCCGATTTGCTATAGCCGGCGGCAAGGCAGGCACCGGAAAACGCGCAGGTCGAACAAAACATGACGGACGTGCCGTCGTCTGCAATCGGGTTCGGCGCGGCGGGCAGCTTGCCGGGCTTCGATTTGAGTACATCCATCGCTTCACAGCCATTGAGGCAGGAGTTGGAACGCGGTACCGACTGCGATGCGATGGCGTCAGATCACCTTCGAATGACGAGCCGGCGCATCGCTGCGTGCGTACGCGTCGAAACACATGGCGATATTGCGCAACAACAAACGGCCACGCGAGGTGACCATGATTTTTTCGCGGCTCAATTCTACCAGACCATCGTCCTGCAACGTTGCCAATTGTGCGAGCGAATCGGCGAAATACACCGGGAAGTCGAGCCGGTGGCGTTGCGCGAACGCGTCGATGTCCAGGCGCCCGTGGCACATCAAATCACCAATCAACTCGCGTCGGATCAGATCGTCCTCATTCAAGGCAACGCCACGCGCCACCGGCAGGCTGCCCTTGTCCAAAGCCGCGCAATAACCGGGCAGCTCGCGCACGTTCTGGCTGTAACTGTCGCCGATGCGGCTGATGGCGCTGACGCCCAAGCCGACGATGTCGCACTGGCCGAACGTCGAATAGCCCTGGAAATTGCGCTGCAATGAGCCGTCGCGCTGCGCCTTGGCCAGTTCATCGTCGGCCCGGGCGAAATGATCCATACCGATATACACATAGCCGGCCGCACCGAGCATCTGCAGCGCGCGACCGAACAGTTGCAGCCGCGTCGCCGCATCGGGCAGGAAATGCGCGTCGAGTTGCTTCTGCGCCTTGAACAATTGCGGCAGGTGCGCGTAACCGTACACCGCGATGCGATCCGGACCAAGTCCGACGACCTGCTCCAGCGTGTGCGAAAATCCGTCGATGGTCTGCTTCGGCAAGCCGTATATCAAATCGACGCTGACCGATCCGAACCCGGACTCGCGTGACGCATCAATGACTTCGCGGGTTTCCTCGATGGACTGCACGCGATTCACGGCCTTTTGGACTTCCGGATTGAAATCCTGGATGCCGATCGACAAACGGTTGAATCCCATGTCGCCAAGCGCGTGTATGTAGGCCGCGTCGGCGAAGCGCGAATCGATCTCGATACCGAACTCTCGCGCCGAACTTCGCGAAAGGGCGAAATGCCGCGCCAGCGAATCCATCAACTCGTGCATTTGTCGCGTGTCGAGAAAATTGGGTGTGCCGCCGCCGAAGTGCAACTGCACCACCTCGCGATCGCGATCGAACATGCCAGCGACCATCTCGATTTCGCGGTACAGGCTGGCGAGGTATTGCTCCGCCCGGCGCAGGTCGCGCGTGATCACCCGATTGCAGCCGCAATAAAAGCACGGACTCGTGCAAAACGGCACATGCACGTAAAGCGACAAGGGTCGCGGAATCGGATCGCCATTCGACTCGGCCGCACAACGACGAAGATGGGCTTCGCCGAAGCCGGAGTGAAAACAGGTCGCTGCCGGATAGCTTGTGTAGCGCGGACCGGTAGTGTCGTACCGGGCGATCAGGGCCGAGTCGAATTCGGGAGGGATAACAGGCGTTGGCATGGAACAAAGTCTGGACTTGATTCAAGACCCGTTCCTTGATCTGGGTCAATCGGTCCAGACTCCGCAAGGGCCGCTGCCGTGCATCGTTGCGTGTGAATCGAGGCTCAGCGTCGCCCTGTTTTTGCCCCGCCGACAGACAAAGGGCTGCAGCGCGGAAACGCTGCAGCCCTTGTCCTATATGGCTCCCCGAGACGGGTTCGAACCGCCGACCCAGTGATTAACAGTCACTTGCTCTACCGCTGAGCTATCGGGGAATGGATAATCCAGCCGCGCATTTTCCGTGATTTTGCGCCAGCGAGTCAAGCAAAGATGGTCCGCGCCACTGTCAATTCACAATGCGGCGCATGCGGCAGCCGCCTGACTGGCGCTGGCCTTGCCGTCGCGAACGCGTCCGGCATTGCTGATGACGATCGTACTGGCTTCGGATGCGCCCCTGCGATCGCACAGCGTGAAGGTGAGATTGCTACCGGTTGCACTGCCGTCGTAGCGGTACGTGACGTGGCGACGTCCGCGGCTGCTGGCGATCGCCATGCCGGTTTGCGACTGCGCGACGCTGATCAGCGCTTCGTCCGGATCTCGTGTGGTATCGCCGTCCGCGTCCTGAAACACGATCCAGCCGTGCTGCCAAAGAATCGTATTTTCGCAGTGACTCTGGTCGATGCTCGGGCAAACCACGACATCGCTTTGCCGGGATACCGCTACGCTGCGCGCAAGATTGAGCGCCGCGACCAGCGCATTGTGCGCGCTGCAAGACCTCGACGACTGCAGCAACCGACTCATGCTTGGCATCGCGACCGCGCACAGCATCGCGGCGATTGCAATCGCAAAAATCAATTCAACGAGGGTGATTCCGCGTTGCAAGCTTTTGGGTGAGGTACGCATGCCCGGCTCCTGGTTGATGCCAGCCATGCTAGACATCGATGCATCGGTGCGGGAGCCGCGATGACTGAAATCCCTGTAGGAAAACATTGACGGCCACGGTAAGCGCACATCACGCGGCCCGGACTTTCCGGAAAAGTTATAATCTCCCGTTCGATTCGCGGAACCTCAATGTCCGATCGCTTTCAGCTCGTTGCACCGTACAAACCCGCCGGCGATCAGCCGGATGCGATCCGTCGTCTTGTCGAAGGATTTCAAGCCGGTCTCGCACATCAGACTCTGCTCGGCGTGACCGGGTCCGGCAAGACGTTCACGATCGCCAACGTGGTGGAAACGGTGCAGCGCCCGACCCTGGTGCTGGCCCCTAACAAAACCCTGGCGGCGCAGCTTTACGGCGAGTTCAAGGAATTCTTTCCGCACAACGCGGTGGAGTATTTCGTCAGCTATTACGACTACTACCAGCCGGAAGCGTACATGCCTTCGTCGGATACCTTCATCGAGAAGGATTCGTCGATCAACGAACACATCGAACAAATGCGGCTGTCGGCCACCAAGGCCTTGATCGAGCGCCCGGATGCAATCATCGTCTCCACGGTGTCTGCGATATACGGTCTGGGCGACCCCGGCGAATACCACCGTATGGTGCTGCATCTGGTGCGCGGCGACAAACTCGACCAGCGCGAACTGCTGCGTCGCTTGACTGAACTGCAATACGAACGTGGCGACTATGAATTGCATCGCGCCAGCTACCGCGTGCGTGGCGACGTCATTGATGTATTTCCGGCGGAAAGCGAAATCGAGGCGGTACGCATCGAATTGTTCGACGGTCAAATCGAGAATCTGGCGTTGTTCGATCCGCTGACCGGCGCCGTGATCCGGCGCATACCGCGCTACACGCTCTATCCCGGCTCGCACTACGTGACTACCCGGCGCACTGTTCTCGAAGCGGTGGAAACCATCAAGATCGAATTGAAGGAACGGCTGGAACAACTGTACCAGGCCAACAAACTCGTCGAAGCACAACGCCTGCAACAACGCACCCAGTTCGACATCGAGATGATGGCCGAGATCGGCTATTGCCAGGGCATCGAAAACTATTCGCGCCATTTGACAGGCCACGCGCCCGGCCAACCGCCGCCGTGTCTGTTCGATTACCTGCCGGCCGATGCGTTGCTGGTCGTCGACGAGTCGCACGTGACGATTCCGCAACTTGGCGGCATGTACAAGGGCGACCGTTCGCGCAAGGAAACCCTCGTTGAATTCGGCTTCCGCCTGCCATCGGCGCTGGACAACCGGCCGTTGAAATTCGAGGAGTGGGAACGCCGCGCACCACGAGCCATCTTCGTTTCGGCCACGCCGGGCAAGTACGAGCTGGCGCATACGCAGGGCAACATAATCGAATTGGTCGTGCGCCCGACCGGTCTGGTCGATCCAGCGGTCGAAGTGCGTCCGGTACGCACCCAGGTGGACGATCTATTGTCCGAAGCCAACGCGCGCGTGGCCATGGGCGACCGCGTGCTGGTCACGACGCTCACCAAGCGCATGGCCGAGAACCTCACGGACTATTTGTCCGAGCATGGCGTGCGCGTGCGTTATCTGCACTCCGACATCGAAACCGTGGAGCGCGTGGAAATAATCCGCGATCTGCGGCTTGGCAAATTCGATGTGCTGGTCGGTATCAATCTGTTGCGCGAAGGCCTGGACATGCCGGAAGTGTCGCTGGTGGCAATTCTGGATGCCGACAAGGAAGGCTTCCTGCGTTCGGCCGGCTCACTGATCCAGACCATCGGGCGCGCCGCGCGCAACCTGCGCGGCAAGGCGATTCTGTACGCCGATCGCATTACCAACTCCATGCGCATCGCCATCGACGAAACCGACCGACGGCGCGCCAGGCAGGTCGAGTACAACACCATTCATGGCATCACGCCGAAATCGGTCGTCAAGAAGATAACGGACATCATGGAAGGCGCGCGCTCGGATGCAGAAACCGAGCGCGTCGGTCGCGGCAAGGGTGCGGCAAGCCGCCGCCGAGTCGCCGAGCCGGAGACGGATTACGCCGCACTGTCGCCGCAACGGCTCGCCGCAGAAATGAAAAAGATCGAGGCGCAGATGTACAAACACGCACAGAACCTGGAATTTGAGGACGCCGCACGATTGCGCGATCAATTGCATCGCATGCGCGAACAGGGTTTGGTGAGTTAGGGACCCTCTGATTAACCCTGCGCGGGTGTCACCCGCTCTGTCTGTTCGCAAGACAAGGCGCACTGGCGCAGCACGAGTTGCGAACTTTCTGGGTGTCATGCCACCTGCACAGGGTTAATCAGAGGGTCCCTGGCCGGTGTCAAAAACCGAGTGGCTTGCACTACGATGCACACAAAGCATAAACATCCAATCGATCTTGCTTCGTGTCCTTTGTGGGGAATCGCCCTTTACCTGCCATGCGGCTTCACCAGACCGCGCGCGATCAACACATCGACGAGTGCGCGCGTGTATGCAGGCTTGTCGCGGAAATCCAGGTGCGAATCGTCCGGCTCGTTGAACACGCTCAGTTGTGGAATCGATGCCGCATCGACGACCGGGGCCGGCACTGTCGCGATGAATCGATCCCAATATTGCGCAGGCGGATACATGATTGCCTCGATCTGCGGCAGCACGCCAGATGTCGGTGAACGATAGAAGATCACTTCGCCACCGCGCGCCTTGATGCGTTTCACCCACGCATACACCGGAGCGAGCCCGGCCAGCCATTTGTCCGGCGCGGCCAACGCGGGCGGCACCTGGTCCTTGCTCAACAACTCGTCGAAGTGACGTCGCGCCGCAGCGACGTCGGTCCGCGTATAGTCGATATCGCCGCTGCGATCGGCGTAAAAGCGCACGTAATCCGGACGTGGTGGCGCGTGCCCGTCGATTATGCGCAAAACGGTCTCGACGACACCGAGCTGCGGGTCGGCAACGACGGCGTGTTTCTGCCAAAGGGTCAACAGCAGGCGATGCAAATGCCAGCTCGGCGACCATTGCTTATGGTAGTAATCGACCAGCGGCTGCTGCATGTCGCGATAGATTTCAGTCAATCCATTGCTCTCGATATCGCAAACCACCACGCCGCGAAAGTTGCTGTCGTTGGCAAGATCGCGCAGTACGGCCAACGGATAATTCGCATTCTGTGCCAGCATGATGGGCCGGTAATTCGGCAGCAGTCTTGCCAACAGCTTCGTGTCGATACCGAACTCGATACGCGATGCTCCGAGCAATACCAGCGCAGTCGTGTTTGTGGAATCGACGCGATCGCGCTGCATGGACCACAACTGCGCCGAATCGCGAATGTTCGGACGATAAGCCGAGGCGCGCCAGTGACATTCCGCCGCAACAACGATTGCTGCAGCGATCAGTGCTGCCAGCGGCCACACCCAGTGCCATCGCTGCCGGGCCATCGGCTCAAAATTGGAAGTAGATGAACGCATGATTGTCGCCAGGCGACAACACGATCAGTGCCAGCAAGACGCCAAGAACAAGTCCAAGAACCGGCGCGGGAAGATTCACGCAGATCCGGCGCAGGTTGCGTTCGCGCATCAGCCAATGCACCGAGACGACCGCAAAGAATGTGGCCAGCGCCAGCTTCTGCGCTGCATCGAGCGTCCAGGGCGAATTCAATGCAAACAAATCCTTGTAGACCCCGACTCCAGCCGCAAAGTCCGACGAACGAAACCAGACCCAGGCCAACGTCACCAGCAACAACGTGACCAAGCCATAAGCGAATCGCAGTGTGCCCGGCGCCCGCCAGGTTTTCGGCCACAGATGTTCGCGCACACCGCGTTCTGCAGCCAGGTACAAACCGTGCAGCCCGCCCCAGGCGACGAATGTCCATGCCGCGCCATGCCAGAGGCCGCCGATAAGCATGGTCAGCATCAGGTTTCGGTACGTGCGCATCTCGCCACGTCGATTGCCGCCAAGCGAAATATACAAATAGTCGCGCAGCCAGGTTGAAAGCGAGATATGCCAGCGCCGCCAGAAATCGGAAAATCCGATCGCCGCGTACGGGTAGCGAAAGTTGATCGGCAACTCGAATCCCAACGCCAGGGCCGTGCCGATCGCACAGGTCGAATAACCGGCAAAATCGCAGAATATCTGTCCGCTGAAGGCAAGCACCCCGCCCCATGCAGCTCCCGGCCCTGCCCCGTCGACGGACTTGAAAAACGCATCGGCAACCGGTGCAAATACAGTATCGGCGAGCACGCTTTTCTCGAACAGACCAAGCACCAGCAGGCTCAATCCAAGACCGAGACCGGAGCCCGTCGTTCGTCGCGGCGTTTCGATCTGCTCGCGCATCTGCGTGAACCGGGTGATCGGCCCGGCAACCAGTTGCGGAAAAAAACCCACGTACAGCGCGTAATCGCGCCAGCTCCGCGTCGGCTTGAACTTGCGTCGATAAATGTCCAGGCAATACGACAACGAGTGAAACGTATAAAACGAAATGCCGATCGGGAGAACGATGTCGAATTTCGCCGGCACGTAATGCACGCCAGCCAGCGTGAGCAAATCAGCAAAGTTGTCGAGCAGGAAACGATTGTATTTGAAGAACCCGAGAACGCCGAGGTTGACGATCAGCGTTAGCACCACCCAGCGTTTGCGCGAACGCGGCGACTCGGCTGCGTCGATGCGTTGCGCAACCCACCAGTCCAGAGTGCTCGACCCCAGCAACAGGAGCAGGAACGGCGGATTCCATGCTGCATAGAATACGTAACTGGCGCCCAACAACCACCACTTGCGCGCCGACCAGCCACGCAGCAGATTGTACCCGGCCAGCACCGCGGCGAAGAAAACAATGAACGTGAACGAATCAAATTGCATGCGTGGCCTGCGATTACGGCACGCGCACGCGCGTTGCCTGATTGTGACGAAGTGCGGGTTGCCAATAGCCCGCACGGATTATGCGCGAGGCAATCCTGCGCCGCAAAAGTTTTTGTCTGTCGGGCCGGCAAATGTTCGCAGCCTCTCGATTCGGACGGGAAGAGCATCCCCAACGAAGCCTTGGATCATTTTTGCAACAATCCACGTTGTACCAGGGTCTGCACAAGCGCACGCGTATACGCCGGCTTGTCGTGGTAATCCACGTGCGACCCATCCGGCAAGACCAGATTGCGGAAAAACGACACATCCAGCGCATGCAAGGTCGGCGACCTCACTGCATCGCTTAGCCGATCCCAATAGTCGGCCCGCGGAAACGCCGCGTTTTCAGCTGCATACAGGCCGCCGCTCGTCGGGGTGCGGAAAAAAATTACCTTGCCGCCGCGTCGTCGTATCGCATCGCACCAGCGGCGTACACGCGTCAATTCTGCCAACCATTGAGAGGCTGGTTCACGGGGATGCTTCAGCAAATCCTCGTGAAGTCCGTTGACAAAGCCTCTTGCCATGGCTGCGTCGTCAACCTGACTGAAATCGATGTCGCCGCTACGATCGGAATGAAACCTGACCGGCGAACGCCAGGGCTCCGGGCCATGATCGATCCAGCGCTTGACCCATTCCACCGCACCGAACGGCGTCCAGCCGACAATGGCCACTCGCTGCCAATCTGTCAGCAGCAGGCGATGCACATGCCAACTCGGCGACCAGCCATGATGGTAATAATCCACAAACGCTTGCTGGTCCCCGTCGTAGTAATTCGACAACCCGCGCGCGTCGATATCACACAACACGACACCGTGAAACGCCGTGTCTCGAGCCAGATCGCGCAACGTGGCAAGGGCATCATGTCCGTTATAAGCCAGCATGACGGGCCGATAGCGAGGCAATAACCGCTTGAGCAGTTTCATGTCGATCGCATATTCGATGTGTGAAGCGCCGAGCAACGCCAACGACACGCTGTCCGTCGGATAAACCCGGTCACGCTGGATCGACCACAATTGCGCGGAATCCCGGATGTGCGGCTTGTAGTCATGCACCCGCCAATGCCATTCCATGGCGCAAACGATGGCACTGGCCACCACAATCGCCAGTACCCACGTCAGAGACCATCGCGGCGCAGACGCGTGCCGGGAATTGGAATTGTATGTACTCATGTTTCTCCGAATGGGCAAAAACACCCTGACCAGCAAGCCATCCGGTCAGATCAATCGAGATACGAAATCAGGCCGTCTCGAACGCCCGCTCCGACACGGCGCATTATCTGCGTGCAGGCAGTCCACAAGCAAAGCCGGCGATGACCAGCGTAAACAAGCTGACCATGCAAGTCGTCGGCAGGGCGTGCAGGCGGTCGAGCACGGCGACAAATGTGCCCCTTGATTCAGCGTTGTGCCGCGGCATCCACCAGCAATTGCACGCTGAACTGGCGGTGTTCGTCGCACCAGACATGTGCCACGGTCAGGCCGGCTCGCTGCGCCATTTCGGCAAATTCGCGCAGCAGGTATTTGCAACTGTATTCGACCAGCATTGCCTCGCCTTCACCGAAATGAACCGTGCTCCCTCCGACATGAACGTCCTGTTCGCGCGCACTGACGATATGCGTCTGGATTCTTCCGGCCAGCGTGTTGTAGCGTGCGCGGTGGCGGAATGCCGTCAAGTCGAAGTCGGCGCCGAGTTCGCGATTGAATCGTGCCAGCATGTTCAGGGTAAATTTCGCGGTTACGCCAGCCGAATCGTTGTAGGCAGCTTCAAGCGTAGCGACATCCTTGTGCAGATCCACACCGATCAGCGCGGCACCATCCCGCCCCATTTCCATGCGCATCTGACGCAGCAGCTTTTCGGCTTCATGCGGCTCGAAATTACCGATCGTCGAACCGGGGAAATACACGACCCTGCGCTGCGGCCGACGCGATGGTCGCGGCAACGCCACCGGCTCGGTGAAATCGGCACACACCGGCAGCATCTGGATGTGCGGAAACTCCCGGCTCAGCGACGCAACGCTGGCGTGCAAGGCGCTTGGCGATATCTCGATGGGCACATACGCCGTCGCAGTGCGCAGATGGCGCAACAACAGACGGGTTTTCAGCCCACTGCCGCTGCCGTACTCGACGAGCATGGCGTCGGCGCCAATCGCCGCGCCGATGGCGTCGATATGCGTGCGCATGATCGCAAGCTCGGTGCGCGTGAGGTAATACTCGGGTTGTTCGCAAATGCGCTCGAACAACTGCGAACCGATGGCGTCGTAGAAATATTTGGGCGATAGCCGCTTCGGCATGCGCCGCAAGCCGGCGAGGACATCGTCGAGGATGTCTTCCTGGCTGGGACGCAGATCACGCAGTCGATCTGCATTGACGGAATGGCTCATATCAAGCGTCCCTGGCCAGGCGGATTCCGGCAAACTGCCAGCGCGCCGACGGATAGAAGAAATTTCGATAACTGGCGCGAATGTGGCCGGCGGGCGTAGCGCAGGATCCGCCCCGCAATACCCATTGTCCGCACATGAACTTGCCGTTGTATTCGCCGAGCGCTCCCGGCAGCGGTCGATAGCCGGGATAATTGACATACGGGCTCGATGTCCACTCCCAGACGTCGCCGAACAATTGCAACGGCGCATCAACGCCCGCGTCGACATCGGTCGCAGGCAGCGGATGCAATATGCCGCTATCGGCAAAGTTTCCGTTGAGGTCGCGATCCTGTGCCAGGCATTCCCACTCTGCCTCGGTCGGCAATCGTGCCCCGGCCCAGCGCGCGAATGCATCGGCCTCGTAGAAGCTGACATGCGTCACCGGAGCATCCGGGTCGATCGCACACTGTCCATGCAGGGTGAATTCGGATTCGCCATCCTGCGCCCGGTACAGTGGACGATCCCAACCTTCGCGCGCAATGATGTCCCACGCTTCGGCCATCCACAGGGTCGGCGTGCGATAACCGTTGTCGGCGATGAATTGTGCAAATTCGGCATTTGTCACCGTGCGGCGCGCAATGGCGTGCGCCTGCAACAGCGTGCGGTGGCGCGGCGTTTCGTTGTCGAATGCAAAGCCGCTTCCGGAGTGTCCGACTTCGACGACGCCTTCGCGACCAGGCAACCAACGTTGTTCCGGCAAGGCATGGTGCATGCGGCGTGGAGGCGACGGACGATAGGCCGGCATCAACGGATTCAGCGAAAACAGATGCTTGATATCGGTAAGCAGCAATTCCTGATGCTGCTGCTCGTGATTCAAGCCAAGGTCCAGCAAATCCAGCAGTCGCGTATCGCCGGAACTGCTATCCAACAACCGCGTCATGTGTTCATCCACGTACCGGCGATAGTCAAGAACTTCAGCGAGCGTCGGCCGCGTCAACAACCCGCGTCGGGGCCGCGCATGCATCGGGCCGACAGTTTGGTAGTAGGAATTGAACAGGTAGTTCCACTGCGCGTGGAACGGCGTGTAACAGGTGTCGCGTTCGAGCAGAAAGTGTTCGAAGAACCACGTCGTGTGCGCGAGATGCCATTTCGCCGGACTGGCATCCGGCATCGATTGCACGACGGTATCTTCCGGATGCAGCGATTTGCACAACGCCACGGAAGCATCGCGCACCAGGCCATAACGCTGTGCCGGGGCCGATGCGGCCGGCAGGGCGCGATCCGTGCTGCTGAGCGGCTGTGTGGATACCATCGGCTCGTCTCGTCTGGCGATAGTAGCGCGCTGCGCTGCCAAAGGCACGAACGCGCTTCACGAATCGGCAGAATAACGCGACCGGGCTGACCGATGCCAACGCAATCTGCCGGCGACGGCGTCGAGAAATTCCGGTGGCAGTTTGGCCGCGACCGGTACATACCACCAGGATGCGCGAGCGAAGGCGACGCATTTGACGGCATCTTTCTGCGTCATCAAGACAGCGGCGTCGTCGCCAAACGACAGATCGTCCGCACAATAGGCGTGGTGATCGGCGAACGCATGTTCAACCAGGTCGATGCCGTCGGCACGCAAACGCGAGAAGAAGCGTTGCGGATTGCCGATGCCTGCGACCGCATGTACGCGCTGCCCGGAAAAATCCAGCAGCGCTCGTTGCCGCTGCGGATCGCCGATATTCACAGCGCTGTCGCCAACCAACTGCATGGGCACTTCGCCGGCCCCCGCATTGACCCCGTTGCAGACGCGAAAATCGACATTGCCAAGGCGAGCCACGGGTTCGCGCAACGGTCCCGCAGGCAGCAGCCGCGCATTGCCGAATCGGCGCGCACCATCGATAACGCAGATTTCCACATTACGGCGCAATCGATAATGTTGCAGACCATCGTCGGCAATGATCACATCGACGCCCCGTGCGAGCAGCAGGCGTGCGGCAGAGACACGGTCGCTACCGATCGCGACGGGTGCGCCCGTTGCGCGCGCGACGACAACCGGTTCGTCGCCGACGATGACGGGATCCGGGTTCGCATCAAGAATTTGCGAGCCAGCGGCGCTCCCGGAGTAACCGCGACTGACGACACCGGGACTGAAACCGCGCTCGCGCAGCGCTTCAACCAACGCAATCGTCAGCGGAGTCTTGCCGGTGCCGCCAACGCTGATGTTGCCGACCACGACAACCGGCACCGGCAAACGGAAGCTCCGCAATATGCCGAGTCGGTAAAGACCTCGGCGCATCGCAACAAGAGCGCCAAACAGTGCGCTCAATGCACGCAAGCCAAATCCGGGCGATGCGTCGCCGTACCAGATCGGCAGCAATTTCTGTTCGTCAAACATCACACGGGTTTGCAACACACACCGCGTCCGGCCTGCACCGGCGGGCACGCCACGGAACCGTACGAGCAAAACACGCAGCAATGTCCCGGCTTGGGCCGCGACAGCGCGCCACAACGACCACACTCATGGAAGAAAACACAGGCATCGGCCGGCATCGTTTCAAACGATTCGTGGCCGCATTCCGGGCAGGTCAACGTGCTCGCAAATTGGACGTCGGCGGACATCGGCGTAGCGCTCATCCGGCGTCTTCGCGGAATTGCATTTTATACAAAGCCGCATAGTGGCCATCACGCGCGAGCAGGTCTGCATGCCTGCCGATCTCGACAATGCGGCCGGCGTCCAGCACCGCGATCTGGTCGGCGTGTTCGACGGTGGACAGGCGATGCGCGATCACCAGTACGGTGCGATCGCGCAGCAAACGCCTGAGCGCGTCCTGAATCAGGCGTTCGGATTCGCTGTCCAGTGCACTCGTCGCCTCGTCGAGAATCAGGATCGGCGCGTCCTTGAGCAAGGCCCGCGCAATCGCGATGCGTTGGCGCTGACCGCCGGACAACAATGCCCCACCCTCGCCGACGCGGCTGTCGAGGCCGTGCGGCAGCGCGTCGATGAAATCCAGCGCATTGGCCGCACGTGCGGCTTCAATGATCAACTCGCGCGGCGCATCGGCCAGTGCGCCATAAGCGATATTGCGACCGATGCTGTCGTCGAAAAGCACGACTTGCTGGCCGACCCAGGCAATCTGGCGGCGCAGGCTTTCAAGCGTGTAATCATCGATCGCGTGACCATCCACCAGGACGCTTCCGCTGTCCGCTTCGTAGAAGCGCGGAATCAACGCCGCCAGGCTCGACTTGCCGCTGCCCGAGCGCCCGACCAATGCAGTGACTGTTCCCGGCGCACAATGCAAATCGATGCCGCGCAATGCAGGCGCGGCCTGAGCTTCGTATTGCAGCGTCACACCGCGCAACTCGATCTCCCCGCGACACCGCTCCAGCGTCCGCTTTCCGGCATCGCGCTCGCCCGGCATATCGATGATGCCAAACAGGTCCTGCGCTGCTGCCACGCCCTTCTGCATCAGCGCCTGCACCGTGGTCAGTCGTTTCAACGACGGCAGCATCAGCAACATCGCCGTGATAAGCGACATGAACGTGCCTGGGCTCATATGTGCGAGCATCGCCGGTCGCGTTGCCAGGTAGATGATCGCGGCCAAGGCACTCGCCGCGACCAGTTGCACCAGCGAAGTGGACATCGCATTCGTCGCCGCCACCTTTAGGTTCAGGCGCCGGTTGCCTTCGTTCGCAGCGGCGAAGCGTGCGCGCTCGGAAGCCGCACCTTGATAAATCTTGACTTCGCGTTGTCCGCCGACGGCTTCGTCGACAATCCCGGTTACGGCACCGACCGAATCCTGGATACGATGGCTGATGCGTCGATAACGCCGTCCCACCACCCACACCACCAACGCGATCAACGGCGCCATGAAGAACAGCAGCAAGGTCAGGCGCGCGCTGTTGTACAGCATCACGCCGACCAATCCGATCACGGTGAGACTGTCGAGAATCATCACCTTGACCGCATTGGTACTGGCCTGCGCAACCTGTTCAACTGTAAACGTCAATCTTGCGATGCTGCGCCCGGACGCATTGCGATCGAACCATTGCGCCGGCAGATTCAGGTAACGCGCGAATACCTCGTCGCGCAGTTGCTGGACCACGCCGCGACCGATGCGCGCCATGCCGAAATCGCTGGCGAACGTGGCCGCGCCGCGCACTACGAACAACACCACGATGCCGATCGGCATCCAGAAAATCATCTTCGCGTTGCGCAGGATGAACAAGTCGTCGAGCATCGGCTTGATCAGGCGCGTGAATGCCGTGGTCACGCCGGCATCGAACACCATGCCGACAATCGCCAGCAAGGCAATCGGCCAATGCCGCGCCGCGTATCCGAGCAGGCGGCGATACGTCGCGAATGGACTGGCCGCGTCGCTCATCGGCGCCGGGCTCACTTATCCGCCGTGCCTTTGCTGTGTACCGTGGCAATCGACATATGGGTGAAGCCCAACTGGCCGAGCGCGTCCATGGCCGTAACCACGGCCTGATGCGGAGTCATGCCGTCGGCGCGCAGGATCACCGGGCGATCATGGTCGTCGCCGGCAACGTGAAGGATCGCCTGTTTGAGCGAGTCCACGTTCGGATTCAGCACTTCGTTGTTGTCGACATAGAAACGGCTGTCGCTGCCGATCATGATGATCAGCGCGTCCTGGCGCATATCGCGCTGCTCCTCCGACGCCTGCGGCAACACCACCTTCATCGACGAATGCTGCACGAACGTCGTGGTCATGACGAAAAACATCAGCAACGTCAGCATGACGTCGATCAGCGAGATCACGTTGATCTCGAATTCGTCCTGGCGTGTCGCCCCGAGACGCATTTCAGCGCGCTCCGCGCACGGCACGTGGTGGCGTGGCCGGCGGTGCAGCCGGCTGTTCGGCGTGTGCTGACAACTCGTCGATCAGCAGGATTGTCTGCTGCTCCATCTCGACCACGTAATCGGTCACCCGCCCGCGGAAATAGCGATGAAAGAAATACGCGGGGATCGCCACGCACAAACCCGCCGCCGTGCACACCAGCGCCTGGCCGATACCGCCTGCCATCTTCAACGGATCGCCAACGCCGCTGACCATCACCGCAAAAAACATTTCGATCAGGCCGAACACCGTGCCGAGCAAACCGAGCAACGGCGAAATCAGCGCGATCGTGCCGAGCGTGTTCAAAAACCTTTCGAGCCGATGCACCACGTGGCGACCGGTATCCTCGACGCGCTCCTTGATGATGTCGCGCGAGCGCATGCGCACGCTCAGGGCCGCCGCCAGGATCTCGCCCAGCGGCGAATTCGTGCGCAGCGCCTCGACGTGCCCGGGATCCAGCTTGCGCGTGCGCGCCCACGCCAATACCTGGTCGCCCAATTCGCGCGGAGCCACCGACTTTCGCCGCAGCGCCCAGAACCGTTCCAGAATAATGGCCAGCGCCACCGCCGAGCACAGCAAAATCGGCACCATCGGCCAGCCACCGGCAATCAGAATCTCGAGCACGTATCACACTCCGGGCAGTTGCAGAATCAGGCCGAATCATACCAGCAAGCGGGCATCTGCCACGAAGGACACCAGCGACACAAAGGTAAACAACGTTGGGTGGCAGCAGCGCAGCGATTCCTGCCGACCGACCATCAATCCACTGAGGCGCTGCATACCCAAGCAGCGAGCTTCGTTGCCCCTGCCCTACCGTCCCGGACAACACTCACGACGTCGACGCTTGCCCTAAAGCGAATATCGTCGATGTTGATTTTCGTTTGTGTTTTTCGTCGTAACTACCAATACGCACAATACAAACCGGTGGGACTCGCGCCGCTGCACCCACCCTACTCCGGTCCTACCGCGACGCCAGTCGCTTGCGCAATCCACCATGACGCTGGATCGGGCGATTCGCGGCGGCGCGCAGGGCTGCTGGCGTGGTCCAGATTTCGGCGCTGCGGATGGCGCGCGATACGCCGGTGTAGACCAGTTCGCGGCTGAGGATGCGGTGCTCGGGATCGGGCGGCAGGACGACGGTGACGTTGGCGTATTCGGAGCCCTGGCTGCGGTGGATGGTGATGGCCCAGGCGGTTTCGTGGGCGGGCAGTGCGCGCGGGGAAAAGCTGCGCAAGCCGATACTGCCGTCGGCATTGCCAATCTCAAACCACACGCGCAAGCCATCCGCGCCTTGCACGGCGATGCCGATATCGCCGTTGAAAAGTTGCCGCGCGTAATCGTTGCGGGTGATGATCACGGGACGTCCGGGGTACCAGGCCGACCTGGCATCGAATCCGAAACGCGCGCCGAGCTGGCGCGCAATCAGCGCATTGATGCCTTGCGCGCCGAACACGCCTTCGCGCAAAGCGCACAGAATTTTCGCGCTTCGCAGACCCTGTAACGCCGCCTGCGGCGAAGTGTCCGCGCCGAACAACGCAGCAAAGAGATCGGCAAGCGAATCGATCCATGCATTCACGCGCGCGCGCAAGGCCGTGGCGTCGACGCAAGCATGCAGGGTCAGACTGCCATCGCGGCCGCTGGCGATAAAAGCGTCAAGCCAGGCCTGATCGGCCGTACGCAAGGCGGCGATCCCGCGTTGCAGGCCGCTGCCGGCACGCCAGCCGTGAGTGAGCGTGACGACATTCCCGGACAGCGGAGGGGGATCGGCGTCGAGGGCGGGCGGATCGGACAAGGTCGGGGCAAGGCAATGCGCGAGTTTCGCCGGCAGATGATTCCCGGCAACGCTGGCGACGATATCGCCAAGTACCGAACCGGCTTCGACCGCGGCAAGCTGCGCCGGATCGCCGAGCAGGATCAAAACCGCGTCAGGACGCAACGCATCGAGCAACTGGCGCATGATTGACAGATCGACCATCGAGGCCTCATCGACGACAACAATATCGGCGGCCAGCGGATTATCGACGCCGTGGGCGAACGCATCGTCATGCAGCCGATAACTCAGCAGTCGATGCAGGGTTTGCGCCTGGCCATGTGGAATCCTGTCGATCAGCGCGCGGAACGCGCTGTGCGCGCTGAGCTTCGGCAGCAACTGCTGCTTTCCAAGCGCAATCGCCTGGGCCAGACGCTGTGCGGCTTTGCCGGTCGGTGCGGCCAGCGCAATGCCGGCGTGTGTCGGCAGGCCGCACGCCGCCGCGCGATGCAACAGTTCGAGCACCATGCGCAGCACCGTCGTGGTCTTGCCGGTGCCGGGCCCGCCAGTCAGCACGAACACGCGCGCACCGGGTACGGCCGCGACCGCGACGCGTTGCCAGCGCGTGGCTTGCGCCGCTTCGTCGACGAACAATTCAGCGAGATCGGCGGCCAGTTCATTGGCTTCGACAGGCAACGTGCGTGCCTGCGCACGTTGCAGCAGCGCCGCCGCCAGACAGGTTTCATGCTGCCAGTTGCGCCAGGTATAGAAGTTCGCATTCGCGTCGCATACGAATGGCGTGAACGTGCTGCCATCGCCGACCCAGGCGTGGCTGCGCAGCGTGCGTAATCGCGCATCGTCAAACGATGTGTCCGCAGCAAGCGCCGCGCAGGCATGCCCTGCCCCTTCGGCCATGCTCACCGCATACGCAGCGCGCGCGACCAGTTCGGAGCCGCTGCGCTCGCGAACCCAGCGCGCCAGGGTGCGATCGATGCTGCGTTCGTGGCGCATCGGCACATTCATGCGGCGAAGACCTCGGCACCGGCAAAGACAGCGTCCAGCGCTTCGATCAACGCCGGTGACCAATGTCGCCGACAAACACCGAGTCCAGGCTCCAGCCCTACGCCGCGCAGGAACAGATACCAACTTTCACCGAGATGCCGATCAGGCGCATAGCCATCCAGCCGCTGACGCAGATACCGGTGCAGCGCCACGGTGTACAGCAAGGCCTGCAAGTCATAGTGATGCTGAGCCATCGACGCGTCGAGCGCATGGGTGCGATAGTCGTCCAGATGCGTGCCGAGTCGATTGGTCTTGTAGTCGAGCACGTGATAACGCCCCGCGTGGACGAAGATCAGATCCGCGAATCCGGTGAGCATGCCGTTGAGCGTCACCGCCGACAAATGTGCCGGGACCGTGTACGCATAACCATGCGTCACGCACACCGCGCGAAGTTCCGCCAATGTGGCATGAACCGGAAACTGGAATTCGAATTCTGCGACGCGGGCGTCGGCGTCCAGATCGATCAGGCGCAGTCCATCAGCCAGATCAGTTTCACGTACGCGATCCAACATGCGACCGACGGCTTCGAGTGATTCGGGGCCCGCCTCAATCTGCTCGCGCACGGCCTGCAACGCGAGTTGCGACGCAACCAAGCCACGCTGCTGCGGCCAGATATTGCCCGGCCCGGCGTTCTCGAGCACCTTGTGCACGGCATTGCCGAACCGTCGCCCACGCCAGTCGTCAAGCGCGAGCAAGCGGGGATCCTCCGGCGTTGCAGCGGATTCAAGCAAGACGGCGTCGATATTTTCTACCGACAGGTCTTGTGCCGATCCATCGTCGGCTTCGGCCTCATCCGCAGCAGCCGATTCGACCGCATTGGACACAACGTTTCGGGTCAGCGCGCTGAAACTGTGCAGCCACTGGAACGCGCGCAGCGCAGGCAAAGACCTGGGTTCACTTGGCGTGCTATCGACTGCCGCCGGCGCGTGATATTCGCTGCGTGTCAGATTGGCAGGATCCACAATCTCGACGCCGGCAAGTTGCCGGGCAAGATCATCCAGCGAAGCTTCGCCTTGCGTGAGTCCGAGGTGGTTCTGCGCCTGATGAATCACTTCGTCGATTGCCGCCGTGTTCCACAGGTCCGTATCGTCGTCCGCGCGCACGCCACGATCCACCCAGTACACATGCACGGCATGCACAGCACGGGTCAGCGCGACGTAGAGCAAGCGCAGACGTTCCTGCAAATCCTCGCGAAAATAACGGCCGAGATTTGTCGCAAATTCCGCTGAACCAAGATCCACACGCGGATGCCCAGCGGCATCGTGGAAATACAGCGCCTTCGGTTCGGATTTTCCAGTCCGACTTGAAATCCGCCACGCCAACGGCAGGAACACGATGGAAAACTCCAGCCCCTTGCTCATGTGCAAGGTAAGCAGTTGCACGCGCGCGCCATCGCTTTCGATGCGCAACTGGCGCGCTTCGGCAGCATCCGCATCGCTGCTATCACCTTCGCGGCGCATCGCAGAGTACCAGGCATACAGCCCTTCGAGTCCGTGCTGCGCGCTTTCCTGTTCGGCCAGCAGCTCGCCCAGATGACGCAAGTCGGTCACATCGCGTTCGCCCTGCGACGACGACAAAAGCGCTGGCGCTCTTTGCGCGAGCACGGCGTCGATAACCGACATGATGCCGCGACGGCGCGCCAACTCTCGCCATGCCGTGAATCGTTCCAGTTGCAGCTCGAAGTCTTGCTCGTCGTCTTGCCAACGACGCATGTCGTTCAGACTGGCGCCAAGCAGACGTGTTGCGAGTGCACCACGCACCGCGCGGTCGTCCTCCGCATTGAGCACGGCGTACAGGATCAATTCGAGTTCGCGCGCGATCTCGGTGTCGAATACGCTGCCGCGACCGCTGCCCACGCACGGCACGCCGCGCCCGGTCAGGATTTCACGCAACGCGACGATCTGCTTGTTGGTCGTCAGCAACACGGCAATGTCGCCAGGCCCGATACGCTTGCCGTTGATGGTGCGCGCCGGATCGCTGAGTAATTCGACGATCCGCTCGGCGCAATCCTTCAGCGCAATTGATTCAAGCTCAACAAGCCCCGTCAATGGCTTGCCTTTGGCATTCAACCGACCACCACGGAATCGATGCACGCTCAGCGGCGTCGCAATCGGACTTGCATGCTGCAGATAAGGTTTCGCGTCGGCGCCTGCTGCGGCCTGCACTTGTCGATAGACGATATCCGCATTGTCGAATCCACCGTCGGTGTGACCGTATAGCGCATTCAAGGCGCCAACGAGTATGCTGCTGGACCGATAATTCACGTCGAGAGTAAAACGCTGCGTGACCTGCTTGCTGGCACGCAGATACGTGGTGATATCGCCACCGCGGAATCCAAAGATCGCCTGCTTCGGATCGCCAATCATCGCGAGCAATCCACGCGTGCGCCTGTCGGCATCTGTATAGATGCGGTCGAAGATCCGGAACTGATGTTCGTCGGTATCCTGGAATTCGTCGATCAGCGCGGCAGGAAACGCATCGAACAGGCGATTGGAAAATCGCACCGACCCGTCGCCATGCAGACGAGCGTGAACGCTGTCGATCTGCATCGCATAGGTCTGTGCGTTGCGCCGTTGCGCACGCAGCGGCAACTGTTCGCGGCAGAATTTCAAGGCGTCGCCGACGACCGCGCCACGCACGAACTCATCACGATGCTGGAGCAGCGGGCGCAATCCGCGCATTCTCTCGATCAACGGATGATCGCGCAATCGCAGTCTCGCGCTATCGGGTTGATGACCATCGACAGTTGCCGGATTGAAATTATCGTCGACTACTTTCGCCAACACAGCATCGACATCGGTACCGATTTCGAGTGCAGCGACGATGCACAGCAATCGCGAACGCAGCGCGCTATTGCTGCGCTTGTACAGCGAAGCATCGTCAGCCAACTGGCGCAGCTCGGCGATATTGCCGGGTGTGTCCAACTCGGCGATGCCACGGTCAAGCTTAGCCAAACCGTCGGCTTCGACAGGCATCGCGGAACGCGACATCAGTGACTTCAGATCGTGCAACAAGCCTTCGGGTCCACCGGAAAGGACTGCAGCCGCCTCGCGCGGATCCACGCTGTCGCCAAGATAACGAAGGCGCCAGAAATCCTCGAGGCATTCACGCAACAATTCGGTTTCGTCGATGAGCGTATCCGCGGATAACCCGGCACCGCTTTCCAGCGGATAATCGCGCTGGATGCGTGCGCACAAGCCGTGAATGGTGGCGATCGGAGCGCGGTCGAAATCGGTGCGCGCCAACTGGATTTTGCGCAATGCAGCGCGACGCAAATCCTCATCGACGCATAAACCGCCGAGCCATGCAGCAAGCGAACCCGGATCCATCGGCTCGGCAGCGCGAGGCGTGTCTGCACGCAACAGGTGTTCGACCTCGACCAGACGCGCACGCAGACGTTCGCGCAATTCCAGTGCTGCGGCTTCGGTGAAGGTCGCCACCAGGATTTGTTCAATGCGCAGCCCGCGTTCCAGCAGCAGGCGCAGATAGATCAACCCGATCGTGAACGTCTTGCCGGTGCCGGCGCTCGCCTCGATCAACACGCGGCCATCCAGCGGCAGGCGCTGCCAGTCGAGCGGTGAAGCGCTGGTGATCAAATCGCTCATTTGCGTGCCATCGACGACTTGACGTTCGCCGATGGGTCCGGCGCCTGCATGAGCAGCACGCTGTGTCCCGGATCGAGCGCTTCGGCGACGCGTTGCGTGACCTCGACGAAGTATTCATGCGCTTTGGATTGCGCAGCGAGAAAATCCAGATCGCGCGTCAGCAGTGCCGCGTAACCCGGTGCGTAATCGCGTTCGCCGGTATGCGACTCGTTGCCGTACCAGGCGCCGTGCGCGGCCGTGTCACGTTTGTCCTGCGTTGTCTTCGCCCACGCCCATGCGGTTTTCGGAAAGAACAGTAGTGGTTGGGCCAGGCCTTCACGGAAGGCATCGATCAGACTGCGTAAGCCGGAACGCAATTGCGCTGGCGTCTGCGTTGCAATTACTTTCAACAACGCAGGACGTCTTGCTGGGCAGGCTGCGTTCCCATCGTATTCGACAAAATCGATTTCTGCGCCGTCGCCAAGCGACAGCCGCAATGCGGCGTAGTCCAGATACAACGTCATCAAGGCGCGGAAATCCGCCGTCCCGCTCGGCTTCGCGTCGAACAACAGCAATCGGCCATTGCTACGATAGACGTGTTCCACCTCGCCGATCAAGCGCACATCGTCGTCAAGTGTCACGTTAATGGACTGCGCGACGCGCTGTGGATGCACGCCCAGATTCTCGCGGGCCAGTTCAAGCACGGCCTGCGTTCGCTCGCGCGCCTGCGTCCAAGTCTGGGCGCCAATGGCGCCGGCGGCCAATATGCCCGAGCGCGCCAACCATAGCGGTGGCGCAATTGGCAGGTCACATCCTCGATCGAGCGCATCGAAAAGCAATCGGCGCTCAATACGGTCGCGTGGATCCGGCCTGGTTTCCAGCGCTTCGCGATCCGGCCAGACGTCGGTGTCGAGCGCGTCGAGACTCAGGCCCAGATCATCGCGCAGGAACGCTTTGGCCGGGTCGCGCCAGAAACGTTTGAGCGCGGCCAGAGACACGTCTCCGCCAGGCGTCCACGCGGTGACCAGGCTTGCCAGATTGACGAACGCAGCGGCTGGCTCGCTTACGGACTCATCCGTCTTGACGAACGCGCGAGAATAGGAAAACAAGCGCGGATCATGCCGTGGGTTGCCATCTGCATCGGAATCGTTGCTCTGCAAAAAATAGCGCGAATCAAACGGCTGCAACGGATGACGCACAAACCAGGGTCGCATCAATTTGCCATCGACACCCAGACCATGCTGCTCATCGAGGAATTGCAAAAGCTCGGCCAATGGCGATGCCGGATTGCGCGATTTTCCGTCGCGCACGCCTTCGCCAATAAAACTGATGTGCAGGCAATCGCGCGCGGCCATCAACGCTTCGAGAAACAGGTAACGATCCTCATTTCGCGTATCGCGATCACCGCGCCGCGGATGAGCAAGCATGTGGTTGAATCCAGCATCGGTGGTGGTTCGCGGAAACTCGCCTTCGTTCATGCCGAGCACGCAGACCATGCGAAACGGGATCGAACGCTGCGGCACCAGGCCGCAGAACGTGACTCCCCCGAGCAGAAACGGTTGGCGCCGGGATTGTTCATCCAGCGCGCCACGCACGACCTCGCGCACGACAGACCAGGGCAACACCGTTTCACGACCGGGCGCATCGGCCTGTTCGGTCATCGCGGCTATGCCGCGACGCAGATTGTCCAGCGCGGAAATCTCTGCATCGTCACGCGGATCGGCCAGAAACAGCGCGTCGATCAGATCCTGCAAGTGCTCGCACCAGACATCCAGCGTGTGCGTATCCGCGAAATCCGAGCGCGCGCGGCGCAGTGTTGCGAGCAGACGATCCAGCGAACCGATTGCTTCGATTGCGCTGCCGCTCACGCCTTGCGCCGGAAAAATTCCATCGAGCAATGTGTCCGACGGATCGCTGCCGACAATCAGACCAGCGTACAAGCGATCGAATCCGAATTTCCACGAATTCGTCTCGATCGCGGCGGCGCCACTGTCGGCTTTCATCTGCGCATCCAGGCCCCACGCGACACGTGTGCGGCGCAGCCAGCGTTCCAGCGCTTCGCGATCTGCCGCGTCGATGTCAAAACGGCGTGCCAGCGCCGGAACATCGAGGAAATCCATTATCTCGCTCACGGCGAAACGGCTTTCGGCAAGATCGAGAAGGCGCGAGAACGCGCTGATCAACGGATGCGTAAGTGCCAGACCGACATCGGCCAGATGCCACGGAATCTGTGCCGGGTCGTTGCTGTAGTGCGCCGCTTCACCGAATACCGCGGCCAGGTACGGCGCGTAGGCTTCGACGTTCGGCGCCATCACAACGATGTCGCGATGCTGCAGCGTCGGATCGGCAGACAGTCGATCCAGAAGCGCATCCTTGAGCACTTCAAGCTCACGCAAACGGGTGTGACAGGCGTGGAAGCGCAAGCTGGCATCGGACAGGCGCGCGGGCGCGGCGCCGACGAGTCCCGGTCTGCAGTCGCGAATGCTTTCCTGCACGGTACCGAGCAGGGTGTCGGCGGTAACTTCCCCTGATTCCTCGGCACCAAGCTCGGCACCATGCGTGTCGAGCCGAATGAAGAAATCCTGCGCCATGCGGCCGAGCGAAACCAGCAGCGGATGGCCAATCTCGTAGTAGAGATCCTCGCCGTCGGGTTGTAACCGCAGCAATTCGCGGGGGGTGCGCAAGTCGGCCCAGTATTGCCGGCACGGGTCGGGGAAATACAGGTGCACCTCGCGGTGCGCGGACAGCACTTGCAGCGCATCGAGCACGTCGGACTGCAGGTGGCTCACGCCGAATACGTGCAACGGCAACGTCGCACCGTCGCCGTGCGCGTGCAGCGCCTGCAACAAGGCATCGCGGCGTTGTGCGCGATGTGATTGCGGGATACGCCGGCGCAGTTGCCGCCACAGCTCCGCCTGCCAGTCATCAGCCTGCCAAGGCGCTGCGATTTCGCCGCGCTCCCAGGCCAGAATCCAGTCCGGCCGATAGATCAGGTATTGGGTATACACACCCGCCAGATGGTCGGCGAGCTTGAATCGCCGCCGCGGCGCATTGTCGCCGCGGAGGTAGGCGCGCACCGGCGCCGCGTCAAGGGTCGGCAATACGGCGTAGATGACCCAGCGCAACGCATCGGCGCTGTATGCGCCATTGACCAATGCGTCGTCGCCGAGCAATTCGCGTGCGCAGCGTTCAAGCCATTGCCACGGCAGGATCATGTCGAAGTTTGCGGCGATACCACGTTCGCCGTGGCGCGCGAATTCGCCGAGTAGCCAACGTTTCAGCCCGGGATGGGCGACGACAAGGGTTTGAGCGGCAAGCGGATTTTCCGGCCGCGAACGCGCCAGTGCGTCTGCCAGCAATTCGGCGAGCTTTTCGGTGCGGCTGTCGCGATGGACGATCAGTTGGCGATCGGCTTGCTGCATCGGCACGATGATAACGGTTCAGGTCTCAGGCGATGCGACTGGTGACCGATGCACGAGACGTCGAGCATCAACCCGGAGTCGGATTGACGTGGCGGCGCATTTTGATGCCGCGATCGATGAGCACGACGGCAACGACCAGTGCCATCAGGACCTTCGCCATGTGATCGCTGGTTGCGGTCATGACGATCGGGCCGTCAAGAATGGTCCAGACCATGGCAACGCAAGTGACCAGACACAAAACCGTATCCAGACGCCGCAGTGGCGCAGACCAGCGGCCCTGTACGACAACAGTGACGAACAGCGGAACATTTAGCAGGATCAGCGCGAGCAGCATGGGTGCCTGGCGATGCAGAAACGATTCGGTGTAGGTCAGCGCCGCGTAGGCCACAGGCGCCGCGTGGCCGCCAAGAACCAAATCCAGCAGCCACCAGCGCGGCGCGATGAGTATGCACACTCCACACACGACGCCGACAATTCCGAGCACCATCGCCGCGCGGCCGCCGCGAATACGATCTCCCGACATCGGCTTCCAGCGCGTGGTCTGAGGCCAGCGACGGCGCGCCCACGCGGTCAAGCCGAAACCCGCGAGCAGAGCGCCTGGCCACCACAGCGAGGGCAAAACCGCAGTGCCCCACCATTGCCCGATCACCCGCAACAGGTCAAAACCGGAAGCGATCGGCTGTCGCAGTTGCTGCAGCAGTCCCGCAGACCAGATAATCGCCAGACCAACAATAGTCGCCTGCACAAACGCGCGCCCATCCGCGGGATCGATGATCGTCAGCTCCGGCAGATACCGCGCCGCCACCTCCGCAGGATGACCAAACTCCTGCAGCAGGTCCGTGGCCATTTGCGCATTGACATCGTGTCCGTCCGTCGCGATCTTCGCCTGTAACTCCTCGGTGAGCAGTGTGCGAAGTTCAAATGCGACGTCATTTCGCTGCTTGCGCGGAAGCCGCAAGGCCACGTCCGTCACATACGATTCGATCACATCTTGCGCGTTCATCATCAGTCCTCGTTCAACAGTCGATTCATTGCTTTGTTCATGCCGCGCCAGGTTTCAGCAAGCTTCACCAGCAGTTTCCTGCCATCCGCGCTCAGCGCGTAGTAGCGCCGCGGCGGCCCGTCCTCAATTTTCCACTCGCTCTTGAGCACGCCCTGGGTTTCCAGCCGGCGGAGCAACGGATACAGCGTGCCTTCTTCGATGAGCATGCCTTGTTCGGCCAGCGCATGGCGCAGTTCATAACCGTAGCGTGGCGTGCGCAGCTGCGACAGTGCAGCCACGACGACGACGCCGCGTCGCAGTTCGAGTTCCAGTTTTGCGAAAGCCTCTGAATTACCCATGCGCTATACACTACTGTGTAGTACACAGTATGTCAACAACCTGTTTCCTCAGAAGGTGCCGACAGATGCTTTCCTTCATTCGCGCCAGTACGGATGGCGATCGATGCGCCCGCGCTCGATGATGCGTGGTGCCGCGCCTGCCGAAAATCGCACTTCGACAAATCCGTCCGGAGCGGTATTGAGCAGTTTCACGCCGTGCGCCGCATAGCGCGCGACAACAACCGCGGCAGGATGGTGAAAATGATTATGGTAACCGGCCGACACCAGGCCGAGCTGCGGATGCAACGCGTTGAGGAACCGTTCGCTCGACGATGTCTTGCTGCCATGATGCGCCACCTGCAACACGACGTGCGGCGATGACGGAGCCAGTGCGCCGGCGACGGAATCTTCCACCGCCGCCGTGATATCGCCGGTCAATACCAGTTCATTGCCGCCGCTGCGAATATCGAGCACGCAGCAACGATCGTTGTTCACCGACGACAACGGCAGCGTGGGATGCACAACACGGAAACTGACGCCGTCCCAGTTCCACTGTTCCCCTGCCAGGCATTGCGTTGCCTTGATCTTCAATCGCCCCGGTTCACCGGACTCCACCGGCATGCCGGGAAATGCATCCGCGACGGCAGCCGCGCCGCCGGCGTGATCATTGTCGCCGTGGCTGATGATCATGCGATCCAGATGTTCGATGCCCAGTGCATGCAGCGCCGGGACCACGGCCGCATCGCCGAGATCGAATCCGGATGGATAACGCGCGCCGGCGTCGTAGACGAGTGCGTGATCGCGCGTGCGCACGACGAACGACAGTCCCTGGCCCACATCGAGCATGTAGGTCTCGAACTCGCCATCGGCCAGCATGCGACGCGCCGGCCATAACAGGGGCAGGAACAGCAGCAGCCCCAATGCGCGCGCCGGTACGCCGCGTGGCAACAATACCCAGAACGCCCCGAGCAGTGCCAGAAACAGTGCCCACACCTTTGGTTCCGGGAAATACCACAACGCGCCCGGCCATGCGGCGATTCTTTCCAGCAGTATCCATAACCAGTGCATCGCCCAGCCGGCAACATGCAGCAGCGGCGCACCCAGCGCCGGCGCACACAGCAACAACAGCGCGGCGACGACGGTGATCGGCAGGATGAAAAAGCAGATCGCGGGCACGGCAACCAGATTGGCGAACGGGCCTATCAACGAACTCTGGCCGAAAAACCAGATGCACAGCGGCAGCAGACCGAGACTGGCCACGCCTTGAGCAGTGATCAGTTCGTGAAGCCAACGCCGGCGCTGGCCCGAACCACCCAGGCACAGCATCAGCCAGCCGACACCGATGAACGACAACCAGAACCCGGCGCTCAACACGCACAACGGATCCCAGCCGAGTAATACGATGACGGCCAATGCCAGACCTTGCACCGGCGCGCGTGCGCGGCGTGCCAGATTGGCCACCAGCAAGGCGGCGATCATCACGAGCGCGCGCCGCGTGGGCAAGCCCAGGCCGGCCAGCGTGGCATAGGCGACGGCAAAAAGCAGGCTTGCCACGGCTTCGATCAGCGGCGCCGGCCAGCGCAGGGTCAAGCGCGGCGCGAGCTTCCACAGCAGCCGCACAAGAGCAATGCCGAAACTGGCAAATAGCGCGATGTGCAGGCCCGAAATGGCAATCAGATGCGGTATGCCGGTGGCGCGTGCCACCGCCCACTCGTGATCGTCCATGGCATGCTCGTCGCCGAATGCGAGTGCACGCAACAGATCCGCACTCGGATCCGGACCGAGCGTTTTCGCAATCGCATTGCCGATGCGCGCACGCAGACGATTCACGCACAACGCGTCGGCACCGAGTTTGCGGTTGCCGCCGTCTTCACGCACATAGCCGGTGGCGACTATGCCGCGTTCGAGTGCGAAACGCTCGAAATCGAAACCACCGGGATCGATCATGCCGCGCGGGCGTTTCAGACGCAGGCGCAACTGCCAGTGTGCGCACGGCTGCAGTTCAGGTGCATCGTTGTACCAGCTCAGCCTGACGCGTCCGCGCAGGGCAATGGGTTTGTCGGCGTAGCTGGCCGAGGTCACATCGAATTCGAAACGGCTGTCGCGATCCTGAACCCGCGGAAGATCGCGGATCGCACCGGTAACGACGATATCCCTGCCTTCGAGTGCTTGCGGCAGGCGTTGCGACATCGCCATGTCGGCGCGCAGCAAGGTCCAGCCGGCGGCCAGCAGGACGAATCCGATCCAACGCCAACGATGGCGCGGACAGCAGATCAGAACTCCGCACGCCATCGACGCCCAATCGACCCAGCGCGGTGGCAACGAGCTCAACGTCTGCACAGCGAGCGCGCCACCAAGCAGGGCCAGCGCGGTCGACGGCCGCAACACATCGGCAAATGTGAAATGCGACGCGAGATGACGCACGCGTCCGCCCGACGCAGACATCGTCATGCGCGCGATTCGTGCCGCCTATGCCGCGGCGGTTTCGCGCAATGCGCCATCATGCAGTTCGAGTACGCGATCCATGCGCGCGGCCAGACGCAGATCGTGGGTGGCAAGCATGAAACTGGTACCGATCTCGCGGTTGAGATCGAGCATCAGCGCGTAGACTTGCGCGGCGTTGTTCTCGTCGAGATTGCCGGTGGGTTCGTCGGCCAGCACGCAAGCCGGGCGCGTCACCAGCGCCCGTGCGACGGCGCAGCGCTGACGTTCGCCACCGGACAATTCTCCAGGCTTGTGGCGCAGACGCTCGCCCAAGCCAACACGATCAAGCAGTTGAGCGGCCTCGCGACTGGCTTGTGCGATCGACGTGCCGCGAATCAGCAAGGGCATGGACACGTTTTCCAGCGCAGTGAATTCCGGCAACAGATGGTGGAACTGGTAAACGAAACCCAGGGATCGATTGCGCACCTCGCCGCGTTGTCGATCCGACAACGTCGACAACGACCGGCCTTCCACTTCGACTTCACCGGCCGTCAAGGTGTCCAGACCGCCCAGAATGTGTAGCAGCGTGCTTTTCCCGGCACCGGATGCTCCCACGATCGCCAGCGTCGTACCCGGATCGAGCGCGAAATTCACGTCGCGCAACACGTCAGTGCGCAAGTTGCCTTCCTTGTACGTCTTGGCGACGCCGGTAGCTCTCAATACGGGCTTGCTCATGTTCGTGACTGCCTTTCGATCGGGCTGAACCAGGTCATGCCGATATCGTCGATATACGTGCCATCGGGCAAGCAGACCCTGCGGCGGAACCGGCTTTCTTCGACAAAACCGCATTTCGCGTATAGCCGCAATGCAGCCGCGTTGGTTTCGCGCACACGCAATTCGACCCGTCTTACAACCGGCGTGACACGCGCCCGGTCCAGCAACGCCTGCAGCAGCACCGTACCGATTCCCTGCCCCGTATGGCCGGGATGCACGACGATGGTCAGGCTGCGAACGTGCGCCAGCGCGCTCAACCGACCGGCGTGATCGAGCAGGGCATGTCCGACAACGCTGCCCTCGCGTTCGGCCACGAGATAGCTTCCGTCCCCGGCCAGCTCGCGGATTTTTTCGACGAATGCGCTTTCATCCAGTTCGTCCGGTCGCGACACAAGACGGCCGGGAACTTGCGCGGTCTCGCGCTCGGCCGCACACAAAACGGCCGCATCCGTCTCGCGGGCGTTGCGTATGAGCAACGACGCAGAGACCGGCATGCCGGTGCAGACCGCACTACTCATAACGCAACGCCGCCGCCGGATGGGTACGCGCCGCGCGCCAGGCCGGGTAGATCGTGGCCAGCAGACAGAACACGAAGGCGATGCCGGCAATCCAGCCGACATCGTGCCAGTGCATGTCCGAGGGAACCTCGCTGATGTAGTACACGTCCGGCGACAGGAATTCGACATGAAAGGTGTGTTCGATCCATTTGACCAGCGCCGGCAGATTCGTCGCCAGCGCGACGCCACCAATCACGCCGAGCAATATGCCGCTGAGGCCGACGATCACGCCCTGCACCATGAACACGCCCATGATGCTTTGTGGAGAAATGCCCAAAGTGCGCAATATTGCAATGTCGGCCTGCTTGTCGGTAACCAGCATGACCAGGGTCGACACCAGATTGAATGTGGCCACGGCGACAATCAAGGAAAGGATGATGAACATCACCTTTTTTTCCATCGACACGGCACTGAAGAAATTCGCGTGACCCTCGCGCCAGTCCTGCACCCGGTAGAACTGACCGAGCTTCTGCGCCAGATTCTGGCCAATGTCCCAGGCGCGGAACATGTCGTCGAGCTTCAGCCGAATGCCGGTCGGACCATCGAGCCGGAACAGACGTTCAGCGTCGTCCATCTGCATCACCGCCAGACCGTCATCGTATTCCTGAAAGCCGACGGAAAAGATGCCGACCACCTCGCAGCGCTTGAAACGCGGTACCGCACCGATTGGCGTGACGCTGACTTCGGGTGCGTATACGGTAACCTTGTCGCCCACGCCGACGCCGAGCTGCATGGCCAATTCGTTGCCGAGAATGATGCCGAATTTCCCGGCCTTGAGATCGTCGAGTCGCCCTCTGACCATTTTACGATTCAGGTCGGAAACCGCCGGCTCCTGATCCGGCAACACACCGCGAATCACCACGCCCGTGGTTCTGGCACCCTGCAGCAATGCCTGTGCCTGCACATAGGGCGCTGCGCCGCGGACGTGCGGATTGGCTTCGGCGAGCTTCAGAGCGTGTTGCCAGTCGTGCACGCTTTCGCCAACGCCGGAAATCGTCGCATGCGCGACCATGCCCAGAATGCGGTCAGTCAAGTCGCGCTGGAATCCGTTCATCACGGAAATCACCGTGATCAACGCAATCACGCCTACGGCGATGCCGAGCATCGAGATAAGCGAAATAAACGAAATGAAGTGATTGCGGCGCTTGGCACGCGTATAACGCAGGCCGATACACAGTTCGAGCGGACGAAACATTCGGGCGAAAATCCGTTTGCGTGCTGCGAAGGCGCGCCGATTCAACCGGCGCGAAACAATGGCGCAGAGTGCCTCAGCGAACGCACGGCTGCAAGTCGGAAGTCAGTAGCTTCCCTGAATCTGCGTTCATGCACGAGACGTGCGCAATGCCTGTCCAGGCGCACAGCGACGATCATGGGATAGCCTGCGCCCCGGTTTGCGCGTCTTGCGATCGCGCCAGGCGTACGCGAAGCCTGCGACGGGTTTCAGCGTCGCAGACATCGGGTGTAAGCAACAGGCGCAAGCGTTTTGTGTCGCTGCAGCGCAGCGTCAGTACGATCCAACCCGCACGCACAGTGGCATGTTGAAGCTCGGCGATGGTTTCGTGGTCGTGCAATCCGGAAACACGCCAATGCCCGGCCTCGTACCAGCTCAGTTTGATCGCCGGCAGACGCATGAAACGCGCACGGCAATCTATGGCATAAGCCAATGCGCACACACCAATTGCGAGCTTCATCCACAATGGTGCGCCACACACCCCGAGTGCGACTAAGGCCAGTACCACGAGCAGAACCACGCCGTTTGCCAGCAAACGTGAGGGTCCATACTCAAACGCTATGGCGGGTGCGGATTTCATCGATGATGGCGCACCATGCAGGATTGCGGGGTTTGTCTCGCCCGCCCAGCCATGTCCACAAGTCAGGGTCTTGCGCTTCAAGCAAGCTGACGAATGCCGCCTTTTGCGCGGTGCCGGCGTGCGGGTAGCGCGTATCCAGATACCAGCCGAGCAACTGATCCAGCTCGCGCATTCCGCGCCGGCAATGCCAGCGCAAGCGCGATTCGTTTGCCGATTCGGCCGTACTCACCGACATAGACCGATCGCCAATACGATCCACAGAACCCAAAGCACGCAACCGCCCGCCAGGTACGCATAAAAACGGTGCATCACCTTGTTGTAGCTGCATTGGATCGCGCTATGCAGGATGCGAAACATGACGAACAACCAGGCCAGGACCAATGTGGTCAAACAGACTTGCGCGAACTGTACGGAAATGACGACCGCCAGATAAAACAGAACGGGCAGCTCGAACAGATTGCGAAAATTGTCCGCGGCACCGCTATCGGTGAGCTTCGCGGCAGATTGGGCCGACGTTGCCACGGCTTGCGGATGAATGCGGTCGCGCTTCATTTGCGCGATGCGCGTGAAAAACATGCGCAGCCACACTACGAACGTCAACGCAGCCATCGCCGCCGCGGGCCAGAACATCAAGCGCGGTTCCATGTGGTTTTGCTCAGGTCTGGCGTTCGACCATCAACGCCTTGATTTCCGCGATCGCCTTGGCCGGATTCAGGCTTTTCGGACACGTACGCGTGCAGTTCATGATGGTGTGGCAACGATACAACTTGAAAGGATCTTCCAGATCGTCCAGCCGCGCACCGGTGTCTTCGTCGCGCGAATCCGCGATCCAGCGGTAGGCCTGCAACAGGATTGCGGGGCCCAGATATTTGTCGCTGTTCCACCAGTAGCTCGGGCACGATGTCGAGCAACACGCGCACAGGATGCATTCATACAGCCCGTCGAGCTTCTTGCGATCCTCGGGCGATTGCAGCCGCTCCTGGTCCGGTGGAGGCGCGCTCTGGGTACGAATCCACGGTTTGATCGAAGCGTATTGGGCGTAGAAATTCGTCAAATCCGGCACCAGATCCTTGACCACCGGCATGTGCGGCAGAGGATTGATTTTGACATCGCCCTTGCATTCATCGATGGATTTGGTGCAGGCCAGCGTATTGGTGCCGTCGATGTTCATTGCGCATGAACCGCAGATACCTTCACGGCACGAACGGCGAAACGTCAGCGTCGAATCGACCTCGTTCTTGATCTTGATCAGCGCATCCAGAACCATGGGCCCGCACGCCGCCAGATCGACTTCGTACTCGTCCATGCGCGGGTTTTCCGCATCGTCCGGACTCCAGCGATAAATGCGAAAGGTGCGCACATTCTTCGCGCCCGCCTTGGCCGGGTATTTCTTGCCCTTGGTGATCCTGGAGTTCTTGGGTAATGTGAATTCAGCCATGGCTAATTCCGGGAATAGGGAATCGGGAATAGGGAATCGTCAAGGGACAAGAGCGGGTACGAGCGCATTCTCACGATGCCCGATTCTCCATTCCCGATTCCCGGCATTTCAGTACACTCGCGCCTTTGGCGGCACCGCATCGACTTCGTTCGTCATCGGCTGCATATGCACCGGACGATAATCGAACGTGGCTTTGCCCCTGGCATCGATGCTGACCAGGGTGTGCTTCATCCAGTTTACGTCGTCGCGATCCTTGAAGTCCTCGCGAGCGTGCGCACCGCGGCTTTCGTGGCGTTGCTCGGCGGAATACATCGTACCGACCGCTTGCCCCAAAAGATTTTGCAGTTCCAGTGTCTCTATCAGATCGGTATTCCAGATCAATGAGCGATCGGCAACTTTCACCGATGAAAACGCATCGTAGACTTCGGAAATCTTCTTGCAGCCTTGCTTCAACGTCTCGCCCGTGCGGAAAACTGCCGCATCTTTCTGCATCACGCGCTGCATTTTCAGACGCAAGTCCGCCGTGGAAGTATCGCCCTTTGCATTGCGCAGGCCGTCGAAATTGGCCAGCGCGGCGTCGCATGCCGAAGACGGCAAATCCTTGTGCGAAGAGCCTGGCTTAATGATCTCGGCTGCCCGCTCGGCGGAGGCGCGCCCGAAGATGACCAGATCGAGCAGGGAATTCGACCCCAGGCGGTTGCCGCCGTGCACCGATACGCAGGCTGCTTCGCCGATGGCAAACAGGCCAGGTACAACGTTGTCCGGATCATCGCCGACCTTGCGCAACACCTCGCCGTGATAGTTGGTCGGAATGCCGCCCATGTTGTAGTGCACGGTAGGCAATACGGGAATGGGCTGCTTGGTCACGTCCACCCCGGCGAAAATACGCGCGGTTTCGGCGATTCCCGGCAGTTGTTGGTGGATTGTTTCCGGACCCAGATGCATCAGGTTGAGGAATACATGATCCTTTTCCTCGCCCACGCCGCGGCCTTCGCGTATTTCCATGGTCATGGCGCGGCTGACGACGTCGCGCGAGGCCAGGTCTTTCGCATTCGGCGCATAGCGCTCCATGAAACGCTCGTCGTTGGAGTTGGTCAGATAACCACCCTCGCCGCGCGAGCCTTCGGTGATCAGGCAGCCCGCGCCGTAAATGCCGGTCGGATGGAATTGCACGAATTCCAGGTCCTGCAGCGGCAAGCCGGCGCGCAACACCATGCCGCCGCCATCGCCGGTACATGTATGCGCCGAGGTGCAGGAGAAATACGCGCGACCATAACCGCCAGTGGCCAGTACCACGGCATGCGCGCGAAACAGGTGCAGCACACCTTCGTTCATGTCCAACGCAAGCACGCCACGACACACGCCTTCGTCGTCGAAAATAAGATCCAGTGCAAAGTACTCGATGTAGAACCGCGCATTGTGCTTCAGCGATTGCTGATACAACGTGTGCAGCATGGCGTGACCGGTGCGGTCCGCCGCAGCGCAAGTGCGTTGCGCCGTTCCCTTGCCGTAGTGCGTCGTCATGCCGCCAAACGGGCGCTGATAGATTTTGCCTTCTTCGGTACGGCTGAATGGCACGCCGTAGTGTTCGAGTTCGATGACCGCCTTCGGCGCGTTCTTGCACATGTATTCGATCGCGTCCTGGTCGCCAAGCCAGTCGCCGCCCTTGATCGTGTCGTAAAAATGGAAGCGCCAGTTGTCTTCACCCATGTTGCCCAGGGCGGCGGCGATGCCGCCTTGGGCGGCAACCGTATGCGAACGCGTGGGAAATACCTTGGTGATGCAGGCTGTGCTCAGACCCTTTTCGGCCATGCCGAACGTAGCGCGCAAGCCTGCGCCGCCGGCGCCTACGATGACCACGTCGTATTCATGCTTTTCGATCTTGTACGCTTGCATAGTCATGCGTTTCCCAGAGCGATGCGCGCCACGGCGAGCACACAGGCGAATCCGCCCAGTACGCAGGCAAAGCGCACCAGGACTTGCGAAGTCAGAGCCAGCCAATGGGTGTGCACGTAATCTTCAATCACCACCTGCACACCCAGTTGCGCATGCCAGAACACGGCAATGATGAATACGACCATCAGCAACGCGTTGCAGGGTTGGTGCACCAGCGCATGCGCCTGCGCGTAATCGGCGCGCACCAGCATCAGGGCCAGCCATATGGCCCACACGACCAGCGGGATCAAGGCAATGGCGGTTACGCGCTGGACGATAAAATGATGGGTTCCGGACTTGGCACTACCGAGCCCGCGCACGCGCTTGAGCGGAGTGCGCAAATCGACTTGCTGAGCTTCGATGCTCATGCAACACCTCCGCGCGCGAACACGCATGCCCAGATTGCCGCCGTCAATAGCAACGAGCCACCTACCGACAACCAGCTATTGCGCACGAATTGATTGATCGCGTAACCCATCACGGCATCCTGCAGCAGATGACGAATGCCGTTGAGCAGATGAAAAGCCAGCGACCAGGTCCAACCGAACAGCAGGAACAGACCCAGCCAGGATGAGCAGAACCCGCGGACATATTCGTAGGGATGAGGGCCGGCAGCGAGTGCAACCAGCACGGCGACCAGCATGATCGTGCCGACTGCCAGGGCGACGCCGGTTACGCGATGCAGGATCGAAGTGACCATCTGGACCTGCCAGCGGTATACCTGCAAGTGAGGTGAAAGCGGGCGCGCAGATGTCGTCATGAAACGTTCCCTCAATCGATTGAATGTCGGACTCAAAAATCGATGCAGCGTCCGTTTTTTTCCCAGTCGCCGTAGCGCGTAGGCTCCAGACCTCCGCGCCCGCCTTCCTCAATGGGTGGCGAAGGCGGCACGACCGATATCGGGCGCTTGTCGTTTGCTTGTTCGACCTGATTCTCGGCGGTATTTTTCGGCTCTTGCATCGAATCCCCCTCACGCATCCTACGTCCACGCCAAGCGACTGACAACTGTATGGCTTGATTGCTCAGTTGCGCGCCCCTAAATTTATCTGCTGCGAGTATAGCGCCGATGGCGCACACTGGACCGATGCCCTTCGTCTTGCCCTGCTTTCAAACCCTGGAACTCGGCGGCCCCGATGCAATTGCCTTTGCGCACGCCCAATTTTCCAGCGACGTGCGGGCACTGGGCAACGGCCATTGGCAGTTCAGCGCGTGGTTGTCGCCACAGGGACGCGTCCACGCTTTTTTTCATCTGCTGCAAGACGATGAAGAACATCTTCGGTTGGTCCTTCGCGGCGGTGATGCGCATCAGATGACTGCGGCCTTGCGGCGTTTCATTCTTCGCAGCAAGGTCGATTTGCGTGTTCGCGGCGATATCCAGGCGTTCGGCAGCGCGGACTCTCGCGCGGTCGCCGCGTGGAGCGGTGGCATTCCAACGGGCACGGCTACAGCGGGCGGGTCCGGGTGCACCAGCCTGGCGTTGCCAGGCGATGACTCCCGCTGGCTGATGTTGCTTGACGGCGCGTCGAGTCAACCATTGTCGGCCGAACCAGCGCTGGATCGAAATCGATGGATGCTGGCAGATATCCGCGCCGGCCAACCCGAATTGGCACAAGGTCTGGAAGACGAATTCCTGCCACAGTGGCTGGGCCTGGAACGATTGGGTGCGGTCAGCGTGAAAAAGGGCTGCTATCCGGGCCAGGAAATCATCGCGCGCATGCATTTCAGGGGCGGCAACAAGCGCGGCCTGTATCTGGTCGAGATCAATGCCAGGCGCGCGCCGCAACCAGGCGCCGAGATAGTCGGCGGCCCGGCAAATGCGGAAAGTGTGGGCCGGATCGTCATGGCAGCGCGGGCTGGGGAAGACCGTGTCCTGGCATTGGCATCGTTGCGCGATGAATTCGCCGCCCAGTCGCTGTATTTCATCGAGCGGGCGGTCGGGGAAATCGGCGCCCGTACCCGATTTGGGTGACCATTGCCTGCTTCAGGCATTTTGCGCAGTGCGTATCGCGTCCAAAGACGATTCGTGGTAAGACGAACCCTGAATCAAAGGGGGATTCAATCATGGAGCATTCAGCAGCAAGCCAGGCACAACAACCCAACATTTTTCTCGGTGCGTTGTGCATTATCGCCGCTTTTTTTTGCAACGCAGCGATCGCCGCAGAATACACATTTCGTATCGAGCCGGCGTTCCCACCCAATCGGGTCGAAGAAATCTATGCGCCGTTGCTGAAGTATCTGGACAAGTCGACTGGCCAGCATTTCAAGCTGGTTGCGGCACGCAACTACCACTATTACTGGCGCGACATCACCAACGGCACCAAAACGGATTTCGCGTTCGACGAAGCGCATCTGACCGATTACCGCATTCAACACCAGCACTTCGTGCCACTGGCACGCACAGCCGAATCAACCGGATATACCCTGGTGTCGAATATCGATATCGGCAACAAGGGACTGGATGCTCTGGTCGGGCACGACATCGTCACGATGTCCGCGCCAAGCCTTGGTTACAGCCTGTTGCTCGAGTTCTATCCGAATCCGGTCTTGGAGCCCAACATCAAGTCCACGGCCACTTCGTGGCGGGATGCCGTGGATCGGGTATTCGCCGGAGAAGCCGATGCCGCCATGATTCCGAACGCGCTCAAGGATCAATATCCGAACCTGACGCCGGTCAAGGCTACGCGCGACTTCCCCGGCCAGTGCGTTACTGCTTCACCCGATGTGCCGGCCGACGTGCGCGACAAGGTCAAACAGGCGCTGATTGATTTGTCGAGCGACGCTGCCGCGTCGCAGTTGCTGCTTGACCTTGGCATCAGCAAATTTGTCCCTGCCACCGCCAAGGAATACGCCGGAGACGAACAAATCCTCAAGAACGAACTCGGCTACAAGTGATTGCGCGATAAAGCGCAGGCGATTCCGCAGGTTATCGCAATGTGCACCTTTTGCTTTTTACTGTTTTGATCAAATGTATATTCCGGCGCAAATAACGTTTTCTTACCATACGGGCTGTTTTGGGTCCGTTCAGGAAACTGGCACTTTTAGAGTGACAACTCGGCGGAATATGCGATAATCCGCACCCGGCGCCACCGGATACGGTGGCTTACGGCTAGTTCCAGAGCAGTGGCAATCTTTTGTCGCCGTTCGGGAAAGACAATCCGGCACCGGCTCCACACCGGTGCTTACGCTGCGGCCCACGGGACGTGCGCCACAGCGGGGATCGAAATGATCCCTTCACTCAATATCGGCTTCGGACCTTGTTCCTGTCGAAAAATTTGGTTTACGGCGCGAAAGCACCGTCAGTTGCAACCCCGGGGTTGGTGCGCGCTTGTGCTGCGACGCCCCTACGGGCGCAGCGCGAATTCAAAATTGCAAGAGGTTGTCGCAATGAAATTGGCATGGATTCTGTGGATGGCGTCGCTGTTCCACAACCCGGTAGCCGATCGGACGTGTCTGGCCACGACGATGTATCTCGAGGCCCGGGGCGAACCGGTGATCGGTCAATTGGCTGTGGCCGAGGTGGCGCTGCGCCGCCGCGACAGCGGCGAATGGGGGACTCGCTGTGCTCGGTGCTGCGCGCGCGCCACCAATTTGCGCTGACGACCACGAACCGCAACTTCGTTGTCAGCGACGTGAATTCCTGGCACCGCGACTGGATGCTGGCCGGGATGGCGATCCTGATGTGGTCGCTGCCGCCCGATTGGCGGCCGTCCGTGGTCCCGCATGCGGACCATTTCTTCGCCTCGAATTCGCCTGCCCCCGATTGGGCCAAAGGCCCCCCGCTCGCCGTTATCGGCGACCACAGCTTCTATCGCGCGGACTGATCGCACGGTCAATGCCGGCGCACGCCGCGCGCGAATCAATCGCCTGCCGGATCGAATCGCGCGCCTTGTATCACTGCGTGGCAATCACGCGGTGTTTCCGGCAACCCCGTCAACGTTGCAGCGGTTCCAGATGATCACCTCTAAGTATCACGCGGTCGCCGGGATGCAGATCCGGATTGTAGCGCTGGGTTACGCGCGCCCAACGTCCGTCGTCCAGTTGCACGCGGAATTGCCAGGCATAGCCCGATCTGCGTCGCGCATCCTCTTCTTCGGCCGAATCGCCGACTGCGGCACCGGCAACAGCACCGATTGCCGTCGCCGCCGCACGGCCATTGCCGTGGCCCACGCTATTTCCGATCAGACCGCCGATAATCGCACCCAACAACGCGCCTCCGCCGCTGGTACCCTGGCGTAGTTCGACTTGATCCACGTCACGGACGGTCCCGCAGCGATGACATAACCCCTGATCGCGCCCTTGGTCGCTGCCTTCGTGATAAACGACGCGGGTACGCGGCGGTGGGGCCACGCAGGCGTTGAGCGCGAACAACGCAACGAAAGCCAAAACGAGAGTTGGACGACTGGGAATCATGGTTTGCTCCTGGGCGATGTTGATATACAAAACGCATCGACTGCGCGTTCGTTGACCCAGAGTTTCCCGCACAGCGTGTGAACGCACGCGAAACCGGAAACCACAGCTGCAAAGCAATCCTCTTGTTGCAGCGTTGTTCGAATTGTTCGTGGGGTACGGCGCTGGGCAGCGGCCACAAGGGCACCGCAATGGACTCAACCCGCGTAACAGCAGATGGCGTGCCGTTCGTGCCAATTGTCGCTATCCGGCCTTCGCGAACGCCATCACAGGGCATGCCGGGACCAGCAAGTCTGGCGCACGTGACCCCGGTCTCGGGTAGCATTGGGACATCGTCGTCCAACCCCGGTCCGGCCTTGGAATCAACCGCGACAATTCGACTGATCGACAGTCACTCACATCTGGATGCGGATGAATTTGATCCCGATCGCAATCAGGTGCTGATGCGAGCACGTGCCGCCGGAGTCACCCGGCAGATAGTGCCTGCGGTGTGCGCCGCCGCGTTCAGCAAGTTGCGCGAGCTAAGCCGAACCCTGTCCGGACTCTTTCCGGCCTACGGTTTGCACCCGATGTTCATGTCCGAACACCGGCCTGGGCACATCGCCGAATTGCAAGCGTGGATTGAACGCGAAAAACCGGTCGCTGTTGGCGAATGCGGACTGGATTTTCATATCGAAAACACCGATGCCGAATCACAACGACATTTTTTTCGTGCCCAGCTCGAACTGGCGCGCGGAGCGAATCTGCCCGTGATCGTGCATGCACGAAAAGCACTCGACGAGGTCATCGTCGAAATCCGCAGGATCGGCAATCTTCGTGGCGTAATTCACAGTTTTTCCGGCAGCCTTGAACAGGCCAAACGATTATGGGATATGGGAATCTGTCTCGGTATCGGTGGCCCGATCACCTACGAACGAGCGCGACGTTTGCGCAGTATCGTCGCCACCATGCCGATCGAATTCCTGTTGCTGGAAACTGATGCTCCCGATCAGCCTTTGCACGGCCATCAGGGCGCTCGCAACGAGCCTGCGTTGCTGGTCGAAACATGCAGTGCAGCGGCGCGCTTGCGCCATGTGGACCCAGGCGAGCTTGCAGCAGCCACGACCCGCAATTGCGAGCGGCTATTTGGATTGCCCGGATGATTCGGGTTGCCGTGGCGGTTTGAGCAGGCGTTCGATCGTACGCGCGGCGGCAACCATCCCGACCGTCGCGGTAACATGCATGGCAGCCCCCAGACCACCCCCACAATCCAGCTTGAGTCCAGCATCGCCGTTGTCCGGGCGCGTTCCGCAAACGCTGCCGTCCGCCTGCGGATATTGCACATTCTCCCGTGAAAATACCGCCTGCACGCCAAAATAGCGCTTGGGACTTCGCGTCCAGCCATGCTCGTCGCGCAACTTGCGTCGGACCAAAGCGAGCAACGCATCGTGGTCGGTGCGCGCCAGATCGCGGCTTGTAATCAGCGTCGGGTCGGTGCGTCCACCCGCGGAACCCGAAACAACGATCGGAATCTTGCGACGCTTGCAGAACGCAATCATTTCAATCTTGATACGCAACGCATCGCACGCATCGATGACCGCGTCATAGCCGCGATCAAGCAGGGCCTGAAGATTGCCCGTGGTCACGAACTCGACCAGTGCATGCACCCTGGCCTGCGGATTGATCGCACGCATGCGCGATGCCACGACATCGACCTTTGGACGCCCGAACTCGCCTTCCAGCGCGTGCGATTGACGGTTGACGTTGGACACGCAGACATCATCCGCATCGATCAACGTCATTTCGCCGACGCCCGAACGCGCGAGCGCCTCGGCAGTCCACGAACCCACGCCGCCAATGCCAACCACGCATACATGCGTACGCGCCAGCCGAGCCACACTGCCGATGCCGTAAAGACGGTCTACACCTGCGAAACGCTGATCCATGTTCGCTACGTAAATTGCGGGCGTATACTTTAGCATCCACGCGATTCCAACCTGTCGTGATGACGCATTCCCCGTTCGAATCCAGTTTCACTTCGCCGGATCAGCCGACCGTCCTGGACATCGATTCCAGCGAAGGCGGCGGTGCACAGACCTTTGCATCGGGACAACGTCTCGGCCCCTATCGAATTGAAAAGCTGCTGGGTGAAGGTGGCATGGGTGCCGTCTATCTGGCCGAACAACTGGAGCCACTGCAACGCCCGGTTGCGCTGAAACTGATCCGCAGTCAGCTCCGCGGAGGACTCGCGGAAGCGTATTTCCTGGTCGAGCGCCAGGCGCTGGCGCGCATGGATCATCCGGCCATCGCCAAAGTCTACGATGCCGGGACCACGCCTCAGGGCTATCCATTCTTCGCCATGGAATGGATCGACGGTTCAACCCTTTCCGCCTACCTCGGTACGCATCCATTGTCTGTGGACGAAAAGCTGGCGCTGTTCTCGCGCATCTGCAAGGGCGTGCAGCATGCGCATCAGAAGGGTGTCATCCACCGGGATCTCAAACCCAGCAACATTCTGGTGGTGGACATCGACGGCCAGCCCATGCCGAAGATCATCGATTTCGGTATCGCCGTGGGCGCGACCCGCAATACCGGCGGCGACATGCCGCTTATGCAACGCGCCGGAACGCGTGGCTACATGAGTCCGGAGCAGCTGGAAGCAAAGAGCGGCGAGATCGATATCCGCAGCGATGTCTACGCCCTGGGTGTCATGCTGCTGGAAATGCTCGCGCCGCAATCAATGATGGATCACGCAACAAACACCGGCATCGACAATCGCGGCCTGTATCGCGCATTGCGCGCATCGTTGGGACGCGAAGCCGACGCCGACGCCGCCAGCACTCGCGCGCTTTCCGCAATTCCGGTTGCCTTGCGCTGGGTGCTGGTTCACGCCATCGATCCGGATCGCAGTCGACGCTACGAATCCGCCCAGGCCCTGGCCGACGATCTGGATCGATACGCTCAACACTATCCGCTGACCGCCGTACCCGCCACGCGCAGATACCGGCTTCGCATGTTCACCGTGCGCAATCGGGGCCCTTTGTTCGCTGGTGCGTTGATCGCTGCCGCCTTGATTGCCGGCACCACGGCGGCGTTTTTAAGCATGCTCGATGCGCGCGCCGCTGCCGTGCGTGCGAACCTGGCTGCGCAAAAAGCGCGCGTCACGTCGGGATTCCTGACCGATGTACTTTCCGGCATCGATCCGGAACAAGCCCGCGACATGGACAAGAAGCTGCTGCATCTGGTGCTGGATCGCGCTGCCGCCAAAGCCGGGAAGCAGCTTGCCGACCAGCCCGACGTGCTGGCGGAAATCGAGGGAACGATAGGATCCAGTTATCAGAGTCTGAGCGAATACAAGCGCGCACTCGAGTACACCCGGCGTGCCTATGACGTGGCGCGCAAACAGCTGGGTCAGAACGCGGTACCCACCCTCAAGCTGCAGGAACAACTCGCCAAGCTGCTGCTGTACACCGGCAAACCCGAACAGGCAATGGAAATGATCCAAAGCAACGTCGCCGCCTATACGCGAGTCCTGGGCGGAAACGACCTGCTCACGTTGGGCGGCGTTGTTGACATGGTCGAAATCGAACGCGAACTCGGCAAGTACGCCGATGCCGAGAAGCGCATCGCGGCAACGCTGCGGCCCATCGAGCAGCGTGCCGGAAAAGACAGCAAACTATGGCTGACCGCCTTGAACGACCGCGCCGTCTTGTTGACCGATCTGGGCCGGTACACGCAGGCGGAACCGATCTTCCGCGACGTTGTTGCTCGCCAGACCAGGCTCTGGGGTGCGGACGATCCGAAAACGCTGGATACGATGAACAGCTTTGCGATCATGTATCTGGAATCGCACCGCTACGCACAAGGCGCAAAGATCCTCGGCGACATGCTGCCGATCTGCGAAAAATTGTACGGCCCCGACCACGGCTTCACGTTGAACATCGTTGCCAATCTGGCCGGCGCATTGCGCCAACAGGGTACGCCGGAAAAAATCGCCGAATCCGGGCCCTATTACAAACGCGCCTACGACGCCATCCTGCGCAAGTATGGCGACAACAACCAGAACGCGGTGATCGCCACGCATAATTACGCAAACTACTTGCTTGAAGTTGGTGATACGGCGCAAGCAACCGCCTTGCAGCGAAAGGCATTGGCAACGTCGAAGCACATGCTCGGACCGGATCACGCCGTCACCGGAGAAATCGAGTACGGTCTCGGCAAGGCGCTACTGCAAGCCAGACACTATGCTGAAGCGGAAACGATGCTGCTCGCCGCCATCAAGGAAAAAACCAAGGATTTGGGTTCCGATCACTGGCGCATGGGCGGCTATATCGATCCACTCATCCAGTTGTACAAGGCCTGGGGCAAACCGCAACAAGCTGCACATTGGCAATCCGTTCACGACAAGCTCAAGCCCGAGCCCTCGGCAACGCCATGAACATTCCTGCGCTCAATCGACGCTGCTGACGCGGTTGCGCCCACCCTGCTTGGCCAGATACAACTGTTCGTCGGCACAGCGCAACAGGGCGGCGCTGTCGTCGATTTTGGAGTCCGTGCGCGAGACCCCGACACTGATGGTCACTGCCAGTTGCTGCTCGCGCGTACCGATCGGACGGGCGGCGACGGCCGCACGCAGGATTTCGGCCAGATTGCGTGCGTTGCGCAGGGTCTGCTCAGGCCACGCCAAGGCAAACTCCTCGCCGCCAAGACGGCCGATCGGCACGCCGGGCGGAGCATTTTCGCGTATCACCTGGGCGACACCCGCCAGCACCTGATCGCCGACCAGATGGCCAAATTGATCATTGACCTGTTTGAAATGGTCCAGATCCAGCATCAGCAGATTCAACGCGGAGCCATTGCGGGCCCTTTCCACTTCCTCGTCGAGCAGGCTGCGAAAATGGCGCCGGTTGAAAAATCCGGTCAGGCTATCGTAAATCGCCAGATCGATCAGCTCGTGGTGATATTCGGCTTCCTTGCTCACGCCGACGAAAAACTTGATCGCATTGTTGCCGACCATTATCTGATCGCCATCGCGCAATTCGGCGCTGGTGATTGCCTTGCCGTTGAGAAATGTCCGGTTTGTCGATCCCAGATCCTCGATCAGAAAACGGTTGTCCTCACGCCAGATGCGGCAATGCTGGCGCGATACACTCGGGTGCGGCAAGGCCAGTCCGCTCTCGCTGGAGCGACCAATGACAACCGGATCTTCGTGCAACGCGATCTGCAGGCCGAGCATCATCCCACTGACGACAATCAACCGCGGGCTGGACAATCCATTATCCGCACGCGTGGATTCCGGCACCGTTGCGCGATCGGTTTGCGAATTTTGGTCTCGGTTTATCGGCACGAATGCAACCCCAAAGTCGTTTCGATTGTACCGCACGCAACGGCTCGACCAGCGTCAGTGTAGTGCTTCGCTCTGTTTCACCCATTCAGAGCCAAGCACACGGGTCATGGCAGTGAAGCACTACACTAGTCTCAACGGACAACGCGACAGACGGGCGAATCCGCTAATCTCGGAGTTTTGAAGGATGCCGATTGACTACCCGACATGAGGGCTGTTGCAGCTTGAACCGGCGCGGCCGCCTGCCCTTGCAATGACCAGGAACGACTCCGATGCGCAACTTGTTCGTGTTTCTTCTTGGCATCGCGATTGGCGCGCTGGCAACGGCAAACATCATCAGCGCCCTGCGTCAACGCGATGCGTATCCTCGCGGCTTGATGGACGTCATGCAATATCACCTCGGCGCCCTGCGCACGCAGGCGAAAATGCAACATTGTACTGAGGAGGTATCTGCTCACCTTGCAGTCATGCGCGTGCTTTCGCACCAGATCGAACCGGCAATCTACGGCAATGAGCCGTCCGACCCGGAATTCGGTGCGGATGCGAGTCACCTTCGCAACGCCCTTGATCTCGTGGGTGATGCTGCAGCACCACCGGCATCTTGCGCGGCACTGATGCGGGCCGTAATCCAGGTCGGGCAAGCCTGCGATACTTGCCATCGCAGCTATCGCTGAACGCCTCGTACCAACCGCGATCGGCGAACCAATCTTGAACGCCAGTCCGCAGAGTGAATATCACAGTTCCCAATCTGCAAAGAAAAAGCCGGCGGGATAACTCCCGCCGGCGTACTGGATAAGACTGGATTTACTCTGCGGCCGCGACTTCGTCGGCCTGAAGGCCTTTCTGGCCTTGCACGACGCGGAAGCTGACCTTCTGGCCTTCCTGCAGGGTACGGAAACCCGTTCCTGTAATCGCGCGGAAATGAACGAACACATCGGGGCCGTTTTCACGGCTGATAAACCCGAAACCCTTGCTGTCATTGAACCACTTGACGGTACCAACCTCACGATCCGACATAAAAACTCCACGATACAGACTCAGACAAGGCACCGCTGCGAAGACGGCACCGGCTTACTGGTGTGCATGGAAACTTGGTGACAAAGCGGATCGGAAACCGGCGCTTTCGGGTCACGATTCTAAAGCGACCGTGCAGACACAGTGCGCGGACTATAACCTAAAATTTACAAAATGTGCGGATTCTGAACGGACTTGCTCCAGAACGCCCCATTTGCCCACCGGAAAAGTGTCAGTCCAATTCCAGTTGTTTTTAAGTATGGTCGATATAACTATGATTTTTAACATCTTTTTAGCTGGACTCTTGCCCTACAAAAAGAACCGGGCCGGAATCAATCCGGCCCGAATCCCTACGTCAAAAGCCTCAGTTTGCTTGTCGATGAAGCCGAAATTTGGCCACTTGCATCGTTTTTCCGAACCGTTCAGCGTCTGCCTCGCAGCCCGCCGAATACGAGCGACACCAGAAACAGGATGATGAACACAATGAACAGTATTTTCGCAATCCCGGCGGCGGTGCCGGCGATTCCACCGAAACCGAGTACGGCCGCGATAATGGCGATAACTAGGAAAACCAGCGCGTAATGCAACATAAAGTACCTCCTGAGGTTTGGTTTCGCAGCGCGCCGATTGATCGTTCCCGGCTGCCGTCACCCTTGTACGTCAAGACACGTGCCAGAGAAGGATGGAACATAACTACCTGATTTCATCGAATAGTTTCGCGCCATTCGTTGAAAGTTGGTGGTTTTTTGCACGACACGTCCTGCGCCGCCCGCTTGCATGCACGATGACAATGCAGGCGACACCAAGCGGCTTTGCCTGAATCAACGCTTGCGCTGCGCTGTTTGGATCACCAGCATCAATACGGCGGGCCGGAAGGCGGTCGTGGTATGGCCGATGATTCTCCGATCCATCCGGCTTCACTCAGCAGCGCGACGCAGAGGCGGCCACACGATCCGGGCAACGATTCAAGGCGCGTGCGGGCGGGCGGCTGATACTCAATCTCAAAATAAACGCCGACGCGGATTTGCGCCGGCGTTGAATTGGCGATCAATCGGTCCCGCATTCAACCATTGGAAGGCGCCTGGTTGGCCTTGTGAGCGGCATCATTGCGGTTTTTCGCCGACACCATGTCGGCATCATACCGGGCCTTCGCAGCTTCCTTGCATGCATCCAATGCAGCTGCAGTCTGTGCTTCACAACGTGCCAATGCCACATTGTAGGCAGCCTCACCCTTTGCCTTGTCGAGTTCGTATTGGGCATCTGCGGTCCTGTCGTTGGCCTGCATGCGTGTCTGGGCAACTGCCTGACTTGCAGGCGGCACCGCCGACGAAGGGTTGTCCGAGCTCGCCGGTGAATTTTCACCATTCGCACCTGCGGCATTCGCGTTCGCCAATCGGGCGTCCACGCGCGCATCAACCAGATCCTTGTTGTTCTGCGCGATCACCTTGTCCATGTTCGCTTGCGCGTCGGCTATCGTCTTCTGGCCGTCAGCCTGGGCTTTGGCGATATCTGCCTGCACCTTGGCAGGATCGGGACCACGACTGCAGCCCTGCATTGCCAGTGTGGCAGCGAGGGCAGCAGTCACCATACTCAAGTAGCGTCGCTTCATGGCAATCTCCTTGTGGTTTGGCGAATGGTTTTGCGAAATCAGACCGCGTCACCCGCGGAAGACTCTCTCTCGGGCACTGCGCAAATGCGAAGCGTTGAACCGTCACGGCGATTGCCGACAGCTTCTTCGCCTACACCAGCGCCATGACGATCGTGTGTCCAAGACTGAGCGGCCTGTGATGCGAACCGGCTTGCCTCTTCTTTGCGGATCGCTTTTGCCATTTCCCAAAGCGTAGTCATGATTACCTCGATTTCGACTGCGGCGAATTCGTTCGTCGAATAACCGGTCGCAACGAACATGCCAGGCAACATTCACCGCAAAAACAAGGGATTCGTTGCTTTCGCGCACATTTTCCCGTGCAATTTGCGTTGCACGAACTTGTTGACGATGCAAAATCACCTGGTTTGCTGCCGACGAAAAACGCGGAAATGTGTGCATCCGGGAATTCGATTCGCATTCGGCAATCGAATGCTTCCTGGCACATCACATGCTTGTGCAACTGGGTCTGTTCGCGGGCATTGCGGTGATTTGCGCTAGTATCGTCGACGCTTGCAATATGCTCTGCCGGATTTCGCCGGATGCGTCAAGTCGCCTTTTGGCGGGTGGGCTTGAGGCAGCAAGTAAACACGACCGGGTGGAAATCACGTCGATTCTTCAACCAACCGAGAGGACACGTTCATGGCGACGACAAGAAAGCGCGCAGGAAATAGCAGCGCTGGGCGCAAGACGACATCCAAAAGCACCGTGAAAGGCAAGACGACCATTGCAAGGAAAGTATCGAGTGCAGCCAAGACACCAAAGCGCACGGCGGCAAAATCCGTTGCGAACAAGAAAACTGCGCGCAAGGCTTCTACTGCCAAAACGTCCGTGAAGAAATCCTCGGCTCGCAAACCCGCCGCGCGTCCGGTCGCATCAAGGAAATCATTGGCAGAATCCCCAAAGAAGGAAGCCAGTATTTCCAAGGGAAAACAAGCTGCCAAGGTGACGCAGTTGAAGAAGAGGAGTTCTCCCTCCCGCCAAAGCGGAAAGGACGTTGCAAAGCAAAAGCCTAGTCGTAATTTATCAAAAGCAGCAGCGATGACCCATACCGCCGCCGGCACGATACCCACGGCACCGCGAAAACCTGATGGCAAACCGACTGCAGCAAGCCCGCAGAAGCGCGTGCTGTCGGCGCAGCAGAAAAAAATGCTGGCCACCCAAAATCTCTGGGCCGCGCTTGAACAAAAAAAACGCCGCGCGGCACAACCGGCCGCTTGGCAGAGCATTGTTCATCATGACCATCCGGCACCTGCAGCGCCGACGCCAGGTGCGGCTGGCGGAATCGACGGCACGATTCCTGTCGATGCCGGCAATCACCGGCGCGATCGCAGCGGCGATTGATTGATTGCATGGCAGTTCAGGTCGCCGCCACCGCATCGTCAGCAACGAACTCCAACGACAGTTCCGCGCGCCGTCTGGCTGGGCAAGCGCTCAGCCGGGCGGCCGGAGCCCCATTGATCGGCGGCAATCGCGTCGAGTTGTTGATCGACGCACCTGAAAATTACGCGGCGTGGCTGGATGCCATGCGCACTGCACAACACCGCATACTGATCGAAAACTACATTTTCCGCGACGATGACATAGGCCGCGAATTTCGTGCCGTCATGGTCGAACGCGCTGAAGCCGGAATCAGTGTCCACGTCATTTACGATTGGCTGGGCTGCCTTGGACAATCAGGCCCCGCTTTTTGGCAAGCGCTGATCGACGCCGGTGGCGAAGTGCGTTGCTACAATCCGTTCCAGTTCAGCAGTCCGTTCGGTTGGGTCAGTCGCGACCATCGCAAGTTGTTGATGGTCGACCGCAACGTGGCATTTGTCGGCGGCCTTTGCGTCAGCGCAAAATGGCTGGGCAATCCACGCAAGCGAATTGACCCGTGGCGCGACACGGCAATCAGCATTCGCGGTCCGGCACTGGTTGATCTTGAACTGGCCTTTGCGGAGATCTGGGCGCAATTGGGAACGCCGGTCGAAGCGAATCAGCTACCGGGACCGGGCGAAGCCGGCGACATGGATTTGCGTGTGATCGCCACGCAACCCGAAACTGCGGGCATGTTCCGCCTGGATCAGATGATTGCTGCCATGGCGCAACGATCGCTGTGGCTCAGCGATGCGTATTTCGTCGGCTTGTCACCCTACGTGCAAGCTCTTTCGGCGGCGGCGCACGATGGCGTGGATGTGCGTTTGCTGGTTCCAGGCGCCAGCGACTTGCCTGTGATCGCCGCGATGTCGCGCTCCGGTTATCGATCGCTGCTTGAGGCCGGTGTGCGCGTGTTCGAATGGAATGGCGCAATGATGCACGCAAAAACCGCCGTCGCAGATGGGCGCTGGGCGCGAGTCGGATCGAGTAACCTCAACGCATCCAGCTGGATGGAGAATTGCGAGCTTGACGTTGCCGTGGAGAATTCCGAGTTCGCCGCGAGCATGGAAGCGCAATATGTACGCGACCTGGAGAATTCGACCGAAATTGTCCTGGCCTCACGGCGCAGAGTGCGTGCTAGCGCACAACATCCGGTGCGCGTCAGGTCCGGCGGCGGTTCGGGACGTGCTGCGGCAAGCGCGTTGCGCATGGCACACTCGGTTGGCGCTGCGCTTGGCAATCGTCGCGTCTTGGGTCACAGCGAATCCTCGGTATTGCTGTGGTTCGTGTTGGGTTTGCTCGGGCTATCGCTGATTGCGGTGTTCTGGCCGCGAGTGCTCGCGTGGCCGCTGGGTTTTTTCAGCCTTTGGATCGGCATTGCATTGGGCGTGCGTTACTGGCGCCTTCGTCAGCAGGTCCAGGTCGACAAACGTTGCGACTCGGAAGCACCGAAGGCGGGCGATTCGTAGTCGTCGGCGGACTTCCGGGACGCTCCGATCTCCCGGGTCGCGCCGATACATTCGCGCGCGCCCAATGCCACCGGATGCCTTGGTTCAGCGTGAAACCGCACGCATGAATGCGGCATTCATCTCGCCGGATGTGCGGGACTTATGCAGAATCTCCGCCGCCCCGGTTGCACGCGCACCAAATCGCAGCGTCTCCACGGGCTGCGCGGAAAATATCATCAGTGGCGGCAAGGAAGACCCGCGTTCACGCAGCGCATCAATCAGCGAAACCGCATCGTCGCCACCCAAACCCAGGTCCAGAAGAACGGCACCAAATCGATTTTCGCAACTCAACGCTTCAAACGCCTGGTTTGCCGACAGCGTCCAATCGACGCCGTGCTCCAACTGTTTGAGTACTTCGCTGGTCACGCGGCCGAGCGCCGCGCCTCATTGTTTGTGCCCTGCTGGATGCAGGCCATTAAGGGTTTGGTTCCAAATTCTTGTTGTTGCGCTATCTCGTTCCGGGAATTACGCGACCGCAGAGCAGCATCGTTGCCGCGCGGCGCCGTATCGCGGTGACAAGCAACACGGAGCCGATTGCACGGCCAAGCCACGGGACTGCAATTCGCACGAATCCGCCCCTCACTTCGGGCAATCCAGCATGTGGCTGAGGCATGCAGTCCCCCTTCAAGTCAGCTGCTTGCAACGTATCCGCCCTCGAAAATCTCGCGCCGGATCCATCCGCGGTCCAATCCAGCCGTAATCCCAATCCATTTCGTTGTCGCCTGTTTTTTACGAGGAGCGTTGCTCGGGTAGAACATTCATACTCAATCGGATACAGCCAATATCTCGAAAAACTCGCAGGTCGCGTAATCGGCAGGGATGCCGTAGATGCTCCCATCATCGCCCGCATGTTTTTCTCATCATGCAGAGTTCCAGTTGACCTGCTTCTTTCGATCGGGGCATCAAAAGCCCGCTCACCCGTTCTTGGCACAAGGCTTGCGGTGTTCCATTCGCAAACCCGATCCCAACCCTGACCGGTTGGGCATCCGGTCAATGTGAAAATCCGGGAGCGTCATCATGACCCTTGGCACAATTCTGTTGATCATCCTGATTCTTGCCTTGATCGGCGCGGTTCCATCTTGGCCATATAGCAGGAGATGGGGTTATTACCCGTCCGGCGGTATTGGCCTGGTTCTGCTGATCGTCATCGTTCTCTTTCTCTTGGGCCGCATCTGATGCGCTCAAGCATGGCAGCCATTCCAATACGGCACGGTTGGGTCCATGATCGTTGACGCTTACGATCGGCATTGCGTCAGCACTCGTACCAGACAGATAGGTCATCAAAGGAATGCATCATGTTGAAAATCGGAATACTCGCGTTGTCGGTGACTTCGGCCGTCGGCTGGCTCGTGTTGGCAAACACCGATCAGTCGCACCTGATTTTGAAGCTGCTTGGCGCGATCATTGTTTCCTACGGGATATTCGTCGCGATCCTGCTGGGAACCGCGGCACAGATGCGAAAGGACCGCGCCCGGCCAACCCATGGACGCAAACATTCCGCGCTGCAACGCCACTGAGTCCCGTGATTCGACAGGGGCATGTAACCGACTTGCCCCGGAGATGGGTGCGCCTGCCTGATTGCCAGGCAATCAGGCACAATCCATCAAGCACAGGTGACGCTGTGCGGAAACGATGCGTGACGCGTGATTGGTGGACGATAGTGGGATCGAACCACTGACCCCTGCCGTGTGAAGGCAGTGCTCTACCGCTGAGCTAATCGTCCAGGATCGGTACCACGCGAACGTTTCGCGACGGATCGATACGGGTAATACCAAGAGCGTGGAACTGGTGCCGGAGAAGGGAATCGAACCCCCGACCCACGCATTACGAATGCGTTGCTCTACCAACTGAGCTACCCCGGCGCCGGTCGCGCAGTTTAGCGGCAGGCGCCGCTATTCTCAAGCGCAGGAAAATCGAAAAAAGTTGGATACCCCCGCAAGGACGCTACCAACAATCACCGTTGCTGGTTGGAGTGTCGGGAGTCTTGTAACCGGTGTTGTCGATCGTCAGGTCGCCACAGACATCGGTTTGCTGCACACCCTGCGGCGCGCCTGTCAGCTTGAAACTTTGCGTATCGCCGGTGTTGCCATTGGCAGTCGTCACGATGTAATAGCCTTTTTCCGATGTCGTATTGGACAGCCCCAATCCAGCAGGCGGGGCCGCGGTCAGGCTGGTCGCATAGTGATTGAAATTGGTGTTGTAGCGCTCCTGTGCCGTGGCTACGCGCTGCAGCAGTTCGTGTCCATCCGCGCGGCGGGCACGGAACGAGTAGCGATTGTAATTCGCGTAAGCGATCACGGCGAGAATCGCGATGATGGCAACCACGACCATCAATTCGATAAGAGTAAAGCCGTTGGAATCTCTCATTTTCATTATCGTTCCCCTGCGCCTCTTCGCAATCGGCCATCACCAACCCTGCCGATCAACCAAGCGCCGAATCGCCCAACGCTTTGGACGATTCGGCAGGTGAAATTATCAACTTTCGTTGCCCCGAATCACAACTGATCCAGCAGTTCGCGCCAGGCACCGCGATGTTCCGGGGCTGTCTGGATGCCAAATTTGCCAGTACCAGTACCTGGAATCAGGAGTGTACCTCCATCATTTGCGTCCAGAGACGGAGGAAGTGGGCCACTTGTGGTGATGTGTGGGTCATCTAGCACGGGGCCATAAGTATCTGGTGTGCCCCCACCTCCAGGAATCGGAGAAATACCCAACGGCGACCCATCGTTTGCGTTTGCCGCCATGAGCGCGCCACGCTTTCCGGGATCACACGGATCCTGTCCTTTCGGGATCAGTGTAAACATTGCGACGATGTTCTCGGTGTAGAACGGCGCCACGCCCACAATGACACGTTCGCCAGGTTCCTGATTTCCGGGGTTCAGCGGAATCGACCAGCCGCAGTCGGCCGCGCTGGTAATATTTCCGCTCTTGCAATTCGCATTTGTCGTCGTCGGCAAAGACACGCCAGTGCTGGACCGAAGTCCACTGGCATCCTGACTCAACCCCCAGGTGGTCAAGTTGGCGGGCTTGATCGGATAAGCCGGTGACGCCGTGCCATAATCCCGCACGCCGTAAAATGCCTGCGTCGCGCTATTTGAATCGGGACCGCATTGGGGACCCTTCGTGACAGCGGTATTGTCGCAGGGCCCCAGATACTTGCCCGTTCCGAATACGAAGACCGGTGCCTTGTTGTCGTTGTCGCGCATGCCCACAGGCAGCGCTGTAATGGGACGCTTGCCGACGTCTGCACTCGACGCATAAGTCTCGAACATCAGGTCGACTTTCCAGTTCGCCGGCGTAGTGTCGCGCAGATCGAAGCGCCACAAATTACCCGCCAGATCTCCGGCCACCTCGATATCATCGACCAGATTGGAATCCAGGTCATAGGCTATCGCCGTGGAAAGCCCATACGTGCATGGACTCGTGCTGAGGCTGCCGCAATTGGTTGCCAGACTCGAGAACTGTGGTGCCGTACTGGTCTTGATTTCCCGGATCAGGTTGCCGTTGGTGATCCCGATGACAAAAAGCGACGTCTTGTTGATAGCCGGGTCGCTTGAGGCAGGATCGACGGGCGTCTGATTGTTCAAGGGGAAATATCCGCTGGGCACGGCAACTACCCACTGGCCCGTGCTCAGACGCAGCACGTTGGGCAACGAATAGGTATAACCCAGATCGGCGAAACCCGACATCGTGTTGTTGACTTCCCAGAGCAACGACGGACTGTTCGGGTCGGTAACATCCAGCGCAAATATTCCGCGGCCACCCAGTCGCAAGCCACCGATCAATACGGAGTGCCAGGCTCCATTGATGAATACGTCCTGTGGCACCGCCGTGCTGTCGACGCCCGGTGCCGTCTTGTAGATGTTGCCATCCGGACTCGTGATCTTGTCCAAATGCCGGTTGCTGATCAGTGTGCTCGGTATATAGGCCCATAGCTCCGAGCCATCCACGGCATTGAATGCGTGCAGCATTCCGTCATTGGACCCGACATAAACGACAGGCGTCCGAGCCCGGTTGTTGTATACAAACTGCGCATAGCTGCCCGCGACCAGGTTTTCCGTTTGCGTCAGGCGTCGCTGCGACCGCTTCAGCCGACCCCGTCGGAAAATTGTCGCTGAACCCACCGACCGGCGAGGAAACGTATCGTGGCTGCGAATTGACGATCGCACCCAACACCGAACTACGCTTGCGCAGCAGTGGCGGCGTGTCTTCATGAGTACGAACGCCGGTAAACCAGTCGGCACGCAGCTGGCCTTTCCCATCGCAACCGCCCGTCGTTCCGCGTGGCACTGGTACAAATGACCGCTGGAGCATTGAGCAATTGCGCCGGATCCTGATTCAACGCGATCTGCTGCGCAGTGCTCAGACTGGACCAGGCAAAAGTCTCCTGGCGCTGTCCCGGCATCGTTGCTGGTAAAGAGTTTGCGGGAGGCCGGGTTCGGCGCAGCACCATTGTTGCCGCCAGTCGACAAGCACGCTCCACCGGTCAGCACACAACCGGCATCCCAGGTAGGCGTGGGCGCTGTCGCACCGGTATCCGGGTTGAGCGCAAATTTCTGCAGGAAGCCGGAGTAGTCGCTGGTGTCGTACCCGGCATAAAACCCTTGTGTATTCTGGGTTAGCGTAGACATCGTCGCCGACAACGCAGTGGAACTCCCGCGACGCGCGAGGATACTGTTGATGATGTCGGTCAAATGCGCGACAAGGCTGCCCGGATCGCCGGCGCTGAAATAGGAGCCACGGCTGTTGACTGCCGCATGCCACGTGTCGTCGATGGCCTGTGGTGCGTTATTCACGGGTCGTGGCCAAGATTTTACGCCTGTGCGCAGGTCGGTCAGATCGATTGGCCAATTGAGATTGCCAGCCACGCCAAGCGTGACCATGAATTGCACGACATGCTGCCAGGTCGCAGGATCATTGGCGGGGTTGTAATAGATTTCTTCATTTGATGCCGGGATCGGTGATTGACACCGGAAACCGCAGTACCGGTTACACCGGTAGCGGTGCTCGGAAAATAGGGCGGTACGTTGTCAGTTCAGATCGGTGCGTAGATCGTGCGCCCAGTAGTAAAACGCGATATTGGCCAACGACGATTTATATTCCGAACCAGCGACGTTCCAGAAAATCTTGGTTTGCTCATCACTCAAGCTATACCCGGTTCCGTCCGGCAGCGTTGAAGGCGTACCGTTTCCCTGCGAGGTGAACATGCCAGAGGGCAGGCTTGGGTCGCCTTCGTTCCAGTAACCGTCCGTAACCAGCATATGGAAGTTTTGCCTGCAGGCCAGTTCCTGCCCCTGATACGCCATCTCCAGGGGGTTGCCAGTACGGATTTGTCAAATTCTTGACAGGCCCGGTACCGCGTTCAAAAAACTCGCCTGCACGGATCGTTGATGCACGATCTGGCGTACCGCCATTGGCACCCAGTCGCGAATATCCAGTTGAAAAAGGCGCTACGGTAACACGTGGTCGACAGGTTGCTTTGTTCAGTCTGCGGATCGACACCGCTTGCCGCGCAAATGACACTTGTATCAACCAAATTGGTGATGATTGATGAATCCGGCAGTTTGAAACTTCCGTCGTTGATATTCTGCCAGGCGACACGGATGTTTCCGCCCAACGTTCCGAATACGCCGCGACAACGCAGTACGCGTCATCAAATTTCGTGTCCGGTAATATGCCCACCAATTGGCCCAGTTCTGATATTCCGCCGACGGCACGGCCACCGCTTCCCAATTGCTGGAATTGTACAATGTTGCCGGTATTGACGCTGCTCAAGGTGCCAATGTTCACACCACTCTTCAAACGGTAGTAGTAAGGTCCGCCGCTATCGTCGAGTGGACTGCTTCCATCCTTTGGGCATTTCCAGCGTTTATCACTCTTTACCTTCCCGCTACTGTATCTCGTGAGCACGCCCGTGAAATTTGTCGTACCGGAGGTATAAGCGCTGCGAGGGCGATTTTGCTGGATTCCGTCATTCCAAACCGCTGTCAGCCCGACATCCGCATCCGGCATGACCGTGCCATCCGCTTCGATTGGCGGCGAGTACACGACATTGGGGTTGTAGTAAACGCCATTCATTGCGTGAGAGCGCAAATCGTTTGGATCAGTGATGCGCGGGTCGATGATTCCGGCACAAAACCAAACGCCGCTCCAACTCCCGTTGTTGAACGGGCTGTTGTCGCCCATGTAGTTGTTACCCATCGATCCGGAATCGTCGAACGTAACCACGATATTCGGATCGACCGACTGGGTCAGATCGGGCGGAGCGGTACCCAGATCGGTGCCGCCTCCGGCATGGATAGTGGTGGCTGCGAGAGCGGGCAAAGATCCGACAATCAGCGCGCCAACAGCGGCTAATGCGCAAAAAATTGCGCGTCGGCAAACTTGAGCATTTGTATACAGCATGGTCCGATCCTCTTGCAAAAGCCTCGTGCTGAAGCAGTGCCCGTTTACTTATGGTGTTGGTGTCGGGTCCGGATTGAATCCGGCCTGACGTCGTATGCACCAAACACGCTCTCGGTTACGCGCATTGTGGCGTTGTTTCCGCCTTGGCTGCGGGACGTGACGCGATAGAGATGAACATCCGGTCCACCGCCTGGAGCCATGGCTTGGAATATGCTCCGCCTTCATTGCCTTGGCGATTGGCATCGGCAGCCGATCCCATATCTTCAATCAGATAGCGCGGATCGGTGGATAGATTGGCTGTGGCCTCGTTGCCACCCAGTCCGGTGTAGATACCGCTGGCAGCCTCCGCGCCATCGCTGCTTCCCAGCCAGGCCCGGGAACTGCGAAACTGATTCACCCGCTTGTCGACAATTCCCGCGGTTCGCGTGTAAACACAAGGCTGTACTCCGGATTGCGCACAGGGCGGCAGAAACAAGGCAGCATTCGACTTCTGTGCTGCGGCCCACAAATCGACTTCGCCACGACGCAGCGCAGACTCGGACCCCATCATCGCCATCTGCGCGTTGCGCATTCCGCCGGTCATGCGTTCCTGCAATATCGAGGTGCCGGCAGCGGTAAGGCCGAGCAGCGTCAAAAGAACCAGAAAGACCAGTGCCACGAATAGCACCGCACCCCGCTGTCGGCTGTGGCAATATTGTTGTTTGCAGGTCATGTCGGGCCTCATTGTGGTCAATGCGTGTGGTTGCGCACGGCAACCAGCGACACGAATTCATGGCGGATCATGTGACCGACTTTCAGGCTGTCATTGCCTGAAAATGTATCGGCCGTTGGGTCGGATGAAGGCACCGTCATGTTCGCCGCCACGTTGCAGTCCTGACGAGTGCCATCGGGTTTGAAACTGTAGCAAAACGCAGTATCCGCACCCGTCAATCCCTGAACGTTGCTGACCGTATCCAGCAGCATATGTGCTTCAATCGTACGAACAGAACCCCACAGACAGCCCGCCCATGCGGGTTGGCTGGCCACGGTTGCTATGCAATTGGCGGCATTGCTGTTGGCAACCACATTGTCTGCGGACAGATAGTGAAGGCTGCCGTCCTGGTATTGCACGCCATACAGGAAATCCAGTCGCTCCACGCCGCGAACGACTTCGTCGGGCGTGCCGCCATTTACCTTGCGATACAACACCGGTATCAACCGGCCGGGTTCATCCGGATTGGATGTCGGGTCGGTAACCAGGCCCAGATAGTAGGTAACCGTCAGAAAGCCGCGGCTGAAATTGAACACGCGCGAATCGAATGTTCCGCCTGCAACCGGCGGCGGGAATCTGCTTGAATCAATCAACGCACCACTGGTTGGGTTGAGCACCGCGCCGGTATTGTCGGCCGTACTGTTCCCGATACATCCGCTTTGAATACCTGCCCGCCGCCACACGACGTAATCAATGCGAGGTCGCCGCTCTGAAACGCCAGCGATTGTCCGATCGACAGTTTGTCGTCAATGGTCTTGCCGTCGACGATCTCGGGGTTCAACGTGATCGTCGCGCCCGCACCGCTGCCCGCGACAGTGAATGGCCAACCGGTACCGCTTTGATAACGCAGTGTCAGGACATCGGCGCCAGTGACGCGCGATCCCGCAGTCGTTCCGGTTGCCGGAATTCCATCACGGCCGGCCGGTGACGGTACGGCCGGCGAACAACCCGATCCCACCGAACAATGATAGCCCTGCACAAATGTTTCCGGACTGAGCGAGTAGAGCTTTCCACCCGGATACGAAGCCGGCGGGATCGTGGCGCCACCGCTATCCGGGAATGACCAGCCAGGCGAGTTGATGTCGACGAGAATTCCGGCGTATGTTGGGCCATCTGCAGTTGGGAGCCATTTTTGCGCTTGCGTGTTGTCGCAATATTGACCGCCGAGTTGGCGCAAATCATCCGTAATGCGGGTCACGGCATAACGACCATTTTCCTGCATGATCGCGAGCGCATCCTGCATCTTGCTGGTCTTGCCGGTGGAAATGAACAACGACACGATGCCGCCGGAAACCAGAAGACCCAATACCAGGGCGATCATCAATTCGATCAGACTGAAGCCACCAATCGACGACGATGCCGCGGATGCCTGGTTTGCGCGGCAATCCACGCGTCTTGCTGGAATGTACTGGCTCATGGCGTGAACGCCCATGCAAAGGTTTGAGTCTGCGCAGTTGCGCCCGCACTTCGGTCCAGAGTGGATTCACTCCAGGAAATACTTAACTTGCACACCCCGGTGTACGGCGCGCCATTTGCCTGAGCGGGCTGCACTAACTGTGATCGCACCACTCGGCGTACACAACATTGTTGCGGCCGCATTCGGGAGCAGAAACTTCAACTGATCGCTGAAGATGGCACGATCGCGAACTGCAACGTTGGAATTCGAGCATGCCGCGCCGGAAAGACAGGGATCTGTATCACTGGTTGGGTATGTCTTGTTGTAATCGCCCGCCCAAACCCGGGAAACATTCGCACGCATACGATCGGCAATCGATTGCGACAGGAATGTTGCCTGGGAACGAAGAAATGCGCTGTGATTGGTCTGCACCGACACAACCAGGAGCCCGGCCATGCCCAGCAAGCCGAGACTGAAAATCAACAGCGCGATCAGCACTTCAAGCAAGGTGAAGCCGTTGGTATTCCGAAAACGTTGCATGAGCGAATGTCCTAACATGACGGCGCCGGCGATGACGACGTATCGGTCTGCGTGGTTATCGAGCCCGAAGCGGCAATGACTATCCACTTGGATTGCGTCGGTTGCGCATCCGGATGACACACATTGATGTTGTACTTTTGCGCTTGCGGAATCAGGTTGCCTTGTCCGGTAAAAATTATTTCACTGGAAGTAGGCGTAATCCCCGTACCCGGCACCGTCGTCACTGCAGCCGTCACCTTGTAACCGCTGACGGTGGCGACGCCAGGATTGGTACTGAGAACCGGGTCGCCCGTTGCAGAGAAGGTGCCATCCGCAGCAAACGCCGCATCAGCCTTGACCGACCATCCGTTGCTCCAACCTCCCGCGTTGCTGATTACCGCAACGAGTGTGCCGCGGCGAACGGCTTCGGCGCGTGCAAGATTCAAGTCATGCACGAGCGCGTTGGCGGTGCCGGTAACGTGATTGTTCATGGTCAAATCGCGAAAGGCGGGTATTGCAATTGCAATCATGACGCCCGCCACGGCCATGGTAATGACCAATTCAATCAACGTGACGCCACGCGAGCCAGCCGCAGCATGAAATATTTTGCGGCGGGGACCGGAACTGGAAATCATGTCTTCCCCCAAATTTTTACCGGGAACGGTATTCAGTCGGGACGCAGGATAGGTGTCGACCGGATGGCTAGCAAGGCACCCCGGTTGCGAGGTAGCAAACCCCGGATAAACGGCGCCGGACAGCCGCTCAAGGCACCAGGGTAACGCGCAATTCCCTGGGTAGCGCAAACGTCATGTTTTCGGTGTCGCCGGGCAAATCGTGCACTTGATCGGCACCGAATTCGCGCAAACGCGCGATGACGCCCTGAACCAGGCTTTCCGGCGCCGACGCTCCGGCGGTGACGCCGATGCGTCGTTTTGCGGTAAGCCATTCGACCCGGATATCGTCGGCGCCGTCAATCAGATAGGCGGCAACGCCCTGTTTTTCCGCCAATTCGCGCAGGCGATTGGAGTTGGAACTGTTCGGCGAGCCGACGACGAGTACCAGATCGCATTTCTCGGCGAGACGGCGCACTGCATCCTGGCGATTTTGCGTGGCGTAACAAATATCGTCGTGACGTGGACCGAGGATCGCAGGGAATCTGTCGCGCAAGGCATCGATCACGGCTTTGGTGTCATCGATCGACAGAGTCGTCTGGGTGGAATAGGCAATCGTGTCGGGATTGTTGGGCATCAGATTAGTGACGTCGGCCGGCGTTTCGACCAGATGGATTGCTCCGGCCGCACCGGTACGATCCCACTGGCCGAGCGTGCCTTCGACTTCCGGATGCCCGGCATGGCCGATAAGCACAACGTCCCTGCCCGCCTTGGCATGGCGAGCCACTTCGATGTGCACCTTGGTCACCAGGGGACAGGTCGCATCGAACACGCGCAAATTGCGTTCACGCGCCCGTGCGCGCACGGCCTGGGATACGCCATGCGCGCTGAAGATCACGGTAGCGCCATCGGGCACTTCGTCAAGTTCATCGACGAAAACCGCGCCGCGATCGCGCAAACCATCCACGACGAAGCGATTGTGCACGACTTCGTGACGCACGTAGATCGGGGCGCCGAACGCTTCGAGTGCACGATCGACGATTTCAATGGCACGATCGACTCCGGCACAAAAGCCGCGCGGATTGGCGAGCAGGACCTGCATGATGGAATCAGTACGGCGTACCGTCTTTGCGTGTATAGGTGTAGTTTCCCTGAGCGTCGAAAATCAACGCCAGGTCGACATCGGCATAGTGTACGCGGTCGATATCAGGGGCGCGATTGCTGATCTCAAGGTACTTCGCCGGGACAGCTCCGCAATTGACGAATTGATGTGCGTTTGGGACACCGGCCTTGAAACCGGCGACCATGCCGGACGTCAAGTGTTCTTCCCCTTCCCCAGTGCGCAACAACAACTCCCCTTCGATGACGTATACCAGTTCGTCTTCGTGTTCGTGCCAATGGCGCATCGAGGATTCGACACCTGGCGGCAGTATGGTCAGATTGACGCCGATATGCTCCAGGCCGAATGCATTGCCGAGCGCGTGTTTGACGCGCGGAAGCACACGCGAACGAAACGGTTCCGGGTAACCGGAGCCGCTGCGGGGCGGAATTTGCATCGCCATTTTTGCAATCATTTTGGTTTCCTAGATGCGGACCCGAACAACCCGAACCACACCAGCAATACCGCGCCAATGCTGATCGCCGAATCGGCGACGTTGAACGACGGAAACGCCCATTGCCGATAGTACACTTGTATAAAATCGGTTACCTGACCGACGCGAACGCGGTCGACCAGGTTGCCAAGCGCGCCACCAATGACCAGCGCCGCGGGTATTGCAGTCCGCCAATCGCGGCGCGGAGTCTGCGTCAACCAATGCACCAGCGCCGCGGTCACGATGATCGCCAGCGCCGTGAACAACCAGCGTTGCCATCCGGTTTGGCCCGCCAGAAAGTTGAATGCAGCACCGCTGTTGAACGCCAACGTCCAGTTGAGGAATCCGGGGACTACCGGGTGCGGGACGTACGGCTGCAGCGATGCAAGAACGACGGCTTTGGTCAACTGATCGGCAGCGATCACCGCACACGAAAGCAGCAACCAGACAAGAGCATTTTGACTTTTTGTCATTGAATAATCCCGGAACTCGGCGTCGACCCAATGCAGACCGGACGAATCAAAACCAGCGCCGGGTCTCGCCTGCTCCGTCCGGCAGGTTGTCAACACATCGACTGCAAATATCAGGATGATCGGCCTGCAATCCGACATCGGCTCGATAATGCCAACAGCGGACGCACTTTTTATCTTCGCTGCGTTTGGCAGAAATCGATACTTGCGTATTGCTCACTTCGACACAAAGCGAATCCGCCGGCGCAGACTTCGAATCCGCCAGATTCAATTGCGACGTAATGAAGAAAAAACGCAATTCATCGGCGACTGCGGTCAGGCGATCGCGCAGCGCAGTGTCCGCAAAAATCGTGACGTCGGCTTCCAGCGCCGCGCCGATCTTTCCCTCGTTGCGCATGCCTTCGAGCAGGCGCGCAGTGGCGTTGCGGATTTCGAGCAGGTCGTTCCAGAATGCGCGTTGCTCGGGTGCGCCCTGCAGCGCAGCGAGGCCGTCGTACCAAGTTTCAAACAATACCGATTCTCCATGTTCGCCGGGCACCAGTTGCCAGATTTCCTCTGCGCTGAAACTCAGAATCGGCGCGATCCAGCGCACCATCGCCTGGACAATGCGATACATCGCACTCTGCGCACTGCGGCGACCGTGACTGTTCTCGCGCATCGTATACAAACGGTCTTTCGTGATATCCAGATACAAGGATCCCATTTCGTTCGTGCAGAAGTTTTGCACGCGCTGCACGATTTCAGGAAAATCGTATTTCGTGTAGGCCGCGATCACGGCTTGTTGCGTGTCGTGCGCCTGCTGCACGGCCCATTGATCCAACAGCAGGCAGTCGGAAACCGGCAACAAATGCTGCGCCGGATCGAAGCCATGCAGGTTGCCGAGCAGGAAGCGCGCGGTGTTGCGAATACGACGATAAGCATCGGAAACACGTTTCAGGATTTCGTCCGACAGCGCCATTTCATTGCGGTAGTCGGCTGACGCGATCCACAGGCGCAGGATGTCCGCGCCATAATTTTTCATCACGTCCTGCGGTTCGATTCCGTTGCCAAGCGATTTGGACATCTTGCGTCCGTTCGCATCGACAGTGAAGCCGTGCGTGAGCACTTCGTCGTAAGGCGCACGGCCATGAATCGCCACGGATGTCAGCAGCGAGGTTTGAAACCAGCCGCGGTGCTGGTCGGAACCTTCCAGATAAATCACCTTGTCGCCGGGCGCTCTTGCGAGATTGGGGCGCTGATCGAGCACGCAGAAGTGGGTGACGCCGGAATCGAACCAGACGTCGAGAATATCCGTGACTTTTGTGTAGCTGGTCGCATCGTCGCAGAGCAACTCGGATGGATCGAGCGAATACCAGGCATCGACGCCGTTTTTTTCGACAAGTTGCGCCACCTGCTCCATCAATTCGACACTGCGCGGATGTGGTTCGTGCGTCGAGTTGTGAACGAACAACGCAATCGGTACGCCCCACGTACGCTGGCGTGAAATACACCAGTCCGGGCGCCCTTCGACCATGCCCGCCATTCGCTCCTCGCCCCACGCCGGATACCAGGTCACATCCTCATGCACCGATCTCAGGGCTGCTGCGCGCAGACCTTCCTGTTCCATGCCGATAAACCACTGCGGCGTGGTGCGAAACGCTACCGGCGTGCGGTGACGCCAGCAGTGCGGGTAGCTGTGCGTGATTTTCTCGTGTGCGAGCAGCACGTCACGCTCACGCAGCAGTTCGATGATGGTGTCGTTCGCTTTCCAGATGAATTGGCCGCCGAATATCGGCGTTTCCGGAACATAGACACCGTTGGGCCCGACCGGATTGAGTTCGGCCGGCGAATATTTTTCCACCAGACCGTATTGTTTTCCGACAGCGAAGTCTTCCGCGCCATGACCGGGCGCGGTATGCACGGCGCCGGTTCCATCTTCGGTGGTAACGTGGTCGCCGAGGATGATCGGAATTTCACGGTCATAGAATGGATGGCGCAGAGCGCCCCCTTCCGCCCCCGGGGCGGCTTCCCCCGCAAGCGGGGCGAGGGAAGCGAGTGCAGCCCCTTTCGCACGCCCGAGAATTGCCGCATTTTCCACTTTGTAACGTTGCGCAACTTTTTCCAGCAGCGCTTCGGCCACCACCAGCAGCAAGCGTTGGTTGCCGCGACGCGGACCTTCGATGAGAACATAGTCCAGTTCCGCGCCAAGCGTGACGGCAACGCTTGCCGGCAGCGTCCATGGCGTCGTTGTCCAGATCGGCACGGCGACGATGTCGGCATTCTGGATGGTCGCGCCAAATTTCGCGGCCAATGCTTCGGGTTCCAACGCGTCGTACGCCACATCGACAGCCGGCGAGGTCTTGTCCTGGTATTCGATCTCGGCCTCGGCCAGAGCCGAGCCGCAATCGAAGCACCAATGCACCGGCTTGTAACCACGCAGAACATGACCGCGGGCGTGAATTTTCGCCAACGCGCGAAGCATGTCCGCTTCGTACTTGAAATCCATGGTGCGATAGGGATTGCCCCATTCGCCCAAAACACCCAGACGCTTGAAATCGTTTCGCTGCAAGTCGATTTGCCTGGCCGCATAGTCGCGACACAACTTGCGGAATTCCACCGCATCGACTTTCTGTCCGACCTTGCCGACCTTCTTCTCGATGGCGATTTCGATCGGCAGTCCGTGACAATCCCAGCCCGGAACATACGGTGAGCGGAAGCCGGACAGCAATTTGGACTTGACCACGATGTCCTTGAGGATCTTGTTCACGGCATGACCCAGATGGATTGCGCCGTTCGCATACGGCGGACCATCGTGCAGGATGAACGCGTGTTCGCGATCTGCCGTGCGCTGTTGAATCGCGCCGTAGCGATCGCGCTTTTCCCACTCGGCCAGCATCCCCGGCTCACGCTTGGGCAAGTCGCCACGCATCGGGAAATCCGTCTGCGGCAGGTTGATGGTGTTCTTGTAGTCGATGGTCATGGACGGGAATCGGGAATCGGGAATCGGGTAAGCCTGGTGTTCACGCTTTGACGCAAGAAAATGAATGTCATTGCGACGGACGGAGATAAATTTCCGGCGGGATCTCTCCCCCCTCAGCCGATGGGGGAAAGGGTTTGGCGAGGGAGCGAGGCCAAAATTTTCCGTAGCGAATGAACAATTTTCAGCCCCTCTCCGTCACGCCAGCTTCTCCCCGAACGCTGTTCGGGGAGAGGGATTTCAGAATATCGCGCGCCTGCGTGGCGTCGCGGTCGATTTGTTCGACCATTGCGTCGAGGTTTTCAAACTTCTCTTCGTCGCGCAATTTTGTTACAAATTCCACTTCTATTCTTTTACCATAAAGGTCGCCGTCGAAATCGAACAGGTGCGCTTCGAGCAGCGGCTCGGTGCCGTTTACGGTCGGGCGCACACCAAGGCTGGCCACGCCCGGTCGCGCGTTCGCGCCGACTCCGTGCACGCGCACGGCAAACACGCCGCCGACCGGTGCGACACGCCCGCGCAACGGCAGATTCGCCGTCGGGTATCCGAGCCTGCGCCCGAGTTGCAAACCGTACACGACATGGCCACCGATCGCGAAACGGCGTCCGAGCAATCGCGCCGACGCGTCGAAATCTCCTGCCGCCAGCAATGTGCGTATGCGCGAGCTCGACACGCGTTGGCCATCGCGTTCAACGGTTGGCGCAATTTCCACGTCGAAACCCGCCTGGCTTCCCATGGCCCGCAGAGTGTCGACGTCACCGGCTCGTTGGTGTCCGAAGCGGAATTCTGTTCCAACCCAAACTTCGCGCACGGCCAGGCGCTTGACCAGCACGCTTTGCACAAATTCTTTCGGTTCCATCGCTGCCAATCGTGCGTTGAAGCGCAACATCAAAACCTTTTGCATTCCCGCAGCGAACAGCGCAGCAATCCTTTCGCGCACGCAACTCAACTGAGGCATTCCCGCGTCTTTTGCGAAATACGCGCGCGGAATCGGGGCGAAACTTATCGCCACCGGCAACAAATCGCGTTGCACAGCACGTTTGACCACATTGCTCAATACGGCCCGGTGCCCCGGATGCACGCCGTCGAACGCGCCAATGCAGACCGCACTGCCGCGCGGCGCAAGACAGGGTCCGGCGACGTCCCGAAATAACCGATTCATTTTCCGAGTATACCGATTACGCTGCGGCGCACAATCCGGCCTAACCACTGCGCAGATCGCTCACTCGCAGGCCAACGGCAAACAAGGCAAGGAAATAAGTCGTTCCGCCTGCCCCGACCAGCAGCGAGAGGCGCCAGATGCGTATCCAGGTTGAAACTCCGGTCCAATCCGGCCAATTCCAGCGCCCGACGGCGAGTACGGCCATCATGGCGACGCTGGCGGCCAGCACACGCACGATGTGCCGCGGCCACCCGGGCCGACGCTGGTAGACCCCCGCGCGACACAGCCAATGCCACAACAATGCGAAGTTGATGTAACTGGAAATCGCGCCGGCCATGCCTAACGCCATGTGCAGACCCGGCACCTTTGCGATGGCGTCGAGCCAACCGTCGTGTTTCACCGACGGCGACGCCCAAAGCTCGAACAGCGCGAGTATGAACACCACATTGAGCAGCATGTTGACAACGAGCGCGATGACGCCGGCGCGGACCGGTGTGGTCGTGTCCTGGCGAGAATAAAACGCAGGCAACAAGACCTTGACCAGCGCATAACCCGGCAGGCCGCAACTGAACGCCGTGATCGACAGCGTGGCCATATGCGTATCGAATGCGCTGAACTGACCGTGCTGGAACAACGTCGCCACCAGCGGCTCGGCGAGCAAAAGCAGCGCGAACATCGCCGGGAACGCGATCAGGCACGCGATGCGCAGGCCCCAGTCCAGCGCCCGGGAAAACCCTTCCTGATCCGTGTCGACGTGATGGCGCGACAACGCCGGCAGAATCACTGTGCCAAGAGCCACGCCGAACACGCCCAGAGGCAGTTCGAGAAAACGCGTGGATTGCGACAACCACGTTTGCGATCCCGTGATCAGCAGCGACGCTATCACCGTATCCAGCAACAAATTGACCTGGGCCACGGAAGATCCGAACAACGTCGGCACCATCAAACGCATGATCTTGCGCACCCCTGCGTGCCGCCAGCCCCAGCGTGGCAACGCCAGCAGATCCAGTCGACGCATCGATGGCAGCAGAAATAGCAGTTGCAGTATGCCGCCGGCCAGAATCGCCCAACCGAGCGCCAGAATCGGGGTTCCCAGGCGCGGTGCCAGCCACACGGCACCAGCAATCAGGCACAGGTTCAAGATGACCGGCGTGATTGCCGGGAGCGCAAATCGGTGGAAGCTGTTCAAGGCACCGGCCGCCAGCGCCGTTAACGACACAAACAGCAGGAACGGAAATGTCAGGCGCAACAGATCGACGGTCAACGCGAATTTCTGCGGCTGGTCAATTGACCCTGGCGCAAATATCGCCGTGACTTGCGGCGCAAAGATCACTCCGAGCGCGGTGATGATCAGCAACAAGCCGCCGAGCGTTCCCATCGTGCGCGCGGTCAGTTCCTTCAGCTGCGCGTGACTGCCGGTTTGCTTGACCTGTGTGAACACCGGCACGAACGCGGTCGAAAACGAACCTTCCGCGAACATCCGGCGCATGAAATTGGGAATCCGCGATGCTACCCAGAAGGCGTCGGTCGCGGCGCTTGCGCCGAACGCGGTGTTGATTGCGATGTCACGTACCAATCCAAGCACGCGCGAAATCATCGTCATCGCGCTGAACGAAAGCAGGCCGCGCAGCAGACTGGGGGACTTCATGCGATTGAAACCGGAATTGGGAGAAAAGTCGCGAATCGGGAATCGGGCACCGGGAATCGAGGATGGCGAAAGGAATTCACGGCCGTTGCGGGCACAAAAATTTCGTCATTCCGGGGCCGTTGAGAACCTGGAGTCGCGCTGCCACCCGGATCTTCGATCCCCCATTCTGCATTGTCCATTTCCCGCGTTCCTCCGATTCCCGATTCCCGATTCCAGCCTCCATGAATGGTCCCGCAAACGTTGACGCAACCTTGCACACACCATACAATTGTCGGTCTTTTTCCACCCCCAGTTACTGCTACCGGAGTTTCCCCTTGGCCAACATCAAATCCGCCAAAAAGCGTGCGCGCCAGGCAATTGTGCGCAACTCGCGCAATTCCAGCGCCCGTTCCATGCTGCGCACCTCGATCAAGAAAGTCGTCAACGCCATCGCCGCGAAGGACAAAGCTGCCGCCGAAGCCGCCTACAAGGCCGCCGAACCGGTCATGGATCGCTACGCCAGCCGCGGCCTGATCCACAAGAACAAGGCTTCGCGTCACAAGAGCCGCCTCAGCGCGCACATCAAGGCGCTGGCCTGATTGCAGGCAATGCGCGGCCAGCAATGGCCGCTTCGCGCGCCCCGCGAAGAAGGTCGGGCGAATAAGCATCAAGCCGGCGCCGGCCGGCTTTTTTCTTGCCCGGAACCGAAGAAGTTCTGCACGCACATACGCGCATCCGCCTGCTCGCGCTTGCTCTCCCAGGTACCGCCCGGGTGAGCGGGTTGGGATGAGGGGCAAACGACATGCGCAGGGTCGACGTTCCAGCATCGACCAGCGCCAACCGCTCGCACGGTGCGGCCACTGCTTGCGCGGCAACGTCCGCCCGGTTGTGCGCAGATCGCAAAAGCATCATCAAGCGTCTTCGCTGCGCGCCGCCTCGGCCGTCTCGGCCTTGAGCCGGTCGAAGAAATCCTGAATCTTCAAGCAAACCGGCCAGGTGCCCTCACGCGAAATTGCCGACACGACGAACCACGGCGCCTTCCATTTGAGCTTGCGCGTGAGCGCCTTCGCGGTCTTTTCGCGTTGCTCCGGTGCGAGCAGATCTGCCTTGTTGAAGACCAGCCAGCGTTCTCGTTCCAGCAGTTCCGGATCGAATCGGCGCAACTCGTCTTCGATGGCACGCACCTGCCCGACCGGATCCACCTCTTCATCGAGCGGTGCGATATCGACCACATGCAGCAAGAGTCGCGTTCGCGAAACATGCTTGAGAAACTGGATGCCCAGCCCGGCGCCGTCCGCTGCGCCTTCGATCAAACCCGGAATATCGGCAATCACAAAACTCTGATCGGTGCCGATGCGAACCACACCCAGATGAGGCTGCAGCGTCGTAAACGGATAATCGGCCACACGCGGCGTGGCGGCAGATACGGCGCGAATGAAGGTCGATTTTCCGGCATTCGGAAATCCCAGCAACCCGACATCGGCCAGGACCTTCAGTTCCAGGCGCAACTCCCGGGTTTCGCCTTCCGTTCCCGGTATCGCCTTGCGCGGCGTGCGGTTGGTCGAGCTTTTGAACACCATGTTGCCGGCGCCACCACGGCCGCCCAGGGCAACTTTCAAGCGCTGTCGGTGCTGGGTCAGATCTCCGATCAATTCGTCGGTATCGACGTTGATGACCGAAGTACCCACCGGTACGCGAATCACGCAATCCTCGCCCTGCTTGCCGGCCATCTGCCGACTCATGCCGTTTTCGCCACGTCGGGCACGAAAATCGCGCTGATGCCGGAAATCGATCAGGGTATTCAGTCCCTCATCGGCGACCAGCCATACATCCCCGCCATTGCCGCCGTTGCCACCGTCCGGCCCGCCCAGCGGAATGAATTTCTCGCGCCGAAAGCTCACGCAGCCGTTGCCGCCGTTGCCGGCATGGACGTGGATTTGTGCTTCGTCGACGAATTTCATGGCGGGGGACGATTCGGGAGTGGCGAGTGGGAATTTGAAAGGATGCGGAAGCCATCATACGGGACGCAATCGCTCGCAGCACTGCGAATCCCGATCGGATTCCCGATTTCGTTCTACGCAAAAACAAAGCCCCGCACATGGCGGGGCTATGTCGAAACGATGTCGAAACAGTCAGCCCTGCGCCACGCTAACCGTCTTGCGGCTGTTGGCGCCCTTGACGCTGAATTCCACTTTGCCGTCAACCAGCGCGAACAAGGTGTGATCGCGACCGAGGCCAACACCGGTACCCGGATGGAAGCGGGTGCCACGCTGGCGCACGATGATATTGCCGGCATTCACGGCCTGACCGCCGTAGATTTTCACGCCGAGGTATTTTGGATTCGAATCGCGGCCGTTACGGGTACTGCCGCCTGCCTTTTTATGTGCCATGACTTACTCCTCGCTCGCCTTTGCCGATTTCTTCGCCGCACCCGAGATGCCGGTGATTTCGACCTCGGTGTAGTGCTGGCGATGCCCCATTTGCTTCTGATGGTGCTTGCGGCGGCGGAATTTGATGATGCGCACCTTGTCGGCGCGGCCGTGCGATTTGATCGTTGCAGCAACGCTGGCGCCACCGATCAGCGGGGCACCGACGGTGATGTCGTCCGCGGAACCCAGCAACAGAACTTCATCGAAGGTGATCGCGGTGCCAACATCGGCTTCGAGCTTTTCCACACGCAGGGTTTCCCCCTGCATGACGCGGTATTGTTTACCGCCGGTCTTGATAACAGCGTACATGGCATTCCTCTGTAGTTATTCTGACAACTGCCTGCTTTGAAACAGCCGCGTATTTTAGTGTGTAAGTGTCCGGCACGTCAACGAATACGGTGGATTTCCGGGAAATGCCTCCCCAAACCTTTAAAAAAGCCGTTCGATCCGCGATAGTCGGCCTTCAGTCGTCAAGAGGGGACCCTGATGAATCGAATCAATGCCACACTGGCTTGCCTGTTCGCGCTTGGTTGCGCAGGACACTGGGCAAAGGTCCAGGCGAACAGCATCGTCGTCAACTCGACCGCCGATTCCGGCTCGGCGTGCACGTTGCGCAACGCGATCGACAATGCCAACAACAATGCGCAAACACACTCCGGATGCACCGCTGGCAGTGGTGCCGACACTATTACATTCGATTCGGGCGTTTTTTCGTCGCCCCAGACGATCACCGTCGCCAGCACGCTGCCGCAACTGACTGACACAGCCACGACCACGATCGACGGCGGCAACGTCGTCACCGTCAGTGGCAACAACGCGGTGCAGGTTTTTTGGGTCGGCGACCTCAGCAATGGGAATGGGTCCGCCGTTTTGCGTAACCTCGTGATCAGTAACGGGAAAGGCAGCGGTTACGGCGGCGGCATGTTCATGACGGGAACGACTCTCACACTGGACCACGTTACGTTTTCCAATAACACGACGGGTCTGGGCGGCGGCGGACTTGCCTCCCAAAATGGCACGACAACGATCAACGATTGTGTTTTCACAGGCAATTCCACCGCTACCTATATCGGCGGTGGCTACTATTTCTCCGGCACGACGGGTGTGACAGCAGACATTCGCAATTCAACATTTACGGGAAATTCGGCTGGCAGCGGCGGCGGCGCTATCGTCACAGCCTACGGCGGAACGGTCACGGTAACCAACAGTACGTTCAGCGGCAACACTGCCGGTAACTACGGCAGCGCGATCCGCAATTTCAAGGTGACCGCGATGACCCTGGACTATGTGACGATTGCCGCGAATTCAGCGTCGGGATTCAGTGACGGCGCCCTCGATGTCGAATACGACGGCACGATCTCGATTTCCAACTCGATTGTCGCCGGCAATACCAACGGCGATTGCAATGACGGCACCAATAGCGGCCCCGGCCTGACCGACTCGGGCAACAACTTCTTCGGCGACACTAGCTGCAATGGAACCGCCAATGGCAATCCGATGCTCTCGACGCTGGACTACACCGGCGGTCTGACACCCACGATGCCTCCTCTGAACGGCAGTCCAGTGATCGACGCGGCCAATTGCGAGATGGCAGTGGTGACCGATCAACGTGGCGTCACCCGTCCGCAAGGCGCTGGCTGCGACATCGGTGCTGCAGAAGTCGAAACGCCGATCTTTGCGGACGGATTCGAGGCAACCGGGGGTTGAGCCGCGGAGCCGGACCGCCGGATTTGTAGTGACCTGCCCGTATCGGTCTTCCAGCAAGGCGGGAAGGGGAATTGGGCTGCGACCCCGGATAGCCGCCGCCTTGAATCTCGACATATCGACAGCATCAAAGGGGGAGTTGTCGATCAACCGGAGCTTTGCATGTCTGCTATCCCTGCCTATGCCGCCACCAATGCTACCGCGCCGCTCGCGCCCTTCTCCATTGAACGCCGCGAACCCGGCGCGCATGAAGTCTTGATCGATATCGCCTATTGCGGCGTGTGCCATTCCGACATTCATCAAGTCCGCGACGAATGGGGCGGCTCGATCTTTCCCATGGTCCCCGGGCACGAAATCGTCGGCAAGGTCGTGAAGGTCGGCAATGCGGTAAGAAAATGGAAGGTCGGCGATACGGTCGGCGTGGGCTGCTTCGTCGATTCGTGCCGCGAATGCGAGGCCTGTCGCGCCGGCGAGGAACAATTCTGCGCCAATGGCATGAGCGCGACCTACAACGGGTACGAGCGCGCGGGTGTCGAACTGGATCGTAGCCGCCCGACATACGGTGGCTACTCCACACGCATCACCGTGGATGAGAACTACGTGCTGCGCATTCCCGAGAGTATTCCGCTGGATCGCGCCGCGCCTTTGCTGTGTGCCGGTATCACCACCTATTCGCCGTTGCGTCATTACAGCGTGAAACCCGGCGACAAGGTTGCCGTCGTTGGCCTCGGCGGCCTCGGGCACATGGGCGTGAAGATCGCCCACGCCATGGGTGCGCACGTGACCGTGCTCAGTCATTCGCCCGGCAAGCGCGACGACGCGCTGAAACTCGGCGCCGATGATTTTTTCGCCACGCGCGATGGCGAAGTATTCAAGACCCATGCCGGACAGTTCGATTTCATCCTCGACACTGTTTCCGCGCAGCATGATTACAACGCCTACCTGGGCCTGCTCAAGCGCGACAGCACGATGGTTCTGGTGGGCATGCCCGATCCGACGCCGCTTTCCGCCGGTCCCCTGATTATGCGTCGTCGGCGTTTGGCCGGTTCGCTGATCGGCGGAATACGCGAAACCCAGGAAATGCTCGATTTCTGTGGTGAACACGGCGTCGCGTCGGATATCGAGTTGATTCCGATCGACAAGATCAACGAAGCCTACGAGCGCATGATCCGTGGCGATGTCCGCTATCGGTTCGTGATTGATATTGCCAGCTTGAAAGCGGCCTGATTTGCGCCCGCCATACGGCGCGTTTTCAAGCACAGGGCATCGGCGATGATGTTGAAACAGGGCTGCCCTGCCTTTTGATTCGCCGGATGGTTTCACCGATCGGCCGGGATGAATCAGCGATTTGTCGTGTCGAATTTGCGCCGGGCCGGCGTGGCCCGGGTACCCGGGTGTGTTTCAACACCCTGCGATCCGCGACATCGCGGTATAGTACTTCGTTGACTGGAAAAAACTGATGCCCATGGACTTCATCCGTATCCGCGGCGCACGCACGCATAATCTGAAAAACATCGATCTGGAGCTGCCTCGCGAGCGCCTGATCGTCATTACCGGACTTTCCGGCTCGGGCAAATCCTCGCTCGCGTTCGACACGATCTATGCTGAAGGACAGCGTCGCTACGTCGAATCGCTGTCGGCCTACGCGCGCCAGTTCCTGTCGGTGATGGAGAAACCCGACGTCGATCACATCGAAGGTTTGAGCCCGGCCATCTCGATCGAACAGAAATCGACGTCGCACAATCCGCGTTCCACCGTCGGCACGATCACCGAAATCTACGATTATCTGCGCCTGCTGTTCGCCCGCGTCGGTACGCCGCGCTGCCCCGACCATGGCATTCCGCTGCAGGCACAGACCGTCAGCCAGATGGTGGATGCGACGCTGGCATTGAATGGCGAACATCGTTTCATGCTGCTTGCGCCCGTGATCCGCGAACGCAAAGGCGAGCATCTGCAGGTTTTCGAGCAACTTCGCGCTCAGGGTTTCGTGCGTGCGCGCGTGGACGGCGTGCTGTACGAACTCGACGCCGTACCGTCGCTGGTTCTGCGCCAGAAGCACACGATCGAGGCGGTCATCGATCGTTTTCGTCCCTCCGATGACCTCAAGCAGCGCCTGGCTGAATCTTTCGAGACCGCTTTGCGTCTCGGGGACGGAATCGCGATTGTCGCGGACATGGACGACGCCAAATCTGCGCCAATTCTGTTCTCTTCGCGGTTTTCGTGCCCGGTGTGTGACTACTCGTTGCCGGAACTCGAGCCCAGGCTGTTTTCATTCAACTCGCCGATCGGAGCCTGCGGCAGTTGCGATGGCCTGGGCGTGAGTCAGGTTTTCGATCCGGCGCGTGTCGTGGTGCATCCGAATCTGAGTCTCGCCGCAGGCGCAGTGCGCGGCTGGGACCGACGCAACATGTACTACTTCCAGTTGATCCTGTCGCTGGCGCGGCACTACAAATTCGACATCGACACGCCGTGGGAGCAGTTGCCGGAAGCAATCCGCCATGCTGTGTTGTTCGGCTCCGGCGACGAACAAGTCGCGTTTCGCTATCTGACCGAGCGCGGCGGCAGCGTCACCCGCAAGCATCGCTTCGAAGGCATCGTGCCCAATCTGGAACGTCGCTACAAGGAGACCGAATCGCCGGCGGTGCGCGAGGAATTGTCCAAGTTCATCAGCGAACGACCATGCCCGGACTGTCGCGGGGAGCGCCTCAATCGCAGCGCGCGCAATGTTTTTGTCGGCGATGCCAATCTGCCCGCACTGACGGCGTTGCCGATCGACCGGACCCTGCAATTCTTCCACGGTTTGAAACTGCCCGGCTGGCGCGGCGACATCGCCACGAAAATCGTCAAGGAAATCCACGAGCGCCTGCGTTTTCTGGTCGACGTCGGTCTGGATTATCTGACTCTGGACCGTCAAGCCGATTCTTTGTCGGGCGGCGAAGCGCAGCGCATTCGCCTGGCCAGCCAGATCGGCGCCGGACTGGTCGGCGTCATGTACGTGCTCGACGAGCCGTCGATTGGTTTGCATCAACGCGACAACGAGCGCCTGCTCGGCACGCTCACGCGCCTGCGCGATCTTGGCAATACCGTCATCGTCGTCGAGCATGACGAGGAAGCCATTCGTGCCGCCGATCACATCGTCGATATCGGCCCCGGCGCCGGCGTGCATGGCGGCGAAATCGTCGCCCAGGGCAAACTCAAGGATGTGCTCGCAGCCAAACGTTCGTTGACCGGAGACTATCTGTCCGGGAAACGCTCCATCGAAGTGCCGCGCGAACGTCATGCGCCGGATCCGCAACTGATGTTGAAACTGCTCGGCGCATCCGGAAACAATCTCAAGGACGTGGATCTGGAAATCCCTGCAGGCCTGTTCGTGTGCATCACCGGGGTGTCCGGTTCAGGCAAGTCCACGCTGATCAACGACACTTTGTACCGTATTGCCGCCGCCGAGCTCAACGGCGCGAATCAGAAGCCCGCACCGTATCGTGAAATCCACGGACTGGACCTGTTTGACAAGGTGGTCGATATCGACCAGTCGCCGATCGGGCGCACACCGCGCAGCAACCCGGCGACGTATACGGGGCTGTTTACGCCGTTGCGCGAATTGTTCGCCCAGGTTCCCGAGGCGCGTGCGCGTGGTTATGCACCGGGTCGCTTCAGTTTCAACGTCAAGGGCGGCCGTTGCGAAGCCTGCGAGGGCGATGGCCTGATCAAGGTGGAAATGCACTTTCTGCCGGATGTGTACGTGCCTTGCGACGTCTGCCACGGCAAGCGTTACAACCGCGAAACGCTGGAAATCACGTACAAGGGTCATACCATTTCCGATGTGCTGGAAATGACGGTCGAAGATGCTCTGCAACTGTTCGAGAAGATTCCGACGCTCGCGCGCAAACTTGAAACACTGATGCACGTCGGATTGAGCTATATCAAGCTTGGACAGAGTGCGACCACACTGTCAGGTGGAGAAGCACAGCGCGTCAAATTGTCGCGTGAACTATCCAAGCGCGACACCGGGCGCACGCTGTACATTCTCGATGAGCCGACGACGGGTCTGCATTTCTACGACATCGAACAGCTGCTCAAGGTTCTGCATCGCCTGCGCGACGACGGCAATACCGTCGTCGTGATCGAACACAATCTTGATGTCATCAAGACGGCAGACTGGATCGTCGATCTGGGGCCCGAGGGCGGCGATCGCGGCGGCCAGATCATCGCCAGCGGCACGCCCGAAGCAATTGCGCGCGACAAGGCGTCGCATACGGGCCGATTCCTGGCACGCGCATTGGGCAGCGCGAAAAAACGCGAAGCAGCATGAACGCGGACAAGTCGACACGGCAACCCGAAGCGGATTTGCTGCGTCTCATCGATGCGCACATGACCCTGCGCTGGCGTGACCTGGATGCCTACAACCACGTCAACAACTCCACGTTCCTGACGTATCTCGAAGAAGCGCGGCTGACCTGGTTGGCAAATCTCGACGGCGAATGGATGGGTGCGCAGTGCGCACCCGTCGTCGCCGCAACCCAATTGAACTACCGCGCCCAACTCAGTTGGCCGGGCACGATCCGGGTCGAATTGTTCTGCGAGCGTTTGGGAAACACCTCGCTCACGATTTCGCATCGCATCGTCGACGCCGCGCGACCGGACAACCTGTATTGCGACGGCAACGTCGTGTTGGTCTGGATCGATCAGCGCAGCGGAAAATCTGTGGCATTGCCCGACGTGGTTCGGCGAGCGTGTCGGGTCGCCGGTTGATTCGGGACTTGGGAAAGCACAATTTTTTGCCCTTGACGTCGCGATTCCCGGGTCCCGATTCACGTCTCATCACCCAAGCTCCTCAATCCGCTACCATCGCAGCCAACGCCGCGCGCCATCCGGAGAACCCCATGCTCGAAACCATACATCACGACAACATTGTCGAACTGCGGCTGGCTCGGCCACCGGTCAACGCGCTTGATCCGGAATTGGTGCGTACGTTGCGTAACGCGGTGGAGTCGGCACCGGCACGGGGCGCACGCGGCATCGTGCTGTCGGGGCGGCCGGGCTTGTTTTCCGCAGGTCTGGACGTGCCGGCGCTGCTGCAATTGAACCGTGCGGAATTGATCGCTTTCTGGCAGGAATTTTTCGGCCTGTGCTCGGCCCTGGCCGCCGCACCGATTCCTGTCGTCGCGGCCATTGGCGGACATAGCCCCGCGGGCGGCGCGGTGTTGGCGATTTTCTGCGATTACCGCATCATGGCGCGCAGCGACGATCCGGAAAGCCCGTTTCGCATCGGTCTGAACGAAGTCCAGGTCGGCCTGTCGGTACCCGAATGCATCCAGCACGCCCTGCGCCGACTGATCGGCGTGTACCGCGCCGAGCGCTTGCTGGTGATTGGTGCGATGCTCGACTCCGAACAGGCGTTGGCAGTGGGAATGGTCGACGAACTGGTTGCCGTCGACGAGGTCAATACGCGCGCTTTGGAATGGTTGCAATCGATACTCAAACTGCCGCCACAGGCGATGTCCACGACACGACTGATCGCGCGTTCGGATTTGATCGATCTGTTTGCCGATCCAGGCAAACTGTCGGTCGAAGAATTCGCCGATGGCTGGTTTGGTGCCGAATCGCAGGCGATGCTGAAAGCACTCGTGGCGAAACTTAAAAAATCGTGATTTGAAACTCGCCGGGATCGGCTATCGCCGATCCCGGGAGTCGCACGCCTATTTTCCTGAACTGCCCTGCGCCGGCATCGGCGGCAGCACCGGATGGAAATCCGGATACGGTGGCGTCGCAAATTGCTGCGGCGGGTGCTCGGCGAGTTGCTTCAGCAAATATGCAACGGCATGTTCGAGTTGTGGATCATGACCTGCGCGCACGAGCTTGGGGTCTTGCCAGACTTCAATATCCGGCGCAATGCCGTGATTCTCGACTTCCCACTTCCCGTGCGTGCCGGCCAGCGCCCAGCGCGGTGCGGTGACGCGTCCGCCGTCCATCAATGGCGGGTAACCACCGATGCCGACCAGCCCGCCCCACGTGCGTGTTCCAATCAGTGGACCGATGCCGTCACGTTTGAAATACCACGGAAGCGCGTCTCCGCCGGAACCGGAAAATTGATTGATGAGCATCGCCTTCGGCCCGAATATCGCCTGCGTGGGCTCGGTATAGGTTTCGCCTTCACGCGTGACGATGCGCGTCATTGCCGGACGACGCAAGTAGTCGACAATGTAGTCGGCAAGCTGGCCACCGTGGTTGTAGCGCTCGTCGATGACGGCGCCTTGCTTGTCGGTCTGCGCAAAGAAGTAGCGATTGAAGCTGGTGAATCCGCCACCGCCCGTATCGGGCAAATGTACGTAGGCGAGCCTGCCGCCGCTGAGTTTGTCGACCTTGGCCCGATTGCCTTCAATCCAGGCCAGATGACGAAGACCTTTCTCCGACTTGATCGGTACGACCGTTACTTCTCGCGAGCCGGAACCGTCGGCATGTGGGCCGACGCGCAGCACGGTTTGCCGACCGACCGTTTCGGCGAACGACGCATAAGGATTTTCGTTCGCACTCAACGAACGACCGTTGACCGCCAGAAGATACTCGCCCGCATTCACATCCACGCCGGGCTGGGTCAGTGGAGCATGCAGCTCGGGGTTCCAGTTTTCACCGTTGTAGATACGCGCAAATCGATAACGACCGTGATCGATCGCGTAGTCGGCACCCAGCAACCCGATATCGATCTTCGGCGTATCCGCCTGCGTACCGCCGCGCACGAACATGTGGCCGACCGACATGTAGGCAAGCATCTTGCGAAACAGGTAATTGAGGTCTGCGCGATCGGCGATTCCGGCAAGATAGGGTTTGAAGCGCTTCTCGGCGGCGGCAAGATCCAGGCCGTGGAAATGCGGATCGTAGAAAAAATCGCGCTCGATGCGCCAGACTTCTTCATACATCTGCATCCATTCGCGCTGTGGCACGACATGGACCTGCATACCGCCAATGTCGAGTCGACCTTCGCCATGGTCCTTGAGCGGCGCCTCGCTGCCGACAATGAACCACTGGTGATCGCTCGAATACAGATATTTGTTGCCATCGAAGGACAGCGCGAAGTCCGTTACGCCATCGACCAACTTTTGCTGCTTGCGTTTTTCCAGATCGAACTTGATCAACGTGGTCGGCTGCTCACCTTCCTCGGCAACCTGAGGTGCCTCCAGCAGAAACAATTCGCCGCTCTTGCCGGCAACCATGCCGACATAGTTGGCCGGCTTGATTGGCAGTGCCAATGTACGTTGCAGCAAGTCCGTGAAATCAATGGCGACGTCCTTCACATCGGCGGCGGATTTTTCGTGCTTGTCCTTGGCCGGGTTTTTGTCGGAATCCGTCTTTTCATTCTTGTCCGCGTCGGAATCCCTGGCTTCTTTGGCGCCCTTGTCTTCGTCGCTTTCCGGTGCCAGCGGCGAGGCCAGATGCTTGCGCAGTACAGCGACATAGACATGCCGGGTGACCGGGTGCGCCTGGCTGGTCATGTCCAGCCAACCGGTCGAAAGCCCCGTGTCGGTGCTCGCGGTGAAGTACAGGTATTTGCCGTTCTTGTCGAAGTTGGGGTACAGGCAATCGCTCAGTCCGTCGGTCACTTGCACGGCTTCGTGAGTCGCGAGCGAGTACACGAATACGGCACGCAAATGATTCGGCAACTGCTTGGTGTAGGTCAGCCAACGACTGTCCGGCGACCATGCCGCGTCAAACTCGTGCAACGGGGTGTCGAAGCGATCCGTGTCGACCTTGACCGGCATGCCCTTGTCGAGGTCGACGTACCAAAGGTTCAAGCGCTTGTCGCTGTAGGCGATGCGCCGGCTGTCCGGAGACCAGATCGGCGCATAGAAAAACGACGGCGGCTTGCCCAGGTTGATTACCTTCGGTTTGCCGAATCCATTCTGGTCGCGGATATGCAAGGCGTACTCGCCGGACGCATCGGAAAAGTATGCGATCGACGTGCCGTCCGGCGACCATGCCGGCGCCCGTTCGGCGGCTCCGGGTGTGCGCGTGATGTCGCGAATGTCGCCCTTCTTCGCCGGCACCGTGAATATCTCTCCGTGCGCCTCGAACACGGCGCGCACGCCCGTCGGCGAAATTGCGGAATGCTCGATGTTCTTTGCAACCTTTTCGTAGTGCGGCAAAAGCTGCGGCAAGTCTGCGGAGATCCGCACTTCGACGGGATTCTGTTTGCCGCTGCCGATGTCGAACAGATGCAGTTGACCCATCTGCGAATAGACGATTGCACCTGCTCCGGCCGATGCGTCATCGATCGGGAATCCGGAGTTGTCGATCAGTTGCACGACCTGTTTTGATGCGACGTCATACGAAAATAATGTCCGCGCGCCATTGCGATCGGACAGGAAATAAACTTTCCCGCCGACCCACATCGCATTGCCGTCGTTCGAATTGTCGCGCGGAATCTTGACCACGCTCGAATCGGACAATTGCGCAATCCAGATAGGCGTGGTCTGTCCGCCGCGATAATTGCGCCAATCCGGTTCCCACTGGAAATCCGGTTCGTAGGCGATATGGCTGGCGTCCGACGAATATGACCCGCCTTCGGCGCGCGGCAGCGGCAACGCTGTCGGAAAACCTCCGTTCAAACCGATCAGGTAGAGTTTTCCGGAATCGTTCGCGGCATCGCGGTGAGATCCGAAAAGAACCTGCTTGCCGTCAGGTGTCCAGCCCGAGACGACATCGGAACCGGGATGCCAGGTCAGCCGCTTGGGTTGTCCACCGTTCGCCGCGACCACGTAGACGTCCTCGTTGCCGGCGATAGTGGCGCTGTAGGCAAGCCAGCGACCGTCCGGCGAAAACATCGGATGGCTGGCGCTCACGTCGCCGTTAAGCAGGCTGCGTGCGGTGCCACCGTTTTTCGGCACGACCCAAATGTTTCCGGCATAGGCGAATGCGATTTGGTTCGCCGAAACGGCGGGCGTTTGCAGCAGCAAAGGCGCAGCCTGCGCGCTGGCAAAAACACCTGCAATGGCAATGAAGAATGACGATAAAACAGTGCGGCGCATGGCGGTCTCCGGAGGTGCGCGGTGGTGGGACGTGCGCGTAGTGGCGAGTAATGAAGCCGGCTGATGCAGTGTCCCACGTACACCGATGACGTCTTGTCCCACAAGTCATGGCGGAACCGGTGTGTCGTCGATCGCTATTGCGTGCTCCGGGACACGGGCCGCTTCGAGTCCGCAATCCAGCCGCTCCAGGACGGCGCAAAAATCCGCGAACCGTGCAATCCGGCATGTTCCATGGCCAACAGGTTGTGGCACGCGGTCACACCGGAACCGCACATGTGTACGACATCGGCGGCGCCGTGGGGGCCGAGCACGGCTTCGAATTCGGCGCGCAATTTCTGCGCAGCCTTGAAACGGCCATCGACACCAATATTTTCGGAAAACGGTCGGTTGCGCGCCCCCGGCACATGGCCGGCGATTGCATCGATCGGTTCGACCTCGCCCCGGTAGCGTTGCGCGGCTCGCGCGTCGATCAGCAGCGTTTGGGGATTTCTCATCGCCTGTTCCAGCGCCGTGCTGTCGAGGGTGGCGGCGCTGTCGAATTGCACAGTCACCTGCGTCGCGGATCGATGCGCGGGGTCGCGAGTCAGCGCGAATCCGGCATCTGTCCACGCCTGCAGTCCGCCATCAAGCACGGCCACGTTGCGCTCGCCGACGAGCCTCAACAGCCACCACAAGCGTGCAGCGGCGAGCGCACCGTTGGCTGCGTCATAGGCGACTACCTGCATACCGGGTTGCCAGCCCCAGCTTCCGAGCAGTGCTGAAAACGCCGATGCCTCGGGCAGCGGATGACGGCCGAGTCCGGTTTTGGACAAATCCGACAGGTCACGATTCAAATCGGCATGAACGGCACCGGGAATATGACCTTGTGCGTAATCAAGCGCGCCACCTTCCGGGTCTGCAAGCGAAAAGCGGCAATCGACGATCAGCACATCGCCGCTGCGCGATAGTTCTTCCAGGCCACGCACGTCGATCAAGGTTTGCACATTCATTTCAAGTCCTCCATCCGCCGTACCAGGCTCAACATCATCGCCGCCGTGGCACCCCAGATATTGCGCCCTGCGGGCAGGAATTCGACGATTTCGCGTGAAACTCCGCGAAAGACGATGCGGCGCCTGTGCAGATTTTCCGGTTTCAGAAAATAGGCAAGCGGCACTTCAAATACGTCGGCCACTTCACGTGGTTCGGGCACGGCGTGATAGGCAGCGTCGAGATGGGCCACGACCGGTGTGACGCAGTAGCCACTGATCGTCTCGAAGCAATCGAGGTAGCCAAATGGTCGAATGAGTTCGGCACGGATTCCGACTTCTTCACGCGTTTCGCGAAGCGCTGCCGCAACTGCATCGGCATCGACGTCGTCCACACCGCCACCCGGAAAACTGACTTGACCGGCGTGGTGTGCGAGCACATCGGTGCGCTGGGTGAACAGCACCGCAGGTTGCCCGTCGCGCTCGATTACGGCCACCAGAACCGCAGCCGCCCGGCGCGGCCCAGGTCCGAGCAGATCGAACAGTTCGGCGTGATTCCAGCCCGGTGCGGAAGGTGGGTCATCAAGCGGTCGAACCGACCGACGCAGCCGCAGCGACAGCGCGGACAGTTCACCTTTCACTTTTGCAGACCGTCACAGGTGCGGTGGGGCAAAACCCGGTTCATCAGCCAGGCCCTCTCCTGCTCACTCATGGCCATCCAGCGTGCGATTTCCTCGCCAGTTCGTCGACAACCCTCACAGTACCCTTCGACGTCGAGAGCGCACACGCCGGTGCATGGACTCAGGACGGGTTTTGGAAATTCGGGAATCGACATGAGAATTGACGGGAATAATCGACTACTATTGGTATCTTAGCCGTGGTTGCTTAGGTAAAACCTTAATTTCATGTTCGCGCTCGCCACCAAGGTAGTCACCGATTATGGCAAGGTGTTGGCGCAGGTTCAGCCTGGCCTGCACGGGCTGCCCGAATCCTTGCTGCCGCACAGCAAGGAACAAATTCGCAGCGCCATTTTCATGTTGCTGGAAAATCTGGAGCCCGAACACACGGCGTTGAAAGAAAGTCTGGCGCGTGGCTATGTCTATCTCGCCCAGTTCGTCCCGGACTCCGATGCGGCGGTACTCGCCAACTTGCCCAGCAACTCCGTTGCGGGTGCCGATCTGGCCAACAGCAGCGAACCGGCAATGCGCTTGATGAACCGGATCAAGCTGGACATGGAACGCGCACTGGAAGAACTGCACGCGTTCGGCGGTTACGCTTCCACAAACTGAAACGCCGCGAAGATCGCGGCGTTTATTGATCGTCAGTCAGGCGCAGCCGGATTGCCGTTCCTCGATCGCTCCTTGCGCCGATGCATCAGCAGCAAAAACTGGATTCCTGCCTGCGCAGGAACGACAAGCACCTGACTTCAAAAGTCCCGAGTTCGCTGATTGAATCCCGGCACATCATACGTCCACGCACTGCCGGAATGACGCCATCCCGGCATCACTTTATATCGATGAGCTTGAGTTCGAAAACCAGGGCTTCGTTCGGACCGATGCGTGGCGGTTGGCCACGTTCGCCATAGGCCAGCGCCGGTGGAACGAAAATCTGCCAATGATCGCCGACACGCATCAACTTCAACACGTCCTGCCAGCCTTTGATCACGTCACTGACCTTGAAGTGCACCGGCTTGCCGCGCGCGAACGAGCTGTCGAATTCCAGGCCGTTCATCAACGAACCGCGGTAATGCACGGTAACTTCACTGTCTTTGGTCGGATGGCGCGTGCCGCTACCGTCTTCGATCACCCGGTATTGCACTCCGGACGGCAGGGCGACAATGCCCTTCTTGCTTTTGTTGTCGGCAAGAAACTTGTTGCTCTTGGCCAGGTTTTCGGCAGCGAGTTTGTCAAATTCCGTTTTTGCCTTCGTGTACAACTGGTACTGCATGCGGCCGAGCAGGTCGTGCATGGTGTCCTCGGATACCGTCGGTTTGCGCTTGGCATAACCGTCCTGCATCGCCCGGATGACCTGATTGATATCGATGTCGAGCTTGCGCTCGACGAAATCGTTGCCGATCTGATAGCCGATCGCATATGACAAATTCGGTTTGTCCGCCGCAGTCAGCGGTGCCGGCGGCGTTTGCTGCCCTTGTCCGGCAGCCGGCGTGGAACCGCTATCCTGCGCGATTGCCGCGCCGGCGACGAGCATTCCCGCCGCAATCATTGACCAACGCAAAATCATGCAAACCTCCAAAAGGTGATGGTGCCGAACATTGTTCGGCGAATAAAACCGTAACCGGACACGAAAGCGCGCCATCATACCCGAGCTTGGTCACAGCAGCCAGCACGCAATATGACCAGACCCAAGCTGAACGTGACCTGCCCGGCTGATATCATTGCCTGCTTTCCACCTGGCAGGAACCGCCATGGCTTTCCGCAATCTGCTCATCGCCAATCGTGGTGCGGTCCGTCGCATCGAAATCCACCGCCCCGACAAGCTCAATGCGCTCAATCGCGAGACCATCAACGAGTTGCACATTGCGTTCGATCAGGCCCGCAACGACGACGCCGTTCGGGTCGTCGTTGTTGCCGGCAGCGGCGAAAAAGCCTTTGTCGCGGGCGCGGATATCGCCGAGCTGGCCGATTTGACACCACAACAGGCACAATCGTTCTCACGTGCCGGTCAGGCGCTGATGCTCAAGATCGAACGACTGGGCAAACCCGTGATCGCGCGCATCCAGGGATTCGCACTCGGTGGCGGCATGGAGCTGGCTATGAGTTGCCACTTGCGCGTTGCCAGTGACAAGGCAAAACTGGGTCAGCCGGAAATCAATCTCGGTGTCATCCCCGGATTTGGCGGAACACAACGTCTTTTGCGCCTGGCAGGCCGCAGCGCGGCCCTGGAACTTTGCCTGACCGGCGCGCAGATCGACGCACCGCGAGCGCTGCAACTCGGCGCAGTCACCCGGGTGGTCGCCAGCGATCGGCTCGACGCGGAAATCGACGCGCTCGCCGATCAAATGGCGGCTTCCGCACGGCACGCCATTGCCGCCGTGCTCGATGCCGTGCTGATGGGTGGCGAATGCGCTATCGACGCCGCTCTGGATTTCGAAACCCAGGCATTTGCCCTGTGCTGCGCAACCGCCGACATGCGCGAAGGCACTCGCGCATTCCTGGAACGACGCAAACCGGTGTTCAGCGCAACGTGATTGCCGCCTCGGCGAGGCGGAAAATCGGTTACTCCTCGTGTCCGCCGCGATATTTCTTTTCGCCCGCCGTCACGCGCAGCTTCAGGCGATTCTGCGCCGTGGGAAGCGGGCACGTCGCGTATGGCGTGAACGCACACGGCGGGTTGTAGGCCTTGTTGAAGTCGAGGACCACCTTGCCGTCCTTCGGCGGCTCGGTATACACGAAGCGCGCAGCACCGTAGGTTTCCTTGCCGCTGGTCTTGTCGGCGAAAACGAGAAACAGATTCTTGTCGCCCGGCGTTTCGATAACCGGTTCCACCCGGTACGTTTTGCCGGCGCGTTCAAAAACGGCAGCGCCCGGAACGATCACCTTGTCGACCTGGCCGAGAATATTCGATTCTTCCACCTCATGCGGCGGGTTGTAGGGTTCCCAGCGAGCGACGATGCGCCAGGATGGATCAATCGGGAAATAGTCGATACCCAAAAAATGCGTACGCGTGGGCGCATTGCTGTCCTTGATGCGCAGACCGAATTTGTCGCCGCGGTGAACGAGATAGAAATCGATCGTACCGAATGCGACTGTTGTGGGCCTGTCGTGGCTGTCGTCGAGCAATTGTGCGCTGCGTAGCGGTTTGCCATCGATCGTGGCATCAACGCCAACATCGAGCGCGATCGACGCGACGCCCTTGTCCAGCGTGATGGTGCCCAGGTGCGCAGGTCCGCTCGCCAGAACAATGTTGTTGTCCCTGGCTGAGCCGATTCGATTAACGCCGGTCTTGAGCCAATCCAATCCGACGAGACTGAGCCAGCCGTGTGGAGCCTTGAGGTGTTCGACCCGCTGATGCCGCCAGGTTTCGATCTGCTTTTGATACGCCGCACCATTGTCTGCCACGCCGGCATGAGTTAAACCAACTCCGGCTGCGAGTACTGCGAAGATTGCCATTCCTGCGCTTTGAATCATTGTCGTTGTCCTGTCTTGGAAATTGCTTGAACTACGAGGTGGATCAAGGAAACAATGGTACATATATCCAAAAAACTCCTTGTTGTCCGTGCCAGTGCCGGCGGCAAACATTCTCACCGCGCTCTGTTCAGCGCCCGCGCATGAACAACCGATCCAGTTCCGCAATCGACATCTGCACCCAGGTCGGCCGACCGTGGTTGCACTGACCGGAGCGTTCGGTCGCTTCCATCTCGCGCAAGAGTGCGTTCATCTCCGGCAAAGTCAAGCGTCGATTGGCACGTACTGATCCGTGGCAGGCCATCGTCGACAACAATTCATTGCCCGTTTCTTCGATGCGGCGCGAATTGCCGTGCGCAAGCAGGTCGCCGAGCACGTCGCCAACAAGACGTCCAATATCGGCGCCCTCCAGCAAACCCGGATAGCGCTTGATGGTCACGCTGCGCGGCCCGCTTCGCACGACATCGAAACCCAACTCATCCAGCCGCGATGCGAATTCTTCGGCGCATGCGGCTTCGCGCTCGCTGACGGCAAGCGTCAACGGTACCAGCATCAACTGTGCACGGATGCCATCGCACGCCTGCGCAGCCTTCAATTTTTCGTAGGTGATGCGCTCGTGAGCCGCATGCATGTCGACGAGAATCAGCCCGTTTGCGTTCTCCGCGAGCACGTAGATACCGGCGAGCTGGGCCAGCGCGTAGCCGAGCGGCGGCACCTCGGAATCAGCGGTCACGGCAGCGTCGTGGCTTGCACCAGTCGGCACATCGGTGGTGGTGGTTGCCTGCGTGCCAAACACCGCCGCGTAGTCGCGCAATGGCTCGCTTACGCTACGCCCAAATGTGGTCTGGGCGCGCCACTGCACACCGGCGCTGACCGGATGCAAATCGGCCGATGGATGCGGGGAAGTCATGGATGACGGCGCGGACGAAATGGCGCCGGCGCGAGTTTGCGCCAACGCCTCATTCAGGCTGCGATACAAAAAATCATGTACCAGCCGGCTCTCGCGAAAGCGCACCTCGGATTTGGCAGGATGCACGTTCACATCCACGCTTTCCGGCGGGATTTCCAGGAACAGGGCGTAAGCCGGATGACGCCCATGAAACAAGACATCGGCGTAGGCTTGCCGCACCGCATGGCTGACCACGCGATCGCGGACAGGTCGGCCGTTGACGAAGAAATACTGCCGGTCGGCCTGCCCGCGCGAAGCCGTAGGCAAGCCTACCCAGCCACTCACACGCAAGCCTGCGCCGGACTGATCGATGTGCAGGCTTTGCGCGACAAAGTCATCGCCAAGTATGTCGGCCGCGCGCGCGCCCAAGCTGGCCTCGTCGTTTGCTCGCCGCAGCAAGCGCACCGCCTTGCCGTTGTGGCTCAAACGAAATTCGATCTGCGGGTGCGCGAGCGCGAGCGTCTTGAGCAGATCATCGATATGCCCGAATTCGGTACGTTCGGCGCGCAGGAATTTCCGCCGTGCCGGCACGCTGTGAAAAATGTCGCGCACTTCGATCGTGGTACCAACCGGATGCTGCGCCGGCCTGGCAGCGCCGATCACTGCGTGATCGTTGTCGATGCGCCATGCGTTGTCGGCATCGGCATGACGCGAAATCAACGCAAAGCGCGATATCGAGGCGATTGATGCAAGTGCTTCGCCACGAAAGCCCATGCTGCGCACGTGCTCGAGATCATCGAGCGTGGCGATCTTGCTGGTCGCATGCGCGGCCAGCGCCAGTTGCAATTCATCTGCCGCGATACCACCGCCGTCATCGCGTATCCGGATCAGGCGCGAGCCGCCGGACTCGATTTCAATTTCGACGCGCGTCGCACCGGCATCAAGGCTGTTTTCGACGAGTTCCTTGACCACCGAAGCCGGTCGCTCGACGACTTCGCCGGCGGCAATCTGATTGACCAGTTCGGATGAGAGTTTCTGTATGCGCGACATGAAAGACACCAATGCGTCGCGCATCATATCGAATCCACCAGGAGCGCGGGTGGCGGAAACTCTGGATGACGGGATCGGGTTGTCGCGGTGCGGCGTCTGTCAAAGGGCACGCAAAGCGGTTCCATGTGAGCCCGACGATGGACGCAACCTGGCTTGCCGGAGAGAGAGCGCGCAGCCCGAACGTTTCTGCGGCACTCGCTCCGGGAATGCTTCAGGATCGCGGTGCGCGAGTCACACCGGTGTCGTCGGCAAGCGTATCGTCTTGCGTGGCGTCGGCTGTCGGACGAGCCACCAGTTTCGCACCCGACTTGCGCGCATTGGCAGCAAACGTACTTCCCGGCGGCGGCGTGGCACGAAAGTAATCGTTCACCCCGTCGAGGATTGCACTCGCGAGTCGTTTGCGCTGTGCCGGGCTTTTCAGACGCCTTTCCTCGGCCGGGTTGGTGATGAACGCCGTTTCTACCAGAATCGACGGCACATCCGGCGAACGCAATACGACGAAATTGGCTTTTTCCACGTAGCCGCGATGGGTCGGTCCGATTTTCGCCAATGCATGCAAGACGCGTTTTGCGACGGCCCCGCTGGCTTCCAGCGTCGCGCTCTGGGAAAGATCAAGCAGCACCGCAGCCAGCGTGTTGTCCTTGTCGTCCAGCGAAACGCCACCGACAAGGTCGACTCGATTTTCGCGATCGGCAAGCCAGCGCGCAGCTTCGCTGCTGGCGCCACGGGTGGACAACATCCACACTGAAGACCCTTTCGCGTCGCTGCTGGCATAGGCATCGGCATGAATCGACACGAACAGATCGGCTTTCGCTTTGCGTGCTATCTCATAGCGGCGCTTGAGCGGAATGAAGTAGTCGCCGGTGCGCGTCAGCACCGCGTGCATGCCGGGTTGCTTGTCGATCAAGCGCTTGAGATCGCGCGCGACCGCCAGGGTGATGACTTTTTCGTGCGTGCCGTCGCGTCCGGTAGCGCCGGGATCGACCCCGCCATGCCCGGGGTCTACGGCAATGACGATATCGCGGGGTTTGGCCGCCAGCGCCTGCGCACTCTTTACTACCGGACCGCGCGATGCGTCCCTTTTATACAAATCCACAACCAGCCGATAGCCGGAACCGTGTGCCGGCGACAACAGAAAGCTCTTGGGTTGTACCGGGCCGGTCAAATCGAATACGACGCGCACGCCATCCTTGCCGTGGTGTCCGGTGCGCAACGCTTTCAGCAGACCCTTGCCCGAGGGTTCGGCAAAATCCGGAGCCAGCGCTGCGTTGCGCAGATCCACGACCACCCGATCCGGCCTGGACAACTCGAACAGTGTGTAGTCGAGCGATGAGGACAATTCGAAGACTGCACGCAGGTGGTCGCCGGCCTGGGAAACCCGCAGACCCTGAATTTCCCCAGCGCCGGCAATCGACATCGCTCCCAGCAGCAGCATGCCGCTCGCGATCCGCCATGGCCGTTTGGTCGCGTTTCCCCTCATGGCGACGTATTCAAACGCAGTCTGTCGCGAATTTCAAGCAGTTTTTCTTTATAAATCGAAGTATTATCTGAATTTACTGCATTCGAGGTCAGGAGTAATCGCTAACTGACTGTACCGGTGGAACTGCGCTCGGCGAATTCCAAGGCCGACAACCAATGCCGGCCCACCTCGGTCAACGCCTCAAAGCGCAGATCGCGACCCATTTGCGCGTGCGCCAAACATACCCGCAAATCCGCCACCGGTATCGCTCCGGTCGCCCGCTCAGGCCACTCGATCAGCCACAGGGAATGTTTGCCATCCAGATCGCGCAAGCCCAGCCATTCAACTTCATCCATCGCCGCGATGCGATACAGATCCAGGTGCTGGATCGACAATTCGCCGACAGCATAAGACTCGATCAGGCTATACGTCGGACTTTTCACCCGGGCACCTACGCCCAGTGCGCGCACCAATGCTCGCGCGAAGGTGGTCTTGCCGGCACCGAGTGCGCCGTGCAGATGGATGACGCCGCCCGCAGTCACAGCCGGCGCGAGCCGGTTGGCGACCAGCACAAGTTGCGCTTCGTCGATCTGCCGGAACTCGAGAGGTGACGTGTCAGCCATTGACGCTCAGTGCGTTGCGCAGGCGGCGCAGATGCGCAAATAGATCGCTCGCCAAAAGTCCGGCTTCGCCGCACTCCGCGGCAGCGGCATCGCCGGCCTGCGCATGCAGGGCCACACCCAGCCGCGCCGCGCGCCAACAATTGAGTCCTTGCGCGAGAAAGCCGGCAATGACGCCGGTGAGCACATCGCCCATGCCACCTGAAGCCATGCCCGGGTTGCCCCATGGACAAACCAGCACACCGCCTTCAGGGTGCGCCACCAGACTGCCAGCACCCTTTAGAACCGCGACGGCGCGATATCGCCGCGCCAGCTCCAGCGCCGCCGCATAACGATCGCGTTCAATCGTCGCGACATCGCAATCGAGCAGCCGCGCGGCTTCGCCGGGATGCGGAGTGATAACGACCGGTGCCGGCAGACGACGGGGATTTCTTGCCAGCAGGTTCAATCCATCGGCGTCGAGAACGGTCGGCTTGCCGGCATCCAATGCCGCTTGCCACAAAGCTTTCGACCAGTCCCCGCTCCCCAATCCCGGCCCGACCGCGATGACGTCGGCACGCTCCAGCAATGCAGCGAGCGGCGTCGCATCGGCAACCGAATGCGCCATCAATTCCGGACGCGCGGCATTGATCGCGACGACATTTTCCGCGCGCGTGGCAACGCTGGCCAAACCTGCACCTATGCGCAGCGCGCTCTCGCCGCTCAAACGAATGGCACCGCCCATGCCGTGATCGCCGCCGATCGCGAGCACGTGTCCGAAAGCGCCCTTGTGCGCGTCGCGTTGGCGCGGAGGCAACCAGCGCAACGTGCGCCGCATTTCCATCACCCGGGCTTCGGCCAGTTCGGGCTTGTACACGTTGTCGGGCAATCCCAACCCATCCAGAAACAATTTGCCACGATAACTGAGCGCCGCGCCGGTAAACAATCCGCGCTTGTGTGCGACAAAACTCACCGTTGCCGCCGCGCGCACCGCTACGCCCAGCACGTTGCCCGTATTCGAATCGACACCGGACGGCACATCCAGGGCCAGCACAGGCACGTCGCTTGCGTTGAGGCGTTCGATCAAGACTCGAGCGTCGCCATCGATCGCGCGACTCAGGCCGGTGCCAAACAAGGCATCGACGTACACGTCCGCCAATGGCAATGCTTCCCCGGCTTGAATGATCTGTCCGCCGGCCTCGCGCCACCGCGTGCAGGCAGTTTCGGCATCACCGGATCGTGCCGGAGGAGCCAATGCGACGACGAATGCCTCCAATCCGGATGCGCGCACCAGGCATGCAAGCAGATAGCCATCCCCACCGTTGTTTCCGGCACCGCAGAAGACCGCAACGCGCCGGGCCTGCGGCCATTGCGTGCGCAAGACGCGCCATGCCGCTGCCGCCGCGCGTTGCATCAATTCAAATCCGGAAATATTCAGCGTATCGATCGCCGCGCGATCGAAGCTGCGGACTTGTGCGGTGGTGTACAGGCGGCTGCTCATCGTCGGACGATTATACTGATCGCGTGAACACTATCGATTATTCCCGACTTGCCGCGAACATTCGTGGCTGGGGCCGCGAGCTGGGCTTTCAACAAGTCGGAATAGCCGCCACGGATCTCGATCGCGACGAGGCGCATTTGTTGAACTGGCTCGCTGCCGGGCACCACGGCGACATGGATTACATGCAGCGTCACGGCGTCAAACGCAGTCGGCCGTCCGAATTGCATCCAGGAACCGTACGCGTCATATCGGTGCGCATGGACTACGACCCGCCCGCGGCGCACGATGCCTGGCAAGTGCTCGATGACGCCACTCTTGGTTACGTATCGCGTTACGCGCTGGGTCGCGATTACCACAAGTTGATGCGCAATCGACTGCAAAAACTCGCCGATCGAATCGGTGAATCGGTCGGCCCCTTCGGTCACCGCGCATTTGTCGACTCGGCCCCGGTGCTGGAAAAAGCCCTGGCGCGCAATGCCGGACTCGGCTGGATCGGCAAGCACACCAACCTGCTCAATGCGCGTGCGGGCTCCTGGTTTTTTCTCGGCGAGCTGTTCACCGACCTGCCCTTGCCGGTGGACACGCCGGCGACCGATCATTGCGGCACGTGCGTGCGCTGCATTGAAATATGCCCCACGCAGGCCATCATCGGCCCGCAGCAACTCGACGCGCGACGCTGCATTTCCTATCTCACCATCGAATTGCGCGGCAGCATTCCGCTCGAATTGCGGCCACTGCTCGGCAACCGCATTTACGGCTGCGACGATTGCCAGTTGGTCTGTCCCTGGAACAAATTTGCGCGCAAGAGCGTCGAGCAGGATTTCGTTGCGCGCAACGGCCTGGATGCGCCTGCGCTCACCGGGTTGTTCGCCTGGAGCGAAGACGAGTTTCTCCAACGCACCGAAGGATCGGCGATCCGCCGCATAGGGCATGAATGCTGGTTGCGCAATATCGCCGTGGCGTTGGGCAACGCAGCGCCAAGCCGGGCAGTCGCCAACGCCCTGAATGCGCGCCGTAACCATCCATCCGCGCTGGTTCGCGAACATGTGGAATGGGCGATTGCAGAGCAGCAGCGAAAGTAGCCCGAATCCCTGCTCGTCGCTGCGCCGCTGCTTCGCAATCGAATTCTTCGCATGGCTCATCGAATCGCCGCGATTGACGTAAACCGGCGTCGGCTTGAACTTTGCCAGGTGCGCCTGATCGATCTGCGCATAAGCGCAGATGATCACGATGTCACGCAGTCCGGCCCGATTGGCCGCGGCGCCGTCGACGGAAATGATGCCCGAACCCTCGTCGGCACGGATCGCATGGGCAACAAAGCCCCGGCCGTCGTTGACTTTGTAGCTGTGATTCTGCTCGTGTTCCACAGTGTCTGAGGCATCCTGCACTCAACCGTCGATCACGCACGAACCTTCATGGTGCAACTCGGCGTACGTCACGCTGGCGCGGTGGATCTTTACCTTGAGCATGTTCAAGTGCAGGCCGACCTCACAACATTCAGGGTTGTCGTTTTTTTGCTACGACGGCACTTCGCCAGTCTGCGGCATCGCACAACTCATCCGCCGGCACCATGGGTACGGCAAGCCGGCTACAAGCCGCGGATCGGTAATTTGTGGCAACTCGGATCTATATCCTGGATTTTCAAGGTAAAAAAAACCCTCGCCGAATTCGGCGAGGGTGTAATTTCGGAGTGACGATTACCGATTGAAACGCCCTGCTACCCCGGGTCAAACGAGATGCGCGTTGCAAAAACCACGATAGCAGTTGCGAGCATACCACATTGCGACGCCCGTTGCCACATGTGAGATGTCAAATCTGCGCTGCATTCGATGCTGCCGGCTGAGCGTCGTTGACGGCCGTATTTTGGGAAGGAATTGCGGCGAAGATCCGCAGAGGTTGAGAACGCCGAATCAGGTCGGGTGTGGATTCCGTTCGTGCCGATCGGCGGACACGAGGCGCCAGCAGTCAGTGGCCAGCCACGCCACGCAAAATGCCGTCACAACATATGGTGCAGCAAAGAAACGCGGCCACTCTGCTGGAAGTCCGAGGAAACGCGTGATCATGAAAAACCCGCTGGCGCCGATCAGCACGACGGCGCGAGTTGCGGTCGCGCCCAGACCCACGTTGGCACGCTTTCGCATCCACAAGAGCCATGCGGCGACCGCGAGCAACGCGACGTAGATTCTGAAGTTGCCGTCGGCAACCAATATCTTCAAACCACGATCGAGCGCTGCCAGGTAGTCCGCCAGGGTAAGCGTCGGAGGATGCGCGGCCGGATGCAGACATCGAAGTGCGGTCACGACCGAACAGGCGAACATGCTCTTCCAGCCCGGATGGTGCCAGTAACCGATAATGCCGAAGTGGATGAGGACGGAGCCCAGCAGCGAAAGCGCGGTGCCGCGCCAATGGGGTCGATCCAGCACCAGCATGGCGACATACAAGGGCAGGCTGAAAAGTATCAGGTCCGTTCGTATTGCCAGCACAATTGGCAGTACAAACAGCAATGCAGCACGCAAGCCTCTTGCATACAACCACGCACACAACATCCAGGCGCAAAAGGCCAACCCGTCCGGCGTGGAGAACCGCGCCAGAATCATCACGTTGAACACCAGTGCCAGCAGCGGCAGCAAATAAACCAACGCTACCGCGAGGAAACGGACTGCCAGCAAATAAAGGAATCCAAGACCCGCGGCGACTCCGATGGCGGGCACCAGATGCGTGGCCAGTTCGATGTCCACGCCGCATTTGTAGAACACATAGACGAGACCGTTGAACAGCGGTCGAATCCTGTAGCTGGGCAGCACTTCCGCGAACACGGAAGTATCGGTACTTACAGCATGTCGATACGGGCCGCCGCGACCCGGACCGACGGCCTTTTCGCGAGCGAGATCTTCGTATTCCCGCGCCGGCAGGACGCGGCGCAGCTCGGTGTAGGTAAACCGCTGCAATGCCGGGATATCAGGCTGTTCGAAAGCCTTCGCCGAGGCAATATACGGAATGGCATCCCAGTTGTGGAAGGGTGCGCGGATCGACACGGCGATCGCGTACGCGGCGATGCCAAAATAAAGCAGTGCCGCGAGGAATCTGTGCAGACGTTGCATGCCGCGCATTGCCGGCGACAGTGGATTTTGCGGAATCGTCAGAGGATTTGGCACTCAATGTTGCTCAGGTTCGATTTTCGCGTTCCGGATATTGGCTTTCAAGTACCCGATTGCGCACGCTCAAGGATGCAGCCAGCCGGAACTGCCATCCGCATAGCGTTCGTTTTTCCATATCGGCACGCGCGATTTCACTTCGTCGATGATGTAGCGGCAGGCGGCGAACGCGGCGTCGCGATGGGCCGCACTGACGCCAACCCATACTGCCAGATCGCCGATTTCCAAAGTCCCGACACGATGCACGCAGCGCGCGTCGATGATGGCAAATTGGCGCCGAACCTCGTTGAGGATTTTTTCTCCTTCTGCCAATGCCAGCGCCGGGTAGGCCTGATAGGCCAAGCCGAGCACGGCTCGGCCGTCGTTGTGGTTGCGCACGCGGCCGTCGAAGGTGACGCAGGCTCCAGCGCTCGCGTGCCCGAGTTCGCGCACCAGGCGTTCGACGTCAATGCGGGTCTCGCTCAAACCGAACATTGACTCAGCCCCCCGAGACCGGCGGCACAAACGCCACTTCGTCGCCATCGGCCAACGCGCGATCCCAACTCGTGAATTCACCATTGACGGCGACACGAATTCGTTCCGGGTCGAACGCAAAGCCGTGGCGCTCACGCAACTGTGCATACAACGTGCGCGAATCGGTGCTCGCCGCGGCGCACGTTTCGCTGTCGCACCCGGCCGCATCGCGCAGTGAGGCAAAATAAAGGATACGGTAATTCATGCGGCAATCGTGCCGTCGCGGATATCGCGCTTTCCGCCGGTTTTCTCCACAAGTCGCACGTCGGTGATGACGATTTCGTGCGACAGCGCCTTGCACATGTCGTAGACCGTCAGCGCGGCCACCGATGCACCAGTCAGCGCTTCCATCTCCACCCCGGTCTTGTGCGTGACAGCCACTTCGCAGCGGATACAAAGCTCGGCCGGCGCAGTGAATTCGATGCGGAAATTGCAACGCTCGATTGCCAGCGAATGGCAAAACGGAATCAGTTCGTGAGTACGTTTGACGGCCATGGTGCCGGCAATGATCGCTGTATCGACAATCGGCCCCTTGCTGCCTTGCATGCCGGCCGCGCGCAGTTCCCTCGCAACTTTCGCGGGGAAGTGTACAAGTGCCTGCGCAATGGCGCGACGGAGCGTCGGCTCCTTCGATCCGACATCGACCATGCGCGGTCGATTGTCCACGCCGATATGGTTCAGGCCCACGGATTTGGCCGCCTTCTTTCTCATCATCCACCTATGGCAAACATTTCGACTTTTGCGTTCGCCCCCTCGCCACGCAGACGTGCGCGCAACTCGCTATAGCGATCATCGCGTTGCGTCCATCGCACGCGGATCATTTCCGTCAGTTGCGAATCGTCGGCGCCTGCGCGCATAGCCTCGCGCAGGTCGTAACCGTTGGCCGCGAACAGGCACGTATACATTTTTCCATCGGCCGACAGACGCGCGCGCGAACAATCGCCGCAGAACGGTTGCGATACCGAACTGATGAAGCCCACCTCGCCGGCGCCATCGGCAAACGCGTAGCGTTGCGCCACCTCACCACGATAGCTGGCGCCATCGGGGTCAATGGCCAACGCACGTCGATGCGATCGACCAGTTCAGCGCTCGGCACGACGCAGATCGCGACGCCAGCCATTGAGTGTCCCCACATCCATGTATTCGATGAACCGCACGATATGCCCGCTTCCGCGGAAACGCTCAACCATATCCAATACGTGGCCATCGTTGATGCCGCGCATGACCACGCAGTTGAATTTCAGCGCAGCCGAAACCGGCGGCTTCGGCCGCGGCGATGCCAACCAGCACTTCATCGACGTTGCCCCGCCCCCCGGAAAGCGTCCGAAACGTGGCCGCGTCCAACGTATCCAGCGAAACTGTCAGGCGCTGCAGACCGGCCTGGCGCAACGCCGCGGCAAAACGCGGCAACAATCTGCCATTCGTCGTCAGCGCAATATCCTCCACGCCGGGAATCGCCGCCAGCATTTCACACCAGATGCGGCAAGTCGCGACGCAACAGCGGCTCACCGCCCGTCAAGCGCAGTTTGCGCACGCCCACGGCAACGAAGGCACGTGCGATGCGCTCGATTTCCTCGAAGCGAAGACGTTGCGATTTTGCGAGAAAGACGTGGTCGGGCGCGTATTGATCTTCCGGCATGCAATACGGGCAGCGGAAATTGCAGCGGTCGATCACGGATATGCGCAGGTCGTGCAGAGGACGCAACAGCGTATCGCGCGGCAACGCTTCGACCAGCATGTGTTGGACAGGAATCCGCGTCATGTCCCCGGCCTCGGCACGCGGCTCCGGCAATGCGAATTGATCTCGTCAGCGTCGGGCCACGCGGTAACCGTGCCTGGCAAGTGCCACGCCGTCGTCGACGCTGGCGTAGTGATACAACACCATGCGTTCGCGTTGCGAGGCCGTGTATTCGCGCTCGACATCCTCAATGCCGGTGTGCGATGGATTGCCAACCAACCCGCAGTCATGAGCGATCAACGCCGGTTCCGGCGCATATTCGGCGAGCATTTCCGGGATCGGCCGCGTATCGCCGGTCCACGCAAATGCCCCGCGCACCGCCAAGCCGAACGAGGTCATCGGCGCATGATGGCGCGTCGCAAACACGTCGAACCAGATCCCCGCGTGCCAGAATCCGCGCGAGCACGGAACCAGATGAAATGCATCCCAGAAATTGGCGCCGCCTTCAGCCAGCACTTCGGGATAGTCCGCCACTCGCGCTTGCAGCAGCGGAACCAGAGCAGCATGCGCGAACAGATTGACACTGGCTTTGATCGCGGCATCGAAATACGCATTGTAGAAAAGGCGTTCCAGGCCGCCGACATGATCCATGTGCGTGTGCGTCAGATACACTGCGCGCGGCGCCGCGCCATAGGCATCGAAATAGTGCGTCAATGTTTCAGGCCCGCAGTCGATCAGCACCACCGGAGCGCCGTCGCGTTCCAGCACCGCACCGGCCGAGCCCAGTTCCACGGCATTCGCCGAACCGACGCCGAGAAAGCGCAATGCCAGATTCATGGAAGCGGATTGTCTTGTGCGATCAATTCTGCGAAGCGTCGCTCATAGGCGCGCATCAGAGTCGACCATATCGCGTTTTCGAATGCCGCATCATTGTCGTCTTCGGCGACACCGAGTTTTAGCAACGAGCGCTTCAGACGACTCAGATTCGCCAGTTGCCAGGCGCGCGCGGGTCGACGCAATTCGCCGCGATCGAAATCCACGACCCATACCACCTCAGCGTCGAGCAGAATATTGTGTGCGTTCAAATCCGCATGGTAGACGCCAGCAGCATGCAACTCGGCAATCGCTTTGCCGACCAGTTGCGCGCAGCGTTTGTCGCAGCGCCCTTGCATGACAAAAGTCGCCAGCTCTTGCGTATTTTCGATCCGTCGCGTGATCAGGTCGGCACGATAATGCACGCCCTGCTTGCTATAACGCGCAGCCATCGGCGTTGGCACATGCATGCCCCGTCCGGACAGTTCGGCCAGCAACCGAAACTCCGCAAAACCCCGCGTACGTTCGGCACCCGTCCACAAATAGCGGTCGCCCATTACCCGCGCGACCATGCCGCCGCGACGATAGTGCCTCAGCACGCAATCGCCGAACGGGGCACGCACAAAGCTGACACCGCCGCGACCGCCTTGTACATCGTCGGCACTGGATTGCGCACGCCAGTAGTCCGCGTCAAACCAGCGCGGATCGAACTTGCCACTGTGGGCGACCAGGCCCGCATCGAACACGATCGCTCCATCGGCGCTGGACTGGAGTTGTGCCTGTATCATCAAACCTTCGCCGTTGCTCATTGTTGCGGCACGAGTGTACCAAGCCCGTATGCGCGAAGCGTCATTTTCGACATCGAATCCGCCGAATTCGCTGTGCCTGCTGCGCACTTCCGCGCTCGGCGATGCGACCCACGTGGTGCCGCTGGTGCGCACGTTGCAGACGCATTGGCCGCAAACCCGGCTGACCTGGATCGTCGGCAAACTGGAGCATAAGCTCGTCGGCGATATCGCCGGCGTCGAATTCATCGTTGCAGACAAGGCGGCCGGCTGGCGTGGATTCTCTGCCGTGCGCAAACAATTGCGCGGGTGCCATTTCGATGTGTTGCTGCATCTGCAAGTTGCATTGCGCGCGAACTTGCTCAGCACACTCGTGCGTGCACCGCTACGAATCGGCTACGACCACGCACGCTCGAAGGATCTGCACGGCTTGTTCATCAATCACCGCATCGCCGCACGCAGCGGCGATCACGTGCTCGACGCAATGGCGAGCTTTCTCGAACCGTTGGGTTTGCACCAATCTCAAGTGCGTTGGAACATACCCATCCCCGATTCCGCAAGGGAATTCGCGGCCAGGCACCTGCCCGGCGATGAACCCACGCTGCTGGTCAGCCCGTGTTCCAGCCATGCCTTGCGCAACTGGAACGTGCCCGGCTATGCCGCCGTCATCGACCATGCGGCGACGAAACTCGGCTGGCGCGTCGCCCTGTGCGGCGGCCGCAGCGCGTACGAGCGCGAGTTCGGCGATGCCATCCTGGACAAGGCGACCCATAAACCGATCGATCTGATCGGCAAGGACACGCTCAAGCAGTTCCTTGCGCTGGCCAGCCGCGCCCGCGCCGTATTGACGCCCGACTCGGGCCCGATGCACATGGCAAATGCCGTCGGCGCGCCCGTGATCGGCCTGCATGCCCCCAGTAATCCCGATCGGTCCGGTCCCTATTCCGACCGCCGCTGGTGCGTGGATCGCTACGACGCCGCGGCACGCAAGTTTCGCGGCAAACCCGCCGCAGAGTTGCCCTGGGGCACGAAACTCGAATACCCGGGCGCCATGGATCTGATCGAAACCGAAGCCGTAATCGAACGACTCGATGCATTAACGAAGTCGGCGGTCCCCGAGCATCGAGCGGAGTAGCCGTGCCTGGCAAATTCGTGATTGCCGATCACAGGCCAATCCTCTACCGGCGGTAATCCTGATAGGACTTTTCCTCGACCAGGCGTGAGCCGAGTTTGAGATTGATCTCGCGTTTCACGGCAGCGCGTTCGTCGTTGCGCACGTAGACCGAGCGCGCCAGCTCGATGAATGTCGCATCGAATTCCTGCGCCTTTTCCTTGAGGCGGATGCGGTCCTCGATGTCCCACAACGCCTCGTTGACGTCCTTGAGCCGCGCACGTTCGTCGGCGATGTCGGTCCGCGAAGCCGGATTTTGCGACCAGGTTGCATTGAGCAGATCCAGTTCATCGCGCACATTGGCCAGCTTCGCCGCATCGCGAATCTGCGCGGACTTGATCTCCAGGATGGTGATCTTGTCAATCAACTCGCCGAAGGAAACGGGGACGGAAATCAAGCTCATGGCGTAACCATAGGAGAGGAAACGGCACATTGTAATGTCTCGCGCCGAACTCGGACAGCGGCGTAGTGTTGTTTATCGCCCGCCCGCCCCGTATCATTCGCGCCCTTCGACGCAGTCCCTCCGGAGAGGTGGCAGAGTGGTCGAATGCGCCGGATTCGAAATCCGGTTTACGGTTTCGCCGTAACGTGGGTTCGAATCCCACCCTCTCCGCCAATCGGTTATCGCGATATTTGCACACGTGGGGTTCGAACCCACGAATCGAATATGTGGGGTTCGCAAATCGTCAGGATTGACGATTTGTGCAGCGTAGCTGCCCGCAGGGCGAGGCACAGGATGTGCCGAGTACATCCCACCCTCTCCGCCAATCGGTTATCGCGATATTTGCACACGTGGGGTTCGAACCCACGAATTGAATATGTGGGGTTCGCAAATCGTCAGGATTGACGATTTGTGCAGCGTAGCTGCCCGCAGGGCGAGGCACAGGATGTGCCGAGTACATCCCACCCTCTCCGCCAATCGGTTGTCGCGATATTTGCACACGTGGGGTTCGAACCCACGAATCGAATATGTAGGGTTCACAAATCGTCAGGATTGACGATTTGTGCAGCGTAGCTGCCCGCAGGGCGAGGCACAGGATGTGCCGAGTACATCCCACCCTCTCCGCCAATCGGTTATCGCGATATTTGCACACGTGGGGTTCGAACCCACGAATCGAATATGTGGGGTTCGCAAATCGTCAGGATTGACGATTTGTGCAGCGTAGCTGCCCGCAGGGCGAGGCACAGGATGTGCCGAGTACATCCCACCCTCTCCGCCAATCGGTTATCGCGCGACGCCCAAGGCGGGAATCGAACCCGAGGTCAGTTCGCCGTTCACTTTTCGCAGCCGGGCATTGCGCTCCCGCGTTTAGCGTGAATGCCGCGCGACCTGTTGCGGGTAAACACGTAGACGGTCGCCGGCGGCATGTTCCACCAGGCGAAGCCGCCGCGTCGCACCGACAATCCCAGCTCGGCCAGCAATTCGCGCGAAATCGGGGATTTGGGGCCGTAGGTGAACTGGATGAAGCGGCCTTCAGGAGTGAGTGTACTGAACGCGGCTTGCAGGATTTCCGCTTGGGTGCGGCGTGTCATGGACAACAGTCCCAGGCCGCTGATGATCGCGTCGGCCGGGCCGGCATCGAGGAAACCATCCGTGACCGCGATCTCATGCAACTTGCGTGCATCGCCGCACACCACGTGCGCATCGGCGAATCGGGAGCGAAGATGTCCATAAAGCGTCTCGTTGAGTTCCAACACGAGCAAATCGTCGGCGGCAATGCCGTGACTGATCATCGCGCGCGTGAACACCCCGGTTCCTCCGCCGAGTTCGATTACGCGGCGCACGCCTTTCGGCAATTCCGCAATCATCTGGCGCGCCAGTTGACGGCCGGAAGGCGACAGCGCCGCTACCGTGAGGGGATTCTTCAGCCACTGGCGAAAGAACGTCCATGCAGGCGGCACAGCCGATTCGGCGGGCGAACGATTTTCTGGCCGAGTCGGCAAGGTCATGCGGCAATCCCGAAGTAGTCGCCGCCATGATAGTGCGCCGGCACTCCAGCCGCCAGACAAACAAAAACCCGCCGCGCAAAGTGCGCGGCGGGGTTGCTTGACTCGAATCAGGGTTTAATGCCTACCGCGGTGGCTGTCGCCATGGCTGTAGTAGCTGCCACGGTGCGACGAATGACCGTGGTGACTGCTTCCGTGACTGTAGTTGCCGTGGTAGTAGCCGTGACCGCCGCGATAGTAATGTCCGTGGCCACCGTATCCACCGCGGTACCCCGAGTAGTAGCCATGGCCGTAGTAGTACGGACGTGAGTAGTAGCCGGTGTAAACGACGGGCGCGTAGTCGTAGTAATAGTCGTCGTAGTAGACCGGGGCGGGGGCATAATAGCCATCGTAGTAGGCGGGGCCGTCATAGCCGCCGACATAGCCACCGTAACCGATAGCGACATAGCCGCGGTTGTGCCAGTGACTGCCACCGTAATAGCCCAGACTTACGCCTGGCAAATTGACACCGACGCTGAAATGGCTGCGCGCAAATACGGCTGACGTCATTGTCATACCTGCAAGTGCCAGGAGCGCGAAGGTCAGCGTGCGTAAACCATTCTTGCGAATTGTCATTGCGAATCTCCAAAACCGACGCGACTCATTCGTCGCCATTGCATGCTGCGGTTTTCAGACTGAATCAATACTGAAATCCCTGCACGCCGGTGTATGCCGTTCAGCTTGGCTCGGGCGAAACTGAACAGACGAACGAAGAATTTGAATTCGCAGTGGGCGCGATCGCCGGAATTCACGAAACCGTCACGCAGACCGAACCTCAACGCTTGCGCAATTCCCATGCGTGGTGGATGCGCGCGTTGCGCTCGAAATCGAACGGGATCGTGCTTGCACCGATGTCTCGAATCGTAAATTCCGGCAACGCGGATTCATCCAGCTTGAAGCGCCGGAAATTATTCGAGAACAGGATGATCCCACCGGGCAACAGACGCTCCCCGCACAACGTGAGCAGGCGCACATGATCGCGCTGAACATCAAAATCGTCCGCACGTTTGGAATTGGAAAACGTCGGCGGATCGACAAAGATCAAATCGTACATCGCCGAATGCGATTGCAGGTACCCGAGCGCGTCGGACCACACCAGCTTGTGCTGCGGTTCGCCAAAGCCATTCGCGGCGAGATTGCGCAACGCCCAATCCAGATACGTCTGCGACAAATCCACACTGACCGTTTCCACCGCACCACCGTCGGCCGCATAAACGCTGACGCTGCCGGTGTAACAGAACAGATTCAACACGCGCTTGCCGCGGCTCATCTCGCGCACGCGGGCGCGCATCGGTCGATGATCGAGAAACAGGCCGGTATCGAGATAGTCGTACAGATTGACAAGAAATTTCAGTCCACCCTCGCCGACTTCCAGAAACTCGCCGCGCTCATCCATGCGCCCGTATTTCTCGCCGCCCTTTCCACGCCGACGCGTTTTCACGGCGATGCGGTCGCGTGGAACGCCGAGCACTTCGCCGGCCACGCGGGCGAGCTCGCGAATTCGGGTGCGCGCGAGATTTTCGTCGACGCTCGCCGGCGCCTGGTATTCCTGGATATGCAAATGATCGCGATACAGATCGACAGCCGCGGCATATTCCGGAAGATCGGCATCGTACACGCGCCAGCATTCGATGCCTTCGCGTTCTGCGCGCTTGCGCAGATGGCGGTAATTCTTCTCGATGCGATTCCTTACCATCTGCGCACCGGCAGACAAAGGCTTCGGCGAACGCGGCTCGTTCTCGCGTGGAGCAAGATCGAAATTGAGCAGCGCGCATTCGAGCGCGCCGTTGTAGAGTCGATAGCGCTTCTCGGCATGCAATCCGATCGCTCGTCCGAGCAGTTCGTCGGAGGTGATCACGCTGGCATGCCAGCCGGAAAATTCGTTCTTCAACTTTTTGCCGAGCAGGCGGTACAGTTCGACCACATCTTCGTCCGCAGCCATGCGCTCGCCATAAGGCGGATTGCAAATGACCAACCCCGGGCGATCCAGTTCGTGCGGACGATGCAGATGTTCCAAGGACTGTCGTCCGAAATGAATGAATCCGGACATCTGCGCGAACTGCGCGTTGCGCTTGGCTTCGTTGAGCACACCCGCGTCGTGGTCGAAACCGAAAAAAACCGGACGCAACGCCTGCAATCCGGCAGTCGCGCGACTCTGAGAGTCGTCATGCAACGTTTTCCACAATCCCGCATCATGACCGCGCCAGCCCATGAATCCGAAGCGCTCGCGACGCAGGCCCGGCGCGACGTCTGCAGCCATCAATGCGGCCTCGATCAACAAGGTGCCGGAGCCGCACATGGGATCGACCAGGCCACCGCCATCGGCGTGAATCGCCGGCCATCCGGCGCGGATCAACATGGCCGCTGCGAGATTTTCCTTCAGCGGAGCGACGCCTTTGCCTTGCCGGTAGCCGCGCTGGTGCAACGGCGCTCCAGACAAATCGATGCTGACAATCGCCCGACCCTTGCGCAGGGCGACATGCACGCGCAGGCCCGGATTTTCGGTATCCACGTTCGGCCGTTCGTCGCCGTTGCTGCGAAACTGATCGACGATGGCGTCTTTCACGCGCAAGGCAGCGTATTGACTGTGATTGACGCCGCGCGTCTTGCCGACGGCGGCCACGGCGAATGTCGTCTGCGCATCGAGTTGCCGCGACCAGTCGATCGACAGCGCTCCGGCATACAGCGCATCGCCATCTTCAGCGTCGAACTGCGCAATCGGCAACAGCACGCGACTGGCCAAACGCAACCACAGACACGCGCGATAACCCACATCGAGTTCGCCGCGAAAGTACACGCCCGCCAGCGCTTCGTGCACATCGCTCGCGCCGAGCGCCTTCAACTCGTCGACCAGCAGATACTCCAGGCCTTTCGGACAACTGGCGAAGAAATCGCGCATCAGGCGAACGCTCCGAGAAACTGCGCGAACTGCTGTGCCACGAAATCCACATGCGCACTCAGGCGATGATCGTCGCGCACCAGCGTGATTGCATCGCCGCGTGCGCGCGCAAACGAAATGACTTCGTCGACCGGACAAAGCTCATCGCCCCATCCGTGTACGAGCGTCGTCGGCACCGGCCTGGCGTCGAGGCGACGCTCGTACCCGGAAATCGTCACAGGCAGCGCGATCAGGAACAGTCCGACGCAATTGACCTGCAGCGACGCCAGCGCGGAAATGAACGCACCCATGCTCGATCCGGCAAGGATGACGGGCGCATTCGCCGGCACCTGCCCGATCAGCCGTGCGATGCGCTCATCGATGCGCCGTACATTGCGCGCCGCATCGAGATCGCGGTAATCCGGGCGCACGCTTTCGAAGCCCAACGGTTTGGCGACTGCGGCGAGGGCGCTGACCTTGGTCGCATCGGGGCCGCTGTCCAGCCCGTGCGAAAGAATAATGAGTGGTTTCATCGGCGCATTATCGCAGACCCGGGTGCGCTTCCGCTGGCACCGACCCGCATGCGACACTGCGCCATGCCCATCGATCTGCCCATCCACGACTGGCCGTTGCCGTATGAATCGCGGCTGGACCGACGCGACATCTCGGGTGTCGATCTTGTCGTCATCCACTGCACCGAATTGCCGGACATGAAAACCGCACGCGAATTCGGCGAGCGCATTCATTACGCGTCCTCGCAGACCGGCAACAGCGGTCACTATTACATCGATACTGACGGCACGATTTATCGCTTTGTCGCAAACGACCGCATTGCGAACCATACCTACGGATTCAACCCGCGATCCATCGGCATTGAGCTGTCGAACATCGGGCGCTACCCGAACTGGGGTGACAGCCGCCACCAGGCGTTCAGGATCACCTACACGAAAGCGCAGATCGACGCTCTGCTCGCCTTGCTGCGCCAACTGCGCCACGATTTGACGAATCTCAAATACATCGCCGGCCACGAAGATCTGGATCGCCGCCTTGAACAGGCCGCGGATGATCCCTCGATCATGCTGCGTCGTCGCCAGGATCCCGGCCCGTTGTTTCCCTGGAATCGGATCGTGCCGGCGGGCGGGTTGCTGCGTTACCCTGCGCAGCATTGACCGTCGCCGACGCGCGCGTCACGCATTGCCCGCACAATACGAGCCGAGATCGACCGATTTGCACCCGATAACTTTACAATCCCACATCGATTGCAAAATCTGAATTGAGCGGAGAGAAATCTTGTCCAGCCCCATCGTCGGCGAATTGATCGACCTGCTGCACCTCGAACGCATCGAGGAAAACCTGTTTCGCGGCCAGAGTCGCGATATCGGCACGCGCTATGTGTTCGGCGGCCAAGTCGTCGGTCAGGCGCTCTCTGCCGCGCAGCGCACAGTCGATTCGGCGCGTGCGGTGCATTCGCTGCATGCGTATTTTCTGCGTGCCGGCGACATCGAAGCGCCGATCGTCTATGAGGTCGATCGTGCGCGCGACGGCAAGAGTTTCTCCGTACGTCGCGTCGTCGCCATTCAACATGGACAACCGATTTTCAATTTTTCCGCTTCGTTCCAGATCGAAGAACATGGAGTCGAGCATCAAATGCCGATGCCCGACGTGCCGCCACCGGAGGATATCGCTCCGCCCCCGCCGCGGCCGGCCGAAGAACTCGCAAACCTGCCGGCGAAATTGCAACGCTGGCTGGCCAAGAAGGGCCCGTTCGAATTTCGTCATGTGCAGCTGCGCGACGAGCTCAATCCGGTTAAACGCCCCCCATTTCAGCAGATATGGTTCCGCCTGCTAGATCGTGCACCCGACGATCCGACCCTGCATCGAGCCATGCTCGCCTATGCATCGGACTTCCACTTGATTGGAACAGCCACATTACCGCACGGAATCTCCTACCTGCAGCACAATGTGCAGATGGCAAGCCTGGATCATGCTGTGTGGTTTCACCGACCGTTCCGCGTGGACGAATGGCTGCTGTATTCCTGCGACAGTCCCAACGCACAGGGCGCGCGCGGGCTGACCCGCGGCATGATCTTCGCGCGCGACGGACGCCTGGTCGCGTCCACGGCGCAGGAAGGATTGCTGCGTCTGCTTCCCGATTCGAACAAGGTGGGTGCCAGGTGAGACAGGTTTATACTTCTGCACGAGTGGAAAATGTCGACCGCGTCGTCGCCATGTTTGCCGAGGCCGGTATCGAGACGCGCGTGACCAACCGGCGCCCATGGGCCGGCCACGACTACAAGCGGCCGAGTTACAGCAATCGCGACGATCGAAACGAGTGGCCGCAGGTCTGGATCGTCAAGGCCGAAGACCAGCCACGCGCACGCGCGATGCTGCGCGAGGCAGGGATCGAACCGACCACGCGCTTTGCCGAGGACCTGGCCAAGTCGCGAACATCGACCGCGGCAAAGACGAGCGCATCGCTGCGCGTATATCTGCGTCTGGCGTTGATTGCCGCAATTCTTGTTCTGGCCTTTCTGCGCTGGTACGGCCTGTTTTGACTCAGCGCTTCCGGCGTGAGTCCGCATGAATCATGAAGGCACACAACCTGTCGCGCACCTTCATGACCAATGCAGGCTAAAATAATCGCATGAAATCCGATGTCGTCCGCCTGTTTCAGACCCTGCCGCATCCTTGCGGATATTTCACGCAGCGCACGGCGCAGAATCTCGTCATCGACCCAGCCGCGCCGCAGCTGCCGAAACTTTACGAAGCGGCGATGTCCAAGGGGTATCGCCGTGGCGGTGGCCACGTCTACCGGCCCAACTGCCACGGATGCCAGGCCTGCGTGCCTGCACGTGTCGTAGTTGATGCCTTCCGGCCCGATCGTAGTCAGCGCCGTTGCCTCAAACGCAACTGCGACTTGCACATGAACGTGGTCAAGGCACGCTTCAATGACGAATATTTCCAGTTGTATCGCCGTTATCTGAATGCCCGGCATGCCGGCGGTGGCATGGACAATCCAGAACCGCAGGATTTTTCGCAGTTCCTGTTCACGCCGTGGAGCCCGACGAATTTTCTCGAACTGCGTCTGGATAATCGCCTGCTGGGCGTCGCCGTCACCGACTGCACACGCAGTGGTTTATCCGCGGTATACACGTTTTTCGATCCCGACGAATCCGCGCGCGGCCTGGGTACCTATGCGATCCTGCGCCAGATACAACTCGCACGCGAACACGCCGTGCCCTATCTGTATCTTGGATTCTGGATCGATGGTCATGCAAAGATGGACTACAAGTCGCACTTTCGTCCGCTACAGTTGCTCAACCATGACGGCTGGTGCGAGATGCCATGAGCGTAGTGATGTCAATGGCTGCGCCATCCTGGCGATCACACGTTCGACCACGTCCAACCGGATTACTCATGCGCAAATTTCTGTGTCTGCTTGCCCTGCTCTTCCCCTGCATATCGAGCATCGCCGCGCCCGCAAAGGATACCTGGATGAGCGTCCTGCTCGATGGCCGCAAGATCGGCAGCATGCACATAGAACGCAAGGTGCAAGACGATCGGGTTGTCACCAGGCAGACGATGAACGTGGAACTGGATCGGGCCGGGTTCAAGGTCGCTCTGGGTACCAGCGAAACGGATACTGAAACGCGCACGGGCCAACCGCTCGCGTTTGCGTCGCGAACATCGATCTCCGGCATCGCCAGCGTAGTCGACGGAAAGCGCCGACCCGACGGAAAGTTCGATGTGACCAGCGAAGTCGGTGGCGCCAAACACACGCGCACCGTCGATTGGCCGCATGATGCGCTGCTTTCGGAAGGTTTGCGCCTTGCCGAACAGCGCAACGGATTGGTTGCCGGCACCCACTTCAGCGAATCGGCGTTCCAGGTCGAAAGTCTGGATGCCGTCGAAATCGATTCGACGGTCGGCAAACGCGAACACGTGGAACTTCCCGACGGCGCGCGCGCGTTGACGCGGATCGAACAGATCATTCACCTGCCGGGATCTCCAACCAAAAGCGCGGTATGGGTCGACGCCGATCTGAACGTACACAAACTCACTCTGCCGCTGATGGGCTACGAACTGACCATGCTCGCCTGTCCACAATCGTGCGCGCAGGCACCAAACCAGTCCGCCGATATTCTCAATCACGCGTTGGCGCAGGCGCCGTCGGCGCTGAGCCACGCCGACCTCGAGCACGGAATTGTCATCACGGTCTCTGCCAACGACGGCGGCGCGGCTCCGCAATTTGCGCAAACCGACGAGCAGCGCGTCACCACGATCGGTAGTCGTGTGCGGTTGCGCATCGCGCCATTGACCGCGGGCAGCAAGCCTGGCCGCGAAGCGCCGCCCCAACCAGCCGATTCGCAAGCCAACGACTGGTTGCAAAGCGATAGCCACATAATTCGCAAGCTTGCCGAAAATGCCGCTGGCGATGCAACGACGTCAGCGGCAAAAATGCACAACTTGCAGGAATTCGTACGCCGCTACATCCAGTACAAGAATCTCAGCGTCGGCTATGCGTCGGCGCTGGAAGTCGCGAACAAGCCGGAAGGCGATTGCACCGAACATGCCGTGCTGCTTGCCGCTCTCGGTCGCGCACTCGGCATTCCCACACGCGTCGTCGACGGCCTCGCCTACACCGATCATTACGCCGGTGCCGAACATGTGTTCGTGCCGCACGCTTGGACACAAGCCTGGACCAACGGTGTCTGGCAGAGTTTCGATGCCGCCCTGCCCGGATTCGACGCCGGCCACATTGCCCTGTCGTTTGGCGACGGCGATCCGTGGCGGTTCTTCGCCGGCATGGATACGTTGGGGCGGCTGCGGATCGATTCGATCGGGGCGGTGGGGAGCAAGGGCCGGAAATAGGCAAACGAGATTCGGGAATCGCGAAAATCGAAGAAAGCTCGGCACACTATTTTGGGCCATCCCCGAGTCCGTGGTCCCGGCACCACCCCTATCCCCGTACCGGCAAGCGTAAACTCACACGCAATCCGCCGCCCTCGCGATTGGCCAGGACAATGCGTCCGTCGTGCGCCTCGACGATTTCCCGCGCCAGCGCAAGTCCGAGACCGGTGCCTGCGCGCTTCGTCGAATAGAACGGCAGCAGTGCTTGCGCGAGCACGGACTCGCTCATGCCCGGCCCGCGATCGGAAATGTCGATACGCCATTCCTGGCCCTGTTTCGCTATACCCAGCGTCACTTCATCTTCGGCGCTTCCGGATTCGTGTGCATTCTTGACCAGGTTGATCAATACCTGTTCGATCTGGGCTTCGTCGAAATGAGCCGCTTGCGCAGGTATGTCCTGATCAATACGGAAGCGGCAATGCAATGCCAGGTCGTCGAGAAACACCTTCCAAGCAATCGGCTTGATCTGCGGTGCCGGCAGCTTGGCGAAACTGGCATAGCCGTCGATGAATGCGTGCAGATGACGTGCGCGATCGCCGATCGTCGCGAACACGCCGGTCACGCGTTCGTTGTCGCCGCGCCGGGCAAGTTCGGTACCTGAATGTGCCAGCGATGAAATTGGCGCCAGCGAATTGTTCAGTTCGTGGCTGATCACGCGAATCACTTTTTTCCATGTCTGCACTTCCTGCCGGGACAACTCGCGAGTCATGCGCCGGAACAGATACAAGCGCTGCGGTCGTCCCTGCAAACGGAACTGGCGTCGGGAAATGTGGAACGTTTCCTCGCTGCCATCCATCTCGACGGAGAACAGCGTGTCTTCTCCTGCTTCGATCGCGGCGCGCATTGCAAGCGGCACATCGTCGAGCAAGGCGCCGAAGTCGAGTCCGAGCAACGAACGACCTTCATTGAACAGATGCCGTGCAGCAATGTTCGCGTAGGTAACTCGTTGGTTGGCATCAGCAAGCACAAGCGCCACCGGAGTATTCTGCACGACTGTATCCAGCAGCAACTCACGCTCGGCCAGATGCTGGCGCTGGGTGCGCAAGGTCTGGCCCAACGCATTGTGCATGCGTACCAGATCGCCCAGTTCATCACGGCGTCGGGTTGCAATGGAAAAACTGAAATCGCCATCGCGATAACTCGCCACGGCGCCTTCCAGTGCGCGCAAGACCCGCGACAACGGCATCGTCGCGCGATGTCCGATCCACGCCACGAATGGCAGCAGCAACACGGCCGCAATCAAGCTGCCGCCGAATGGTGTCTGCAACCAGTTGATGTCGATGCTGATGCCCAGCAATACGCCGAGGCCCTGCATCAACTGCGGCAACGGCCAGTGCGTCACGCCGACATAGACAAACACACCGCATAGTGCGGCGCCACCCAGCAGCGCTGCCACGCGACCTTGCAGCGTGACTACGCGCATGACTGCGTAAGTGCTTTGCAGTGGATGTGAATCATGAGGCCATTGTGACAGCGTGCGGGGGACTGCGGGACCCGGGACTTGAGTACCCGTTATCCGCCCCACTCACTCGCCAATCCCATATCGCTGCATGCGCCGGTACAGTGCTTGCCGCGAAAGCCCGAGCGATTGTGCGGCACGGCTGATCACTCCGGAGTTCGCCGCAAGCACGCGCTCGATAGCCTCCCGCGTTGGTTCGTCGAGGCTGCGGTTTGCCGTCGTGGTTGGCGCGGGCAGATTCAGATGCTCGGCTTCGATCGAGGCATCGCCGGCCAGCAGCTTCGCGCGTTCGATCGCATTCTTCAATTCGCGCACGTTGCCGGGCCAATCATGATTCGTCAGCGCATCGCGCGCCGCGTCGCCGAGTTGCGCGCCGTCCAGAAAGTGTTCGGCGAGCGGCAACACGTCGTCGCCGCGTTCAGCGAGCGGCGGAAGGTTGATTTCGATGACGTTGAGCCGGTAATACAAGTCCTCGCGGAACGCGCCCGCACGAATCATGTTTTTCAGATCCGCATTGGTTGCGCTGATCACGCGGACTTTCGCCTTGCGCTCGCGCCCGGAGCCCAGGCGTTCGAACTGGCCTGTTTCGATAACGCGCAACAGCTTGACCTGGCCCGACAGCGGCAGATTGCCGATTTCGTCGAGAAACAACGTGCCGCCATCAGCCAGCTCGAAACGCCCTTCGCGCGCCTTGTTTGCGCCGGTATAGGCGCCGGCTTCCGCGCCGAACAATTCGGCTTCGATCAGCTCCGACGGCAACGCGCCGCAATTGACCACGACGAACGGACCGTTCTTCACCGCGGAATTGATGTGCACAATCTGCGCGATGCGTTCCTTGCCGGCACCGTTGGGTCCGGTGATCAACACCGGCACATCGGCACGCGCAACCTGACAGGCCAACTCCACCGTGCGCGCCATCGCATCGGATGCGAACACGAGACCGTCCAGATCGTAGTTGTCTTGCAATTTGTCGCGCCGCTGCTTGCGCTCGTGCCGCGCGCGCGCGACGACGCGGCTGGACTCGGACAATTCCAGCAAGTTCTCCACCGTGGTAAGCAGCTTCGCATCGTCCCACGGCTTGGCCACGTAATCGGCAGCGCCGGACTTGACCAGGTCAACGGCCGTTTCCAGATGCGTCCATGCCGTAAGCAGCACAACCGGCAGATCCGGATGCCGATCGCGAATCGCGCCGAACAACGCAACGCCTTCTTCGCCCGAAGTGGTGTCGGCGCTGAAGTTCATGTCTTGTATGACCACTCCGACGCGCTCGCATGCCAGCAGTTTCAAGCCTGCATCCGGCGTCAGGGCGACCAAAGGACGAATATCGTGCAGCGACAACAGCAGCGACAAAGCCTCGCCGACCGCCGGGTTATCGTCAATGACAAGGACGCTTCTCATCTTGCTCCGATGCATGCAGGGTTGGATGCGCTTGCGCGCGAAAGCGTTGCGATTGTAGTGCAGGGATTCGGAATTCGGGATTGGAAATTGACGATTCGGGGCTCAAAAATGCGCGTTTCGCTCTCAAGCCCTCCCCTTCAAGGGCAGGGTTTGGGTGGGGATGGTGTTGCCATCGCATTCGCTCCAAACGATTCCCGAATCGCTGCGCCCGTCATACCGACCGCGTCGCTACTACCGGCGCCACTGCAGCGGCGCGCAGTGCCGGACCGAGTACGGCAAGCTGTCCCAACATCCACAACGCGAATGCACCAATCGGCAGATACCACAGCGGCAGGCGCGGCAGTTCGTAGTGCAGCATCAACAGCAGGTTCAGCACCACCGCCAGCGCCACACCGAGCAAAATGCCGGCACCGACGATCAGGAAATTCTCGGTCTGGAAATAGCGCAGGACATCGTTGCGCGTGGCGCCGATCGCGCGCCGGATACCGATGCTGCGCGTGCGCTGCTGAACCCAGAAGTTCGCGAGTCCGGCAATGCCGAGCGCGGTGACGAACAACAACCCGAGAGCCGAGGCGACCAGCAGGCCGATCATGGTGCGGTCGCGCTGGAAGAACCGCGCGCGAATCTGCTCGTAAGTTTGCGTGCGATCGCGATTGATGAGTCGGCTCGGGTCGAGCTTCAGCAACGCCTCGCTCGCCGCCTTCAACAATTGCGCCCGATCCTGCGGCGCACTGCGCAGCACGTAGTCCACGCTCGAGTCGTTGGGCAGGCGCGGCCAGATCATCGTGTCGTAATCGGTACCCCTGCCGAGCAGCACGGGACTCAACAACGTCTTCACGATGCCGACGACGCGCACCATGTGTTTCGGCCCGACATACATCTGCTTGCCCAGCGGGTTCTGGCCTGGATACAACCGCTGCGCGAAGGCCTGGCTGATGATTGCGACACTGACTTCTTCGTCATCTTTCACGTAATCGTCGGACTGGAAGCCGCGACCGGCAACAAAGTCCAGCCCGAGGGTGCCCAGCAATCCCGGCGAGCCGTCGTACATACTCGGCTGCAGGCAACCGGTGCCTTGCATGGACCTGTTCTGCATCGCGCGATTCATCGCTGCCAGGTCGGCACACGTGCCGTACATGCTTACGCTGTTGTCCAGCGGCAGCGAATAGCTCACCGCCGCCACCGATTTCACGCCGGGCAACTCGCGCAGCGCGGTCAGGTCGGTCTGGTGTCGCGCCCACGGATTGTCATCCTTGCCGATGCCGGCGCTGTGGACCACGGACAATTCCGTTTCGGCGATTCCGGTAGCAACCGAAATCCGCTGCACGCGGTTGACGACCATGAATGCGACGTTGCACACGATCGCACAGGTGCAGGCAACTTGCAGCGTCAGCAGCACCGCGGTGAGTTTGTGGTGGCGCAAGGTCGCAAGAATGGGCCGTATTTGCATGGTCGACGTCCGTCACAATGTCTTCAGTTGCAGCGCCGGTGCCACCCCGCATGCGCGCCACGCGGGCAGCAGACCGGCCAGAATGCTGACCATGACCGCCAGCACCACGGTGCCACACAACATCGGCAAATCCATGTGCGCAAGATGCGCATAGGCATCCGGGCGCCAGCGCACGCTCCACAATCCGAATTCCGCGATCAGCAGTCCCAGCAGTCCGCCAATCCCGCCGATCAGCGCGGACTCGCTGCCAAACTGCACGAAGATATCGCGCCGCGTCGCACCCAGTGCGCGGCGCACGCTGATCTCGCCACTTCGGCGCAGAAACTTGGCCAGCAGCAACGCGACGATGTTGAGCATGCATACGCCGAGAAAACCGATCGCCAGCCAGAACTGCATGCGCACGTCGTCCGGCACCAGGTTCATGTGCCGCAGCCAGCCCATCAGACTGAACAGTTTCGCATTGGCAGCGGGTCGCTCGAAGCGGCCCAACGCTTTCTGTTCGGCAGAGTAATCGATCAAGAATTGGCGATATGCGCGCGCCTGCGCCGGCGTATCCAGCTGCACCCAGAATTGCAGCCAGCTCGTCTGCGCGTCGCGAAATTTGTCGGGCGTACCATCCTGACCCCATCCCGATACATTGCCGTTACGAGACAGTTTGCGTTTTACCGCCACCGACAGCGGCAGGAAAAACTTGTCGCCGTCGGAATATTGCTGTGAGGCATCGTCCTCGGCATAAAACATCGGCGCCGGGGCCCAGTCCTGCGCAACGCCCACGACGCGATAATCGTTGTCGCCCAGCCGCACACGGCGGCCGATGGCATTCGCATTGCCGAACAGTTTTTGCGCGAACGACTGTACCAGCACCACGACGTCCGCATTTGCCGCTTCCTCGGCGTCCGTCCAGCCGCTGCCGGCGACGAACGGCACGCCGAACATCGCGAAGAAATCCGGCGTCGTGTAGTGGCCATCGACGTAGAACGGGTGCAGATCGGTACGCTGCGGCCAGACCAGCAGGCTGCCTCCCGACATCGCCGCCTGGCGCAGGCCACGCTGCGCCTTCATCAGTGCCATCGCGTCCGGCCATGTCAGGTTGTTGCGCGGATCGGCTGCGATTGCCACCGTGCTGAACTTGAGCGGCAGTGGATCGAGGTATGGACGATACAGATGCGCGCTGCGCTGCGGCAGCGGATCGCCGGACATCACATGCAGCACGGTCAGCATCGTCATCGACGCGCCGATACCGAGCCCGATAGCCAGCACCATCAAGCCGGTCAGAACAGGCGTTCGACGCAGGCTACGCAGTGCCAGGCCGAGGTAATAGCCAAGCATTACGTTGCTCCTCAGACCGACCGCGTCGCCACTACCGGCGGCACTTTGGACGCGCGCCGCGCGGGACCGAATACCGCGAGTTGGCCGAGCAGCCACAATGCGATCGCGCCGCCGGGCAGGTAGTACCACGGCATGCGCTCCAGTTCGTAGTGCTGCATGAGGTAGGCATTGATGGCGAACGCCAGCAACATCCCGATGAAGACGCCGGCGCTGCTGAGCAAGACGTTTTCGGTCTGGAAGTAGCGCATGATGTTCGCACGCGTTGCGCCGACCGCGCGGCGGATGCCGATTTGTCGGCGCCGCTGTCCAACCCAGAAGCTGGTAAGACCGACGATTCCGAATGCAGTCACTGCCAGCATCACCGCGCACACCAAGGCCAGCATCCAGACCATGCTGCGGGTATCGGCGAAGAAGCTGTCGCGAATCGCGCCGAATGTTTCGGCCTTGACCACCGCATTCGGCACCAGCGCTTCAATCTTCGCGGTCGCCTCGCGAAGTACTCGCGCGCGATCCTGCGGCGCACTGCGCACGACGTAGCTGTTCAAGGCCGCTGCAGGCCTGATCGGATAAAAGGAACTGTCGTGAAACGCGCTATCGCCACGACCGTTGGCCTCGGGCCGCAGCACGTCGGCGACCACACCAACGACGGCATAATTGAACGTGTCTACATAAATCATCTTGCCCAACGCGCTTTGACCAGGCCACAAACGCTGCGCGAGGCTGCGCGTGAGAATGATGACGTGCCCGGTCGGCATGTACGAATCGCTCAACTTGCTGGCGGCGTATTCGTCCGCATTGAACCAGCGTCCTGCAAGCAACTGCAGACCAAGCGCACGCTCTCCTTCAGCGGTGAAGAAATATTCCGCCACGTTCGGCGAATCCTCTCCCGGAGCCTTTTTTTCGGGGTGCGTGCTGATGCTCGTGTTCCAGCCGTTGTTGGTCAGCGGCATGGTGTTGATGGCGGCAACCGCCGTCACGCCCGCAATGCCGCGCAACGCAGCGAGGTCGCGGGGGATATCGGCGGCCGCGAGTTTCGGATCCGTACCATTCACGCGAATCACCGAAATGCCATTCTCGTCGATGGCGTCCGGCACCTGCATCGCACTCACGCGCCGGCTGACCATGAACACTGCGTTGCACAACACCGCGCAGGCCAATGCGATCTCCAGCACGATCAGCAGTGCCGGAATCTTGTGTTTGCGCAGGCTGGTGAGAATCGGCTGAATCTGCATTGGCTTTTCCTTAACTCGCTTTGAGTTGCGGGGCGGGCGCGACCACGCATGCCCGCCAGGCGGGCAGCAGACCGGCAATCAGACTTGCCACCAGCGCAACCACGAAAGTGAACGCGAACATGACCACATCCAGATGCGCCAGGCTTGCGTACTGTGCCGGCTGATGACGGATACCCCAAAGGCCGAGGAAGGCGAACACCAGCCCCAGCACACCGCCCACCAGTCCGACGATCGCCGACTCGACCATGAACTGGGCAAAGATGGTGCGTTGGGTCGCACCCAGTGCGCGGCGCACCCCGATTTCGCGCGAACGCCGCAGGCATTTGGCCAGCAGCAGGCCCACGGTGTTGACCACGCAGATCAACAGAAAACCGAATGCCAGACCGGTTTGCAGACGCACATCGTCGGGAACGACTTTCTCGTCACGTAGCCATTGCATCAGATTCGGCAGCGCGACTTCAGGGCGATGAAAGCGTCCCAGCGTCATTTGCTGACGGACGTAATTCGACAGAAACGTCTTGTAGGCGGCCGCTGCCGATGGATTGAGCAGTTCAACCCATAATCCAACCCATTCGCAAGGCGCAGTCTCGAGATCGTGAATATCGGTCGCAGACCAGCAGTTGACGTTCTGCGGATTCATCTTGTCGGCACGCGCGGCCTGCAGCGGCAGGAACACCGCATCGCCGTCGCCGTAGTTGCGGCCGCCCAATGCCAGTGCATAAAAGCGCGGCTGCACCGCCCAGTGTTTCAACACCCCGACGATGCGGTAGTCGTGCTCATTGATGCGCACGGTCTTGCCGACACTATTGCCACCATCAAACAACTTGTCGTTTAGAAAACCCGCGATTACCGCAACGTGGGCGCGGTTGTCGTCGTCACCGGCGCTCCAGCCACTACCGTATCGAAACGGCACCTCGAACATCGAGAAAAAGTCCGCGGTCGCCATCACGCCATGGGTGAAGAACGGATGCCGCCCCACTGCCTGCGGGGTGACCTTTGCCGGCGTCAGCGCAATGACCGCCTGCCTGTATCCCTTGCGCGCGTGCAACAAATTCATCGCATCGGTGTATGGCATCGTGCGCGACGGCTTGCTCTGTCCAGGCACGAAGCCATCGGCCGGATACGGATCGATGCGCGGATAAAACAACTGCGCGCTCTTCTGCGGAATCGGATCGCCGGAAAGCAGCCGCAGTACCGTCAGCGTCGTGATCGTCGCGCCAATGCCAAGACCCAGCGCCAGCACCATCAATACCGTTAGAACCGGATTGCGTTTGAGGCTGCGAAATGCCAGATCGAGATAATGAGCGAACATCAGTGGGTTCCTTCGGAGCCGAGATTCGGGATTCGGGATTCGGGATTGGTTCCAAACAACATCATCCCCACCCAAACCCTCCCCTTGAAGGGGAGGGCTTCAAAGCGAAGCGGGCTTGTTCGAATCCCGAATCCCGAATCCCTGCTTCCATCACACACTCCTCGTCGCCACTACCGGCGGTACCGCTGCCGCGCGCAACGCCGGGCCGAGCACTGCGAGTTGTCCCAGCCCCCACAGCACGAGCGCGCCTATCGGCAGGTAGTACAGCGGCAGGCGCGGCAGCTCGTAATGCTTCATCAGCAGCAGATTCAGTCCGAACGCCAAGGCCATGCCGAGCACGATGCCGGCGCTTACGATCAGGAAGTTCTCGGTCTGGAAGTAATGCAGGATGTCGCCGCGCGTGGCACCGAGCGCGCGGCGCACGCCAATCTGCTTGCGTCGTTGCGCGACCCAGAAACTGACCAGCCCGACGATGCCCAAGGCAGTGACCAGCAACAGCGACGCGATGACACCGACCAGGATGCTGGCCATGACACGATCTTGCCGGAAATATTGTTCGCGCAGGTTGCCAATGGTCTGGCTGGCCTTGCGGTCGAGCACCGCATCGGGCGCGATGGTGGAGATTGCCGCGCGCGCATCGCGCAGCACCCGCAACAACTGCGTCGGTTCGGCACGCAAAAGATATACGCCAGCCAGGTGCGCGCCGGGCTGCGCGGGTACGAACACCGACCATTCGATCGTGCCCGGGCCGCCTTCGCCAGCGCTGGGGCGTGCGAGGTGCGCCAATACGCCGCCAACGCGGAAATGGTATTTGTCGACCCAGAATTGCTTGCCGAGCGGATTGGCACCCGGCCACAGGTGCGCAGCCAGCGTACGCGTTACCAACACGGTGGAATCGTCCGGAACAAAGCTGGTCACCGGGTGATAGTCGTCGGCTTGCGGTGCGCTGCCTGCAACCAGTTTCACGCCCAGCGCCTTGAAGCTGCCCGGACCGGCAACGTAGAAGTCCACCACACCGCCGAAATGCTTGCCTTCCCGGTCCAGCGTAATTCCGGCGGTACCCGCATGATCGCCGAACGGCACCTGATTGATCACGCTCACCGATTTTACGCCGGGAATCTTGCCAAGCCCGCTGACGACGCGTGCGTTGAGATCGACCGACTTTGACGCGTCGTATCCTGTGAGTTTTATCGCCGCCAACGCACTTTCATCGACACCGCTGTCGACTCGAGTTTGTTGCACGCGATTGACGATCAGAAAACACGCATTGCACAACACCGCGCAGGCCAGCGCGATTTCCAGCGCTACGAGAACGGCGGCAAGGCGATGACGACGCAGTGCGGCAAGAATCGGTTGAATTTGCATAAGACAGGCCTTACAAGGTTTTCAACTGAAGCGCTGGCGCAACGCGACTGGCGCGTAGCGCAGGCAGCACGCCGGCCAGCAAGCTCGTTGCGATCGCCAACGCAAACGTGACCATGAACATCCATGCGTCCAGATGCACCAGATCGGCGTATTCGATCGGCTGGCGCCGAATCAGCCACAAACCGGACAAGGTCAATACCAAGCCACCCAGACCACCGAGCAGCCCGACGAGACCTGCTTCGACCAGGCACTGCGCGAACACCGCGTGGCGACTTGCGCCGAGCGCGCGGCGCACGCCGATTTCGCCGGCCCGTCGCAGGAATTTGGCCAACAGCAGCCCGATCGTGTTGAACAGACAGATCGCCAGAAAGGCAAAGGCGAGCCACGTCTGCAGACGCACATCGCTCGGCACCACCTGGTTGATATCCAGCCATTGCATCAGGCTGGGCATGTCGGTGTTGTCTGCGTGCACAAAGCGGCCGAGTGCCTTTTGCTGGGCTGCATACGAGGCCAGATAGCGCCGGTAGGCTGCGACTTTCGCCGGCGTGTCGAGTTGCACCCACAACGCCACCCACACGCAGGGCGAATTCTTGAGGTCCTCCGGATGGTCCGGCACACGCCAGCAGGTAAACGCATAAAAGTCGCCGGCATTGATCTCAAGCGAACTCTCGAACGGTACAAAGACGTCTTCAGGCTTGGTGTAAAAACCCGCCGTATCGCCGTTGGAATAGCGACCGCCACGCACATCGTAGAACTGCGGCGATGGCCGCCATGGCGCAAGCACGCCGATGATGCGCACATCCGTGTCCTTCAATCGCAGGGTACGTCCAACGCTGTCGGCACCTCCGAACAGCTTGTCGTTGAGATCGGCAGAGATCACCGCAACGCGCGCATGCGTTGCATCGTCGGCTGCCGTCCAGGCGTTGCCGTATCGAAACGGCACCTCGAACATCGGGAAAAAATCGCTGGTCGTGGACAGCATCTGCGCCATTCTTGCAGGTTGGTTCACCCCCGCGGCGGTCAATCGCAGTTCGCTGGTGCTGACCAGCGCCTGACGGTCCGCACGGTGCGCGCTCCACAAGTCGATGGCCGAGCGGTAGTCCATAACATCGAACGGCTTGTGGCCCTTGCCCGGATTCGGGCTGGGATCCACCTGCGGATAGAAAATATGCGCACTTCGCCCCGGCAACGGATCACCGGACAGCAAATGCATCACCGTCAACGTGGTCATGCTGGCACCGATGCCCACGGCGATGGCAAGCACCATCAACGTTGTGAGTACCTTGTTGCGTTCGAGGCTGCGCAAAGCCAGGTCGAGGTAGTAGACGAACATCAGTGGACTCCTTACGAGCCGGGAATCGGGATTCGGGATTCGGGATTGGGGACTCGAACAAGCCCGCTTCGCTTTGAAGCCCTCCCCTTCAAGGGGAGGGTTTGGTTGGGGAGGGTGTTGTTTGAAACAAATCCCGAATCCCGAATCCCGGCTTTCATTACACGCTCCTCGTCGCCACCACGGGCGGTACCGCTGCCGCACGCAACGCCGGACCGAGTACGGCCAGTTGACCGAGCGACCACAAGGCGACAGCGCCGGCAGCCAGATACGGCCATGGCAATCTGGGCAACTCATAGTGTTGCATGAGCAGCAGATTGATCGCGTATGCGAGCACCGCGCCGAGCACGATACCGATTGTCGCCAGCAGGAAATTTTCGGTCTGGAAGTAGACCAGGATATTGCGCCGGGTTGCGCCCAACGCACGGCGAACACCTATCGTGCGTTTGCGCTGTGCGACCCAGAAGCTGGCCAGGCCGACCACACCGAGCGCGGTGACCGTGAGCAGCGCGACGATCACGCCGACCAAAGTGCCGGCCATCGCGCGATCGTTCTGGAAGAACTGGCTGCGCCAATCGTCCAGCGTCCGCTTGTCGAGTATGATCCGATGCGGATCGGTCTTGCGCAGCACCTTGGCTGCCGCGGCCATGACCGACTCGCGCTGTTCAGGCGTGGTGCGCAGCACGAACCGCGATGCGTTGCCGGTGTCCATGCGTATCGGCATCACCATCGACCACTGCGCGGAGTTGTCGCCGTTGAACAGCGATGGCCGAATCAGTGCATCGACGACACCCACGACGCGCACCGGCTTGTCGCTCAGATAGATCGTCTTGCCCAGCGCGCTGCGCCCCGGCCAAAGACGCTCGCCCAATGCTTTCGTGATGATCATTGTGGTGATCTTCGATTGCAGTTTCTCATCGCGCTGCAGCGCCGCGAAATCCACGTATTCGTCGGCGTTGAAGTCGCGTCCGGCGACCAGCCTGACGCCGAACGTACGCAACAGGTTTTCACCGAAATACTGCGTGGCATTCAAAGTGGCCAGCTTCTGTTTCGGATCCAGCTTGATGCTGGTGTTCCAGGAGCTGTTCGTGAACGGCACCTCATTGACGAGAGCTGCTTGCGTGACACCGGGTATCTGACGCAATTGCGCCAGATCCTCCTGCGTTCTGGCCGTCGCGTCGGAACGCTTGGCAATACTCACGACACGCACCTGCACCAACTCGTGCCGAGCGATGCCGCCGACCATCTTCATGCGCTCAAGGCGCTGACTGATGAGGAACACTGCGTTGCACACGATCGCGCAGGTCAGCGCGATTTCCAGAATGACAAGCAACGCCGTGATCTTGTGGCGGCGCAGAGTCGAGAGGATCGGCACGATTTCCATGTCAGTTGCTCTTGAGTTGAAGGGCGGGGGCAATCTGGCAGGCGCGCCACGCCGGCAGCAGTCCGGCCAGCAGTGCGGCACCGATCGAAAGCAGGAACGTGGCGATCAGCATGCTGGTGTCCAGGTGCGCCAGCTTGGCGTATTGCGCCGGCTGATGACGCACCAGCGACAGCCCAAGCAATGCCAGCAACAGACCGATCGCTCCACCGGCCAAGCCCACGATCCCTGCCTCCATCAGCAGTTGCGCAAACACCGAACGCCGGGAAGCGCCCAGTGCCCGGCGCACGCCGATGTCGCCCGACCGGCGCAGGAATTTTGCAAGCATCAATCCGACCGTGTTGACCAGACACACGAGTAGAAAACCGAGCGCAAGCCAGACCTGCAGGCGCACGTCCGAGGGCACTACCTTGTTGAAATCGAGCCATTGCATGAGGCTGCGCAGGCGCACATTCGCCGGCCGCTGGAAACGGCCCAGCGTCTTCTGCTCGTGGGAATAATTGATCAGGTATTGCTTGTAGGCCGCCGCCTGCTTCGCACTGTCCAGTTGCGCCCAGAATTGCAACCAGGTGCATGGCGCCTTGCGCATGTCGTCGCCGGAGCCATTTCCCCAACAATCCGTCGAACCATTGTGCGAAAATTTGACGTCGGTCGCCGTTGTCAGCGGAAGAAATACTCCTTCGCGCTCGGCTATGCTTGTGAACAGGTCGTAGAACTGCGGCGTCGGCCGCCACGCGTCGATAACGCCGACGATCCGAAATGAAATGTCGCCGATTTGCAGCACCTTGCCGGTGCTGTCCGCACCGCCGTAGAGCTTGTCGTTGAGGGTGCGCGAAATGACGGCGACGCGAGCGCTGGCAGCGTCGTCTGCCGCGCTCCAGGCGCGACCGTACAAAAACGGCACCTCGAACATGCTGAAGAAGTCCACCGTGGTATATCGCGCGTCCTCGAAAAACGGGTCGATGCTGGAAGCGTCCGGCTGAATCGCGACTGCACCGCCTGTCATCAGCGCCTGGTGCGTCGCGCGAGCTGCATGCAGAAGGTTCATGCCGTCGATCCAGGTCACCTGCTGCGGCGGCTCCTTGCCCGGCTGGTAGCCGTCCATATCCTGCGGATCGAGCTGGGGATAGTACAGTCGCGCGCTCTTGTCCGGCAGCGGATCGCCGGAAAGCACGTGCAGCACCGTCAACGTCGTCATCGACGCGCCGATGCCCAGCGCAATGGCCAGCACCATCAGGGCCGTGAGCACCTTGTTGCGCTTCAGGCTGCGCAGCGCCAGTTCGAGATAGTAGCCAAACATCAGTTCGCTCCTTCGGCGCCTGGATTCGGAATTCGGGATTCGTGAGTTGTTCGGAACGCAACCATCCCCACGCAGGGTCTTCCCTCGCACGGGAGCGCTTCAGGGCAGCGCGCGCTGATGCGAGTCCCGAGTCTGCAACTCCGAATCGCGGTTCTCATCACACGCTCCGCGTCGCCACGACCGGCGGCACATTCGACGCGCGCCGAGCCGGAATGAAAACGGCGGCTTGACCGAGCAGCAGCACGACGGCAATGCCGAGAAACACATAGACGATCGGAATCCGGTCCATCTCGAAACGATGCATCAACCAAAGGTTCAGTCCAACCGCCAGCGCGATGCCTGCGGCAGCGCCGACGCCGGCGATCATGAGGTTCTCGATCTGGAAGTAGCGAAGGATGTCGAGCTTGCGCGCGCCCAGCGCGCGCCGCACACCGATCTGCTTGTGGCGCTGACCAACCCAGAAACTGGTCAGCCCGACGATGCCTGCGCTGGTGACACCGAGCAGGATCAGGCAGATCACACCCATCAATATCGCCATGCCGCGATCGGCGCGGTACGCGCGCGCGCGGATCTCGGAAAATGGACGAACGCCGCCATCGTCGTCGATGACGCGCATGGGATTGACCGCAAACAGTGCATCGCGGGCCTCGCGCATCGCGGAATCAAGGCGCCCGTTCTTGGCGCGAATCGCATAACGCGCGAAATAGGCATCCAGACGTACCGGCTCGATGATCGAATTGAAAGCCAGCCGCCTGGCCCAGTTGTTTGCACTTGGAATTTGCAGTCGCTCGACGACTCCGATGACCGTGCTGGGCGTTGTATTGTTGGCGATGTAGATCGTCTTGCCGACGGCATTGCCATCGGCAAACAGCTTGTCCGCCAGCGCCTTGGTGATGATGACGATCGCCGAAGTGTTGGTATCGCGAAAGCCGCGATGCCCGATATCGGCCGGCGTGAAATTCCGACCGGCGATCAATTTGAGCCCCAGCGTCGGCAACATTTTTTCGTCGCTGAAATAGAATGCCGCACTGGCCGTGTCATGTTTCTGATTCGGCTTGAGGCGGACGCCATTGACCCATGTGCTGTCGACCAACGGCATCGAATTGATCGCAATCGCGGATTCCACGTCGGCAAGATTCCGCAATGTCTGCACGTCGGCGCGTTGCATCGAATCAAGTTTGTCGATCGATGCCTGGTCGTCCCCGGTCGGTGCTCCCACCCAAACTTGTGTCACGAGAAACAGGTTTTTCTCGTCCAGTCCGGTTGGGCGATTCAGACGCTGAATGCGCTGGCCGATGATGAAAATGGCGTTGCACACGATCGCAAGGGTCAACGCGATCTGCAGCGAAATCAGTATCACTCCAGCCTTGTGTCGACGCAGCGCCGTGAGAATCGGATGCAGGGTCATGGCCTTGCGCTCATGGACGCGTCGTGCCGGATTGCGCGCTTTGGGGCAATCTCGGAAGCCCGAAGTTCTTCAAGTTTGAATCGCATTGCTTTTGCGCCCCCGTTCAGTTCGATTTCAACTGCCATGCCGGCTGCACCGTCGAAGCGCGAAACGTGGGATACAGACCGGCAAGCAAGGTCGCCACGACGGCAACAACAACGGTGGTCGCCACCAAAGCAGGATCGACGCGCGCCAGATCGGCGATGTCCCTTGGCAGTACCAAGCCGACGCTGAGTACACCGATTGCGGTCAACGCCAGGCCAAGCACACCGCCGGCCGCACCGATGATCCCGGCTTCGGTCAGAAACTGCGCATAAATTGCCCCGCGCGGAGCTCCAAGCGCACGGCGTACGCCTATCTCGCTGCTGCGGCGCAGGAACTTGGCCAACAGCAGGCCCGCCGTGTTCACCAGGCACACCACGAGCAGACCCAGCGCAACCAGGAGTGATACGCGCGTGTCGCTCGGCACCACGTGCTGGTAGTCCAGCCAAGCGGGCAGACTGCGCAGTCGATTGTTTGGCGCCCAGTGGAAACGACCGGCCTGCTGCTGCACGCGCGCGTAGCCGTCCAGATAGGTCTTGTAGGCCTGCGCAGCAGCGCCATCTTCGAGTTCCACCATGAACGAAATCCAGACGCAACTGGACTGCTGCAAACCGACGAATCCGGATTGTTTGGGCTCTTCGGAGCAATTGGTGTTTCCGTCGTTGGGCATGCCTACGGCGATCGCCCGGGTAAAAGGCAGAAACAGATCGTCCGCGTTGGTTGAAAATCCACCGCTGTTGACCACATCGTAAAAGCGCGGCTGCGGATTCCAGGCGTCGAGAACGCCGGCGACACGATAATCCTTGCCCTCGACATTGAGTGTCTTGCCGACGCTGTTGCTGCCGCCGAACACTTTCTGGTTGAGCTTGGCGCTGATCACCGCCACTGCAGCAGCATGCGCATCGTCATCGGCGCTCCAGGCACTGCCGAACTTGAATGGCGCATCGACCATCGCAAAGAACTCGGCGTAAACCGCGTGTCCGCCGGAGTTGATCGGATGCAGACCTGCGGTCGCCGGTACTACCGAGGCGTTGATTTCATACATCGCCGATTGATGCGTCGCGCGGTGGTCGCGCATCAACGCCATGGCATCGATGTAATCCATGGCTTGCGGCGGTTCGTTGTCGCTGTTCTTGCTGCGCTGGCTTGGATCCCACATCTGTATCTGCGGCACGAACAATTTCGACGACTTCCACGGAATCGGATCGCCCGACACCGCACGAAACACCGACCACGTCGTCATGGAAGCGGCCAGGCCGAAGCCGATCGCCAGCACCATCAGCGCGGTGAGGCCGGGGCTGCGTTTGAGGCTGCGCAGAGCCAGTCCAAAGTAGTAGGCAAACATGCGTCGAACGCTCCTTCACAAGAACCCTTCCCGGCTGGAAGGGGCACATCAAACCGACCGCGTCGCCTCCACGGGCGACACCCGTGAGGCACGCAGCGCCGGCGCCAGCACCGCGCCCTGCCCGAGCAGCAGCAGCACAATGATTCCGACGCCGATATAGGCAATCGACATTCGGTCCATCTCGAAACGGGTCTCCATCCACAGGTTGACGACCATTGCGAGCACCGCACCGGCCGTCACGCCAGCGAGGCCGATCAGCAGATTCTCGGTGAGGAAGTAATGCAGAATGTCGTGCCGCGTCGCACCCAGTGCGCGACGCACGCCTATCTGCTTGCGCCGCTGGCCGACCCAGAAACTGGTGAGCCCGACGATGCCCGCTGCAGTGATCACCAGCAGCACGGCGCTGATGACACCCATCAGGATCGCCATGCCGCGGTCGCTTTCGAAGACGCGATGACGAATCTCGGCGTAGTCCCGGATGCCATCCTTGGGGCGGATGATGCGCATGCGGCTCTGCGCGAACAGCGCTTTGGGTGCCTCGCGCATCGCGGCGGCGAGCTGCCCCGGCTTGGCGCGGACAATGTAGTAGATGCCGTGCGCGTCATCCGGCCGCCCCGGCCAGATCAGAGATTGCCCGGCATAAGCCTTGTTCCACGAAGACACACCCTGTCGGTGCAAGGGCTCGACGATACCGATGATCGTGCTGGGCGTCGCACTCATCGCGTAGAAGCTCTTGCCCAGCGCCGAGCCATCGGGAAATAGCCGGTCGGCCAGTGCCTGGCTCACAATCACCTGCGGCGGAACGACAACTGCCTGGGTTCCCATCACAAGGACTTCGTCGGGACGGAAATTTCGTCCCGCGACCAATTGCAATCCGAGTGTGTCGAGCAGATGGTCATCGCCGATGTACACCGCGGAATCGGTGGTCGGCTTGACCTGGTCGGGCGTCATCGTGATGAAGTTGTCCCAACCGCCGCCCTGCAGCGGATAGCCGGTGGCGGGGGCCGCATCGCGCACGCCGGGCAGGTTCCGCAGCGCAATCAAGTCGGCCCGCACCTGGGCATCGACCTGCTGCGTCGACCAGTCGGCGGCCCACTGGTTCCGAATCACGAACACATTGGCCTCGTCGACGCCACTGCGTGCGGACAGATTGGCCAACCGCTGGTGGATGATGAACAACGCATTGCACACGATCGCCAGCGTCAGCGCGATCTGCAGCGCGATCAGCAAGGTACCCGCCTTATGCCGGCGCAGCGCAACAAGAATGGGTTTTATGGTCATCATGTGTTCTTGCATCCAGCCCAATGAATATCGCTTTTATTGATGAGTGCGGCCATGGATGGCCGCTTCCACGCGCAGGGATAGCGCACTAATTGCTCTTCAGCTGCCAGGCCGGCTGCACGCGCGCCGCGCGCCAGGCTGGATAGAATGCCGCGAGCACGGTTGCGACGATCGCCACCAACAGAGTCAGCCCCACCAACTCGAAATCGAGCTGTGCCAACTTCGCGATCTGCGGCGGGAACAGCACGCCCACTCCAGACACACCCGTGGCGGTAAGCAGCAGCCCCAGCACGCCACCAGCCAGACCCACCGTGCCCGCCTCTATCAGGTATTGCGTGTAGATCTCCCGCCGCGAGGCCCCAAGTGCGCGTCGCACTCCGATTTCGCCGGCGCGCCGCAGAAACTTTGCCAACAGCAGACCGATGGTGTTGATCAGGCAGATCAGGAAGAAGCCCAGCGATACCAGCAGAGATATGCGGCTTTCCGGCGGCACGACATGTTCGTAGTCGAGCCACTGCATCACATCGCGCAGGCGCACGTTCGGCGCCCAGGCGAAGCGCCCGGCCCGTTGCTGATCGGCGGCATAGCTCTCGAGGAAACGGCGGTAGTGCGCGACATCGGTAGCGCTGTCCAATTGCACCCATGGGGTGATCCACACGCAATTGCTCTGCAGGTAGTCCTCCCAGGTGGTGAAGGTGAGCTTGCCGCGACAGCTGTTGCGGCCACCGGTTCGCATCTTCAGATCCAGCGCGTGGGTGATCGGCATGTAGAAGTCCGAGGCCTCATTGAAACCCCGGGTGCTGAACAGGTCGAAGAAGCGCGGCTTGGGGTTCCAGTGGCTGGTCACACCGACCACGCGGTAATCGTGACCGTTGAGGTTGACCGTGCGTCCCACGCTGTCGACACCACCGAACAACTGCTGGTTGAGCTGGCCACTGATCACCACGTCGGCGCTGCGCGCCCGGTCGTCGTGCACGTTCCAGCCAACGCCGTACTGGAACGGCACATTGAACATCGCGAAGAAGTCGCTGTCGACGGCATAGCCGTTCGCGGCTAGGGGAAGATCCCGGGTACCGCCCGGTATCACCGACATCTGGACCGGATACAGCAGCGTCTGGCGCTTGGCTTCATGCGCACGTGTCAGCGCCATCGCATCCACATAATCCAGTGCTTCCGGCGGCTCGCCCTTCTCGTTCTGCTGCGGCCCCCAACTGTCGATCTGTGGCGTGAACAGTTGCCCGGATTTCTCCGGGATCGGATTGACCGACACGGCACGGAACACGGAATACGTGATCATCGATGCCGCCACGCCGAAACCGATCGCGAGGATCATCAGCAAGGTCAGGCCCGGACTGCGCTTCAAGCTGCGCAGTGCCAGTTCCATGTAGTACGAAAACATCTGCGACCCCGGATATGCAGTGCTATAAATCGCGGATCAGCGCGTGTGTTCGCGTTCAAGCGCCAGCCGCACCGGCCGCGGCTGCATGCTCGGCATGGTGGAATCGCGGCTCCTCGGCGATATCGACGACCTGGCCATCGATAATGTGCACGTTGCGCTGTGCGCGCGCGGCCAGTTCCGGATCGTGCGTGACCATGACGATGGTGGCGCCGTCGCGATGGATTTCCTCAAGCAGTTCGAGCACGCCGCGTGCCATCTGCGTATCGAGGTTGCCGGTCGGTTCGTCGGCGAGCAGCAGCTTCGGACTGCCGGCCAGGGCGCGTGCGATGGCCACGCGTTGTTGCTGGCCTCCGGACAGTTCGGCCGGATAGTGCTTGGCGCGCGAAGTCAGCCCGACGCGTTCGAGCGCGCCCATGATGCGCTGCTTGCGTTCGGCGGATTTCATGCCGCGGTAGCGCAATGGCACGTCGATGTTGTCGAACACGTTCAAATCGGGGATCAGGTTGAATGCCTGGAAGATGAACCCGATCTTCTCGTTGCGTATCTTCGAGCGCGCGTTGTCGTTGAGGTTGCTGACATCCACGCCGTCGAGGCGGTACTCGCCGCCGGTGAACGTTTCGAGCAAACCCGCGATCGTGAGAAACGTCGTCTTGCCGGAACCCGAAGGCCCGGTCACGGCGACGAACTCGCCGGGCTTCACGTCGATATTGAAATCGCGCAGCGCGTAGGTTTCCACCACTTCGGTGCGGTAGACCTTGGACAGGTGGGTCATTTTCAACATGGCATTTCCTCGGTGATGAAACAATTCTTTGGCCACCGGAGCTGGACCGGGAGCCACGAACAAATCAATTGCTGATCGCGACGCGCGCCGCGCCGTTGAAACTGTCGGTGCCGGAAATCACGATTTTGTCGCCGACATTCAATCCCTGCAGTATCTCGACCTTGTCGATGGAACTGGCTCCGGCCTGAATCGGTGTCTTGACCGCAATGCCGTCGCGCACGACATAGGCATAGCGGCCACCGGATTCGTCGACGAAAGAACCGCGCGCCACGGTCAACACGTTGTCGCGCTCGTCCAACAGGATGCGCACGGATAGCCGCTGGTTCTGACGCAGGTGTTCGGGCTTCGCGCCTTCGAAGCGCACACGCGCCGCCACTTCGCCATTGACGACTTCCGGCGAGATCGCACTGACCGCGCCTTTCCATTGATTGCCGTTGCCGCTGATCTGTGCGGCCATGCCGACACCCAGATCGCGGGCGAAGCTTTCCGGGACCTTGACCTCGACTTCAAGCGCGGAAAGATCGATCACCGTCAGCAGCTGCGCATCCTTGGCCACGCTCGCACGTGGCGCGACGAAGATCTGACCAACCTGCCCGTCCACCGGAGAACGCACGTTCAATGCATCGACCTGGCGCTGCAGATCCTTCACCAGCAGCGCCTGGCGATCATGCGCAAGCTTCTTCGCCTGGATGTCGAAATCCAGACTGTCGCTATCGAGACCTCGATCGCTCTTCGCATGCTTGAGCGCGATTTCAGCCTTCTCCAACGTGTCCTGTGCGCGCGATACATCCTGTTCCGGCACTGCACCCTTGTCGAACGCCTGCTTGTTGCGGGCCAGTTCCCTGACTGCGGCTTTCTGGTCGATCTGCGCGTTGTCGTAGGCTTTCTGCAGCGCCTGGCGCTGCTTGCGCGCATCGATTTTCGCGCGTTCGTAATCGACCTGCATGGCGTCCAGCGCGGATTGCTGCTGCGCAAGTTGATTGGTCAATTCCGGACTGTCGAGCACGGCCAGCACCTGGCCCTGCTTGACGCTGTCGCCGGCGCGCGTCTTCAGCACCACGGTGCCAGGCGACAACGCATACAACGTCGGTCGCACCGCTGCTACCACACGCCCTTCGGCAGCGATGTCGCGCACGAAATGACCGCGTTGCACCGTGGCGAACGCCAGACGCGAAGCACTCACCGAGGCGTCGGCCGACATCATGCGTTTGACGCCCGGCACAATCAGCGCAATCAGCACCAACGCCAGCACGCCGCCGCCAATCATGAAGGCACGACGACGATATGGTTTGACTTCGACCAGACGATCCTGCGCTGCGGTATCACGAAACATTCGGCATTCCCGGCGCGCACCAACGCGCGTCCCGCACATAGCTCAGCAAGGGTTATGCCATCGCTTTGCCAACGCGTAAACACATGACTTGCAAGAAGAAATGCTTTTTTCCTGCACAACCAGGCTTGTCCGCGGACACACACGCGGACAAGCCGGACGACTGCAGCATGGTGAGCGGGAGTTGCCCCGGAAACGATCTCGCGGCGCGCGCATACCAGCATGCGGAAACCGATCGTGCCGCTGTTTCGCAGCGAAACAGCAGAGCTTGGCGCACACCCTCTTGCCGATGTATCATGCGCGCCCCTCACGGGCGCGTAGCTCAGCGGTAGAGCACTACCTTGACATGGTAGGGGTCACAGGTTCGATCCCTGTCGCGCCCACCAGATTCCTGCCTATGCGACAGAAGTCCTTGCAGCTTCTGTCGCGATACTGCGCACGAATCATTCGTACCGCAATGTCCAAACCGTCGCATTCGTTTCGCAGGCGCAAGCAAGCGCGTAGCCGACGCCATGCGCAACTTCCCGCTTGAGTCGTGCCTGGAGCACACGCTGCCCGGATCCACTCTGATGGTGGTGGCGAAATCTGGATCCTGCGGATTGCGGCGAAGCAGGCGAAACCCCATTCGGCATGGTGGGGCGCGATGGTAGGATTGGAAAATGCCTTTCGTTCGGCGCAGGACTGCGCCAACTTGCTTATTGGAATCCATGACAAACGGCAAGACGCTGCAAATCCAGACGCTCGGAGATCTAAGGGTCATCGCCGGCGGCCGTGAGCTGGCGATGCCGCCATCACGCAAGACCAGATCGCTGCTCGGCTATCTGATTCTTTCCGGCGTGCCGCAGCGACGCGAACGACTGTGCGAACTGTTCTGGGAAGTCCCGGATGATCCGCGCGGCGCACTGCGCTGGTCGCTGAGCAAGCTCAGAGGCATGCTCAAGGAAAACGATGTGGCATTCCTCGTCGCCGATCGCGAACGTGTGACTATCGATGTATCGGATGTCGCAGTCGATATCCATCAGGTAGTCCAATTGGCGGGCGACGAGCATGCAAGTGCGGCATCGCTGGCGGCAGCGTGGAAATCGTGTCGACAGACGCTTCTGGAAAATTGCGATCTTCCGAATCTTGCCGGTTTCAGCGCGTGGCTGCAGCGCGAGCGCATGGAAATCGTGCGATTGCGCACAAGATTGGCGCGGCGTTTGGCCGTTGTCGATACGATGGCGCCCAACGAAGCAGTCGAATGGGCCGATGCCTGGCTCGAGGACGCGCCGTTCGACCGCGGCGCAGCCATCGCCGCTGCTGAGGCGCGATCGAAGGCCGGTCGCATCGACGAGGCAAAGACCTTGCGCAACGAGTTGGACGAGCGCTTCCGTGCGGCGAATCTGCAGCCGCCGGAGTGGCCCATCCAGACGCCACCATCCAACGTCGTCGACGTCGCGCGTGCGGTATCGGATGAGGAAACCGATCGTATCCTGCGAATCCAGCAGTGTGTGCGTTTCGTGCGCGCACATGATGGGGTTTCTCTGGCCTGGGCGACGGTAGGAGATGACGACAATCCGCCGCTGGTCAAGGCGGCGAACTGGCTGTCGCATCTTGAACTGGACTGGCAAGCGCCGATCTGGAGTCCTCTGTTTCGCGACCTCGCCCGCCATCGCCGCCTGATCCGCTACGACGAACGCGGCTGCGGTCTTTCCGACTGGAATGTTCCCGAAATCAGTTTCGAGACGTTCGTTACCGATCTTGAGACGGTTGTCGATGCGGCGGGTCTGGATCGCTTCCCGTTGCTCGGCATCAGTCAAGGCGCCTCGGTTTCCATCGAATACGCGGCGCGCCATCCGGATCGCGTGTCGCACCTGATCCTGTTCGGTGGCTATGCCGCAGGCTGGCGTCACCTCGCCACGCCGGAAGAAACCCGCGAGCGCGAAGCGATCATGGTGCTGACGGGAGCTGGGTGGGGCCGCGACGATCCTTCCTATCGGCACCTGTTCTCGCAGACCTTCATGCCGGGCGCGACGAACGACGAACTGAGCTGGTTCGACGACTTCCAGCGGCGTACGACATCGCCGAAAAACGCGGTACGTTTCCTTGAAGCATTTTCGCAAATCGACGTGCGCCACCGGCTCGGCGAACTGCGTGTTCCGACACTCGTCTTGCACAGTCGCGGTGACCAACGCATCCCGCTGCGTACCGGCAGGGCCATCGCCGCTGCGATTCCGGACGCGGAATTCGTCAGCCTCGACAGTCCGAACCACCTGCTGCTCGGACGCGAATTGGCGTCAGCCGCGTTTTTGGTTGCGGTTCGCAGCTTCCTCGCTCGTTGAAGCATCCAGCCACGCGATTTTCAATCTTTACCACGCCCGTTACCACGCCGACTACAACGCTGGTTTCAACGATCGCGTGATCCAATGCGCCCGATTTGCCGCAGGCCTCGAAGCGTTCGCCACGGGAGTGACAGTGCATGCAGTGGCGATCGCCGCGTAGCAGCGCGTGTCTGCGCACCGAAAAAAAGTGCTGAGGAGCAACCAATGAAAACGGACATGCGCCGGCTCTGCCGGTCGAGTAGTTCAGGAATTTTTTTGGCGCTGATCATGGCCACGGGTGCAGCGCAAGCAGCGACGTATGTAGTGGACACGACCAGCGACGACGCGGGACTGTCGTCCTGCTCGGCCGCGGCAAACGACTGCTCGTTGCGCGGCGCAATTGCCGATGCCAATACTGCGGGTGGATCGAGCACGATCAGTTTTGACGGAGGCATCTTTGCATCGCCGCGCACCATCGCGCTCGACTCGGACCTGCCGGCCGTCACCACGATGTTGGCCATTGGTGGGCCCGGCAGGGACTTGCTCGTGATCGACGGACAGGACAGCCACCGTCCTTTCCGCGTAGCTTCCGGCGGCGATCTCACCCTGGCCCATATGACGGTAACGCGAGGAGCCGGCGATGACGGTGCGGGTATCCGCAACGCCGCTGGCGCAGTTCTGACCCTGATCGACTGTGCGCTAACGAACAATACGGCGAGCCAGGCCGGCGGCAGCATCTTCAACGCGGGAACGCTGGCGGTCAGCGCTTGCGTGTTCTCCGGCAATATCGCGAACGACAATATCGGCGGCGCCATTTACGTCCACGCCGGCAGCGCGGTCGTCACCGGCAGCCTGTTCGTCGACAATTCGGCGAGTTTTTCCGGCGGCGGAATCGCCAATGAAGGAACGCTACTGGTGGTCAACAGCACGTTTTCCGGAAACGTGGGCGGCGATCTGCGCGAAAACAACGGCCATGGAGCGACCCTGATCAACACGACGACGACCGACGGCGTGGTCGCCGTGGTCGACACGATCACGCTGCGCAACAGCATCCTCACCGGTGCTCCCGGGTCGGTCTGCGATGCGCCGAGCGGCGGCAGCGTCGATGCGCAAAATACGCTGATCCGGTTTGGTTCCTGCGGCGCTACCGGTGGCGTGAACGGCAACCTGACCGGCGATCCCATGCTTGGCGGCTTGTCGAGCAACGGCGGCGGCATCGCGACGTTCGCCCTGCTGCCCGGCTCGCCGGCGATCGACGCGGCGGACGACGCCATCTGCAACGATCCCGACACCGTGGGCGGCGTCGATCAGCGCGGCGTCGCGCGTCCGCAAGGCGCGCACTGCGACATGGGTGCTTACGAACGGCTGGAAGGCGAAATCTTCGGCGACGGGTTCGAAGCGTCGCCCTGATTGGAAAACAGACGCAGGATCGATGTTCCTGCAGTCCGGTCGACCGCCGCTTGACCGGGCTCGGCACGCGCGTTGTAATCGCCGACACAGCTCCTCGTCGGAGTAACCGGATGGCTAGCGCGCGCGGACTCGCGAAACAGCGGATTGGAACAGCCGCCTGCCTGCTGCTGTGTTGTGCCTGGCCGGCAACTGCTGCCGCCGGTCAGCCAGCGTCTGTGCCGCACGAAACCGTGAGGGATCCGGCTCGCCTTTATCTGCCGGGCAAATACTACGAGCGCATCGCTCTGGAAGACATTCGCCGGAAGGATTACGCGAGCGCGCTCGCCGCGTACAAGCAAGCGGCGTACTGGGCCAACAAGGTCGCCCAGTACAATCTGGGCGAAGTATACTTTCACGGCCTGTGGGATTTGCCGATCGATCGCGCACGCGGCGTAGCCTGGTTCGGCATTGCCGCCGAATCGCACAAACCCGATTACGACGCGGCTTTGAGCACGGCCTATGCAAGCCTCGATACCGAACAGCGCAAGCGTGCCGGCGCGATCTGGAAGCAACTGCAGCCGGATTACGGCGACAATGTCACCCTCGCCCGCGCTACCCGGCGATTCGACAGCGACTACAGTTCCGAACGCGCCCGCTCAGGCACCACGGAAGATGATCCGACAGCCGCGAGCGTGGATGTCAGCCAATACAATCCCGCCACGGTGGCCATTGGCGGAGAGGCGCTGCTGTCGCAGTTGAACAGCATCGGCCAGTACAGCAAGGGACAATCCCAAACCAATTTCTGGTCCGCCCGAAAACAGGAATTCGCCGACTTTGTCGCCACACAGTTCGGCCAGGTGGACATCGGCCCGATTGAACCGCTTCCGGCCAAACACGACAAGTCGGAACCCTGAAGGCCGGCAGACAGTCCCGACGAATGCAACCCGGATCGTTTGTCCGATGTCGGATCGCAACGGCATTCACGGCGCATCATCGAGGGAAACATGATCCGGGTGGCGATATTCCGGCAACAAGACAACCAGCAATGCCGCCAGGCCCGTGCACACCACCAACACCGACAATGCCAGCCGAAAGTTTCCATCGGCAAGATCGGCCAAACAACCCACCAACGGCTGAAAGATCAGCGCGCCGGCAATGCCGATCATGTTGACGAACGCGATGATCGTGCCGCTGAGCCGTTTCTCCTGCCCTTCTTTGGCCATGGCGAACGTCAGCATCTGTGGCCCGCCGAAAAAACCGGCCGCGAACAGCAACGGGCCTTCGAATTCGATGGATCCGGGCAGATAAAGTACCGCCGCATAGGCCGCGCTCGTGAGCACGGCTCCGAAAAAGACCAGGTACTTGCGGTGACCGAGTCGATCCGACAGCCAGCCGCCAAAAACGCTGCCGGCCATGATGCCCCAGAAGATCAGGGAAACCAGCGATTCGGCGGTCACCGCAGATACGTGATGGTCCTTGATCAATTCGGTGGTTCCCCACAGACCCGCGTACACGTTGACCGGCACGTAGTAGAGCATGCCGATGATGGCGATAGCCCATGTGCGCGAATTGCCGATCACGGCAGCCAGACTTCGGCGCACGTGAGTAGCGATGTGCGATGAGGCCGCACGTGCGGGCGAAACCGGCTCGCGCAAGAACAACAAAGCCAGCAAAAACACCACCAGACCCACCCCACCCGTGGCCATGAACACGCTGCGCCAACCGGCGCGCGCGATCAGGCCGGACAGCGCCACGCCACCAACCGCCGCACCCAGCATACCCACTGCGTTGACGCCACTGGAGAGCAGCGCAAAACGCTCCGGCGCGAACCAGTGGTTGACCAGCCAAAGCGCCGCAACGAATGCGAAGGATGCCCCGAAACCGGTCAATGCGCGCCCGGCCTCGCCAACCGTCACTTGATCCGTAGCCACGAAAACCAGTACCCCGGTCGCGCAGGCAAGGCTTCCAAGCAGGACGAATCGCCTGGCGCCGTAACGATCGAGCAACAGCCCGACCACGATTTGCATGGGCGCATATATCCAGAAAAACAGGCTCGCCATCGTGCCGAAACGCGCATTTGACAGACCATAAAAATGCTCGATCGACTGCGTGGCGAGGCTTGGTTCGACACGAGTCACGAACTCGTACAGAAAAAACGCCGACGCGATCGCAAACGCCACCCATGCATCTCTGGACCGCTTTGCGGCGATGAATGAGTCGGTCGCTTCAGGCATGGATCCGGGCAGTTGTGTCGGGCTTGGCGTCGGGACAACCACGAGCCATTCAAACAGCCGCATCACCTGGTGTAGTGCTTCACCAGATGCGCGGACGCGTATGATCGCGGCGCCGGACCCGTCGCCGCTCGATCAATTTGAGCGGCGACGCTCGACACTTGCCTACAGCAGGTTATGGCCGAAAAGCCCGATCAGGCCGATGACAATCAGATAGATCGCCACGATATAATTCAACAACCTGGGCATGATCAGAATCAGAATGCCGGCGATCAGCGAGATGAGCGGTCCAAGAGCCACGGTGACATGCATGTCGTACTCCTTGTGATTGGTGCTTGAATATCTGCTTATGCCATTCTGGGTTGCCGATGTCTACCTTGCGCGTACCCAATTGGCCAATTTCACAACAAGCAACGCGCAAGGTGCGCACGCCATTTGCAACCTGCATCTGTCACGGTCCGTGCAAATGGCGCCGGGCGATCGACAAGCCGCAAGGCTGAAATTCATTCAAGCCGTCGCTGCTGGCGCGCCAAGGGTCCCAAGCGAGCGCTCGCCAGACACAGGTGCAACCCGAACGGCAGGCAAGCCTGCAACGTTGTTGTTGATCGCCTGCAAGCGCAGTTCAAAGGCCGCTCGCCCGGCGCCAATCTTGCCTGGAACCGACAGTTGGGCCACAGCCATTCATTCTGCTTTTGCATCCGCACCGTGTTCGGATAGCTGCGCGCCAAACCATCTGTGAATGGCCGTCAGCAGATGCAGATCTCTGGTCTCGAATGAGATTTCGGCCCCGTTCGGCAGCGCTGCATATGAAACCGTGATGCCGGACGCACCCTTCTGAAGTTCCTTGAGTCCCGGCATGTCGGCTCCATGCAACCTGGCCGGATCCGAATAATCGCCCTTCTGAAACTTCCTGGCCTCGTGCTGCAAGTGCTGTCGAATGAGTGCGATCTGGTCGTTTGCTGCCGCGCCCCGGGTGACAACGCGTTCGATGCCTCCCCGCTCGGTCATCTTGAACACATGCAGGGTCTTTGCCATGTCGAATGGCATCACACCATGCGACATATGATGAATATGCTGTTGCCGCGTTTGTGCCAATAAAGGCACGGCCACCGAGGACAGCAAAACGCCGGCCAGCAATAGCCAAGAGCGCCTCGTTAAATCCTTGATCATGTGCGAATTCCCAATCATCGAACTTGCGGTCCGAAACCAGCACGAACTCGCTGGAACCAATGTTGGCGACAAGCTCCAACCGTCAACCGGTGAGCGCCGGAAGCACGTGCAGAACCACATCCACGGCGAAGTGCGCGATTATCGCAGCGACGAGACTTCTTCGCCAATAGCACCATCCATAAAGAATTCCCACGACGCTGTTGCCCAGGATCGTGCCGGCAATGGCGAATGGCGATCCCGCGCCGTAGGACAGCAACTGCGGCAAGTGCACCATTCCGAAAGCAACCGAGGTGATGACGATGACCGGCCACACCACGTTGGGTTTTGCATCGCGATCACCCAGAGCGCGTGCAACCAGCCACACCAGCACGGTCATCAGGCCAAGACGAAACCAAACCTCCTCCGCCACGGCCGCGCCCAGCGAAACCGACAACCCACCGATCACACCACGAAATCCGAAAGCGGGAAGCGCCGCGGGAAGATATGGCTCGCTGATCATCCGTAACAGAATCAGCACTCCACCAAAGGCCATCCCGGAACCCGCCGCCAGGACAACATCCGAGCGCAGCTTGTGCAATGAACCCGGCTGTCGGGCAAGCAGTGCTGCAATCAGCGGAGCACCCATACCCATTCGACGCCCCAACGCAATTCCAAGGCCGGCCGCAGGCACGGTCACGACGCTGAGATACACGACGCTTGGCAGCACGACAGAGGCAAAAGCCTGCCCTGCGTTTGCCCGACCGAATGCAAGACTGATCAGCTGAGCAACGACGGTGGCCGCCCAAAGCACCGCCATCAATAAAGGAAGTGGTTGGGATGATGCGTCTGGCTGATTCGGTCGGGGCGACTCCGGGGCGTCGCGGACGCTCGTATCGATACCAGGGTTTTTCATGTTCGGTTCCCGATTGGTCGACGATTTGCGATCACCTGCGTCACCGGGACGCTGAGCGCCATTTGATCACGATTCAATCGAGTCTGACCCACCGACTTCCAGTGAGATATTCACGATTCAAGACCTGACACTCGAGGTGCTCGAGGTGCTCGAGGTGCTCGAGGTGCTCGAGGTGCTCGAGGTGCTCGAGGTGAGATTCAAGACCTGACACTCGAGGTGACACTCGAGGATGCTTATGACGGGAAGTCTCTTACGGAACAGTTAGGTTGCAGCTACTCCCTTGTAACGATTTCATAGTGTGTAGGGTTACAAGTAAACGACTCTTGCCTCACCGTAACCGGTGTGCCCGGTTTAAGCGGCGCGCCAGAAGCGACCAATGCCTGGATGATGCCCCCATTTGATAGTTGCACCGAGGCCACTTGCTCGGTTGCCCCACAAACCTTTGCAACAGCCACCGGCCCAGTGGAAAGCACGACGCCTTTCGCGACTTGACCGGTGGAAAGACCCCCAGATGAAACGAATGCCCAGTACGCGGCAAGCGCAAAGATGAACGCCGCGGCCGCGACCCACTTGAAACCACCGCCGTATTGCAATTGTTCGAACACTGAATGCTGAAACCTCAACGCTTGAGTTGAGCGGCGGCGCAGTCGTCCGCCACGAACGAGATGTTGAACCCACTTACGCCTCGCCCGACAAGCGTGGCACACGAAGCGAAATGAACCCGAAGATGACAGCGAAGCCAATGCCCAAGACTATGCGCTCTTGCGCGCCAGAGCGGGCGAGTGCCAAAGCCGAAACCGAAGCAGCGTGAAAGCTCTGCACGGCGGCAACTACCTCAGCGCTCCAGGCAGTGGCGAGCTCTTGAAAATGTGGGCTGCCGGATAGTCGAGACGTGTCGAGACCTCGCAGCTGCGGAAGCGCTGCAAGATTGGGAAGGCTTACAAGATCGCGAACGGCAAGCCCCGCAACAACGATGCTGAGCACAAAGCCAAGTATGCACACGATTCGTAGAGAGCGAGCTGACATAAGTGGGTGCTAACGTCTGAGGTAAGTGGCCGCTGCCACAGTGCGTGTCAAATTACCGCGACACGTCGCAGCGGTCCGCTTGACCGAATAGTTGGACGAAGCCGCTACGCGGCAGAAAAAGCACGGCCTCGCAGAATTCTAAAATGTAGCCTCACCCCCTCGTTGCCGAGGGACGTTCAAGCAAACGTTGATGAGGCTACCCGACCATGAAACCAGCATCCGAGTCAGACTTCAAGCAATGCTACGCCACCCACCTCAAACGCCTGCGCTTGCAGGGCTTGCGGCCCAAGACCATCGACGCCTACGCTCGGGCGGTGCGTGAGGCCAAAATCGACAAACAACGCCTTCGTGTTTGCGCCAGCGCGGCGCTTGATGCTGCATCAAGCACACATCTGCAACCATTCGACGTCATCCTGCGACGCCACCGGTTGATCTCGCAAAAGCTATCTGCATAGAGCGCGCACTTCGGACCGGGCTTGTCCAACAAACGGTTCAGATCGCGGCTCGCCTCGCTCGCACGATCTAACCTTACTCGTTAGCTACGACGCAGATGCGGGCGAACGAAAGCATCGATCTCCTCCACCGCCCTGGCGATTTCCTTTGACAGCTTATTCTCCTGCTTGTCACCGCTATCGTTGAGCTCTTTCCGGATCTCAACGCCGAAATCGCGGTTGCTCTTGAAATCTTCTCCGCCTGAAGCCTTATCTGAAAGAAAGGCCTGAATAGCGGCATAAAGTGATTGCGCACATTTACGCAAGGCGTCAGATTTTTCTCGGATGTCGCTGCCCCAGATTGACTCGGCTTCTAGCGCTTGTGCATCAAACTCTTGCACCGATTGCGCGACTGGCGCCCAGCGCGTCTTGTAAACATGCGCCCACGCCTCCAACTCTTCTTCCGTTGAATGCTTTCCCAGGGCGCCTCGATATGATTCCGGAAACTCCCCAGCGCTTACGAAGGGGGACCTGCAATTCCGAAGTTCGTCGCGCAGCTTGTACGCCGACTTAGATAGATTTCGAGCCGCTTCGAACTCTGCCTTGCCTTTCAACTCGCGTTGCCAACTCTTCAGGCCCTGAAAAGCAACGAAGGCCGTGACGGCCGCTGCGATCCCGATAGTGATGTCCGAAAGCGCGGAGATTAGTTCAACGCAGGTCACTGGGGCACCTTAGTAGCTAACGCCTGAATTAACCCGCCGCCGGCCCGAGTTGATTGGAAGTGACAAGTCCGACCCCGGCGGTCGGGTTGAATGAATTGTTGGACGAAGCCGCTACGCGGCAGCAAAAGCACGGCCTCGCAGAATTCTAAAATGTAACCTCACCCCCTCGTTTATCTGGGCCGCTACCTGTACCGCGGCGTGATCCGCGAGCAAGACATTCTCGCGTGTCACAACGGGCAAGTCACCTTCCGCTACCGTGACAGCAAGACGCAGCAGTGGAAAACACGCACGCTGCCGGGTGCCGACTTCCTGCGGCTGGTGTTGCGCCACGTACTGCCTCGGCGCTTGCGGCGGGCGCGCAACTTCGGCTTCGCGCATCCCAACAGCAAACGCCTGATCCAACTGTTGCATGTACTGCTCAAAGTCGATCTGAGCCATGCGGCTGCGTACTTCAAGCCACGCCCCACACTTACGTGCACGAACTGCGGCGGTGCCATGAAGGTCATTCACACGCGCCTTGCGCCACCACGAACAAGACGTGATCGACCACCCGATGGAACTGCGGCATGCCTGGTTATGTAACCGTCACTGCCAGCGTCAGTTGTCCGGACTTCGGTGCCGACATGCCGACGACGGCGCGCGGCCAACATCAGGCCAAAATCGACAAACAACGCCTTCGTGTTTCCGCCAGCGCGGCGCTTGATGCTGCATCAAGCACACATCTGCAACCATTCGACGTCATCCTGCGACGCCACCGGTCGATCTCGCAAAAGCTATCTGCATAGAGCGCGTACTTCTCGGACCGGGCTTGTCCAACAAACGGTTCAGATCGCGGCTCGCCTCGCTCGCACGATCTAACCTTACTCGTTAGGCCATTCCGCACGATGCTCACTTTGCGGGCCTGTACTTTGACTGGCTGAAGCCGCTTACGTCGAAGTCGAAGACCGGCGCACCTTCTTGGTAAACCTGTGAGGAAATGCGGACACGTTTTGCCTTTTCCATGTGAGCCACAAATTGCGAGTAATTGCGGATGAACAAAGACACCGTGCTGTTGTCGGCGGGACTCGCAGCAGAATAGCGAACCGCCTTGCCGTCATCGAAGCGCACCAAGACAGTACAGCCGTCATACGACGGACATAAGAATTGCCCGCGCTCGATAGCCAAGATTACGTCTTTGCCGTACCTCGGATGGGTGCGCAGAGTCAGGGTTGCATGTTGCGCGCCGGAGTATGGGAACCCGAATGAAACAGTATTCGTGCTTCTGACCGCGGCGAAGTACGTTTTGCCTTTGCTCATCGGATCTGGGTCTTGCAAGTAATGCCAGTGATCTACAACGGCTGGCGCCGTAGCTGGAGCCCGAGTTGCCGTAGGGGCGCGGGCTGCTACCGGCTGTGACGCAACGGCGGGCGTCGTGGACTCGGAACCGCCGTTACTTGCCATGAACCATATGAAGCCGCCAAGCAGAACAAACGCCGCCAGCACCAACCACCCCGGCACATAATTGTCAGCGCGCACCTTGGCTTTGGTGCCATCAGGCACTTCTGCCTGCGCCGCGGCGACCTTTGGCTTCATAAGCAGCGCCATAGGCAACGCGACTATGAACAACAACGCACCGTAGAACCACCACAACGCAAAGCTACGCCCCTTGTGCGATGCGATTGCCGCTGGGATAAGACCCAGCAGTACCGCAAAGATGAAAATCTCCATTTCAACGATCCCCTGTTTTGAATGGCCTAACGTCAGCGCTCAGCCGCGCCGTTTTTTGGCGTCGGCTGGAGCGACTTGTTCGCTTTTCGTTGGAAAATCGTATTGATGTGGTCGACGAGATCGCGGTTACTGGTAGATGCAATTACGCCATATCGTGGAACTATGCCGTTATGATTTCGGTAGTGATCGTAGAAGATATCTACGGCTTCGGTTCCAACACTGGATTCTCGACCTTGGATCTTACATTCGATATGGTCTCTCGTTGCCCCTAACACCAAGTCCGCAAGCTGCATCAATGGACTGTGATTAGCCCTGGTGAAATGCAACGAATGTGAGAACCCTAGCGACTCAAGTGCGCCGCAGAGCGCAGGTTTCGGGGAAGAGGCTTTTCCAAAATGAAAGAGCTGGTAGTAGCCTCGGTCGAACGGCTTTGAATCATTGTCTGGCGGCCAATCTAGGACACACTGCCATTTACCTCCGAGCTCCTTTGCCTCCAACCCCGCCCTCATGAGCACATTTTCGAAGCAATATGTATTCAACTCATTCTTCACCCGGTGAATGACTTCCTTGTTTTCCGAATGCGCCTCAATGCACGACACAATGATCTGATAGTCAATGTCGTTTATCTGTCGAAATAGCTCAAGCCGCCATTCCCGTGATGCGTCGAGCATCTTTCTGTACTCGACGCCTCTGCCAAACTCTTTGTATTTCTTCTTGATGGACGTGTCTTTGAAGTTCCATTTCACGGGCATGTTGGGGTGCGTGTACTGGCCCTTTACGTCCCTAATTTTTTCGATGATGGAGTCTTCTAACTCTCTGTTCACGACCACACCGCCGAAAAGATGGACCCTCCTTGGAGCGTCCTCGGTTGAGGTCTTTGCGTAGGTGTCGTCAGCGTAGAGTATGTGCATCATTTGCAAGCGAACGCTTGAATTTAGCGGCGCCGGCACCGCCACGTTTGTAAGAGCGCAAGCGATGGACCGGCGTCCGCTGGAATGAGTAAAAAGCGCAGTAATCGGCGCTGCCGCAAATCGCGCCGAAGAAACACGTGGCGTTGAGGTTGTGGCAAGGTGGATGCGGCGCTGCGGAAGACCGATGTATCAATGGTGCACTACTGCCCGCTAAAAAGCGTGGTCCTGGGTAACGTCATCGACATTGGTGAATCGGTTTGACGGTACAAGCCGCTGAGTCGATATCCCGTTTGAGAGAGTGAGCTAGACGACGTACCCGATGCAGCGCCACATTCCACCCACGAATGATGGAGCAAGCCATGAACCGCCGCAATCGCAAGGTCAGTCTTAAGCCGGGCAAGTCCCGCGCCGCGCTGACCATCACCCATCCGAACGCTGCCGGCATCGACATCGGCAGCGCGTCTCACTTTGTCGCGGTACCACCAGACCGGGACGACGAACCGGTACGCGAATTTCCCAGTTTCACGGCGGATTTGAACGCGCTGGCAGACTGGCTCACGGCGTGCGGAGTGGACACTGTCGCTATGGAATCTACCGGTGTGTACTGGATTGCGTTGTTTGAGTTGCTGGAGTCGCGCGGCTTTCACGTGCTCTTGGTCAACGCACGCCATGTGAAGAATGTCTCCGGCCGCAAGTCCGACGTACTGGACTGCCAGTGGCTGCAGCAGCTGATGACCTACGGATTGCTCAGCGGAGCGTTTCGTCCGACGGACGCGGTGTGCGTACTGCGCTCACTGTCGCGGCAACGCGCGATGCTCTTGAAAAGCCAGGGTCGGCTCGTGCAGCACACGCAGAAGGCGCTCACGCAGATGAACATCCAGCTCACCAATGTCATCGCCGACGTGGTCGGCGAGACCGGCCAAAGAATTCTGCGTGCCATTGTCGCCGGTGAGCGCGACGGCCAGGTATTGGCAGCGATGAAAAATGCGCGTATTCGTGCCAGTGAGGACGAGATCGCCAAGAGCCTGCAAGGCAACTGGCGCACCGAACATCTGTTTGCACTCAAGCAGGCGCTGGCTGCGTTCGACTTCATCGGCACGCAGTTGGCCGAGTGCGATCAGGAGATCGAACAGCAGTTACATGGCCTGCAGGCGCATGAGGGTGAGCCGGCCAAAGGCAAAAAACGTGGACGCAGCCGCAACGCCCCGAAGTTCGACTTGCGCACGCAGCTGTTCAAAATGTGTGGAGTAGATCTCACGCGCATCGACGGCATCGAAGTGACCACGGCACTGGCAGTGATCTCCGAGATCGGAACGGACATGTCGCGTTTCGCCACAGTCAAGCACTTCACCAGTTGGTTGGGCTTATGCCCCGGTACCAAGATCACCGGCGGCAAAGTCATGAGCAGCAAGACCAAGCGCGTCGCCAACCGTGCCGCGCAGGCGCTGCGACTTGCCGCGGCGGCACTGCGCAGCAGTCAGTCAGCACTCGGTGCCTACTTCCGCCGCATGTGCTCGCGCATGGACAAACCCAAGGCGATCACTGCCGCCGCTCACAAGCTCGCGCGCCTGATCTACACGATGCTCACCAAAGGCGAGGCATACACCGATCAGGGTCAGGACTACTACGAGGAACGTTATCGCGAACGCGTTCTGCGCCAACTGGCCCGACGCGCTGAAAAAATGGGAATGAAACTCGTCACAGCAGAACAACCCGTCTGAGACCCCATCATAGAATCAATCACTTACAAATGTGTTTCTTGAGAGCGCAGTAATCGGCGCTGCCGCAAATCGCGCCGAAGAAACACGTGGCGTTGAGGTTGTGGCAAGGTGGATGCGGCGCTGCGGAAGACCGATGTATCAATGGTGCACTACTGCCCGCTAAAAAGCGTGGTCCTGGGTAACGTCATCGACATTGGTGAATCGGTTTGACGGTACAAGCCGCTGAGTCGATATCCCGTTTGAGAGAGTGAGCTAGTGTACTGCTTCATGCTGTTTGAACCATTTTATCGAGGGTTGCCCGGGCGCGGACAACTTTCTCCAGAATGTCATTGGCTTTGGCCGTCCAAACGAAGGGTTTGGGGTTCTTGTTGTAACGGCTGATGTACGTGGCAATGGCCTTCTCAAGGTCAGCGACACTGTGGAAAACACCACAGCGCAGACGATCCGCCGTGATGCTGCGGAAAAAGCGCTCCACCATGTTCAGCCAGGAGGCCGAGGTTGGCGTGAAGTGAATATGAAACCGCGGGTGCTTGGCCAGCCACGCCTTCACCTGTGGATGCTTGTGGGTGGCGTAGTTGTCCACGATCAGGTGCAGTTGCTTGTCCTTGGGGGTATTGCGGTCGACCTTCTTGAGGAACTTCAACCACTCGACATGGGTGTGTCGCGGCTGGCAATGGCCGATGACTTGTCCGTCGAGAATGTTCAGCGCGGCAAACAGCGTGGTGGTTCCGTTGCGCTTGTAGTCGTGCGTCATCGTCTGCGCCCGGCCCTTCTTCATCGGCAGCCCGGGCTGCGTACGATCCAGTGCCTGAATCTGACTTTTCTCGTCACAACACAACACCAGCGCATGCTCTGGCGGCGCGAGATACAAGCCGACAATGTCTTCCAGCTTCTCGGTGAACTGCGGATCGTTGGACAGCTTGAAGGTGCGTACGCGATGCGGCTTCAACCCATGGGCATGCCATACACGCAGCACCGTCGTGTCGCTTACGCCAACGCGTTCGGCCATCAAACGCGTACTCCATTGGGTCGCGTTGCCGGGTTGGGTCTGCGTGGTCAAGTGCACGATTTGCTTGATCTTGGCCGCGTTCATGCGCGCAGGGCGCCCCGCGCGCGGCCGATCCTTCTTCAGCGCCTCAACGCCGCCGGATGCAAAACGGGCGCGCCAGCGTGCCACGCGGTGGCGCGTGGTTCCCAGTCGCGCGGCAATCTCGGCATCGCTCACCTTTTCGGTGGCGGCCAGAATGATTTGCGCGCGTTCACGCCAGCGCACGCTCACGGTACGCGAGCGACGCCACTGTTCAAGCACGTTGCGTTGTTCGTCATTGAGGATAATCGGTGACTTCATTTTTGTCCGTCCGCGGGAATTCCCCACTTGGACAGCGCGATTTGGATATGGTTCATTATTTATGAAGCAGTACACTAGACGACGTACCCGATGCAGCGCCACATTCCACCCACGAATGATGGAGCAAGCCATGAACCGCCGCAATCGCAAGGTCAGTCTTAAGCCGGGCAAGTCCCGCGCCGCGCTGACCATCACCCATCCGAACGCTGCCGGCATCGACATCGGCAGCGCGTCTCACTTTGTCGCGGTACCACCAGACCGGGACGACGAACCGGTACGCGAATTTCCCAGTTTCACGGCGGATTTGAACGCGCTGGCAGACTGGCTCACGGCGTGCGGAGTGGACACTGTCGCTATGGAATCTACCGGTGTGTACTGGATTGCGTTGTTTGAGTTGCTGGAGTCGCGCGGCTTTCACGTGCTCTTGGTCAACGCACGCCATGTGAAGAATGTCTCCGGCCGCAAGTCCGACGTACTGGACTGCCAGTGGCTGCAGCAGCTGATGACCTACGGATTGCTCAGCGGAGCGTTTCGTCCGACGGACGCGGTGTGCGTACTGCGCTCACTGTCGCGGCAACGCGCGATGCTCTTGAAAAGCCAGGGTCGGCTCGTGCAGCACACGCAGAAGGCGCTCACGCAGATGAACATCCAGCTCACCAATGTCATCGCCGACGTGGTCGGCGAGACCGGCCAAAGAATTCTGCGTGCCATTGTCGCCGGTGAGCGCGACGGCCAGGTATTGGCAGCGATGAAAAATGCGCGTATTCGTGCCAGTGAGGACGAGATCGCCAAGAGCCTGCAAGGCAACTGGCGCACCGAACATCTGTTTGCACTCAAGCAGGCGCTGGCTGCGTTCGACTTCATCGGCACGCAGTTGGCCGAGTGCGATCAGGAGATCGAACAGCAGTTACATGGCCTGCAGGCGCATGAGGGTGAGCCGGCCAAAGGCAAAAAACGTGGACGCAGCCGCAACGCCCCGAAGTTCGACTTGCGCACGCAGCTGTTCAAAATGTGTGGAGTAGATCTCACGCGCATCGACGGCATCGAAGTGACCACGGCACTGGCAGTGATCTCCGAGATCGGAACGGACATGTCGCGTTTCGCCACAGTCAAGCACTTCACCAGTTGGTTGGGCTTATGCCCCGGTACCAAGATCACCGGCGGCAAAGTCATGAGCAGCAAGACCAAGCGCGTCGCCAACCGTGCCGCGCAGGCGCTGCGACTTGCCGCGGCGGCACTGCGCAGCAGTCAGTCAGCACTCGGTGCCTACTTCCGCCGCATGTGCTCGCGCATGGACAAACCCAAGGCGATCACTGCCGCCGCTCACAAGCTCGCGCGCCTGATCTACACGATGCTCACCAAAGGCGAGGCATACACCGATCAGGGTCAGGACTACTACGAGGAACGTTATCGCGAACGCGTTCTGCGCCAACTGGCCCGACGCGCTGAAAAAATGGGAATGAAACTCGTCACAGCAGAACAACCCGTCTGAGACCCCATCATAGAATCAATCACTTACAAATGTGTTTCTTGAGAG
>CAVQCW010000010.1:0-386789 GCA_963711075.1 uncultured Pseudomonadota bacterium | reverse complement strand
ACCCATAGGTTAAGAGTCCTACGAGCCTGGTCAGCAGTGTGAATCGACATCCAACTGACCTGCTCCCTGTGAACCGTACCACGACAAAGTTAGTAAAGTCCGTCATCCACAGCGAGGACGGATATGCGCAAGAGTCGATTCAGCGATGAGCAGATCATCGGATTTCTCAAACAAGCCGAGGGCGGAATGTCGGTCGGCGAGCTATGCAGGATGCAGGGCTTTAGTGATGCCACGTTCTACAAGTGGCGAGCGAGGTTCGCAGGCATGCACGTAGACGAGGTCAAACGGCTGCGAGAACTGGAAGCCGAGAACACCCGGCTGAAGAAGCTGTTGGCCGAAGCGCATTTGGATATTGAAGCGCTCAAGGTCGGCTTCGGGGTAAAACGCTAGCCCCGCAACGCAAGCGCGAGGCGGTCCGGCACATGCTCGTCCTGAAGGGGGTGAGTGAACGCCGGGCCTGCCGCCTTGCGGGGCTATCCCGCGATGCTTTCCGCCATCCGCCGACTCCTACGCAACACACGATGTTGCTGTTGCAGAAGATCGTCGACTTGGCACGCGTGCGGCACCGCTTCGGTTATCGACGCATCCATGATTTGTTACGCTCGGAGTATCCGATGGTGAATCACAAAAAAATCTATCGCCTGTATTGCGAGGCTGACTTGGCAGTGCGTCGTCGCAAGAAAGCCAAGCGGCCGATTGCGGAGCCTCGGCGGTTACAGATCGCGCAGACCGTAAATCAGGTGTGGAGCATGGACTTCGTAGCCGATGCGTTGGCCAACGGCCGGCGCCTGAAGTGCCTGACCATTGCCGACGACTTCACTCACGAGAGCATCGATATCGCGGTGGATCATGGCATGGGTGGTGTCTACGTGACACGCATCCTGGACCAGGCAGCGCGTTTTCGCGGTTACCCCAAGGCAGTGCGAACCGACAATGGACCGGAGTTCACCAGCCGCGCCTTCATGGCATGGGCGCAGCAGCACGGTGTCGAACACCTGCTCATCCAACCGGGTCGTCCGATGCAGAACGGCTACATCGAAAGCTTCAACGGAAAGTTTCGCGACGAGTGCCTCAACGAACATTGGTTCACGTCACTTGTCCAAGCACGCGAGACAATTGCGCTTTGGCGGCGCGACTACAACGAAGTGCGACCACACAGCAGTTGCGGCCGCATTCCACCCGCTCAGTACGCAGCCAATCATCGAGAACGAATAGAAAACAGCATCGAAAGTCACCAGCCAATGCAGTAACCTTCAACCAAGGACTTTGCTACTTAAGCTTGGTATGGCAGATGGGGGCAGGTCACAACGGACACACTAGTTTTGAACTTCGAACCCGTTCGAAAATATTTCATCCTCATAAATGCGGTAGGCAAGTTGAAATGTTCCTTGGTATAAATCTGAATAGCCGGCCACAGTCAAAGTGGCAGTTCCTGAAAATTGAGAAACCCACGACAGAAATGAGCTTGTTCCGCAGTAGTCGTCGTTGAATCCTGAACCACCAGGGAAGCTATCAAAGTAAATCGACAACGTCGTGTCGAAAGTAGCTGAACCACCATCAGCACTGCAGAGACTGAAATCATAGCGAAGTCCTGCATTAACGACCACATTAAAGACCCACGAACCATGCGGACCAATAGCTCCTGGTTCGCTGTATTGCCAGCTGACAATTGGATAGAGGGTAACCGGCCGATTAAGTACACGAATAGTTGTGTCAGCGTTAGCCCAAGAACTGTTATTGCTGTCATTGGCGTCCTGTTCACGGAGATAGGCTGAAAAAAAGTAGATTCCAGTTGGCGTTGAATCAGGTACGACTAGTAGCGTTGGGTAGGCATAGCTCGTGGTAAAAGTGGGAATATTGCCGGAATAAAAGGCGCTGGTTAGATAAATGGATGCGTTCCAATTTAAACGCTCTGGGGAGAGATAGAAATCCACTTGCGGATTTTCTATGATATCAGTGCCTAGGTTCTGGATCTCAAAGGTTGTCAATGCTGTCCGCGGGAAACTTTCGCCTCGATACACGTCTATGTTCATCGCTTGTGTAGGCGTGTAGATAGGGTTTTGAGAACCTGTCGTGGTGTCGAGTGCGTTTGTCGTATGGAGAGAAATCAGGGCGTCGTGTATCATCGGCCCCGAAAAAGCGTTGCGAACTGCATTGGTATCGTCGGCAAACAGTTCCGGAAAACGGTACGCATGCGGCGAATAGTTCATTACTGAATCCCACCAGACATTTTGTGTCTCCCAAGGATGATTCAGACCCCATGCGTGGCCGAGTTCGTGTAGCATTGTTTGTTTGAAATCCCCGCAGTCGGAAGTTCCGTCTGTCCCTAAAGCGTCGTTGAGGGTCCAACAATAGGCGGGATTCAGTGCAACGTCGGCTTCAAGTAAGGAGGTACCATCGGTCCTCCTAAACGTAATGCCCAATAGGTCTGGCGACCAGCCGACGCCGAACTGAGCAATCATTTGGTCGTTGGAAGGCCAGCCTGCTAGATCGAAGCGACCGTTGCCCCAAGCCCAGTCGCCGGTGGGGTTTGCCAGGACTTCGAATACATCGCCGCCGTACTGATTCCATTTGGACATCTGATATTCTTCAAAGGGGTGCCAAACCCAATCGTGCGGAAATGCGTCGAATATGGCCGGCGGCGAAATCCGATTTCCGTATACGTAATCAGGAGCCAAGTTCCCGGTGGAGTCAAATGTTGAAATCCCAGCGTTTACCGTGGGCGTTTTCCGCGGAGACGTTGGCGCAGAGGGCGATGTAGGCCGAGCAGGTGCTTGAATTAAGGACGCAAACGGCAGTGTTGAAGAGATAGGACGATAGATCTTGGCCGGATAGGTACGATTCCTACGTACGACCGGGCCAGATGGAACGGAAGGTGGTGCTGATCCTCGCGCGTTGATTAGCTGGTCGAGTTTGTCTAGAAAGTCTTGACGCTGCAAGCGTGATTTATCGGCACCCATGGAAACTACGGTGTCGTCCGAAAAGATCTGATAGACGCCTTGCTGGGCACCGACGAACGGAGAAAACTGTTTGTTTCGTCCCGGACTTAGAAATATCAGGTAACGGGCGCCAACGCTGAGCGGCGTCTCATCGCTAACGTCTTGCGTTTCCTGGCCTATCGTACCTCCCGTCTGTGTTACGACGAATTCGGAGTTCAGAGGGTTGCCGAACATTTGCCGCACAACACGGAAACTGTAGTCCGTAACTATCAGATTCCCGCGCTGATTCCACCTGGGACGAGCTTGAGTCAGGTCGGCGATCGCGATGACATCAGCTTCGCCGACGAGATCGGGTAGCGTTCGTGGCAGTTGAAGTTCTTGACTATGCGACCGCCCAAGTGAAATAGCCAAGAGCAAGCCAATGCACACGACGCAACTTTTCTGAATTCTTGTCATTTACCTGCCTCCCTGAAGATGGAACGAGCAACATGCTCATTAACCTCGCTAGAGACTGCACCCCGCCGGTGCTGGGCCCGTTCGGCGTAAATTGATAGTGCCGCTGCGTCCCTTGTTCTGGCCGCTCGTGAAGTGGTAGCTGAGCGTCATCTCATTACAGCTTTGGAAGACAATATCCGCCGCACCGGCCTGTGATGGTGTCGTCTTTGCGGAATTATCGAAGATTCCTCCTGTTGACTCGGCAATTGGAATATTGCTAAGGGACGTCATACCCGGTTGAAAGTCGCCAGACTGCAGCGTGTACCAGTCCTGGCTCGCCGTCCACCAATCTGCTGACCGTTAGCCTTGTATGTGTACCAGGCACCGAATACATTAGTGATCGAGGGGCTGAAGTCAAAGATGAAGCCTTGGCCACTCGTCGCCGGGTTGTACCAGCTCCCCGAAAGCAGATACGTTGAGGCCGCACTCGCGTTGTCGCCACCACTTGAGCACGTAGCGTTCGGCGTAGGCGCAACAGCGGGATCGAGCCACTTCGATTCGTGCCATCAGTGAATTGATATTCCAACGTGGCATGATCACAATCGCTGAAGTTGAGCGTGGCCTGACCGACGACATATCCGTGAACGATTGGAGTGGAATCGAGGTTTTCGCCTTGCGCGGCGACGATTTGCAAGGTCGCGACGTTGCTGTTGCTACTCAGTTACCAGATAGCACGTACCACCGCCTGCCCCCCGCTGCCGTAACGTCGTAGGTAAACCAGCCGGCAAACAGCAAACCCGTTCCCTGAGCAACACCATCGGGGTACACCTCGATTTCCAAACCCTGGCCGCTGGTCGCAGGGTTGTACCATGAACCGGTAATGCCGTGCTGGTCCAAGTTTAAGTTCGTCGAAGCAGACACGCTTGCGACTTTTCTGATGCGGTTGTTTTGGCTATCCGCAATGTAGATATCTCCAGCTGAGTCCATGGCCAAACCATAAGGCGCAGCCAATTCTGCGCTAATGGCTGACTGGCCCTCTCCAGAATACCCACTGACACCGTTGCCCGCTATAGTCGCCAAATCTCCGCTCGGAGTGATCGTGCGGACCCGATTATTGCTCATGTCGGAAAAATATACGTTGTGGGAAAGGTCAACTAATATTGTTACGGGACCATTCAACCAGCCGTTGGTTGCTAATTCACCATCTCCCGCATACCCTGCAATGCCATTACCGGCCACAGTAGTAATTATGCCATCCGATGTAATTTTACGTATGCGCTCATTTGCTTCGTCCGCAATATATATAACGCCGCTAGCATCAATGGCGATATCGGATGGAAAGTTCAGCGCCGCATTGGTGGCAAGTCCTCCATCTCCACAGCATTTGAAATCACCAGTACCGGCAATGGTTTGTATCACACCATTTGAATTCACCTCTCGAATCAGGCTCTCGCCCGTGTCTGCAATGTACAGATTTCCATACGTATCTACGGCGACTCCTCGAGGCAAATTAAGATAGGCACTTATTGCTTGTCCGCCATCGCCATTGTCACCAGGAATTCCGACACCGCCACCGGCAACTGTTGAAATTATGCCGTTTGGCGTTACTTTGCGAACACGGGAGTTTAGGGAATCGGCAATGTAGAGATCACCGATGGAGTCGACGGCCACATCAGTGGGACCATTAAGTTCTGCACGTATCGCAGTATCGCCGTCACCAGAATATCCATATGTGCCATTTCCAGCTACGGTGGAGATTATGCCGTCGAGTGTAACTTTGCGGATACGGTCGTTGCCAGTATCCGCGATAAACAGATTTCCAGCACTATCTATCGCCAAACCCTCAGGACCATCTAACTCGGCATTTATAGCCCGCGCGCCATCTCCTGAATATCCAGCTTGTCCATTCCCAATGATCGTTGTAATATTGCCTGAAGCATCGCTGGCACTTTTCGAAAAAATGGCACTGACCGTACAGTCGGCTACTATGGCTCCCGTAGCGTAATTATTTCCTGACAAAGTGCCGTTACAGCCAGAAACTACGCTAATGAAATAGCCGCTGTCTGGAGTGATCGTGAAGCTTACTGTTGCGCCCTGCGCCACCTGCTGCGGCGTGCTGGGGTTCAGTGTACCGCCTGCACCTGCGACCGGCGTTACGGTGAATGTTTGAGCCGTACTCTGCTTGAAGCTGGCGGTAACGGTGCAATTGGCCGAAATCGTACCCGTCGTGTATACGTTTCCATTTAGCGAACCACCGCAACCGGCGACGCTGGCAATTTGGTAACCGCCATTCGGCTCGACAGCAAAGCTCGTCGTTGCCCCCTGCGTCACTTGCTGCGGCGTGCTTGGCGTAATACTACCTCCGGCGTTCGCAACTGGTGTTACGGTGAACGTCTGCACGCTGCTTTGCACAAAACTCGCGCTGACGGCTTTGTCGGCGTCCATCACCACTTGGCACGTCGTTGAGTTCCCGGAGCACACGCCTCCCCACCCATTGAATTTGTAGCCGCTATTTGGTGCCGCGGTCAGGGCGACGTTAGTTCCGACTGAAAACGATGCCTGACAGGCATTGCCGCAATTGATGCCTGATGGCGAACTGGACACGGTCCCATTACCGTTTTCCTGCACAACCAATGTGGCGCTCGTCCCCGTTGTACCGTTGCAGTCAGCTCCCGTATATGTGTCGCAAGCACGAATGGCATCGACGGTATCTATCCCGACACAATCCGTGGACGAACTGCCTTGGCAAAGCACGTTGATTACCTGTGTGCCCTGATTCGCCCCAACGTCGCCCAGATACGTCCACGTGCCGTTGACACTGGCCTCCAGGCTAACCGACTTGTTGCAGGTTTGGACGATTCCGTAATAAACGTAGTTCGTGTAATTAGGCGGATTCCCGCTCTGGGAGAAATCGTATTCCACATCGCTGAAGTCAACCGGCGATTCGTCAATGCAGCCGGCATCCTCTCCGATCACGTCAGGCGGAAATATAAAGCTCGTCTTGCAGCTTCCGCCGGCGCTTGAGTTGAGGTCGCTGCATAAAGGTATAATTACAGAGTTTATAAAACTGTTAGCGCTGTCCAAATCAGAAATATACACGGTGGGAGGGACGGCCAACACCGATTGTCCCAGCACTGGACCGGCCAGACCCATCGTCAGCAAGCATGCGATCAACGCGCGAATCATGATGCCCCCCCTAATAACAACGCAAATGGTAACTGTCATTCGGCGCGACAGTAAAGCTTGTAGAGGACCGGCGATAAGCCACGCCAGCGCCCAATATTGCCATTCATCTCCATAGCCGTCGCGCGCATCGTTCCGCTCCCCTGATGGTTAGGTCTAGATCGTTTTGCACAGTCGCTTCGGCAAAAAGACTCAGCTATCGTTTTCGCTACAGATTCCCACTTTGTTCCAAGATAGTTGCTTTTCGCCAGATGAGTAGGTCGGCTTGGACAAGAGTAACTGGCAACACAGCTGGCTGGCCGCTAGCCACCGTCTCCCAGACGCCATCCTCATCGAAGACACTGTCATTAAAACAAGAATTTTGTGCAAATCGTGCTCCCAAAAAATTAAGTACAAACTTACTCAGCTGTAATATCCGATGAGTAGTTGACCGTGGGTTTGCCGCTACTTTTATGGTGCCCCTGTATTACGTTGCACTCGACATCTACGGCATGGTTCGCGTTCGTATGCGGTCGCGACTAAAGGATTTAGGCAGGCGCTCGATTCGTTTGCCGTTCCTTTAGCCACCAGATCGCGTTCGTGTCGTTGATTAAAGGAGCGCCTCCTACGTCTGGCTTGCATCGGTACCCCAAATGTGGGACAACGCAGACGGGATATCCCCCCCCAAATGAGGCTTGACAAAGGAATATGGTTTATGGCAGGCCGATTGACGAAGGAACCGTTACTGGGAGCCTTGTACCGGTCCCTGACGGAACTGGAGTGCCTGCCGGAGTTTCTAGAGCTCGTTTGCAAGGAAACGCACAGTCACGTCGGCTCCGTTCAGACGCACGACCTAGCTACCGCCTCCGGGACACTGCCCACGACCTTCGGCATGTCCGTCGAAGCGGCGATGCACTACAACGAGCGTTATGCCGCCCACAACGTGTTGATTCAGCGTACCGCGCCGATACTCAAGACGGCTGCGGTGATCCTTGGCGACGATGTCGTTAGCAACAAGGAACTGAGAGAATCCATCTTTACTGGAGCGAATATCTTCGTTACATCGAGGTTGATCACGTCGCTGGAATTTGTGGCCTTCGGGATGGCAATGACATCGCGTTGCTCAGTGTTCTGCGTTCGCACCGTCGCGGCCGCTACAGCGAAGCCGAACGCGAGTGGATGCATCGGCTCACTCCACACTGGGTTGTCGGCGCCGATTGAATTTTGAACCGCTGTGCCGACTGAATTTTGAACCGGGACGTGACGCTGCTGTTGCGTGAGCGTCTGTGGATAAGTGTAGCTGTTTGTCTGGTCTTTTTGTTTCTCCGCTGTTGGTAGAAGAGAGAGTCGCGTCGAGCAGCGCGCACTTGCAGGGTTGCCCGACGCGACAGCGATTACACGTCGGCTGGGGCCGTTGCCGATTTGTCCGCTTTGCGCGCCTGTTCGCGGGCTTTGATGCGCTTGGTTGCCACTGCGGAGCTTCGCAGGAAGCGATGCGATTGATTGCCTGTCTCCACGATGTGGCAGTGGTGGGTAAGGCGGTCCAGCAACGCCGTGGTCATCTTTGCATCGCCGAATACACTGGCCCACTCGCCGAAGTCGAGATTGGTGGTGATCATCACGCTGGTGTGTTCGTAGAGTTTGCTCAGCAGATGGAACAGCAGGGCACCGCCAGCTTGCGAGAACGGCAGGTAGCCCAGTTCGTCGAGGATGACGAGGTCCACGCGCAGCAGGCTGGCCTGGATGCGCCCGGCCTTGCTGTTGGCTTTTTCCTGCTCCAGCGCATTGACCAGGTCCACCGTGGAGTAGAAGCGCACGCGCATGCCGTGCTGGGTAATGCCGGACACGGCCAGAGCCGTCGCCAGATGCGACTTGCCGGTCCCCGGCCCGCCCACGAGAACGACGTTGTGCGCGTTTTCGGTGAACGACAGATCGGCCAACTGGGAGATCAGCTTGCGATCGACCGGGGAGGCGTCAAAGTCAAAGCCCGCCAGGTCACGGTGTACCGGGAAACGCGCCGCATGCATCTGATGACTCACCGAACGCATGGCACGATCGGTCGCCTCGGCCTGGAGCAGGTGTTCGATCAGCCAACGCGAACTGTCCAATGCAGCACTGCGGCCTTGCGCGTCCAGATCCGACCAGGCGCTGGCCATCCCGTGCATACGCAGTTGCTTGAGTTCCGCCAGAAGATCACGCATGGTCGAGATCCTGGTTCCGCGCGCGCAAGCAGTCGTAGCGCGCCGTGTCGGCAAGCGGCGGTGTCGACACCGTCAGGGTCGTCGCCACACTCGGTGGTATCGGTGTGTCGTTGAGTCGCGCCAGTACGTTGAGGACATGCTCCACGCTCACCCGGCCCGACGGCGGTGCCGATTCCAGTGCCAGCTCCACCGCTACGATCACAGCCTCCAATCCGGCTTGGGGCACGATTGCCAACACGTGTGCCATGACACGATCGCCGCCAGGGTCGCGCAACAACGCACGGCGCAGTTGCTGCAATGGCGGCGGCATGTCGGCGAAGGGTGCGCCGTTGCGCAAGGCGCCGGGTTTGCGCTGCAGGAGCGGGATGTAGTGCTGCCAGTCATAGCTCGTCTGGGCCTGGTCGCGCAGCCGTTCGTGGATGGCGACCACGGCATCGTTGGCAACCACCGCAACCTTGGTCGGATACAACTGTGTGCTGACCATCTGACCGGCCAGTTCGCACGGCACCGAGTAACGATTACGCGCCACCGAGACCAGACACGTGCTGCTGACACGGGCCGGTTTCTCCACATACCCATCGAACGGCGCTGGCATCGGCATCAGGTACGCCTGCTCGTGTTCAAGCATCTCTGCCACGCTGAACTGCTCGTGTTCCGGATGCCGAACCTCATCCCACAGCGCGCGGCAACGGCTGGCCAGCCACGTATTGAGTTCATCGAAGGATCCAAAGCGCTGCTCTCTGGCCTCAATCCAGATGCGCCGTCGGCTGTCCTGCACATTCTTCTCGACGATGCCCTTCTCCCAACCTGAGGCGACGTTGCAGAAGTCGGCATCGAACAGGTAATGCGCGCACATCGTTGCAAACCGCGTGTTGACGGTGCGGCCTTTTCCCTTCTTCACCTTGTCGACCGCGGTCTTCATGTTGTCGTAGATCCCGCGGCGCGCGACACCACCCAGCGCAGTGAAGCTGCGTGTATGCGCATCGAACAACATCTCGTGGCCTTGCCTGGGATACGCCACCAACCAGAACGCGCGGCTCGCGCACAGCTTCAGATGCGCCACCTGTGCCTTGTAATAGATGCCGCCCACCACAACGCCTTCTTCGCTCCAGTCGAACTGGAACGCTTCGCCCAGCTCGAAGGCCAATGGCACAAACGCGTTGACCGCTTTGCCAGAACCCTGGCGCCACTCGCGGATGAAGTCGGTCACGCGCGAATAACTGCCCGCGTAACCCTCGGCGCGAATCTGTCGAAACAACGCCAGCGCCGTGCGCCGTTCGCGCACTGGTCGATGCGCATCGGTCCCGAGTGCTTGGCGCAGTTGCTCAACGAACGGCGTCAGTTTGATCGCGCCGCCTCCAGCACGCCGGTAACGCGGTTCCTTCTCCAACGGCGTCTTGAGCCACTTGCGAATCGTGTTACGCGACAGGCTCGTGCTGCGCGCAATCTCCCGTTCCGACTTCCCATCGCGGAAATGCATCCGCCGAATCTTTCCGATCATTGCCATGGTGATCACCTCGTTTTCCCTGCTGGTCAAAAACTCAGCAGGATAGGTTGAACACCCGGTTCAATTTTGAATCGGCAGACCCCTCAAAAGTGGTTCAATTTTCGGTCGGCGCCAACAATGAACGATTCACGGACACTCGGTGCGCGGGGTGTAGTGGCGATTGGTGTGAATGTACGGTCGGGACATTTCCCTTACGACGTATTGGCGCGTCGCGCTGCGACAGATCCCGTCTCGACACGCTCACGCTGTCGGCACCTCAGAATGAGAATCCTGTTCGTAGTGAGGATCAGCGGAACAACCTTGGCTGAAGAAATGGCGCTCCAACGGTGTACCACGTGCTCGTAAGTGATTGATTCTTTGTTCCCTGCATCCAATCCATCAGTTGAGGATGACCAGATATCTAACTAACTGTAAGGATGAGCGCGTCATGCGGCGAGCGCTACTCAACCCCTGCGCTTGAACGGCAGGATCTCTGCACCGTCACGCAGGTTGTCGAGATAGTCGGCCCACGCTTGCATCATTTTTCGGCGGTCCTCGAGGTACGTCGCCTTGTTGTACGTCCCACGAATCTTGTCCGGATCGCCGTGCGCGAGCTGCCGTTCGATCCAATCGCGTTCGTAGCCTTGCTCGTTGAGGGCCGTGCTGATCAGATGCCGAAATCCATGCGCCGTCTGGCGGCCTCGGAAACCAAGACGCTTGAGCAGCATGTTTACGGCGCCGTCGCTGATTGGATTGCGTGGGTCGTTGCGTCCGATGAACACATACTCAAACGTGCCCGTGAGCTGGTGGATTTCGCGCAGCATGTCAACAGCCTGGACGGGCAGCGGCGTGACGTGTGAATAGCCGCGCTTCATCCCTTCCCGGCCTCTCGGGATCGTCCACACCGCCAGATCAAGATCGAGTTCGTCCCAACGCAGCGTACGCGTGACACCGGGACGATTTGCAGCCTCCACAACGACAGCATCGCTGCCGCTTTGACGATCGGGGATGCATTGAAGGATTCCAGTTTGCGTAGCAACTCGGGAAGCTCGTCTATAGACAGATGTGGATAGTTCGTCGCGCGTCCGGAGGGCAACACGACAGCGCGCAAGTCGCTGACTGAATCCGTCGTCGTCCAACCCTGTGCGCGGCCGTACGAGAAGATCGATGCAAGCCACTGTCTTGCCTTCTTGGCAACATCAGGTGCGCCACGCGACTCGATCGCGCGCGAGAAAGCCGCCAACTCTCTTCGTCGTAATTGCCGACAAAGGACGTTTGCCCAACACGGGCAGCAAGTCCTTGTCGAGATTTGGCGAACTTGTGACGATGTTCGGTTCGCCCACGCTTTGGTGCGGAACTCGAACCACGCCTCCGCGGCGCTGCCAAACGTGTTCGCCGCACGCTGCGACCGGTCAAGCCTCATTTGGAAGCGTTGCTCGGCCGGGTCGGTTCCCTCTGCAATCAGCAGGCGCAACCGCATTGCCTCTTCCTGAGCATCCTTCAAGGACAATTCCGGATACGGCCGACCAACTGAAAACTCCTTGGCTTTCCCGGCAAACCGATAGCGGAGTCGCCAATACCGGGACCCGTTCGGCATGACCAGCAGAGCGAGTCCTTGGCCAGCGCTGATCTTGAATTTCTTCGTGCGGGGTTTGGCGTTGCGATCACAATATCGGTGAGTTCCGCAGCCATTTTGGGGTACAGCCCTCGCATGCATCGCCAGTGTTTATGCGGCTTGTAGAGGATTTTGCCAAACTTCGAACTCGATTTGTGGGGTAAAGTGAGCCCGCCAGCAAAATTACCCCGCAATTTACCCCACACATTGCGTGCGCTGTTCTGGCTCGTCCCGAGACGCTGAGAGACAAAAACCCAGCAATTGCGCTGGGACGATTGGTTCTGCGAGATTTTATGGGAGACTGTTGGCGGGAAATTGAGCTGACCAGTCGCCTTCCAACAAATAAAAAAGCCCTTGAAAATCAAGGGCTTAGGATGGCTGGGAGACTAGGATTCGAACCTAGATAGGCAGAGTCAGAGTCTGCAGTCCTACCATTAGACGATCTCCCAATTTCAGCCGGATCGCACTCTGACTTTGCTTGCGATCCGATGAGTGGGGCCGCCGCGGCGAACCGCGGCGACAAATCAGCGCTTGGAGAACTGGGTCGCGCGACGTGCCTTGTGCAGACCGACCTTCTTGCGCTCGACTTCGCGGGCGTCGCGGGTCATGAAGCCGGCCTTGCGCAGCGGGCTCTTCAGCGCTTCGTCGTACTCGACCAGCGCACGTGCGATGCCGAGGCGGATCGCGCCGGCCTGACCGGTGATGCCGCCGCCGGCAACCGTGACCTTGATGTCGAACTTGTCCTTCATCTGGGTCAGTTCGAGCGGCTGGCGCACGATCATGCGCGCGGTTTCGCGGCCGAAGAATTCATCCAGCGCCTTGCCGTTGACGTTGATGTTGCCGCTGCCGGGGCGCAGGAACACGCGCGCGGCGGAGGATTTGCGGCGACCGGTGCCGTAGTTCTGGGTTTGCTGATTGGCCATATGCGTGACTGCTATTTATTGGGAAATCCGCACACGGGTGTGCGGGCTGTTGCGAAGAATTCGCCTCAAACCTCCAGAACCTGCGGCTGCTGGGCGGCTATGCGGATGATCCGGGCCGCTGTAGACCTTGAGCTTGCGGTACATGGCGCGGCCGAGCGGATTCTTCGGCAGCATGCCCTTGACCGCGATCTCGATCACGCGCTCCGGATGCTTGGCCAGCAAATCCTTCAACGCGTGGTCTTCAGGTTGCCGACATAGCCGGTGAAGCGGTGGTACTTCTTGTCGTCCAGCTTGTTGCCGGTGACGGCCATCTTCTCGGCGTTGACCACCACGATGTAGTCGCCGGTATCGCAATGCGGGGTGTAGTCGGGCTTGTGCTTGCCGCGCAGACGACGGGCGAGCTCGGTAGCCAGGCGACCCAGCGTCTTGTTGCTGGCGTCGACAATGTACCAGTCGCGCTTGACCGTCTCAGCATTGGCGCTGATCGTTTTCATGGGGGAATCCTGTGGCGGAAACGTGGAACGAAAGACCGGCAAGCTTAAAGGAATCCGCAAGGCCACGCAAGCGCAATGCGACCAATTGGCCATCGGGATCGCAACCGGATCCGTCCGGAATCAGCGCCGGAACGCCGAGCCTGACCCAGGCTCACGGGCACGCCTGACGGTATGCTAGCATCGGTCGCAACCAGCACCCTTACACGATCGCACTGCCATGGGCGAATTCTACGAAGAGCGTCGCCAGGAACCGCGCTTCTCGACAGCCGGCAGGTACCGCCTGCAAAACCGCTCCAGCGAGTTGACGGGTCGCATCCTGGATCTGTCCCTGAACGGCGCGTTGCTGGAGCGCAACGAAAGCAGTGGGCTGCAACCCGGCGACCGGCATACCGTGTCGCTCGAATTTGCCGGTCACCCCGCATTTCATGCCGACGTGCTGCTGGTACGTGTCGACGGGTCGCACCTGGGTATCGAGTTCTACGACATGGACCCTGAGAACTTTGCCGCCCTGAGCACATTGATTCACGGACTCACGCGCGATCAGCGCCAACCGGGAAAATCGTTCAATGCTTGAATTCATGCGCTGGCGGCCGCTGGCTTGGCGAAGCCTGAGTGTCGCAATTTTGCTGTTTGCGTGCCCGTATATCCACGCGGCTACTGCCAAATCCGAACCCGGCCACGCCGCACTGGCCACGGCATGGCTCGCGCGGCATGAGTTCCAGATCGAGATTGCCGACGACTTCGCCTCGCGCGAATACGGCCTGATGAATCGCACCAGCATGGCCGCGAACCACGGCATGCTGTTCGTGTTCGATGCACCCGCCATGCAGACGTTCTGGATGAAGAACACCCTGATCCCGCTGGACATGCTGTTTTTCGATCGCGACTACAAACTGGTCAACGTTCAGCAACGCGTGCCGCCGTGTCGCGCCGACCCGTGCCCGGTGTACGGGTCGACCGGGCCGGCACAATACGTGCTTGAGTTGAATGGCGGCGAAGCCGAAAAGCTGGGCGTCAAGCCTGGCGACAAGCTGACCGTGCATCGCTGAGCCAATCCCTGTCTTCCGCCTCGATTGCGTCGATCGCATCGTCCGACTCGTCGCGAGCGCGGTGGCAACACGGGATTCCGCAGTGATACGGCACCAGCATCGGCAAGGCTCCGTCGGCCCTGTACAACATGTCGTCGGTCAATGGCACGAACTGTTTCATCGTCGCTCCTTTGCAGTGAGACACGACTGCATTGCAGCGCATGCGCGTGCCGGATCGATGGCATGTTCGTGGCGATTTGCTGACAGTTGTGCCCTTGCGAAATCCGCATCAACGCGTAATATCGGTGCTGTGCGCGGATGGCAACAGGAGGACAACGATGCACGATCCCTGGCTCGCGTTGCGAGGCGTCGACGATAGCGATATCCCGCTGTTTTCCACGGCACTGCTGATCGCCAAAGATGAATACCCGAAGCTTGATCGCGTCGACTACGAAACCCGTCTGCACGACTACACCCGGCGTCTTGGCAAGATGCTCAATGAGTCTGACCCGGTGCCAGCGCAATTGCGCTGCCTGAACGAATTCGTGTTTGATGAGCTCGGATTGCGCGGCGACGATCGTGATTACTACGATCCGCGCAACAGTTATCTGAACGATGTGCTCGACCGTCGTCTGGGCAATCCGATTTCCCTGGCGGTAGTGCAGATTGAACTGGCACAGCGTTTGGGGTTGCCTCTGGAGGGCGTGTCGTTTCCCGGACATTTTCTGGTGCGCTTGCCGTTGGACGAAGGCATCGTCGTACTCGATCCTTTCCAGCAAGGTCGCTCGCTGGATGCCGCCGAATTGCGCCAGCGCGCGCGCAGCCATCTGGTCGATCACGATATCGACGACAGTTCCCTGGCGCGCATGTTGGAACCGGCAAGCCATCGCGCGATCCTCACGCGCATGTTGCGCAATCTCAAAGGCGTGTATGCCGAACGCGCAGAATGGGACAAGGCGCTGCGCTGCAGCGACCGTCTGCTGACACTCGACCCGCATCAACCGAGCGAATTTCGCGATCGCGGCAACTGTTACCTGAATCTCGGCCACCTGCGTGCGGCACGCGAAGACCTGCAGCGCTACCTCGGGCTGATGCCGCAAGCCGACGATGCCGACGAGGTTGCCCTGCAACTGGCGCAACTGGGCACCAATCTTCCGCGGCTGAATTGACGGCCGGCGCTGCAGTGAAGTGCCGATGCGCTACTACGCATCGCGTCAGCGCGAAACCTCAACCATTTCGAAGTCCGACTTGGTCACGCCGCAATCCGGGCAGGTCCAGGTCTCCGGCACATCTTCCCAGCGCGTGCCCGGTGCGATGCCGTCGTCGGGCCAGCCTTCGGCTTCGTTGTACAGGAATCCGCACACTACGCACATGAAAGTACGGAACGGCGTGTCGACGATATTGGCAGTATTCATGAGTGCTTGCGTGAAACGTGAACGCGCATTCTACCCGAGCACCGCCGCGGTTGCCCTGCACAGTTTGCCGATCAGTCGCCGAGACCGTCGGCAAAGATGCGATCGTTGAACGCATGGCCGTCGCGGCGCAGACTGCCCCGCCCGGTGGGCCACAACGTACGCGCGTAGGCGGTGCCGGGCAGATCGTAGGCCACCACGCCGCTCGCCCGGGTCATCAGCACGACGGCCAGATTGCGACTGCCGGGCAGCAGCGCCAGAGTCGGCGATGCCAACGAGCCGTTCCAGGTGCTGCCGCCGCGCGGGGCCGGCAGGTCTGTGGACTGCACGACGTTGCCCTGATCGTCGAGGATGTACAGTTTGCCGTATTCGCTGCTGTCGGCTTGTGGCCAGGTCGCAAAAATCACCTCAACGTGACCGTCGCGGTACAGATCCGCTACCACGGGTGGCGACGCAAAATGAATGGCGGTTCCCGGTATTGCAAACGGCCAATTGCCGTGCTCGGTCTTGTCCAACCAGTACGCGTGCACGTGAGCGTCGTAGCTCGAATACAGCACTTCCTGTTCGTGGTCGCCGTCCAGATCGGCCAGTACGGCATTGGGTTGTGCGTCCTCGATCAGCGCATAGTTGTACTCGGACAACGGCGCCGAGCCGCTGGAAGGCGCAGGCACAATCGTCCAGTCGTGGCCGCCTGCGGCAAAACGCGTGCGATCGCGATTGAAAAGCCATGGCAGATGGTATTGGTCACTGTAGTCGTAACAGTCGTAAACGTTGCCGACCACGGCCAGCTGCTGCACGCCAGCGTTGATGACGTCGCCGATCACCGGCGCACTGGCTGCGAAATTGGGCCGCAGCCCGACGCCGGAATTGTCGCAGTTGCCGTAGCCCTGAATGTCGTAAGACTGATCCACCCAGACGCCGACCTTCGGCCAGGTTTCGCCGCTGCCGAACAAGCCGTTCGCGGCGATCGGGCTGCCGTCCGGGTTCAGGCCCAAGATATAGTGTGTATCGTTCGGCACGAAAATCGCGACGTTCCCGTCGTGATTCAGGTCGCCGATGGCGATATCATCGTTGTAGATTCCCGCTCCGTAGCCGTCGCCTGACTGCAGGCGCGGCCACCCACTGCGTTCGCTGCCGTCGTGCGAAAACACGTCGACCTGGTCCAGGCTGATGGATCCGGCAACGCCGGTCACCACCTGCAACTTGCCATTGTTGTCCAGATCGCCCAACGCCAGGGCGCGCACTTCGTTGCTGCCCGATGGATTCACCGGCCACCCGCTGCGCACGCTCAGATCGCCGTTGTAGGCGGTCACGAAGCCGTCGCCGCGACCGACAACCAGCGCCAGAATGCCGTCGTGGTTCAGGTTTCCAGCGCCGATGTCGGGCCAGACCCGCGCAGAACTGGCTGCGCGGTGAACGACACCGCCGGTCGCGCCATCAAGCACGACGACATCGTAGCTGCCGGCGACGACTTCGGGCGCACCATCGCCATCGACGTCGACCACGGCCGGCGAACTGTACCAGCCGGTCTGGCAAGAGCTGGCGGCGCACCCGCCATAGGCCCAGAGCAACTGGGGTGCCGCCCCGCTGGCAAGCGCCACGCGTGCCAGAGCGACACTTGCGACGACGCAAAGGATTCGTAAGGCCACGGATACCTCCTTGCGAAGGGCTCGTTGCAATAGTTAGACAGATTATCGCACGGTGCAAAGAAACGGAGCTTACTGCGCCAGCCGTTACACTGTGCCTGCCATGCAAAACGATCGATGCCATCATCTGCCGGGGCGCGGTCTGTACGCGATCAGCGACGGACCCCGCGTCGATCTGCTCGGCGCCTGCGCCGCCGCGTTGCGTGGTGGTGCGGTACTGCTGCAATACCGCGACAAGACCGCTGATCATTCACGTCATCGCGATGAAGCGACATGCGCTGGTTGCGCTGTGCGCCAGTCATAACGTGTCCCTGATAATCAACGACGACGTCGAACTTGCAGCCGATGTCGGCGCCGCCGGTGTGCATCTGGGCGAGCACGATCGTGATGTTGACGCAACCCGTCGGCGTCTGGGTGATGAGGCAATTATCGGCGTGTCATGCTACGACTCGATCGAACTCGCACGCCAGGCTGCAGGCGCTGGCGCGAGCTATCTCGCCTTCGGCGCGTTCTTCGATTCACCGACAAAACCCAACGCCCGTCGCGCCTCGCCGGAACTGCTGCGCGAGGCAAAACCATTCGGCCTGCCTCTTGTAGCGATCGGCGGAATTACGCCGGACAATGCGCCGACGCTGATTGAAGCTGGCGCCGATTACGTTGCGGTAATTTCCGGCGTCTTCGGTCAAGCCGATGTGCGTGCGGCGGCGGCAGCGTATAAGCGGCTGTTCGACAAAGATCGACTTCAGTAAGCACGAATGTTGACCGGGCATGAAGCATCGAGTTCCACCGTCAGCCCCCCGGATCAAGCCCGGGCCAGACTCTGAGCATAATGCCGCGGGCACGACGTCGAAGGAAATGCTTCGACTTCGCTGCCCCAGACTCAGCATGAACGGGTATTCTTTGATGTCTGCCGATCCGTCCAGCAGGACGCCTTCGGCGGCTTCTTGCATTGTGCGCTTTGATCCGTGCCAAAAAAAACCCTTCCCGAAAACGGTAACTCCATGATCACCAATCACGAACTGTTCCAACGCGCCCAACCGTTGATGCCCGGCGGCGTCAACTCGCCGGTGCGCGCTTTCAAATCTGTCGGCGGCGAACCGTTCTTTACCGAGCGTGCGGACGGTGCGTATCTGTGGGATGTCGAGGGCAAGCGCTATATCGATTACGTCGGCTCGTGGGGGCCGATGATCGCCGGGCACAATCATCCGCGGGTACGCGCAGCGGTGGAAAACGCCGTGCGCGCAGGGTTGTCGTTCGGCACGCCGGGCCCGGCCGAAGTGCGCATGGCGGAAGTCATCACCAGGTTGGTGCCATCGATGCAGATGCTGCGCATGGTCAATTCGGGTACCGAAGCCACGATGGCGGCAGTGCGCGTCGCGCGCGGATTCACCGAACGGGATCGCATCGTGAAGTTTGAAGGCTGCTATCACGGTCACGCCGATTCGTTTCTGGTCAAGGCAGGCTCCGGCGCGCTGACGTTCGGCGTGCCTACATCACCCGGCGTGCCCAAGGCGCTGGCGGACCTGACCCTCACCCTGCCCTTCAACGATCCGGATGCCGCGCGCGAATTGTTCGCCAGCGACGGCGACAGCATCGCTTGCGTGATCGTCGAGCCGGTTGCCGGCAACATGAATTGCATTCCGCCACGCGAAGGATTCCTGCAAGTACTGCGCGACCTGTGCACGCAACACGGTGCCTTGCTGATCTTCGATGAGGTGATGACCGGCTTCCGCGTCGCACTCGGCGGCGCGCAGCAGTTGTACGGCATCACGCCCGACCTGACCACGTTCGGCAAGATCATCGGCGGCGGCATGCCGGTCGGCGCGTACGGCGGCAAACGCGACATCATGCGGCAGGTCGCGCCCAGCGGACCGATATACCAAGCCGGCACGCTATCCGGAAATCCCATCGCAATGGCGGCCGGTTTGGCCATGCTCGAATTGATCCAGGCCCCCGGTTTCTACACCGACATCGAGCGCAAGACGAACTTGCTGACCGATGGACTCCGCGCAATCGCGATCGAGAACGGCGTTGCGTTTTCCACCAATCGCATCGGCGGCATGTTCGGCCTGTTCTTCACTTCGCAACAAGTGGAAACGTATACCCAGGCCACCGCCTGCGACGTCGCCGCATTCAATCGCTTCTTCCATGCAATGCTCGATCGCGGCGTATTCCTGGCGCCGTCCGCTTTCGAGGCGGGCTTCATGTCGGCCGCACACAGCGAACGCGATATCGCCGACACGCTCGAAGCCGCGCACGCAGCCTTCCGGGAGGTCGCCCATGCGTCTTGAATCGCTCGCCGTGCATGCCGGTGCGCAAGCGGATGCCGCCACCGGCGCGGTCGCGCCGCCGCTGCATCTGTCGACCACGTTTCAGCATGGTCCGGCCGGCGAACGCGTGGCCGGATTCGAATACTCGCGCGGCGACAATCCAACCCAGCAGCGTCTGCAGGAAGCCCTGGCGTTGCTGGAAGGCGGCGCGGCAGCGTTGATGTTCGCTTCAGGCATGGCTGCGGCGGATGGCATGCTGTCGAGCCTGCCGGAGGACAGCGGCATCCTGATTCCACGCGATGTCTACCACGGCGTGCGCACGCTGGCTGCCGAAGTCCTGCCGCGCCTGGGAATCCGGGCCGATGCCGTCGACATGACGAACGCGCAAGCCGTTACCGCTGCCATGACGGCGAACACTCGCTGCATTTGGCTGGAAACGCCATCAAATCCGTTGCTGGAAATCTGCGACATCGCCGCGATCGCGGATATTGCGCATCGCAACGGCGCGATCGTTGTCGTCGACAACACCTTCGCAACGCCATGCTTGCAGCAACCGCTCGGGCTCGGCGCCGACATCGTCATGCACTCGACGACAAAATATTTCGGCGGCCACAGCGACGTCATGGGCGGCGCACTGATCTTCGCGAATAAGGATTCGCGCCACGGCGTCATCGAACGCGCGCGCCTGGTACGCGGCGCGGTGCTCGCCCCGTTCAACGCCTGGCTGATCCTGCGCGGCCTGCGCTCGCTGCCGGCACGCATGGCCTGGCACTGCCGCAACGCGCGCGCCGTCGCCGAATTTCTCGCCGCACATGCACGCGTCGAAGCGGTGCACTGGCCGGGCCTGCCTGCGCATCCGAATCACGCCATCGCCGCACGCCAGATGCGCGACTTCGGCGGCATGCTCAGTGTGCAAATCCGTGGTGGTCGCGAGGCTGCACTCGATGTCGCCGGCAAGGTCCGCCTGTTCATCAACGCGACATCGCTCGGCGGTTGCGAATCGCTGATCGAGCACCGCGCTTCGGTCGAAGGCGCGCACCAGGTATCGCCGGACAATCTTCTGCGCCTGTCTGTCGGCGTCGAACATCCCGACGATCTTGTCGAGGACCTGCGCCAGGCACTGGGCTAGAACGCTACGGCGTCAGCGGGCAAATCGATGCGCCGACGGTCGTCGCGCGTAGCCGTGTTTCCACTGCCGCGGTTGCAGCTGCTTCGGCGGGCGTGGTAATCGATGATGAATAGGAAGTTGCAAACGCCTCGCACGCCGGATCGTCACTGGAAATCGTCAGTCCGTCGAGCGCGACCGGAGCCTGCGTGAGCTGCGCGGCATACACGCCGTTGTTTCCATCGGCAACCATCACGTAGTCCGGAGCAAACGTCAGCGTTATCGCCGTCAGCGTGACCGTGCAGTCGAAGCTGACCGGACTGGTAACGTTGACCGGGACGTCGACATCGTTTGCGCTGCCGGAAGCGGCGAACGTGCCGGTGGCGAAGTCGCCATCGAACGGATCGACGTGCACGGTTACCGGACAGCCCACCTGGCCACCGGGACACGCCGCGGTATTGCAGGCGGTGAACGTGGTTCCGGCCACCGTCGCGGTGTTCACCCCGATGCACGACGTCTGCCCTTCGAGTGACGATTGCATCAGGCCCAGGAATTGCGCCCGCGATTGTGCCTGCGACCAGCAGGCCTCGAAGCCGTTGTGCGCAACCAGATCCACCGCTTGTGCATTGAGCGCGCCGTTGCCCGCCAGGGCCAGCGCGACAATGCCGCGCGCAACCGCATTGCGAAAAGCGTCGTTGCCTCTGGCAATCACTGCCACCTCCCGTTCGATCGGCAAACCCCGATCCTAAACCATCCGCAAGCAAGCGCGCGGACGTTTACCACGTGCCGGTGTTCGGCATCGACTCCCACGGTTCGCGCGGCGGCAGATGGCCGTCCTGCAGCAGTTCGATGGAGATCAGGTCCGGCGAGCGCACGAATGCCATGTGGCCGTCGCGCGGCGGGCGGTTGATGGTTACGCCCATCGACTGCAGATGCGCACAGGTGGCGTAGATATCGTCGACGCGGAATGCCAGATGACCGAAGTTGCGCGCACTGCCGTAGTTCTCGGCTGTTGCCCCATCCACAGGCGGCCAGTTCCAGGTCAGTTCGATCTCGGCATCCGGACTGTCCGGCGCGGCCAGAAACACCAGTGTGTACCTGCCGTCGGGATTTTCCTTGCGTCGCGTTTCGCGCAGCCCGAGGCCGTCGCAATAGAAACGCAGCGATGCAGCCAAGTCGCGCACGCGGATCATGGTATGCAGATACTTCATCGTTACATCCTCATGAAAAAACACACTCTCGCGGCCGCTACCGATTTCCTTCTCACGCCGGCGGCAGAGGCGAACAATCGCCTTCAATCCAGGAACAAGTCCGGCAACAATTTGCTGGTCGTGTCGACAGCGTACCCCGAGAAATCGGACACACCGGTCTCGCGCAGCACCTCATCGTCGATCAGGAAATTGCCGGAGAACCCGCGCGCCTCGCGTACCAGGATCGCGTGCGCGGCATCAGCCATGATTTCCGGCTTGCGCCCGTTCGCAGCACTGACGCCGGGAATCATGTTGAGCGCATCGGTCGCGATCAGCGTGCGTGGCCACAACGCATTGACGGCCACACCCTGCGGTCCGAATTCACCGGCCAGACCGAGTGTGACGAAACTCATGCCCATTTTGGCCAGGGTGTACGCGGTATGCGGCGCCCACCATTTCGACGCAAGCGAGGGCGGCGGTGCGAGCGTGAGGATATGCGGATTCGGCGCCTTGAGCAGATGCGGCAGGCAGGCCTGCGCGCACAGGAACGTGCCTCGTGCATTGACCTGTTGCATCAGGTCGAATCGCTTCATCGGCGTATCGAGCACTCCGCGCAGCCAGATCGCGCTGGCGTTATTTACCAGGATATCCAGTCCGCCGAATTGCGACACGGCCTGTGCGACCGCCGCATGCACCTGATCCTCTTCGCGAATATCGCAGCGAATTGCCAGCGCTTTGCCGCCGGCCGCCTCGATCGCTGTTGCCGCCGTATGAATCGTGCCCGGCAATTTCGGATTGGGCCGATCCGATTTCGCCGCGATCACGATGTTCGCGCCGTCGCGCGCCGCGCGCAGCGCGATGGCCAGGCCGATGCCGCGCGAGGCGCCGGTGATGAACACGGTTTTCCCGTTGAGTGTCGTCATGCGCGGGTATCCTCGAAGGCGATGCGATGAAATCGTTTCAGGCGCGCTGGAAGCGCGGCAGGTAATGCATCAATTGCGCGAGCCGGTCCAGTGGATCGGTCATCTGCAACAAGTGCTGGCGCTCGCGATTCTCCAGCGGCAAGGTTTCAGCGAGCCGGAAACCAACCCAGGCCGCATCATTGAAGAGGTGGCGTTCGCTGTTGGCGAACTCGCCGCCGACCTGATCGAGCAGACGCTCCAGAATCGTCGCCAGCAGATCGAATTCGGGAGGCAACTCGATGCTCGCCTCTGCCGGCCACACACGTACCACGCCGTGCGCCAACCCGTTGTCGCGCACGCGCGAGCGATCGACATGGAAACGCTCGCAACCCTGAAGGCTGATGCCGAGCAAACCATCCGGCAATGTATAGAAATCCACAATGCGCGCCAATGTGCCCACTGCAGCCGGCGCGGCCGCGCCGCCGGCTTCGTCGCCTTGCAGAATCAGGCACACGCCGAAACCCGAATTCGCGCGCGCGCAATCGCGCACCATGTCCAGATAGCGCTGCTCGAAGATGCGCAGCTTCATGCTGCCGCCGGGGAACAGCACGCAATTCAATGGGAACAACGGGATATCGGTCAGCATTGCGGACTGAGTTTAGGCTGGAACCGGTAGTGCACGGAAGGCCGGGAAAAGCCATTGCCAGGTGGATCTACGAAAATCAAGCGCAAAGGCGGTCGCGCGCGTTGCCCTGCCTGGCTTCCGGATTCCATCTAGCCATGCCGGAATGGCGTGCTGATCATGCTGTTGCGTATTGCACAATCTGCCGGTATCCGCTGATCCGGTCGCTCACAGCATCTCCAGGAATCGGCGTGGCGCATTCTCAAAACCGCCGTTGGACATGAATACGACGTGGTCGCCACCGACTGCTGTTTCGTGCAACTTGGCCAGCAATGCGTCCACGCTTGAGGCCACATGCCCGCGGCCCGCCAGGGCGTCGGTGACGCGCGCCGTGTCCCATGGCAGATCGGGCGTGTGCAGCAGCACGACGGCATCTGCATCGCGCAACGATGGCGCAAGCTCGGCGGCATGCGCGCCAAGGCGCATGGAGTTCGAACGCGGCTCCATGCCGACCAGGATCCGCGCATCACCGACGCGCGCGCGCAAGCCGGCAAGCGTTGTTGCAATCGCAGTCGGATGATGGGCGAAGTCATCGTAGACGCGGATACCGGCGCGTTCGCCGACGTGTTCCATACGCCGTTTCGCATTGCGAAATTCGGCGAGCGCTGCCATCGCCGGAACCGGATCGACGCCACCGGCGTGCGCCGCCGCGAGCGCAGCCAGCGCGTTCATCATGTTGTGCTGCCCGAGCAGTTCCCAGCTCACTTCGCCCAGTTCGCGGTTTTCATGCAACACGGCAAAGTGCGAACCGTCCGCGGAAATCGCGCGCGCACGCCAATCGCCCGTATCGATGCCGAACGTCGTGACGGGAGTCCATGCCCCCATAGCCAGAACTTCGGCCAATCGCAGGTCCTGCGCATTGACGATCAGCCGCCCGTTGCCGGGCACGATACGCACGAGGTGATGGAATTGCCGTTGAATCGCCGCGATGTCGGGAAATATGTCGGCATGGTCGTATTCGAGATTGTTGAGGATCGCGATGTGCGGGTGGTAGTGCACGAACTTGGATCGCTTGTCGAAGAATGCGGTGTCGTATTCGTCGGCTTCAATCACAAAATCCGCAGCCACAGGCAGCACGGAATCTCCTTCTCCCGCTGGCGGGAGAAGGTGGCGCACAGCGCCGGATGAGGGTGGCATTGCAGATTTCCGAACCGCCTCCCCCAAACGCGCCGACACCCCGAAATTCTCCGGCACGCCGCCAACCAGGAAACCCGGGTTGCGGCCGCAGGCCTCGAGTATCCAGGCCAGCATCGATGTGGTCGTGGTCTTGCCGTGGGTCCCGGCCACCGCAAATACGCGCCGCGATGCGAGCACATGCTCACCGATCCACTGCGGTCCGGACATGTAAGCGAGACGCGCATCCAACACGTGTTCGACAGCCGCATTGCCACGCGACAACGCGTTGCCGACGATGACGAGGTCGGGTGAAGGTTGCAGATGCGAGGCCGCGTAACCGGATTTCAGCGTGATGCCGAGCGCGGCGAGCTGGTCGCTCATCGGCGGATAGATGTTGGCGTCGCTGCCTTCAACCACATAACCCAACTCGCGCGCGAGTGCGGCGACGCCGCCCATGAAGGTCCCGCAGATGCCGAGGATGTGGAGTTTCATCTTGATTTGCTGTTGATTGCGAGTCGGGAATCGGGAAGAGCCTGGACCACTCGTCATGCTCCTGCGGACGCCCCGCCGCCGAGCGCGACAACCAGCCGGTATTCGACCAGCAACCACACGATCGCGACGATCAGACCGCCAAAAAAAGGCAGGTCGAGGCTGTGCCGCAAAATATGCGCGTCGACGACGACCTTCCAGATCATGATGGGTAACCACGCCAGGACAACGAGCATCTGCAATGACGTCACAGTCTCGCCGGTTGGCTGCGGGCTACCAACTATCAGGCTTACAGGCAGCGTCAACAACAAAAACAACAGCGCGCACAACAACAATGCACTCTGCGCCTGAACAAAACGGCTGCGCAAGCCGCGAAGACTCAACAGCAAATACAACACACCCATGTTGAAGCCCAGGCCCAGCAAACCGGCAGGCAGCGTATCGTCTTGAATACCGACGATCTGCGCAAACAGCCACTGCAGCGCCAGACTGGCGACGCAAATCGTTATCAGCAGACGCGGCGAATACGGCAGGTCCTGCGGGCCGCGGCGCAACAGGCAAATGTCGCGCAGCAGGATGAGCAATGATGGCATCAATGAGATTCCGTGGCGGGGCCGGTCTGCAGGAAACGCACGCAGAAATTGCCGACATTCGAAGGTTACACGCTCAGGCAGGAATGCGCGGCAACACGTCGAGGATGCGCTTGAACACGGTTTGCACCTCGCCGACTCCATCGACGGTTACCAATTTTCCGATGTCGGCGAAATGCGCGGCAACCGGCGCGGTCTGCTCACGGTAGACATTCAGGCGTTTGCGCACAATTGCCGGATCGTCGTCGGGACGATGTTCGGCCCTGAAACGCAGCTCGCAGCGCGCCAGAATGGCGCTGTCGGGCACGTTCAATTCAATGGCGATGTCCAGTGGCTGGTTGATCTGCGCAAGCAATGCCTCCAGCGCAGTGCACTGGGCCAGGTTGCGTGGGTAACCGTCGAGGATGAATCCGCTGCCGGCATCGGGCTGGGCGATGCGTTCCTCCAGCATGCCGAGCACGATCTCGTCGGATACCAGCTTGCCGGCCTCCATCACCGCCTTTGCCTTGAGGCCCAATGGCGTTGCGGCCTTGACCGCGGCACGCAGCAGGTCGCCCGTGGAAATGTGCGGCACGCGCAGTTCGGCCTTGAGCAGCGCCGCCTGGGTACCTTTGCCCGAACCGTTGGGGCCGAAGAAAACGATGCGCATGAGTGCGTTTGTTGTCCTGAATGTTTTTGACGATTTCCATGCACGGGCCGGGAAACCCCGCTGGGAGGCATATCCGGCATTTGATCGGCTAAGCTAGCGGCAGTCGCAAGCCGAGTCAAACCATCAGCGAGGAGAGCATGAGCAAGGGCAATCTGCTGTACGCACAATCCGGCGGGGTGACCGCCGTCATCAACACGACCGCCAGTGCCGTAATCGAAACCTGCCGGCAGCACCGTGTCCGCGCCTACGCCGGACGCAACGGCATATTGGGCGTATTGCGCGAAGAATTGATCGATCTGGCGCGTGAAGATCGCCGCGCGATCGCGTCGTTGCGCCACACGCCCGGCGGCGCATTCGGCTCGTGCCGTTTCAAGCTCAAGTCGCTGGAAACCGATCGCGCGCATTACCAGCGCCTGATCGATGTGCTGCGCGCGCACGACATCCGCTACTTTCTATACAACGGCGGCAACGACTCGGCCGATACCTCGCTGAAGATTTCGCAGATCGCAAAGACGCTCGGTTACCCGATGCATGTCGTCGGCGTACCGAAAACCGTCGACAACGACCTGCCGGTCACCGATACGTGCCCGGGTTTCGGTTCGGTGGCCAAGTACACGGCCGTGTCGGTGCTCGAAGCCAGCCTCGACGTCGCCTCGATGTGCGAATCCTCGACCAAGGTGTTCGTCATGGAAGTCATGGGCCGGCATGCCGGCTGGATCGCGGCCGCGGCCGGGCTGGTGGCGAGCGACAGGAATGCGCCGCCACACATCATCCTGTTTCCGGAAATCGCCTTCGACGAAACCGCGTTCCTCGCCCGCGTCAAGGCCACGGTGGAACGCGTGGGCTATTGCACGGTCGTGGTGTCGGAAGGCTTGAAGAACGCCGACGGCAAGTTTCTGGCCGAAGCCGGCAGCACAGACGCATTCGGCCACACGCAACTCGGCGGCGTCGGCCCGCTGATCGCGCAATTGGTGAAAGCCAGACTTGGCTATAAATACCATTGGGCCGTGCCGGATTACCTGCAACGTTCGGCGCGCCATCTGGCCAGCAAGACCGATGTCGATCAGGCCTGGGCTGTCGGCAAGGCCGCCGTCGAATACGCGCTGGCGGGCAAGACGGCAGTGATGCCGGTGATCAAGCGCGTGTCGAACAAGCCGTTCAAGTGGAAGATCGAATCGGCGCCGCTGACGAAAATCGCCAACGTCGAAAAGAAGCTGCCGAAGAATTTCATCAGCCGCGACGGTTTCGGCATCACCGCCGCAGCGCGCGCGTACTTCGAGCCGCTGATCCGCGGCGAGGATGCGCCGCCGTATGACAAGACCAGCGGCTTGCCGAAGTACGCCACGCTCAAACACGTTTTGGCGAAAAAGAAATTGCACGCCTATGCGATCGCCGACAAATGAAAAATCAATGCCCTCTCCCCGTGCCGGCTCGGGGAGAGAGTTGGGTGAGCCGGAAACGCCCGGGCTTTCCGAACCGTTTCCGCAGTGCGACGCGCCGCCCCCTGAACCCAGGCCTCCGCCGATGAACCGGGGGAAAGGGAGCAACGGCGAAATTCGCTTCCTCGGTGAATCGCGGGAGAGGAAACTTGATGAAGCCCTCTCCCCCCAACGAAAAGCCGTTGGGGGGAGAGGGAGTGAATCAATAGACGCAATCGATTACGCCGTTTGATTTTGCGCCGCACAAGCCATCGAGCCGCGCTGACAGCTATACTCGGCCGGTTTTGTGCCACTTGTTCCATTTCGCTACTGTTGTATTTCCCAGGGAGAACTCGATGTTTTTTCAGCACTATGCCATCTGGATCGCGCTTGTTTGCGCCCTGATCGCGATTCTTTACGGAATCTGGTCGCGCGCGTGGATTCTGGCCAAGCCGGCCGGCAACGAGCGCATGCAGCAAATTGCACAGGCCATCCAGGAAGGCGCCAGCGCCTACCTGAGTCGCCAGTACCGCACCATTGCCATCGTCGGCGTGGTGTTGTTTCTTATCATCGGTTTCACCAAGCTCGGCTGGCCCGCAGCCATCGGCTTTGCCATCGGCGCGATTCTGTCCGGTTTGACCGGTTTCATCGGCATGAACATTTCGGTCCGCGCCAACGTGCGCACCGCCGAAGCCGCGCGCAGCGGCATCAATGCCGCGTTGCAGGTTGCTTTTCGCGGTGGTTCGATCACCGGCATGCTGGTGGTTGGCCTGGCCCTGCTCGGGGTCGCCGGCTACTACGTCGCCCTGCTGCATTTCGGCAAAACCCAGGATGAAGCGCTGCATGCGATGGTGGGCCTCGCATTCGGTTCGTCGCTGATCTCGATCTTTGCACGTCTGGGCGGCGGCATCTTCACCAAGGGCGCCGACGTCGGTGCCGATCTGGTCGGCAAGGTCGAAGCCGGCATTCCCGAAGACGATCCGCGCAATCCAGCGGTCATCGCCGACAACGTCGGCGACAACGTCGGTGACTGTGCCGGCATGGCGGCCGATCTGTTCGAGACCTATGCCGTCACGCTGGTTGCCACGATGCTGCTAGGCGGCGTGCTCGGCGGTCAGGTCGGCGCCTACGGCGTGCTGTATCCGCTGGTGCTCGGTGGTGTATCGATCATCGCCTCGATCATCGGCATGTTCTTCGTCAAGGCGAAGTCCGGCGGCAAGATCATGAATGCGCTGTATGTCGGCGTCGGTGTCTCGGCGGTACTCGCGCTGCTGGCGTTCATTCCGGTCACCCAGGCAATGATGGCCAGTTCGCAATTCGGTGTGTGGAACATCTATTTCTGCACCGTGGTCGGCATCGTGCTGACTGTGGCCATGGTGGTGATCACCGAGTACTACACGGCCACCGAATACGGCCCGGTGAAGCATGTGGCGAAAGCCTCCACGACCGGCCACGCGACCAACATCATCGCCGGCCTCGGCGTATCTATGAAAGCCACGGCACTGCCGGTGCTGGCGATCTGCGCCGCAATCTGGGCGGCACACTTTTTTGCCGGCCTCTACGGCATCGCCATCGCCGCGACCGCGATGTTGTCGATGACCGGCATGATCGTCGCGCTCGATGCATACGGCCCGATCACCGACAACGCCGGCGGCATTGCAGAGATGGCAGAGATGCCCAAGGAAGTCCGCGCGGTCACCGATCCGCTCGACGCAGTCGGCAACACCACCAAGGCGGTGACCAAGGGCTACGCTATCGGCTCGGCGGGTCTGGCCGCACTGGTGCTGTTTGCGGACTACACGCACAACCTCGGCAACGCGTCGAATTTCGTGACCGCCGGCGGCGTGCACCAGATCTTCACGTTTGATCTTTCCGATCACATGGTCATCATCGGCCTGTTCATCGGCGGCCTGATCCCGTACCTGTTCGGGGCGATGGCGATGGAAGCCGTGGGTCGCGCGGCCGCGTCCGTGGTCGAGGAAGTCCGTCGTCAGTTCCGCGACATCAAGGGCATCATGGATGGCACCGGCAAGCCGGACTACTCCACCGCCGTCGACCTGCTGACCAAGGCGGCCATCAAGGAAATGCTCATTCCCTCGTTGCTGCCGGTGCTTGTCCCGATCGTGGTCGCCTTCGGCGCGACCTGGGTGACCGGCTCGAATGTCGAGGGTGCCAAGGCGCTCGGCGGCGTGCTTATCGGCACCATCGTCACCGGCCTGTTCGTGGCGATTTCGATGACTACCGGCGGCGGCGCCTGGGACAATGCGAAAAAGTACATCGAGGACGGCAACTTCGGCGGCAAGGGTTCCGAAGCGCACAAGGCTGCCGTTACCGGCGATACCGTTGGCGACCCCTACAAGGACACCGCCGGTCCGGCCGTAAACCCGCTGATCAAGATCATCAACATCGTCGCGTTGTTGCTGATTCCGTTGCTGTAAGCGTCAGCACATCGTCTCAGCAAAGCCCCGCCGTTGCGGGGCTTTGTTTTTGCGTAATCATCGCAGCGCTTTTGCCTTGAGACACGGCAGGCTATTATCGGTCGCACCGCACCGCGACGTTTGCGTGGGCTGTTGGGGAAATCGATGTTGCTTGCCGTGTTCTTGCTGGCCCTCGTGGTTTATATCGGCTGGATGTTCAATCGTCTGGTACGCGACCGCAATCAGGTGCATGCGGCATGGGGTGATGTTGATGTGCAATTGCAGCGTCGCCACGATCTGGTGCCGGCGCTGGTCGAGAGCGTGCGCGGTTACGCCGGCCATGAATCCCAGCTATTCGCGCGCGTGGCCGCCGAACGCACCCGCGCGCGCGCTGCGCCGGGCGTGGCCGCGCGCGGCACAGCCGAAACCACACTGGGCCTGGATCTGTCGCGCCTGATCGCGCTCGGCGAGGCGTACCCGGATTTGAAAGCCAGCAGCAATTTTGCGCAACTGTCGCGCGAACTTGTCGACGTGGAAGACGCGTTGCAGCACGCACGCCGTTTCTACAACGGCTCGGTGCGCGACTACAACACGCACTTGCAGCGCTTTCCGGATTTGTTTATCGCCAGGGCGTTCGGCTTTCGTGCCGCCGAGTTTTTTGCGGCCGAAGATGACGCCGCACCAGCACCGGCGGTTGCACTCCAATGATGGCCCGCATGCGCATCGCGTTGGGCTTTGTGTTGCTGTGCCTGAGCTGGCTGCTGCTACCGGCCGGTCCGGCCCGTGCCGACGAACGGATTCTGGATTACCACGCCGATATCAACATCGACGCCGACGGCAGCATGACGGTGGCCGAACATATCCGCGTGCACGCCGAAGGCTACGAGATACGTCACGGCATCTACCGCGACTTCCCCACCGACTACCGCGACCGCCTCGGCAACCGCTACGTGGTCGGCTTTTCGGTGCTCGGCGCGCAACGCGACGGCGCGGATGAGCCGTGGCACACCGAATCGAAAAGCAACGGGGTGCGTGTCTACATTGGCAACAAACACACCACGCTGGGAAGGGGCGATTACGATTACGTGCTGAGCTACCGTACCAATCGCCAGTTGGGCTTTTTCCCCGGACACGACGAACTGTACTGGAACGTGACCGGTACCGGATGGGCTTTTCCGATCGAAAAGGCTGGCGCCACCATCCACCTGCCGCAAGACGTCGACAGTAGCGTGCTGAAGGCCTACGGCTACACCGGTGTGAGTGGATCGAAGGATCAATCCCTCGAAACGACAATCCGGACCGACGGCGCAAGCTATGCCACTTCGCGCGCACTGGGGCCGCACGAGAATCTGAGTGTCGTTCTTGAATTTCCCAAAGGCATCATCCTGCCGCCGACGAGGTGGCAGATATTTCGCTGGCTGATGCGCGACAACCGCAATCTGCTCGCCGGCATGATCGGCCTTGCATTGTTGTGGCTTTACTACGGCTTTGTCTGGAACGCATGGGGACGCGATCCGGTTCCGGCTCCGCGCATGCCGATCTACGAACCACCCGATGGCGATTCGGCCGCGTCATTGCGCTATGTGCGCCGCATGGGTTACGACCGCATGTGTTTCACGGCGAGCGTGCTGGATCTCGCTGCGAAAGGCTGTCTCAACATCGTCGAGGAAGGCGGCAAATATCAGCTGTTTCGCAAAGATACGCCGCTCGACAAACTCACGCCGGATCAAAGACTCCATCTGGCCGCGTTGTTTGCCGGTGGCAGCCCGTTGATACTCGAGCAAATCAACCACTCACGCGTGAGCGCCGCAGACAAGGCCTTGCGCAAAGCCTTGGCTGCGGGATTCGAGAAAAAGTATTTCCTGACCAACACCGGCTTGCTGTTGCCGGGGCTGGCAATCTCGCTGTTGAGCCTGTTCGGCGTTGTGCAAGACGGAAGCGCATCTGCGCAGGGACTGATTCCAGTGCTCGCGTTCCTCGGAGTCGTCGCCTATGTCGCCATTAGCACGATCTGGCGCGGCGGCAGTGGCAGCGCGCGCCTGTCCACGGTGCTGTCGGCACTGCCTTTTGTGGTTGGAGTCGTGTTTATATTTTTTATGATGGGCAGCACGATCGGGGTAGGCGTCATGTCCATCTTCGTCGCACTGATCGGCACCAACCTGGCGTTTTACCAATGGATGAAATCACCCACGCAGATTGGCGCGAAGCTGCTCGACAGCATCGAAGGCTTCCGCTGGTATCTCGGCGTGGCCGAGAAACAGGAACTCGACTCGCGCTACAAGCCCGAGTCGCATCCGGAATTGTTCGCTGCCTACCTGCCGTATGCCGTGGCGCTGGATCTCGGCAACGCGTGGGCGCAACGCTTTGCCGAGGCACTCACGCCGCTGCAGATGCAACAGGCACAGCCCACCTGGTACGTCGGCAGCAATTTCAGCGCGTTCGCATCCGGTTCGGGAATCACCGCATTCTCAAACGGGCTGTCCAGTGCGATCTCATCGGCGGCGGTCGCGCCGGGTTCGAGCGGTGGCGGCTTCGGCGGATCGGGAGGCGGCGGCGGGGGTGGCGGCGGCGGCGGCTGGTGACCCTGACTTTCGTCACGGATGCAATCTGGCCTGTGCGCCGATACTCTGGCGCATCATATCTTGATCGGACCGTCCCATGGTATCGAAAGCGTTTCTCTCATTCGCACTGGTTTCCAGCGTCATTGTTTGCGGCATGACGCCGGTCCGTGCCGACGCTGCGAAAGGCTCAAGCGCTGCCAGCGAAGATGCGTATCTGTGGCTGGAAGACATCCACGGCACCCGATCGATGGATTGGGTCAAGGCGCACAACGCCATCACGGCGAAGCAGTTTGCCGACAATCCGCAGTTCGACAAGACCCGCGACCGCATCCTCGAAGTGCTCGATTCGGATGCGCGCATTGCCTACGTCAACCGCATGGGCGAGTACCTGTACAACTTCTGGCAGGACAAAGCGCATCCGCGCGGCATCTGGCGGCGCACCACGTTGGCCGAATATCGCAAAACCGATCCGAAGTGGGACGTGCTGATCGACATCGACGCACTGAACAAGGCAGAGAAAGCGCACTGGGTGTTCAAGGGCGCGGATTGCCTCAAGCCGAAATATGAACGTTGTCTGGTCTCGCTTTCACCGGGCGGTGGCGACGCAGTTCAGGTGCGCGAATTCGACATCCCCACCAGGACATTCGTCAAGAACGGCTTCGCATTGCCCGTTGCGAAAAGCAGCACCGGCTGGATCGACGAAAACAGCATTTATGTCGGCACCGACTTCGGCCCGGGTTCGATGACCGAATCGAGTTATCCGCGCATTGCCAAGATCTGGAAACGCGGCACGCCGCTGTCAGCCGCGACCGTGGTCCATGAAGGCAAGGCAACAGATCTGGGCGTGTTCGCGCACCACGACAGTACGCCGGGATTTGCGCGCGATTTCGTTTCCGTGATCAAGGATTTTTTCCACAGTGAGCTGTATCTGCGCAAGCACGCCAAGCTGATTCACATCGACGTGCCAAGCGATGCCGAAGCCTCGGCGCACCGCGAATGGCTGCTGGTCAAACCGCGCAGCGCGTGGAAGATCGGAACCACGACGTATCCGGCCGGCGCCTTGCTGGTCACCCGGTTCGACGATTTCATGGCCGGGAAACGCGCATTCGATGTGCTGTTCGCGCCTGACGCGCACACCGCCCTTTCATCGTGGTCGTGGACCCGTCACCATCTGATTCTTGACGTGCTCGACGACGTCAAGAGTCGTCTGGAGGTACTCACACCGGCGAACGGCGCGTGGACCCGGCGCGCACTGGAAGGCGCTCCGGCGATGAGCAGCATCCATGTGGTCGATACCGACCCGGACAACAGCGACGAGTACTGGCTGTCGATCACCGGTTTTCTGACGCCCTCGACACTGGCCCGCGGCCTTCTTGACGCGGACAAGGCAGAAACGATCAAGCACGAACCGGCATTCTTCGACGCATCGCAATTCGAGGTCAGCCAGCATTTCGTCAAATCCCGCGACGGCACGCGCGTGCCGTATTTCCAGATCGCGCCGAAAGCGATGAAACTCGACGGTTCGAATCGCACGTTGCTGTATGGTTACGGCGGATTCGAAGTCTCGTTGTTGCCGCATTACAGCGGCAGTATCGGTCGCGCATGGCTCAACCGCGGCGGCGTTTACGTGGTTGCCAATATCCGTGGCGGCGGCGAGTACGGGCCGGACTGGCACAAGGCCGCGCTGAAGGCCAACCGACCCCGCGCCTATGAGGACTTTGCCGCGGTAGCCGAGGATTTGGTCAGACGCGGGGTGACGTCGCCCGCACACCTGGGTGCCGAAGGCGGCAGCAACGGCGGTCTGCTGATGGGCAACATGCTTACCGAATATCCGCAATTGTTCGCTGCCATCGCCTGCGAAGTCCCGCTGCTCGACATGAAGCGCTATTCGCATCTTTCCGCCGGCGCGTCGTGGATGGCCGAATACGGAAACCCCGACACCGACGACTGGAGCTTCATCAAGACGTTCTCTCCGTACCAACTTGTGGAAAAGGATAAAACGTATCCTCCTGTACTTTTCTACACCACCACCAGCGACGACCGCGTCGGCCCGGTGCAGGCACGCAAGATGGCGGCGAAGATGCTCGACATGGGCCACAAGAATGTATGGTTTTACGAAAATCTGGAAGGCGGCCACGGTGCCGGTGCAGACAACAAGCAGACGTCGTACATGCACGCACTTGCGTACGAGTTTCTCTGGAACCGGTTGAAGCAGGCCGGGTAATTCCGGCCGCAGAATAGGAGCCTCGCTTGTGCGGGGCTTTTCTCAAAAGCCTCCACACGCTTTTCCTGGCCGGATTCGGCGTCAAGCTGTACGCGCAAAGTGAATTCGAGCATGAATTCCCGCTGGCGTGGAGGACAAAGCCCGGCAACCCTTGAGGTATCGATAGGCGTATTCGCCGAATATCGGCTTCCGCAACGATGCAAGCCCGCCGGCTTTCGCGTATCCTTCGCGCCCTTCGCAATTCCTGGAGCCAGTGATGGGTCTCGATCTCGTGTCCGCGGGCAATGACGTACCGAACGACATCAACGTCGTCATCGAAATTCCGAAGGATGCCGAACCGGTCAAGTACGAGGTGGACAAGGCCACCGGTGCGATTTTCGTCGATCGCGTGCTGTCTACGCCGATGCGCTATCCGTGCAACTATGGTTACGTTCCGCACACGCTATGCGGCGATGGCGATCCGGTCGATGTGCTGGTGCTGATGCCGCTGCCGCTGATCGCCGGTTCGGTAATTCGTTGCCGCCCGGTCGCGATGATGCACATGAGCGACGAGGCCGGCGAAGATACCAAGATCATTGCCGCGCCGGCATTGAAAGTGTTCAAGCATTACGACCACATCAACGATCTTGCCGACGTGCCGACGCACTGGCGCGAACGCATCACCCATTTTTTCGAGCACTACAAGGACCTGGAAAAAGGCAAATGGGTAAAAGTGAACGGCTGGCACGATGCCGCTGCGGCGCGCAAGGAGATTGTCGACTGCGTGGCACGCTTCCAGGCTTGTCCGGAAAAACCTCACTTCTGATCGTCACAAGACCGTGTCGGCGCTTTAGGGAACGCCTGGCTGGCCCCCTGCGCAGGTGTCACCCTTTCTACCTGTCCGCCAATCCTGCGTTGCACTGTCTTGACAGGCAACCGGCCTGCACTGCACCACGCTGCACAACCTGCGAACTTTCCGGAGGTCAGTCGTGCTGTCTGCGCAGGGGCCAGTCGGAGGTTCCCAAGCGAACCGGTCAATCGTCCGGGGTTTCATCGTCATCCGGCTGAATGTCGCTTGCAGGCAACGGCGCGGCGAGCAAGTCGGAGGCATGCCAGAACGAAATATGCCGGAAGCGATACGGCAATTTGAGATACGGTCGCACGGTGATCGGATACTTGGTCACAAAGGTTACGACCTCACCGTTCGGATGCGCTTCGCACCATGCGTGCAGATCGGCGTAATCGACTTTTTCCAGCGGCTGGGTCAGCCGGCCGGCGAATTCGTACAAACCGTGATGCCAGGCCAGATGCGCGATAGGTATTCCTTCTTCGTGCGCCTGCCTGATCTGTGCGGCCGCCTTGCTGACATCCACGTACGGCCCGATGCCCTGAGCGAGAATCAGCATGGTGATGGACGCCGTCGCTACGCTGCTCAACGCCAACATCCGCGGATTTGCGAAAACGCGACCGAACACGAGTACCGACGGCACCGAGTGCGACACCAAGCGCGCCCCATAGCGGCCAGACACCGGCGATGACGGTCAGGGTACTGTCGTCGATGCCGTCGCGACGCACGATGGCGTCGGTCCAGGAAATGGCGTGCGCATGCGCCGCAAAATACGGCAACAGCACGAACGCAATGCCTGCTGCCAATACGACAGCGCCGAACAGTCGTCCTCGCAAAACCGCGCCATCGCTGCGCAACACCAGGGCCAGATACAGCGCCAATCCGGGCAGCAACGGCATCAAGTAATGCGGTTGCTTGCCGCTGACCAGGCAAAAGGCGAAGAATGAGGGTACAAACCACGCGACGGCAAAACGCGCAGTTTTGCCAATGTGTACATTGTCGCGCCACGCGCGCCACGGTGCGCGCAATGTCAATGTCCATGGCAGGACCATCATCGGCAGCACCATGAGATACCACCATAACGGGCGGCGATGGGCGAAGCTCTTGGCCATGCGATCCATGGTCTGATGCAGAAAAATCGCATCGGCGTATTGTTGACCACCGGCAATCGCCGCCGGAATCGCCCACGCGAGCGCGATTGCCGCACCGCCAATTACGGCAAGCAGCAACGCGCCATACCAGCGACCAGGCTGCGCTCGTGCGGTGCTGCTCCACCACGGCCCGACAGCAACGAGCAGACCTGCGTCCAGCAAAGCCACCGGGCCCTTGGTCAGGATGCCCAATCCAAAGCCCAGCGCGAGCAACCCAACGCCACGCCACCAACGCTTTGCGTCGACATCCAAAGCGCCGTGCAATGCCACCATCACCCAAATCGAAAGCAGCACGTCGAACATGATCGCGCTGGACATCAGCGCGACATAGACCATGCCGAGCAGCAGCAGCGCGGCTTTCGTGGCAAGCTCCGAGTCCGGGTCGAGCCGGCGAACGAGTGTGCCGAACAATACCAGCCAGACAAGAGATGCCACCAGCGCACCCAATCGAACCACCCAGACATGGGTGCCCGCGATCAGCCAACTCAGGTTGATCATCCAGAACAACAACGGAGGCTTGTCGGAATACGCTGCGCCATTGAGATGCGGCACCAGAAAATTTCCGTGCGAATGCATTTCCCAGGCAACCGCCAGATAGCGTGTCTCGTCGATCGGCAGCGCGGGCAGGAATATGACAACCGGCAATAACAGCAACAGCCATGGCAGGCGCCAGTCGTTCCACAGATTCTTCATCGATATTTTCCGGATCCGCTCGGTCTCAACTGGTTCCTGGCAAACTCTTCATCGACAACGAATCGCCCGCCATCAGCCGCGATTGAGCAGATTCTTCAGATCGATCACTGCGGCATTCGCGCGTGACACGTAGTTGGCCATGACCAGAGAATGATTGGCGAAAAAGCTAAAGGGGCTGCCGTTGAGAATGATCGGGCTGTTTACCGGTTTTTGCGATTCCTCGAGTTCGCGAATCACCTGCTCCAGACTCACCGTAGCATTTTTGCGTTGCAGGATCGGGGCAAAGTCGACCTGAATCGCCTTGAGCTGTTCGAGCAACGCCCAACTGTAGCCGCGCGATTCGTAGAACACGTCGTCGACCTTGCTCCATGGAGTTTTGACGATCTGCCTGCTCTTTGCGCCGGCGGCGGAAGGCGCATCTGTCTCAACGGTTGCGTCGCCCTGCAGACGCAACTGACCGACACTGGCCGACAATCTTTGCGACAGGCTGCCCAGGCGATTGGACACGAGATCGAGGTAGTCCGCAAGATTGTCCGCACGCGCGTAGAATTGCGCGCCGTCAGGATCGTTTCTGCCGAGGCGCTCGAAATAGCCGTCCACGTGCGCGATCGCCTTTCGGTACTGACCTTCGGAACTGGGCAACAGCCAGCGATCGTTCGGGCTTGAAAACAGCGGATCGGCCTCCTTCAAATCGACGTCTTCCTCGGATTGCGATTGCGAACGAGAAAATTTGTTGCGCAACTCGCGCGCCAGATCGCGCGTCGCCGTGAGCACCCCGAATTCCCAGTTCGGCACATCGTCCATGAACAGTCCCGGCGGAAATTTGTCGTTGGAAAAATAGCCGCCGCGTTTGTCGAGCAGGGTTTCGGCACAACCCATCAGCGCGCTGGTCACGACTGAGCCGGTGACGAGTTCCTGGTGGTGTGCGGCGCCGCGTTGCCGGGCCATTTTCACCACGTCGAATTGCGCCGGTTCGTAACTGCACCACCACATGGCGGCGAGCACGACGACGGCGTAGATCACGATCAATGCGCCGAAGCCGCGCAGCCACCAGCGCTTGCCTGTTGCGGATAACGATAATTTTGGCGACATGACAAACACTCCGAACAGCGGCGCCATCGACAGCCCATTGTGCCGCATCAGCGAAGCTGCCGCACGGTTGCGACCGTACAGTCAGTCCGCTGCGCGGGCCACGTTCAACGGCTGGGCAAAATACAGCGTGCGGCTTGGGAACGCGAATTCAATGCCGGCGGCGCCGAATCTGCGCACCAGGGCCAGATTGATCGCCTGCTGCGTATCCATGCGGCGCACGTATTCCGGCGTGAGCATCCAGTAGGCGATTTCGAAATCCAGACTGGATGCGCCAAACGCGGTGAAGTGTGCACGATCGAAGCGGGTATCGGGCTGCGCTTCGATCACTTCCTGGATCATATGTGGAATCTGTTCGAGTTGGTCGGCAGTGGTTTGGTATTCCACGCCGATGGCGAACACGACGCGACGCTGCTGCATCTGCTTGTAGTTGCGCAAACGCGACTTGACCAGGTCGCTGTTGGCGAAGACAAGCAGTTCGCCGTCGATGGAACGCACACGCGTGGTCTTCACGCCGATGTTTTCCACGCTACCGGAGAATCCGTCGATGACCACGAAATCGCCGACAAGGAACGGCTTGTCGAGTACGATCGACAGACTCGCGAACAAATCGCCGAGCACGTTCTGCAATGCCAAACCAATGGCGATACCGCCAACTCCCAGTCCGGCGACCAGCGCGGTAACATTGACGCCAAGATTGTCCAGCGTGAGCAACGCGACCATCGCCCACAACACCAGACGTGCGATGAAGCTGATCGCGCCCAGACTGGTCAGTGCGGCCGGATCGTGTTCACGCGCATGTTCGCGCGTGTGCGTGATCCAGAAATGCAGCAGCAGGGCGCCCCACAGCCCCAGTTGCAGAAACATCGCAATGGTGGCGATGTCATGTGCAATCACGTACCCGGAATTCGGCAAGGTCAGCAAATCCGCGGCCGGCCACAGCGCGGCGAGCGCGACCAGCGACAGTCGCGTGGTGCCCAGCATCTCCACCAAGGCATCGTCGAATCGCATCTGCGTGCGCTTGGCCAGCCGCAACAAGATACGCAAGCCGATGCGCTTGGCCAGATAGGCGAAAAGCAAAATCGCAAGCAGCAAGGCGAGTGCCTGCAGCCATTGCTGCGCGGTGTTCTGGAAAAACTTCAGGTTCAGAAAATCGTTCAAGATCGACATGCGGTACCAGGCTCTGCGCAAATGATCAGCCTAACCAGCGGCAGCGCGATGTGCAACGAGTGGCGGGAATCGGAATGGAGAAAGGGCAATTGGAAAAATCAAAAACCCGTCATTCCTGCGCAGCCAGAATTGTGCAGGCAGAATGCAGGAACGAACATCCGCATGGCGAATGGCCGCAAGGGCGGACCGCCGCAAGCGTCATGTAATCCGGTTCTTTCTCTTCTCTTTCGTGCGGCGTTGAATCAAGTGCAAGAACCCGATGACGAGCCCACGGCTGTTGTCGAGCGTTTCGTGGCTGCGCACTTCGCGCGGCACCGCAATGACGGGCGCCTGATTTTTCCTTGATCGGATTCCCGGCCCCCAGGGAACCTCTGATTAACCCCTACGCAGGCAGCATGACGTCCAGAAAGTCCGCACGTCGCGCTGCGTGGCGCAGCGAAGAATGCGTGAAGCCTGCATAGCGGTTGATAGAGGTTCCCTAACCCGCCACCGCAGCCAGCGCATCGGCCGGCAGCACGAACGCGTGATCGGCAATCTCCGCGCTGGGCTCGGCCAATTCGGGAAAGCTGTATGGCAGGGTTTGCACGTCGCAGATTTCGTCAACGCCGCTTTCGAAGCGTAGCATTGCAGCAATCCGGCCGTTGCGCGTATCCACGACCCAGACACCGCAGGCTCGTCGGTCGATACGCGCGGACATCGGCAACTCCGGAGCGCCTTCGCGCAGTTTCGATACACCGACGAAAGCATACGGCCCGGCGAACGCGAGCCCCCGCGTGAATCCCGGCAACTTCATTACACATTCGGCACGTCCGCTGGTGGAATCGATCCGGTTGAGTTCGCCAAGACCCGATTCGAGCAACCACAGACCCGCGTTGTGCCAGCGCGGCGAATGCGGCACACACAATCCGTGCGCCACTACGCCACCATTGTCGACATCCAGCACGACACCGCCATCGGTCAGGCGCTCGCACCAGCCGCGCGCGGAATCGGTTGCTCCGAGCGCGGTTACGAAGCGCGGCCTGCCATCAACCATTGCCAATCCATTGAGATGGCAACGGTCGTCAGCCGCGAGCGCCGTGATGAATCGCGGTCGCCAGCGCGGCACGAAACTGTGGCGGTTATCCAGCGTGCTCAAGCAGGAAAACCGCGTATTCACCATCCACAGGGTCTTGTCGCCGGCGAATGCCAATTCATGCACGCGGATGTCGCCGGTGACATGCACCTGTTGCGGCAGAAAACATGCATCGTGCGGGACCCGGCTTTTGAGTCGTTTCGCCGCATCGGGCTGATTGCGGTATTCGTGCACGTATTTCAATGCAGCCACGGCGACGCGATTGCGCGTGGCGGCGAGACCCATCGGGCTGGAAAACGCGCACAAATGCGTATTGAGCTTTTCCGCGGCGGCACGCACCACGATGACGCGCCCGCCACTGCCGGTCGAAACCAGAAGTGAAATCCCCGATTGACGCAACAGTTCCGGGTAATTCTGCGTGTAGATGCTGTCGAACGCAGTCGGGTTCGGCACGACGGTCGCTCGCGGCAAAGCCTGCGTCGGCGCACGTCGACGCGGCGGACTTATCGGTGGCGGCTGCGCGAAAACAGCGCGCGCGCGCTGTGCGGCCGGTTCGAAATACGGCAACACTGTCTTGATCGCATCCGCATGGCGCTTCCATTTGTCCGGATCGGGCGAGCTGAGCGTGTAGCGCGAATTCGGCAGCGGCGAGCTGAGTTGTCGGTCGAATTGCAGGCCGAGAAATGCGCACAGGCGCTCAATCTCGGCTTGCGGCTCGGCGACCAGGCGATCATAACTGGCCACGCACCATCGCCCCGGTGCCAATGCGGCCAGGTCGTCGAGCGCCTGCTCCACCGTGGCCGCCCATTGTCGCGCGACAATTTCCGCCAACGGCCGATTGGCCAGGGTTCGCCAACCCGAGGTCAACAGCAGCGACCAGGGCGGCCCCGGCCAGTCCGGCAACTTCGGGTAAGTGACGAATCGCCCGGAGTTCCAGGCATCGATCATGCTGGCAATGGTCTCGCGCGGATCGCGATACAGATAAACGAATTGCGCATCCGGAAACGCAGCCGCCAGAAACGGCACGCGCAAGGCGTTCTTCGGCGTTTTTTCAAGCAGCCGCAGATGCGCTGCAGGCTGCCCGTCACGATCGCGCATCTGCGCCGCAAACGCCGCATGTATGCGGGCCACGATGCGATTTCCGGCATCGTTGGCGGACAGCCGGTTCGATTCGAATTTGCGCGCCGCCGGCTGCAGGGCGCGAATGCTTTCGATCAACTGATGCGATTCGCCGCCGATACTGGCCAGACCCGGTGCTTGCGCCATGGTTTCAAACAACAAGCGTCGATCCGGACCGTGGCGGGCTGATGATGAACACCGGCCGATGCAGGCGGCGGCTACCTTGCGGCAATGTGGATTTGCGCGCCTGCTGGGTGCGGCCATTGGCAAGCGCCGGGTGCAGTGCCGCATGCTCGATCCAGTCGACCACGTCGATTTGTTCGATGGTGAACTGGCCGCGCAACGACTTGAGCTGCGCGCGCGCGGTCTCCAGCAATTCCGAAAACGCGGCGTGGCCTCGCCGGCGTGTCGCCACTGCGCGCCCACTGCGCGCGCCATGCGGCGAAGATCGGTACGAGCACCGCGTTCACCTCCGCCGCAGCATTCCGATCGGTCAACGCATCAACAATGGAGCCTGCGCGCGCGCGTAACTCCCAGGGCGTCATCACCGCAGCAAAGTTCACGTGTTCAAGATCCAGTTCGGACCGCTCGCCCGGCACAAACCGGATCGCGCGCGGATTCCACGGCGCGGACGACGATTGCTGCGGGTTGCGTGCACGCTTCATCAATTCGGCGAATGCCGCCGAACCCACGGTATCGGACACCAGATGAATGCGCCGCGTCGGCTCGGGATTGAATACGTTGTGACGCCGCGTGGTATCGAAGATCCAGCACTCACCAGCGGCCATGTTGACTTCGGCATCGCCACACAGAAAGCGCACTGCCGGCGTGGTCACGATCGGCACGTGCACGCGATAGTGTTCATGCCAGTAATAATTGATGTCGCAATGACTGGTGGCTTCGGCATTGCCGTCAAGGCGCATCAGCCGCGTGCGTCCGAGCACGACGCCCAGGCTGCCCAGCACCTGGTGCAGGTACGGCAGTTTTTGCAGATGCGGCGTCACCGCCATCGCACCGGCCACGCCGTCGTCGCCGGGATCGCCGCCGCGTGCGATCAGCGGCAGTGCGGAATTTCCGGCATGGCCTTCGGGATGCGGGCGCCACGCCGTCTCCGGCAGTGCGTCGATTTCGGCAGCCAGCATCGATGCATCGAAAAACAGCGGCAATTGCAGAAAGGGCGAATCGAGTTTCATGCGCAACCAGAGTGCAGGACCAAGCAATCACGATACCCGACGGTGAAGCGCAACGCACGCGCAACACACTCCATGTTCACAGGCAACGCCGTGACATACATTACTGATCGTCGTAGTATCGATGCGGATCGAGCCCAGGGGAAGTCAAATGACCAATCGACGCAACCGCACGGTCGGGCGCGCCACTGCACCAATCCTGCAACACAGCATCATCACCGGCGCGGCCGCACTTGGCGCGGCAGCAAGCCTGATGCCGGGCGCGGCGCAGGCAAACACCTATACGGTTACCAACACCACCGACTCCGGCGCTGGCAGTTTGCGCCAGGCGGTCATCGACGCAAACAGTCACGCTGGCGCAGACACCATACTGTTCAATTCCAGCCTGTCCGGCCAGACCATTACGCTCTCCAGTCAGATCGCACTTTACGACACCACCACCGTTCAGGGCCTTGGCGCGTCGAATCTGACCATCAGCGGTAACGACAACAACCGGGTTTTCTACGTCCACAACACCGGTTCGGTCATCGACGTGACCATATCCAGTCTGACCCTGACCAACGGGTACTACGACGGATCCGGCGGCGCGATCTTCAGCACGGGCGTCAATCTGACCCTGCAAGATGCCACCGTGCAGAACAGCTATGTCTCCTTTTATGGCGGCGGCGTCGCCGCGGTCGACGGCGGCGATGACGTGACCATCGCCATCAACAACAGCACGATCCGGAACAACACCTCCGATGGCGGTGGCGGCGGTCTGTACCTGTCGAGCGGCAGCGGCACGGTCACGGTTTCCAACAGCACCATCAGCGGCAACGTGGCCAACAGCAACGGCGGCGGCGGCGCTTATCTGAGTCTTCTGAACAGCCGCGGCACGATACTGGTCGAACATAGTAGCGTCACCGGCAACTCGACCGGCAGCGCCTCGATCGACAGCTGTGGTGGCGGTTTGTATCTCACCGGCGGCACCACCAACCTCGTCGATACGCAGGTGAGCAACAATTATTCCAGTGGAGCTGGCGGCGGCACCTCGGCCTTTCAAACCAATTTCATCATCGACCAGAGTCGCGTCACGGGCAATACATCGAATCGCGTTGGTGGCGGTTTGTACAGCGACAAAGCATCGTTCACGATGACAAATACGACCGTCAGCGACAACACCGCGGCCGTCGCAGGCGGCGGACTTTATATCACGAACTTCTACTATGCCGGCACGGGTACGGGCGGCGTATCGATCGCCGGTTCGACCATCAACAACAATAGCGCCGGCAATGCCGGCGGCATTTCGCTGCAGTCGAGTAGCGCCAGCACCGGCTCCGACGCAATATTTACCAATGACACCGTCTTTGGAAACTCGGCCAGTGGTATCGGCGGCGGTCTGTATGCGAAGAACCTCTACGCCAGTACGTTGACCGTCGAGTCCAGCACCATCGTGGGAAATAGTGCCACTGGCGCCGGCGGAGGCGTGGTTATCGACAGCAACATCAACAATACGGTCGTGTTGCACGACAACATCATCGCCAACAACACTGACGACGGCACCAGCCCGGATGCCGGTGGCGCATTTACCGCCAACTACAATTTCATCAAGGACGCGACCGGTGCCAGCCTGACCGGTGGCAACAACACCTCCGGTGTCGATCCGATGCTAGGCCCGCTGGCGAACAACGGCGGATTGACGCAAACCCTGCGACCCCTGAATGACAGCCCGGTGATCGATGCCGGCGACCCGGCGTTCACGCCACCGCCAAGCACCGATCAGCGCGGTGCCGGTTTCGCGCGCGTCATCGGCGGTACCATCGATCTTGGCTCGTTGGAATTTGGCAACAATGCGGCGGCGGCCACCGCACCAACGCCGCTACTCGGCAACGCCGGACGTGTTCTGCTTGGTGGCTTGCTCGCCATCCTGGCCTTGCTTGGCCTGCGCCGCCGCCGCAACACCGGCATGCTATTGTTGCTGCTGGGCATGGCGTTGGTCATGCAATCGCCATTGATCCATGCCGCCGGCCAAAAATTTCACGCGCACAAGGCGCGATCCGCACCGACTCTGGTGCTCGGCACCATCGCCGCAATCGACACGAACGGCGACACGGTCTCGGTGCGCCTGAGCGACGGCAACGTGCTGACGGCGCCGCTATCGAACCTCCGTATCACAGACCGCCGCGCCGCCGCGCGCGGCAAGAGTGCATCTGCGACTCTGGCCACACTCAAGTCGGGCGAACTGGCCATCATCATGCTGCGCAACGGCAAGTATGCGGGCATGAAAGTTTTTCTGTACGACACCCAGGCCCGGGCCGAGTCGGCACTGCGGCGCAAGCAGCATATTCACGCCGCGCGCTAACCCCAGATCCGTCAGCCGCGACCCGACGGACGCCGCGTATGCGGCCTTTTGCACTAGCGCATAGCACCCGCCGTTCCCCGACGTGACACAGATCACAAAACGGCTTAATATTTTGGGCAGTCAATCGCAGGGGGCGAGACATGAGCAAACAATCCGGTCGCACAGCCAAGCGCAGCAGCACGCCGACTCTGCAACGCAGCATCATTACCGGCGCGGCCGCACTCGGCGCCGCAGCAAGCCTGATGCCAGGCGCGGCGCAAGCAACTAACTTTACGGTTACCAACACCAGCGACACGGGTGCTGGCAGCTTGCGTTACGCGTTGTATCAGGCCAACAGCAACCCAGGCATGGATACCGTGTTGTTCGATTCCAGCCTGTCCGGCCAAACCATCACGGTCTACAGTCAACTTCCGGTCTACGATGCGGTCAATATTCAAGGCCTGGGCGCGTCCAATCTCACCATCAGTGGCAATGACGGCAACCGTGTTTTCTATATCTACAACGCAACGGATGTCACCATTTCCAGCGTCACGTTGACCAATGGGTATTATTACGGCAACGCCGGAGGCGGAGCGATTTTTGACTATGCCACCAATCTGACGTTGCAGGATTGTGTCGTCGAAAACAGCGCGGCGCTGTATCTCTACGGTGGCTTCGGCGGCGGCGTCGCCGCGATCAACGCATCGAGCATCACGTTGTCCGGCAGTACCCTGCAGAACAATTATGCGAACGGCGGAGGCGGCGGGCTGGTTACCTACGCGCAAACCGCAGTTACCGTGACCGGCGGCACGGTGCAGAACAACAATGTCGAGAAGTATGGCGGCGGCGGTATTGCCGCGTTCAGCCGCGGCGGCAACATTACGATCACCGGCACGACCGTGGATGGCAACACTGCCGCAAACTCCTACTACGGCGGCGGCGGTGGATTGTATGCGAGGAATTCAGGCGGCAGCATGACCGTAACCGGCGTGAACCTGACGAACAACACCTCCAAAGGTGGCGGCGGCGGCGCACGCATGAAGCCGGGTCAGGGCGGTACGGCTACGGTCGAAAACAGCACGGTCACGGGAAATACGACCAGCAATGGTTACGGCGGCGGATTGTATCTGTCCAGCGGCAGCACTGAAGTCGACAACACCGTGGTCAGCAACAACTACGCGTATTATGCCGGTGGCGGCATTCAGCCTTACGAGACCGATTTCACCATCAGCGACAGCGAGGTCACTGGCAACAATACCCATCACAATGGCGGTGGAATTTGGGCCGCGTCTGCGCCATTTGCCATGCTGCGGACCACAGTCAGCGGCAACTATGCGTACGACTCGGCAGGCGGAGCTTTTATTGGCAGCGCCTACTATGCCGGTTCGGGCAACAGTGATGTGTCGATCCAGGGTTCCACGTTCAACAACAATTCGGCTTTCTATGTCGGCGGGATAGATATAATCGGATCCAGCAGCGATCCCGGTTTCAACGCCACATTGACCGATACAACGATTGCCAACAACTCGGCAAACAGCTTTGTCGGCGGACTGTACGCCGGCAATCTTTACGGTGGCACGTTCTCGATCGAGTCGAGCACGATTGTCGGCAACGCTTCGGGTGCCGTGGGCGGTGGCGTCGCTACTCGCAGCACCAACCCCGTCGTTTTGCACGACAATATCGTCGCCAACAATACCGACAATGGCACCGGTCCGGATGCATCCGGTGGGTTCACCGCCAACTACAATCTCATCAAGGATGCCACCGGTGCCAGTTTGACCGGCGCCAACAACACCACCGGTGTCGATCCGATGCTCGGGGCGTTGGCCAACAACGGCGGCACGACGCAAACCATGCTGCCTGCCGCCGGCAGCCCGGCGATCGATGCCGGCGATCCGGCGTTCGCGCCGCCGCCGGACACCGATCAGCGCGGTGCCGGCTTCCCGCGTGTCGTCAACGGCGTGATCGACCTTGGCGCGGTGGAGGCCGGTGTCAACGCACCCGCAGAAGCGCGTGTGCCCCTTCCAACGCTGGGCAAAGGCGGTCGCGGTGCGCTTGGGCTACTGCTGGCGGCGCTGGCGTGGCTTGGTCTGCGCCGTCGGCGTGGAAGTGGCAGCGCTGTGTTGCTGCTGCTTGCTGCGTTGATTGCAGCGCAAGCGCCGAACACGCACGCTGCCAGTTTGGCCCACAAGAAACACCAGCCCGGTACCCATCGTACGCATCCGGCTCCGACCATCGTGCTCGGGACGATCGCGTCGATTGACTCAAGCGGAGGCAATATTTCGGTGCAGCTGGTTGACGGCACCAAACTGGGCAGTGCGCAGACGCGAGTGCGCGTCATTGACCATCGCGTATCGACACGCGGTCATCATGCGCGCGCGAACGCATCGATATTGGCGCAAGGCGAAATCGCCGTCCTTGTTGCGCAAAATGGCAAACATGCGGGATTGAAAATCTTCCTGTACGACTCTCAGGTCAAGGCTCAAGCTGCATTGACGCGCAAGCAGCATATTCGCTGGCACAACAACGACCAGTAGAAGTTCGATGCATTGCTTGCCCGGGATTGATCCGGAGAAGCATCAACCACGGCAGGAATCGGGACAAGCATAAAAGCTTCGTCGTTCCCCCGAGTGCTCTTCGACAGCCGCGGGACTGCTCAAGCTGGAGCCCTGATCCTTCCCGGATCAAGTCCGGGGCAGGCTCTGCGTCGGCCGTGCTTCCTTCGCGGGACCGACGAGTTACCGACTTTACGCTTCCCGATTCCCGGCTCGGCTCCTCCGCCCTCACCCCCGCTGGTAGATCTCCGCGCCATCGTCGCGGAACTCACGGGCCTTTTCCGCCATGCCTTCGGCCAACGCTGCGCCTGCATCCATACCGTGTTCCCTGGCGTAATCGCGCACGTCCTGGGTGATTTTCATCGAACAGAACTTCGGACCGCACATCGAACAGAAATGCGCAGACTTGTGCGCGTCCTTGGGCAAGGTCTCATCGTGGAATTCCTTGGCTTTCTCCGGATCCAGGCCGAGATTGAACTGGTCGTCCCAGCGAAACTCGAAGCGCGCCTTGGATAGCGCGTTGTCGCGTGCCTGCGCCGCCGGATGGCCCTTGGCCAGATCCGCCGCATGGGCGGCAATCTTGTAGGTGACGATGCCGTCGCGCACATCGGCCTTGTCGGGCAGACCCAGGTGTTCTTTCGGCGTGACGTAGCAAAGCATCGCCGTGCCGTACCAGCCGATCATCGCCGCGCCGATGGCACTGGTGATGTGGTCGTAGCCTGGGGCGATGTCGGTGGTCAGCGGCCCCAGCGTGTAAAAAGGCGCCTCGCCGCATTTTTCCAGTTGCCGATCCATGTTTTCCTTGATCAGGTGCATCGGCACATGGCCGGGGCCTTCGATCATGGTCTGCACGTCGTGCTTCCAGGCGATTTGGGTGAGTTCTCCCAGGGTATCGAGTTCTGCGAATTGCGCTTCATCGTTGGCATCGGCGATGCTGCCCGGGCGCAATCCGTCGCCGAGCGAGAAGGCCACGTCATAGGCCTTCATGATTTCGCAGATTTCCTCGAAGCGCTCGTACAGAAAACTTTCCTTGTGGTGGGCCAGACACCACTTGGCCATGATCGAGCCGCCGCGGCTGACAATGCCGGTGACGCGTTTGGCCGTCAGCGGCACAAATGGCAGGCGCACGCCGGCGTGAATGGTGAAGTAATCCACGCCCTGCTCGGCCTGTTCAATCAGCGTGTCGCGGAACAACTCCCAAGTGAGTTCTTCGGCAGCGCCGCCGACTTTTTCCAGCGCCTGATAAATCGGTACCGTGCCGATCGGTACCGGCGAATTGCGGATAATCCATTCGCGCGTTTCGTGGATGTGCTTGCCGGTCGACAGGTCCATTACGGTATCGCCGCCCCAGCGAATCGACCAGACCATTTTTTCGACTTCCTCGGCGATCGAACTGGTCAGCGCCGAGTTGCCGATATTGGCGTTGATCTTCACCAGGAAGTTGCGCCCGATGATCATCGGCTCGGATTCGGGATGGTTGATGTTGTTCGGAATGATGGCGCGGCCGCGTGCGACTTCGTCACGCACGAATTCCGGCGTGATCTCGGCGGGAATCGCGGCACCAAAACTCTGGCCCGCATGCTGCTTGAGCAAACCGGAGCCGCGCAGCGTTTCGAGGTTCTGGTTCTCGCGAATGGCGATGTATTCCATCTCCGGCGTGACGATGCCTCGACGCGCGTAGTGCATCTGGCTCACGTTCGCACCGGCCCTGGCGCGGCGCGGCAACGGAATGTTCGGAAAGCGCACGTGGTCCAGTTCGCGGGCACTCGCATGGCGACGCGTGAACGGTGACGAGAACTCGGCAAGTTGCTCGGTATCGCCACGCTCGGCGATCCACGCAGCGCGCAGCGCCGGCAGGCCCGAGGCCAGATCCACACGGTAATCCGGATCGGTGTAGGGCCCGGATGTGTCGTAGACGGTAAACGGGGCATTGCCTTCCGCACCGAACATCGATGGCGTATCGGCCAGGAGGATTTCGCGCATCGGCACACGCACGTCTGTACGGCGGCCGGCAACGTGGATTTTGCGTGACCCGGGGATCGGCCGGACGACGGATTCGGAAAGCTCGCTGGTGCGGCGAACGAGATCGGAGGCGAGTGCATTCATGCTGAAATGTCCAGTCGTGTTGAAAGCGCGTACACATGTGTACGAACTTGTGCGAGGGTCTCGCTGAAACACGAAGCGCTGGCGTCTTGACGAAGCTCCCTACGCCGGCATGATCCGGATCAGGTGCCAAGGGACTTTCTCAGTCTCGTCGCATGCGCAATGGAAGCGAATGCTGCAACTGCAGGCTTCGATTGCACAGGTGGCGCGACACCCCCGCTTCATCGCGCATTGAAACACGAAGCCGCGACGTTGGCGAGTCTGTACTCAGCGTACGGCGTAGGCGCGCAGGAACAATTCCACGGTTGCCTCGAGATGCTCGTCGATCTCGCGCTCACACAGATCGTCGCAGCAGCCGAATTCCATGCGTGCATGGCATTCGCCCTTGAGCAGGCAGAAAAATTGCGTGGCGGCACGGTGCACGTCGGGTACATCGAGCTGGTGCGCGGCGACTTCATCGCGCAGGAACGCACTGAACGCTTCCTGCACCCGCGCCGGTCCCGCTTCCCAGAACAATTGCGCCAACTTGGGCGATTGCTGACCGTTGCTTACGATGGTGCGGTGCATGGCCAACGCGTCGTCGCTGGTGATCAACGAGAAGAACGCGCGCGCAATGGTGAGCAGCTGGTTGCGGATCGGTCCCTTGAGATCGGGCATGAAGATTTCCGCAGGCAACTGCTCTTCACACTTGCTGCGCACCGCTTCCGTGAACAGCGTTTCCTTGTCGTGAAAGTGGCTGTACACGGTGAGCTTGGACACGCCCGCCGCATTCGCAATCGCATCCATGCTCGTGTTGTCGAACCCTTGACCGATGAAAAGCTGCTTGGCCGCATCGAGGATTGCGGCACGCTTTTCCATGTCTTTGGGGCGGCCCGGGCCGCAGGATTTTGCGCTGGCTAAAGAATTCATCGAAATACTGGACAGTTCAGTTTAGTATTGATAGCATACCACACAGTTCACTAATTCTCACGGCATCCAACTCACAAGGTCACTCGTTATGCACAAGTCTGCTGCTTTGGTCGAATTATGCGCCGGAATGCTGGTCTTGGGCAGTACAATCGCTGTTGGCGGTTGCAGCAGCCGTGCGGCAATCCCTGAAGCTCCGCGCAACGCCATTGTCACCCACCCGCAAACAGACGACGCCGATGGTGTCGAAATCTATTCCGGCGACGTGCATGCGCGCTATGAAAGTCGATTGGGTTTTCGCGTTGCCGGCAAAATCAAGGCGCGCCATGTCGACGTGGGTGCACATGTGCAGGCCGGCCAGGTGCTTGCCGAACTGGATGCGCAGGATCTGGATCTGGCTGTAACCAGCGCGCGCGCAACGCTGACGTCGGCAATGGCAAATCGCGATCTGGCCAGCTCCGAATACAACCGCTACCACGCGCTGCTGGAAAAGCACTACATCAGCCGTACTCAGGTCGACACGCAAATGAATGCGCTCAAGGCCGCCAGTGCGCAAGTCGATGAAGCCAAAGCCGCACTTGCCGTTGCCCGCAACCAGGCACAATACACCACGTTGCGCGCCGACCATGCCGGAACGATCACGACGATCGATGCCGAAGCCGGACAGGTCGTCGCAGCAGGCCAGGCCATTGCAACATTGGCGCGCGATGGCGCGATCGAAGTCGAAATCGCCGTGCCGGAAAATCGCGTTGCCGACTATCGGCAAGGTGAAGCAGCAAGTATCGAAGCATGGGCACAAGCCGGGAAGCGAATCCCCGGACATTTGCGCGAGATCGCACCGGAAGCCGATCCGGTCACACGCACCTATCGCGTGCGCGTGGCGCTCGACGATGATGATTCCACGTTGCGTCTGGGCCAAACCGCGCGCGTTTACTTCACCACTGACGCGCATGTGGCGCAGACGATGGTTCCGTTGTCGGCGCTGGACCGGCAAGGCGGCAAAGCGGCCGTGTGGATTGTGGACCAACGCACCCACCAGGTGCATCCGCAAGCCGTTGCCGTTGATGCCTACCGCGAGAATGGCGCGTTGCTCGATTCGGGGGTCGCACTGAATCAATGGATCGTGGTGGCCGGCGTGCAAAAGTTGCGCGACGGCGAAACGATCGCACCGATCGACGACTTGAACCGCCCGGTAAAAATGTAGTTTGCACTTTTCCGCCATGCCCGCCGAGCATCGCATCCCCTCCCCTTGCGACGTTCGGCGGCGCGTGGCATCCCGCCTGCCAAGATAACCGTACATGAACCAATTCAACCTTTCCGCGTGGGCGCTGAACAATCGCCCGCTGCTGCGCTACTTCATCGTCATCCTCGCACTGCTGGGCGTATGGTCCTACCAGCATCTGGGGCAATCCGAAGACCCGCCATTCACGTTCAAGGTGATGGTGGTGCAAACGCTGTGGCCCGGCGCCACCGCGCATGAAGTGGCCGAGCAGGTCACCGAAAAGATCGAGAAGAAACTTCAGGAATTGCCGCAACTGGATTTTCTGCGCAGCTATTCGCGTCCCGGCGAATCGCAGGTGTTTGTCACGATCAAGGATTCGCTGCCCGCCGCGCGGGTGCCGGATGTGTTCTATCAGGTGCGCAAAAAGATCGGCGACATTCGTTCCACGCTTCCGCCGGATATCCAGGGGCCGTTTTTCAACGACGAGTTTGGCGACACTTTCGGCAACATCTACGCGCTCAGCGGCGCCGGCTACAGCGACGCGCAACTTCGCGATTATGCCGAGCGCATCAAACTGGAATTGTTGCGCGTCCCGGATGTGGCAAAGGTCGAGCTGATCGGTCGCCAGGACGAAAAAATATACATCGAGGTCTCCAATTCCAAGTTGGCCACACTCGGAGTGAGCTTCGACCAGGTGCAAAAAGTGCTGCAGGCGCAAAATGCGATCACCGCGGCGGGCAGTTTCGAAACCGCCAGCGATCGCATTTACTTGCGCCCGTCCGGCGCATTCGATTCGGTCGATTCGATTCGCAACATTGCAATTCGCGCCAACGGTCGACTGTTTCGCCTTGGCGACGTGGCGCAAGTCAAGCGCGGTTACGCCGATCCTGCGCAGCCGCGCATGCGCTTTGACGGCCACAACGCGCTTGGCATCGCCGTATCGATGCGCGCCGGCGGCGACATTCTTGAACTCGGCAAACATCTGGATGCCGCGGTGACACACATTCGCCCCACCCTGCCCGTCGGCCTGGAGTTGAATCGCGTCGCCGATCAGCCGCATGCGGTCGCGCGCTCGGTCGGTGAATTCATCGACACGCTTGCCCTGGCCGTTGCCATCGTGTTGCTGGTGAGCTTTTTCTCGCTCGGCTTTCGCGCCGGCCTGGTCGTGGCGCTATCGATACCGCTGGTGCTGGCGATGACCTTCGCCGCGATGAAATTTTTCGACATCGGCCTGCACAAGATCTCGCTCGGCGCGTTGGTGCTGGCGTTGGGTCTGCTGGTCGACGACGCAATCATCGCGATCGAGATGATGACGATCAAGATGGAGCAAGGCATGGATCGCATCAAGGCGGCCGCATTCGCCTACTCTTCGACTGCATTTCCCATGCTCACCGGCACGCTGGTGACGGCGGCTGGTTTCCTGCCGATCGCCACGGCGCAATCGGGCACCGGCGAATACACGCGATCGATATTCCAGGTGGTCACCATCGCTCTGCTGATCTCGTGGTTTGCAGCGGTGATCCTGATCCCGTATCTGGGCCATGCGCTGCTGCCGGACCCCGGCGCGGCCCATCGCAGCGATGGTCGCATGGCGATACGCGTCCGCGCCTGGCGCGCGCGTGCAATGAGATTATTGCCGCGAATTCGGCGCGAGAAGTCATCGCCGGTTGCGCACTCGTCCGCACACGATCCTTATGCGACCGCGTTCTATCGTCGCTTTCGCAACCTCGTGGGTTGGTGTGTGGAGCACCGCAAGACGGTGATCGCCAGTACGGTTTTGCTGTTCGCGTTTTCGCTCGCCGGATTCCGTTTCGTGCAGCAACAGTTCTTCCCGGACTCGACACGTCTGGAATTGCTCGTCGATCTCAAACTGCCGGAGGGGTCGTCGCTGACCGCAACGCAAGCGCAAGTGAAAAAACTCGAAACGTGGTTGGCCAAACGACCGGAACTGGACAACTACACCAGCTACGTCGGCTCCGGCGCTCCGCGCTTCTACTTGCCACTGGATCAACAACTTCCGCAGGCGAGCTTTGCCGAATTCGTCCTGCTGACGAAGAACCTCAAGGACCGGGAGAAACTCCGTCACGACCTGCTCGCCTTGTTCGATCACGATTTCAGCGAATTGCGTGCTCGCGTGCTGCGCCTGGAAAACGGCCCTCCGGTCGGCTATCCGGTGCAATTTCGCGTGTCCGGCCCCGATATCGCCACCGTGCGCGCGCTGGCGACGCGCGTCGCCAACACCATGCGCGAGAATCCGCATGTCGCCAATGTGAATCCGGACTGGCTGGAACCGAGCAAGGTGGTGCGCCTGAACATTGACCAGCAGCGCGCGCGCGTACTCGGCGTCAGTTCGCAGGATCTGGCCAACTTTCTGCAAAGCTCCCTGTCCGGCGTGCCGGTCACCTGGTACCGCGAACGCGATCAATTGATCCAGATCCTGTTGCGCGGCCCGTCCGAAGAACGCGCGCGGCTGTCGCTGCTGGCCAATCTTGCCGTCCCCACGGCGACCGGCAAGGCCGTACCGCTGAGCCAGATCGCGGATATCTCCTACGGATTCGAGAACGGCATCATCTGGCGTCGCGATCGCCTGCCGACCATTACCGTGCGTGCCGACGTCGTCGACAACCTGACTCCGGCCACGGTAACCGACCAGATTGCGCCAACGCTCGCACCGATTCGCGCGGAGCTGCCTGCCGGTTATCGTCTCGAAGTGGGTGGCGCGGTCGAGGAAAGCGCCAAGGGTCAGGCGTCCGTCAATGCCGGCATGCCATTGTTTGGCCTGGTCGTGCTGACCGTACTGATGATCCAGTTGCGCAGCTTCCAGCGCGTGCTGCTGGTGGTGTTGACCGCACCGCTCGGTTTGATCGGAGTGACCGCGTTCCTGCTCTTGTTCAACGTGCCATTCGGCTTTGTCGCCATGCTCGGCACGATCGCGCTGATGGGCATGATCATGCGCAACTCGGTGATCCTCGTCGACCAGATCGAGCAGGACATCGGCGCCGGGCACGCCGCAACCGATGCCATCGTCGATGCAACCGTTCGCCGCTTTCGCCCCATCGTATTGACAGCATTGGCGGCGATTCTGGCGATGATCCCGTTGTCGCGCAGCGCGTTTTACGGACCTATGGCAGTGGCGATCATGGGCGGTTTGCTGGTGGCAACCGCTTTGACCTTGCTGTTTCTGCCGGCGCTGTATGCAGCATGGTTTCGAGTACCGCACGTGGCAACGGACACTTCGGACACAGCGGACACAGCGGACACACTGCGTCCGGAACAGGTCAGCACTTGAACAAGCTGAACACCGCACCAATTTGCGAAAGGCGTCGTAGTCGCAAATGACTTCCGGCACTTCGGCATCCGGCGTTGCTGGGCGATCTTGTGATTGCCGCGACGGCCGATAACGCCTATTCTTTTCAGTCTTTTTCCACGGATTGCATCGTCATGCGAATGAACATCGAATTGGCCCGACACAACATGGTCGAGCAGCAGGTGCGTCCGTGGGACGTTCTCGACGCCCGCGTACTGACGGCGCTGAGCGCGATCCGACGTGAAGATTTCGTGCCGCCCGCGTGCCGCAACCTGGCATTCGCCGACCTGTGCCTGCCGTTGGGCCATGGGGAAGTGATGATGAAGCCGGTGATCGAAGGACGCATTCTCCAGGCTGCCGCACCAACGCGCGCCGAGAAGGTGCTGGAAATCGGCACCGGATCGGGCTTTCTCACCGCGTGCCTGTCGCGGCTCGCCGGCGAAGTCCACAGCGTCGAGATTCACCGTGATCTTGCCGATGGCGCGCGCGATCGCCTGCGCGTGGCGAATGTGAGCAATGCCAAGGTGGAAACTGCCGAAGCCGTTCACGCTTTCGACCCCGGCTGCCGCTACGATGTGATGATTGTCACTGGCGCGGTGTCGGCATTGCCGCAACACTGGCGCGGCTGGATAGAACCGACCGGTCGGATCGTGGCCATCATCGGCGAGTCGCCGGTGCAGCGCGCGATGCTATGTACGCGCGAAGGTGATGCCTGGGAGGAACAGCCCCTGTTCGAGACGGATTTGCCATATCTGCACAATGCCGCGCCGGTGCCGCGCTTCGTGCTCTGAACAAACGCCCGGTAAAACACTTCAAGGAAATGCAACGATGTACAAGACGACTGTTTACGCTGCGATCGCCCTGACTCTGGCCGGAATGGCAGTGCCTTCGCACGGCGAGGATTTGCTGCAGATCTACCAGCAGGCGCGCCAGGCCGATCCCACACTCGCGATTGCGGATGCCAACAAAGGCGTCGCCGGTGCCGGTGTCGGCATTGCCCGCGCCCCACTGCTGCCTCAGCTTGGTGCCAGCCTGAGCTACAGCCACAGCGACGGCAGCAACAGCAGTTTCAGCGCACAGCCTGACGGCTCCGGCAACTACGTACTCGTGCCGATCACCAGCACCAGTCGCGATCGTTCGCGTTCGGCGCAGGCACAATTGAGCCAGACCTTGTTCAACTGGGCCGATTTTGAGCGTCTGCGTGGTGCCCACGCCACCGCCAAGGGTGCCGACAGCAATTACGATGCAGCCTTGCAGGACCTCATCGTGCGCACCGCGACAGCGTACTTCAATGTGCTCACCGCTCAGGATCAACTGACGTTCGCCAAAGGCAACGAAAAAGCCCTGGCCCGCCAGCTCGATCAGGCCGAGCAACGCTACAAGGTCGGCCTTTCGGCGATCACAGACGTGCACGAATCACGTGCCAATCACGATTCGGCCGTCGCCCAGGTCATTACTGCGCAGAACGCCGTGGATACCGCGCGCGAATCCGTCATCCAGATTACCGGCAAGGACTTCGGCGACCTCAAGGCGCTGCGCGACGAATTGCCGCTGGAACAGCCGCAGCCACCGAACGTCAAGGATTGGGTCGCCATGGCCATGAAAAACAGTCCGGTACTGGCGTCCAGTGAGCACTCATTCGATGCGGCCGATTACAACGTTTCTTCGCAACGCGCCGGGCACCTGCCGACGCTTTCCGCATCGCTGGTACGCAGCGACACGCCATCGTGGGGCACGCGCTCAAGCAATTACGGCGCCGCCAGTTCACTGGCAATTCCCGGCAACGGTTTGAGCGGGGACACGACGATCGGCATCACCCTGAATGTTCCGCTGTTCAGCGGCGGCGCGATCTGGGCGCAAACCCATCAAGCCGTTTTCCAGCGCGATGCCGCGCGCGATCAGGTTTCGCTCACGCGCCGCCAGGTGATTGCCAACACGCGCAACGCGTATCGCGCCGTCATTGCCGGCATCAGCGAAGTCGAAGCGACCAAACAGGCCGTGATTTCCGCACAGAGTTCGCTCGATGCGACCCAAGCCGGCTTTGAAGTCGGCACACGCACGATCGTCGAAGTGCTCACCGTGCAGGAACAGTTGTTCCAGGCGCAGAGCACCTATTCGCAGGCGCGCCATCAATTCGTTCTGAGCGGTTTGCAACTCAAGGCCGCCGCCGGCGTTGCCGGCATCGACGACATGAAGGCGATCAACGCGTTGCTGGTGGATTGATTTGCTGCGCGCGCACTCGCAACGAGTGCGCGCGCCGGTGCGTGGCGCAAGTTGACCATGCTGTTGCCGATCGACCCAACCTGGCTCGCACCCACGGCGCTTGAACACGCCAGCGCGCTACCCGCGTCGTTGTATACAAATTCAGATGTGACGGCCATCGAGCGTCGCGATGTATTCGCACGCAGTTGGCAGTTGCTTGCGCACGCGCAACAACTGCGCGAATGCGGCGACCACGTCGTCGCCGAGATTGCCGGCGTGCCGCTTGTGCTCGTGCGCGGCGACGACAACGTGCTGCGCGCCCTGCACAATGTCTGCCGGCATCGCGCCGGCCCGCTCGCAACCTGCAACGGAAAGGGCGCGCGTGCATTGCGCTGCAAATATCACGGCTGGACCTATCGCCTCGATGGCCAATTACGCAGCGCGCCGGAAATGGACGGGTGCGCTGATTTCAATATCGCTGAAATCCGCCTGCCACAAGCGCAGGTCGCCGAATGGAATGGCCTGGTCTTCGCTGCACTCGATCCGGTCGCAACGTTGGCCGAAGTGCTCGCAGGCATCGACGAACGACTCGGCACTGCGGGTCTGCGCGACTACGCGTTCAGCCACCGTGTCGGCTACGACATCGCCTGCAACTGGAAGGCCTATGTCGACAACTACCTGGAAGGCTATCACCTGCCCCACGTACATCCCGCGCTGAATCGCATGCTCGATTACCGCAGCTACGTCGCCGAACTCGCGCGATGGCACAGCCTGCAACACAGTCCGCTGGAAAGTGCCGATGCCCTGTACGGCAGCGGCGAAGCGCTGTACTACTTCGTCTGGCCGAACACCATGTTGAACATCCTGCCGCAACGCCTGCAAACCAATAGAATCATTCCGATCGGCGCAGATCGCTGCCGGGTTGAATTCGACTACTTCTATCCAGCTGGCGTGGATTTGCGCGAACGCGACCAGGACTTCAGCGACGAAGTACAACGCGAAGACATCGCCATCTGCGAACAGGTGCAGCGCGGACTCGCATCGGGCTCGTATGTCGCCGGACGCCTGAATCCACGCCGTGAAAGCGGCGTGCATCATTTCCACGAGTTGTATCGGCGCGCGCTGCGCGGCTGCTGATCGATTGCGTTGAACCATTCTCTCGGATGGGTTGATACCGGGCTTGATCCGGGGATATCCAGCCTGGTCGCGACGAGCGCCGACTGTCGCGAGCGCGGGGCAATGCGCCAATCGTATGGAAATCAGGTGAGCCGCCCCCTCCCCCCATCCCTGCCCCCGAAGGAACCTGGGCGACCGGGTCAGATCACGAGTCCTCGGGCGAAAACGCCGCGCAATACAGCGCCAGGAGCCACCAGAACAACAAGCCCCACCACGCCGAATAAAACGCCAGGTGCGTGTTCAGTGGAAACGTCATCGCAATCAGTGCGAGCCCGGGTGCGCTCGCGCGTTCGCGCCCGGCGGGAGTGGCACAGCGCCAGGCACGGATCGCGCAGAAGGCGCCGATGATCCACAGCACAAGTCCCACGCCACCGGTCTCGGTCAAGACTTCCAGGACAATCTGATGCGCATGCAACGCGCCTTCGTCGGTTTTGGGATCGACGAAATTGTCCCCGGGTTGGGCGTAATCCGCATACGCATAGCGAAAACCCCGCACACCAACGCCGGCAATTGGATGCGCGGCTGTCATGCGCAGTGCAGTACCCCAGATGCGCAGGCGTCCGGCACTGGCGACATCGACACTGTGCTCGGTGCCTTGCAGGACCAGCAGACTGCGTTGCACACGCGCATCGAATGCGCCGGAGTCGTGCAAGGCCACGCCGAAGCCCAGGGCAACGACGACAAGCGTGGCCGCTGCCCACGCTGCGAAACGCAACGGATCGCGTGTTTCCCGCCAGAGCAGTATCAGCACGACCAGCGCATACATCAGCCATGCTGCGCGTGAGCCGGCCAGCAGAATCGGCACCAACTGAAATACGAAGGCCAATGCCAGCCCGCGCCAACCCAAGCGGTGGCGCGCAGCAAGAAATACGAACGGCGACAACACCGCCAGCACCGGGCCCAGTTTCAGATTGCCGGCACCGAAAATTCCGGACAGACGGTCGCTCGCCACGGCACCACCGACACTATAGCCGGTAAAAATCTGCACCCACGCATCCAGCAGCCACAACACCACGATGGCGGCGATCGCTGTTTGCACGCGCGACCACGATGCCGGTTTGCGCAGACTCATCGCAACAAATATCGCGAACGGAAGAAATCGCAGCAACACGCCGACCGTGCTCCAGGTCTTTGCGGGCGCCACGGCAGCTGGCGCGGACAGTGCAGCAGCCAGCCAGTAGCAGGAGAAAACGGCAACGGCCAGTCGAACGCCTGCGTTGCCCCAGATCGTCTCACGTCCGCGCCAGCACATCACGATGCCGGCCACGGCGGCAACGATCAGCGGCGCCTCGGAACTGCGCCCGACTGGCAACAGCGCGAGAACCAGCAGGATGCCGAGGGGCGGAAAGATGGAGGAAAAGGGCATCGGGGACGTGAGGTTTGAAGAGAATCGGAGTTTCGACATTCCAGCGAAGAGGTTCTCAACTGCCGGGGGGCGGGTCAAGCCGGAATGACGAACATTGATTTTGCCGATTCGCGATTCCCGGCTCCCGGCTACTGGTTGGCGGTTCCCGTCTCTTCGTCCCAGGCGACTTCCTCATATACCCGCAACGTGTCGTACTGCATATCCGCCAGCAGGTATCGCGTCAATGGTGCGATCGGCGGTGCCACGCGCAGCAGTTCGGCCGCGCGTTCGGCCAGACGGACCGAATCGCCAGGCGGGACGCGACCTTCCGGGTACAGTTCGGCGAGCAATTCGCCAACGCCGCCGTGCGCGTAGCCGATTACCGGGCGGCACAGTGCCAGCGCTTCGAGCACGGTACGCCCGAATGCTTCCGGTTTGATCGAAAGCTGCAATATCAACGCGGAGGTCGCGAAGATTTCGCGCACGTCGTTGCGCGGCGCACTGATCGCAATCCGTGCCAGGACCTCGTGTTGATTGGCGAGCGCTTCGAGTTCGGCGATATACGCTTCGCGACCAGGTTCGCGCGCACCGAGCAGCAACAGGCGCGCGTCGATTCCCCGCGCGACCAGTTCGGCCAGCAGCTTGATCGCATCGGCATGGCCCTTGATTCGCGTGCCACGCCCCGGCAAGGTGAGCAGGACGCCGCCATCTAGCTGCGGAAAATCCATGAAGAACCCGCGCTGCCAGTCTTCGTCAGCCTGGAAGCCGAACGGAAATTCCGCTGCGTCCACGCCACGCGGAATGACGGTCAGACACGCCGGATCGGTGCGTGGATAGTGCCGCAACACGTAATCTCGCACGGTGTTGGAGACGCAGATGACACGCTCGGCGCGGGTCAGCACTGCGCTGTAGGCACCGGGCGAATTCAGCCCATGCACGGTAGTGACAAAATGCGGTCGCGGGCGCGACATGCCACGCAACGCAAAACGCACGAGCCATGCCGGAAGACGCGAGCGCGCATGCACGATGTCGGGACGGATATCCGCGAACAAATGCCGCAACGTACGCGCCAGCCGCAATGTGGCCAGCGATTTGCGCCCGATATCCACGCCGATATGTTCGCTGCCTTGTTCGAGCAATTGCGGCAGCAGACGTCCGCCGGCCGAAATCACGATGGAGCGATGTCCGGCCGCGACCAGCGCGCGGCCGATTTCAAGCGTGGAACGCTCCACCCCGCCGGCATTGAGCGCCGGCAACAATTGGATCACGGTAAGGCGCCGCCCCTGCACGTGCGCTCTCAGTCGATCTGCCCGCTGTCGATCTGCCCGCTGGCGATCTGCCCGCTGGCGATCAGCCCGCTGTCGATCAGCATGTACTGCGCGCCGCAGTAAGGGCACCTGGCTTGGCCAGTGGCCTCGATCGCCAGATAGACCTTGGGATGCGAATTCCACAGGCGCATGCCCGGCATCGGACACGACAGCGGCAGATCGGCGCGGGTGACGTCATAACGATTCTCGGCGTTGGCCGGAATCGATCCGGGAGCGTTGCCGGCCGGTAGCGTCGCAGAAGTAGCGGTAACTGACATACTGATGGACCAAAGCAGTTGAAGCGATTCACAAGTCTAGCAAGTTGCACGCCAGCTTGCGTTGCCGATTTCAGGCAACCGGTCGTGGGTTCGAATGCGAACCGGAACACAGCCCCCGTGCCACCTGCTCCGCACGCAAATCCAGCGACAAACGGGTAAGATTCCGGAACTTTCGATCGCAATTGAGGGATTGCACCGTGGACATCAGCAAAATCGTTGCGCGCGTCAAGAACATCTTGCTTAGCCCGAAGACGGAATGGCCCGTTGTCGCGGCCGAACCGGACAGCGTCGCGGCTGTGTACAAGAACTACATCATCTACATCGCGGCGCTCACTCCGGTAGCGACATTCATCGGCCTGGCCCTGTTCGGTATTCATCTGCCGTTGTTCGGTACGGTTCACCCGGGGGTCGGTCACCTGCTCGCGCAGTTGGTACTCAGTTACGCGGCCGCCCTTGCGCTTACGTACATCATGGCCCACATCATCAATGCCTTGGCACCGAGCTTCGGTGCCAGTCCGGATCTGGTGCAGGCACTGAAAACCGCAGCGTATTCGATTACCGCCGTGTGGGTCGTCGGCATCTTGAACATCCTGCCGGGCTTTGGCGCGCTGGCGTTTCTGGCGACGCTGGCGGCTGTGTGCTATGCGGTTTACCTGCTGTATTTGGGGCTGCCGCATACGATGAAGGCGCCACCGGAGAAAGCCGGCGGCTATGCCGCTGCGGCCGTGATCATCGGCTTGATTATCGGCATCGTTTTTGGGGCGATCATCGGCCAAATCAGCGGTGTGGCGGGCTTTGGCGGCACACATGACTCAACCAGCTTCAGCGCAGACAAAAGCAGCCCACTCGGCGCACTGGTGGCCATGGGCCAGCATGCCGCCGAAGAAGGCAAGAAGATGGAGGAGGCGGAGAAATCCGGCGACGCCAATGCGCAAGCCGCGGCGGCATCAAAGATGGTCGGAGCGATTCTGGGCGGCGGCGACAAGGTGGAAGCGCTCAATCCCGATGCGCTCAAGGCGTTCGTGCCGGCGACGCTCGGCGGGCTTCCGCAAACCAGCTTTGAGACCAACCGCCAGGCACCGATCGGCATTCAGGTATCCAACGCAAAAGCCACGTATCGCAATCCACAGGGCGGTCCGGAGCTGCACCTGGAAATCACCGATACCGGTGGCGCCAAGGGCATCATGGCACTGGCCGGATTTGCGGGAATGGACCAGGAGAAGCAGGACAACAACGGCTACGAAAAGACCTGGCACCAGGACGGCCGCATGATCCATGAACAGTGGAACAAGAGCGGCAGTGGAGAATATACCGTCGTGCTCGGCGATCGTTTCGTGGTCGAAGTGAACGGCTCAGGCGTGGCCAATATCGACACCATAAAAGCCGCCGCAGCCAGCATAAATCTTGCCGGACTCGAAGCGCTCAAGGGTCAGGGTGTGAGCAGAAATTGATGCGCGCGCGCCTTGCCGCGATGGCAAGGCGCGCAACATCCCGGCGGCTCACTTCGCCGGGTGAGAATCCAGCGTGATGTGCACGCGAATTTCGTCGCTGACCATCGGCACGTACGCGCCCACACCAAAATCCGAACGCTTCAGCGTGGTGTCTGCTTCGAATCCCGCCGCGGGCGCCTTCATCATCGGATTCTGGCCGATCTTGTTGACGTGAACCCGCAACGTCACGGCATGGCTTACGCCGTGCGCGGTCAAATTCCCTGTCACCTTGAGTTCATCCTTGCCGGCTTGCTCCACCTTGGTGCTGTTGAACGTGATTTCAGGATATTTGGCTGCATCGAAAAACGCCGGCGATTTCAGATGTTCGTCGAGTTTCGCAACGCCGGTATGCAAGCCGCTCAACGGCATGCTCACGCTGACCGACGACTTGGTCAGATCGGCCGTGTCCAGCATCAGGAAGCCCGTGAGGTTTTCAAGCGTGGCGCTGGGATTGGAAAAGCCGAAATGATTCCAGGTGAAACGGACCTGGGTATGATTTGGATCGATCGCGTACTTCTGCGTGGCAGCAACTGCCGGCAGGCTGGCGACGAGCAACAGACTCGACAAAACGATACGACGCAACATGCTTTATCTCCTCGACATTGGTGAAGATCAATTGGACGCCGTACGCCTCGTCGAAGGCGCATCGCCCTGGGGTGGACGGATCACGGCCGGATTTGCACATCCGGCGCCGACCGGAAAGTCCGAGGTGATGGCTGGACCGGAAAAAACAAGTGGCCGGTCGCGGCAAAACAACGTTGATCCGCGATTTGCCGGTATCATCGACCGGGTATATCGACCCTACCCGGCAGCGACAACTTTCATTGTCGCGGTACGACTCCCTGAATGAATGTCATCGTGGCCGAATCCGCATCTGCTTGCTTCGATCCGCCCTCTACCGGGGCGTCAGCGCCTGCATGGGTCGTCAGCGACGGTATTGCCGGAAACGAGCGTCAGGCGCTGGCATTGGCGCGGGCGCTGGACTTGCAACCGCAAGTGCTGCGCATCGACTTGCGTGCACCATGGTCGTGGTTTGCGCCGCGGCTGACTCTCGCAGCGAGCCTGGCTCTTTGCGCGCCGATGCGCAGCCGCATGCATGCACCGTGGCCGGCTCTGGCTATCGGTTGCGGGCGCCAATCGGCGCTGGTCACGCGCCTGCTGCGCAGCGCCAGCGCAGGCAAGACATTCACCGTGCAAATTCTGGATCCGCGCATCGATCCCGGCCGATTCGATGTCGTCGTGACCCCGGGTCACGACGGATTGCGCGGTGAAAATGTAATTCAGACCGTGGGCGCGCTGAATGGCGTCGACACTGCTTGGTTGGCCGAGGGACTCGCGCAGTTCCCGTTCCTGTGGCAGTTGCCGCAACCGCGCACGGCAGTCCTGCTCGGCGGTCCGCGGCGCGGATTGGCCCTGGATGGGGCCTGGCTGGATACGCTGCTTACCCGCGTCGCCACGCTGACGCAACGCGATGGTGGCAGCGTCATGATCGCCTGTTCGCGGCGCACTCCCGATGCCTGGCGCGCGCGCGTGCGCGGCACGCTCGCCGCAGGCTGCATGCATTACTGGATCGACGAGCGCGACGGACGCAACCCGTACCAGGGCTATCTCGCTGCAGCCGATCGCATCGTCGTCACGCCGGACTCGGTCAACATGCTCAGTGAGGCGTGCGCTACCGGCAAACCCGTACTGACCCTGTTGCCACCCGACGCCGGCGGCAAGCTCGCCCGTTTTCATGCGGCACTGGCCGGCGCAGGCAGGGTGCATGCGCTGGAAGATAATGTGGACATTTCCACACTTTCTGCGGTTGCGCCGTTGCGCGAGCTGAACGATGTCGCGACGCAAATCCGCGCACGACTGCAATCCAAACACGCGGATCGCGCCTCGATCGCAGCCGAAACCTGAACTGCTGTTCGAATCAAACGAAGTTCAAACCAAGTGCGACGGCAACATCACGCACGGCAGCGGTGTGACGCGCCAGTTCCGAATCCAGCGCCACGACTCTGCGGCGCGCATCCAGGGTACAGTCGAGCGCGCGTGCCAACAGAGTCGCATGCGCCTTGGACAAGGCACCTGCCTGTCTTGCGTCGAGCACACCTGCGCGGGCCGCAAGCTCGATCAAGACAGCGCTGTTGCCGCTCTGCAACAGCATCGCGTGGCCAGATGCGTGCAGCAATACCAGGAATTGCAGGATGAATTCGATATCAAGCAGCGCGCCGGCGCCTTGCTTGAGGTCGATCGTTGTGGAAGTCGAACGATCGCGCTCGGCGCGCCAGCGCATGCGCATGGCGCCGATCTGCTCGCGCAAGGCTGCGACGTCGCGCGGGCGCGTGAGCAACCCGGCGCGCAGTTCGCTGAAGCGTTTGCGCGTCGCATCGTTGCCGGAAATCGCCCTCGCCCGAACCAGTGCCTGGGTTTCCCAGATCCAGGCGCGTTCGCAGTGATACTCGACGAACGCATCGAGGCTGGTGACCAGCAGACCGCTTCCGCCATCCGGTCGCAATCGCACATCGACGTCATACAGCTGCCCGGCGCGAGTCTGCGTGGTCAGCCAGTGCACGACACGTTGGGCAATTCGTGCGCAATAACGCGCGCCATCGAGCGGCCTGGTTCCGTCGCTTTCGGTTTGCGCCAAAGTGCCATCGTATACAAAAACCAGATCCAGGTCGGAATTGAAGCTCAGTTCCTCGCCGCCCAGACTGCCGTAGCCGATGGCAGCCAGACCACCGCCAACGAGTCGGCCGTGTTGGCGCTGCATGTCGCGCTCGGCCGCATCCTGGCTGCGCGCAACGATGACTTGTGCCGTGTCACTGAGCATCCGCGAAGCCGTCGTCGCCTCAAGACCGTCGCGATAGGCCAGGCCAATACGAAACGCCGCACTGTGCTTTTCCTCCTGCAGGATTTCGATTTCGCCTTCGGTATCAGCGTGCTCCAGTTGCGCACAACGACGGGCGATCTCTGCGGCCAGCACCAACTGATCCGGCACGGCGATCCGGTCGTGTGCGGCGAACAAGTCGTCCAGCAGCAGCGGATGCGCGATGACGCGATCGGCGAGCAAGGCGCTGTCGGCGAACAGTGCAACCACGCGGTCACGCGCCTGCACCTGTTCTTCAAGCAGTGCCAGATAAGCCGAACGTCGCATCACTGCGTGGAGCAGGCGCAATAGCCGTTCCAGACAGGCGTCGGGAGCCTTGCTCGCGGCCGCCGCTTCGATCAATTGCGGCACCAGGCGGTCGCGACGCGCGCGTGCGCGGATCGACCACGAGTTCGATGCCGTACCTTTGCGCAAACTCATGGCCTGCTCATGCAAGGCAACTGCTGCCGCTGCGGAAAATCCGAGTGATGCCAGTTGCGATGGCGTGGCGGCGTCGTCACGCAGTCGTTGCCAGTAAACGGCCGCGGCACGACTCGGCGGCGCGGACGCGGCCGCCGGTTCCGGTGCCAGCAGCGCGTTGAATTCCTCGACGACACCATTGCGCACGCGCCCGATTTCAGCCTGCAAGGCGTTCCAATCGGTCAGACCCAACGCCGCCGCAAGCCGCGCGCGGTCGAGCGCGTCGTCGGGCAGCTCATGGGTTTGTTCGTCGCGCAACATCTGCACGCGGTTCTCGATCCGGCGCAGGTATCGATAGGCATCGCGCAGTCGCCGTGCGTTGGCAATCGGCAACGCACCGAGGCGTTCGCACGCACTCAATGCCGGCAGCAATCCGCGTTCGCGCAGGCTCGGCTCGCGTCCGCCGCGAATCAACTGCAGCAGTTGCACCACGAATTCGATTTCACGAATGCCGCCCGGACCCAATTTCAGGTTTGCCGCCATGTCCTTGCGCGCGACTTCGGCATCGATCAGCGTCTTCATCTCGCGCAGACCGGCGAAGGCGGTGTAATCGAGATAACGCCGATACACGAACGGGCGCAACGTTTCGATCAGCTTTTTCCCTGCCGCGATATCACCGGCAACCGGTCGCGCCTTGATCCATGCATAGCGTTCCCAGTCGCGGCCTTCGCGCTGGTAGTACTGCTCCATCGCGGCAAAGCTCAGCGCGACACGCCCGGCCGTGCCGAACGGACGCAGGCGAAGATCCACGCGAAATGCCTGGCCGTCGACACTGATCTCGGCAAGCAACTTGACCAACAGTTGGCCGGCGCGGGCGAACCAGGATTCGTTCTCAAGCGAGCGCGCACCATCGCTGCGGCCATTTTCCGGATACGCCAGGATCAGATCGATGTCCGAAGAAAAATTGAGTTCCGCACCACCGAGCTTGCCGAGCGCGAACACCACCATGCGTTGTGCGTTCCCGCTCTCATCGCGGGCAACGCCGTGACGACGCGTGAGCTGCGCTTCGGCATAAGTCAGCGCCGCCTCCAGGCAAACCTGCGCCAGCGCGCTGGAACCAGCCAGGGTGTCTTCGATCGCGTCCAACTCGTTGACGTCGCGCCAGATCAAGCGCAGCGCTTCGCGACGGCGAAAACGACGCACGGCGCTCATCGCCTGCGCTTCGTCCATATCGACCGGCAGCTGCAGCGGTCGCGACTGCGCCGAATGCGGGTCAGTCAACAGCATCATCGATCCGGCGCTGAGCAAATCCGGTTCGCGCCGAAAACTCTCGCCGGCAAAATCGCTGGCCAGCAGGACGCGCTGAATGCGTTCGGCAACCCCGGCATCATCATGCAATGCCACGCCGACCTCATGGCAACGCGCCAGCAACTGGGAGTAACGGGCATCGACAAATGCGCTGAGTTGCGGCTGCATGGACATGCCTGCATTAGACGACGAAAGTGCGGCGGATGGGAATTGGGGCGGCGACAGGCCCGCGGTGCGCGCAGCGGCAATGCAGGCTCGTCGTTCCGGTTTGACCAACCCTGCGCCTGCCGAGAGCCGCCGCAACGACGAGCTTTTGACCTTCCCGATTCCCGATTCCCGTCCCCAAAACAAAAAGCCCGCCGCGATTGCTCGCGACGGGCCACCCTCCCCGGTATCACTTTTTGTCTTTGCGCATTTTTAACGCACTTGGAACAATTTGCCACGCCGCGGCGCAACACGTGGCCACAACCTTGTGTTGTTGTGGCGGCCCAGGGTACGCCGGGCGGGCAATATCGGCGCTAGAATCCATCGTTCTCGAGGATCGTCGCCTGGCCACTGTCGTGCCCGACCCAATAGCAAATGCCACGCCCGCAATTCTGTCGGCCGACGCGCTGTTCGACGCAGTCTACGCGCGACTCAAAGCCATGGCGGGGCGCCAGCTCGCGCAACGCGGGCATGGCACGCTCGACACCACCGCTCTGGTGCATGAGTTGTATCTGCGCGTGAGCGCACAACGCGAACTGCAATTTTCCCATCCTGCACAGTTCTTCGCTTATGCGGCGCGAGCCATGCGCCATTACCTTGCCGATCGCGCCCGCGACCGTTTGCGCCAGCGTGCCGGCGGCGACTGGATCCGCACGACGTTGTCCGACGACGGCCCCATCGCGCTGGCCAGCGCCGAGCAGGCACTGGCGCTGGATGCGGCGCTGGAACAACTGGGGCGGACCGACCCACGTGCGGCCCAAGTCGTCGAACTGCGGTATTTTGCCGGGTTGTCGCTGGAGCAGGTTGCCGAGACGCTGGGTCTGGCGCGACGCACCATCGATCGCGACTGGCGCTTTGCGCGCGCGTTCCTTCACGATCAGCTCAATTGATGCAAACCCGCAATCCGGGACCATGTCGCAATCCCGGATCGAACGGCGTTTTTTTACATTGCCATGAACAAAGACAAGCCGAATCCGCCCAAACAACCGCAACAAACGCGCAACCGTCTGCGCGAATTGTTCGAGCAGGCGTTGGAGCAGCCAGCCGCCGAGCGCGGCGCATGGCTGGACCGGCACGTCACCGATTCAGCCGAACGTCAAACCTTGCTTGGCCTGCTCGCCGCCGACGACGACCGCGGATTTCTCGACACATCCGCAGTCGAGCATGTCGCGCGCCTGGCGGCGCAGGAAGTGTCGCCCGATGGTTTGGTCGGCCAGCAGATTGGTGCGTTTCGCATCGTGCACATGCTTGGTCAGGGCGGCATGGCTGCGGTGTTCCTGGGCGAACGCGTGGACGCCGATTTCACGCAACGCGTTGCCATCAAGTTGCTTCGACGCGGTCTGTATTCGCAGCTTGAGCAACGCCTTTTCACGCGCGAACGCCAGGTATTGGCGCGCCTCGAACACCCGAACGTCGCGCGCCTCATCGACGGCGGCGTGACGACGGCGGGAGTCCCCTACCTGGTCATGGAGTACGTCGATGGACTGCCGATCACGCTGCATGCGGAACAATCGCGGCTTGACCTGCCGCAACGTCTGCGCCTGTTCGTCGAGGTCTGCCGCGCCGTCGAAACCGCGCATCGCAGTCTGATCGTCCATCGTGACATCAAGCCGTCGAATATTCTGGTCGACTCGAACGGGCGACCGAAACTACTCGACTTCGGCATCGCCAAGCTGCTGGAAGAAGACACGCAAGGCGCGACGGTCGGCGTCTACACACCCGATTATGCGGCGCCTGAGCAGATCCACGGGGGCGCAATCACGACAGCCACCGATGTGTTTGGGCTAGGCGTGCTGTTGCACGAATTGCTGCTCGGATTGCGTCCCACAGGCACGCCGACGCGGCGCCCATCCACGCGCACCGATGAAATGCCGCGCAACCGTCACGACGACGTCGTGCGCGACTTTGCGCCCGCGCAGTTGCGCAAACACTTGCGTGGCGACCTGGACAACATCGTGCTCAAATCGCTGGATTCCGAACCGCAGCGTCGCTATGCATCGGCCGGCGCGTTCGCCGACGATATCGAGCGCTTCCTAAATCGTCAGCCGGTTTCAGCGCATCCACCTTCGCGGATCTATCGCACGCAAAAATTCATCCGGCGCCATCGTGGCGGCGTGGCGATCACGACCGCCTTCCTGCTGGCGATCATGGTCTCGCTCGGGATCGCGCTGTGGCAGGCGCACGCCGCGCGCCAACAGGCTGCGCGGGCCAACGAAGTGCGCGATTTTCTGGTCGGCTTGTTCGATACCGCGCGCGCGAACCTGCCGCGCGATCAAAAGCCGACGCCGGAATTGCTGGTGCAACTGGCCGCGAAGCGGGCGCGCACGGATGCAGGAATCGATGCGCCGCTGCGCGCGGACCTGTTGCGCACGCTGGGTACCGTGAGCCTGAGCATGGCTGATTACCCGCAGGCCGAGTCCCTGCTCGACGATGCGATCGCACGCGAAAGCGAACTGGGTCTGGCGCCGGACTCGCCGGAATGGATCGATACGCTGGTGCAGAAGGGCAATCTTCTGCAGCGCACGAATCGCAATGCGCAGGCAGACGCGTTGATGGCAAGCATCCTGCCGCAGTTGCAACTTCAAGACTCGCCGGAAGCCGTTTCCGGTCTTATGTTGTACAGCACCACGCGCCTTTTCTCGGGCCATGCCGACGAAGCCGTTGCCGTCGCCCGCGAGATGGCAGCCAAAGCGGTTCGCACGCTTGCGCCGGACTCGCTGGATGCGATCAAGGCGGCAAGCTTCCCCGGACAGATCAGCGTCGTCGCGCGACAGTACCAACAAAGCGTGCCATTGCTTGAGCCGGTGATAGAACGCTGGCGCAAACTGGGTTTGCCGCGCGACGACGACTTCGCCCAGGCGCTGAACAATCTCGCTGTTGCCAAGGAACGCGTTGGCGACACAGCCGCTGCCGAAGCGCTGTACCGCGAGGGGATCGCGTTACGTCGTCGCATCTATGCCGGCCCAAGCGACGAATTGGCCACCGCACTGGAAAAATTCGCAATCTTCCTGACCAAACAGGAACGCTTCGACGAAGCGCAACCTCTGCTCGAACAGGCGCTGGCGATGAATCGCAAAGTGCTCGGCCCGGACAACTACGAAGTCGCCAGCACGCTGGACACCCTGGGCGTACTGGAATCGTCGCGCCGCCAGTTCGCCGCGGCAGAAAAAGATTTGCGCCAATCGGTGAGTATTTACGCTGCGCATGCCAGCGAATCCGGGCAGCGCGAAGATCTGGCGATCGCGCGCAATCATCTGGCGCAGACCCTGGTCGAACTCGGCAAGCTCGATGAAGCGGTCGATTTGAACGCGCAGGCGCTGACAACATTTCGCGCGCGACACGGCGAAAACAGCGATCTCACCGCCGCTGCCCTGACCGTTTCCGGGCGCATTGCACTGGCTCGCCACGACGCGAAGTCGGCACTCGACATCAGTGACCACGCGCTGAAGGTTCTCGCCGGCATGAAAGTACAGAACTCTCTGGTGACGGTGCTCGCGCGACATCTGCGCGCACGGGCGCTCGAAGGTTTGGGGCGCAACCGGGAAGCACTTGCCGAAGTCGATACTGCAATTGAAACGCTCACCAAGGCCAATCCCGACGCACATGCAAAACGCGTGGCCCTGCTGGCCTTGCGCGCGCGCCTGCAGAACGCGCTGGGGCAAACCGACGCTGCCGCAAAAACCGTTGCCGAAGCGACCTCTTTGCACGTTGCACCCGGGTTGATGTCTGCGCAGGACGCGCAGACGCTGCACGCGGCGGCGCAATGATCCGCCGCTGAAATCGGGATTCACCGACTGGGTCGCAATTCGCGACACGGCACGGTTGCATCCATCCGCCCGTCACGCCTGTCCAGGCGCGCGTCTGCGCGATTTCCCGCCGCCTTGTCCTTGCCCCATGAGCGCATGTCGCAAAACATGGCGTTGCGGCGTTACCCGGGATTGTCACTGCGACAAGGAAACTTCCGAGGAGTCCGCCATGCCACCTCATCCGTGCATGCGCATTACGATCATGCTCTCGTTTGCGCTTGCAAGTTTGAACACTGTCGCTGTTTGTCTTCCTGCCCCGCACTATCGCTACGTCGGCGATACCGCAAGCGACAATCAATGCACCGATAACGACATCCAGTCGGCCATCGACAACGCGGTGTGTCCGGGTACCACGATCTACATCACACGCGAACACCTGTACGGAGACGACGGCCACTGCACCGTCTCGTCCAGCAGCGGATGTCACCTGAGCATCGTCGACAAATCGCTGAGCCTGGTCGGAGAGGGTGATGGCATCGGATACGGTCCACCTGGCGCCTGCGGACCCGGCGGATGCGGCGGACCGGCACCGACGCAATCACTGGTCACGCTCGATGGCAACGCGTCGGCCGGGCGCGTGTTGTCGATCAGCGGCAGCAGCAACGTCACCGTGAAGTTTCTCGAAATCACCGGCGGGAATCTCAGCGGCAGCACGCGCGGCGATGGCGGTGGCATCGGTTTTCGGGGCACGGGCTCGCTGACGCTGGACGCGAGCAGCGTCGACGACAACGCTGCCGACTACGGCGCCGGCATCAACATCGACGGCAGCGGCGATGCCGATCACATTGCCACGCTCACGCTCGCCGCCAATACGCTGATCGTCGGCAACACCGCCGCCATCTCCGGTGGCGGTATCCGCATGGAAGGCCACGCGCAGCTGTTCGCGCTGAAGCCGCAGACGGCCATCTACTACAACCACGCGCCCGGCGGCTACGGCGGCGGCATCGAGGTCATCGGCCCGGCGCGCGCGGATATCGCTTCGCCCGGCTACAACGGCGACCCGGTGATCCAGTTCAACGACGCCGCATATGGCGGTGGCATCGCGGCCTATGCAGGCGGCGACAACGGCCAGGACACCGTCGTGCAGCTTTTCACCACCGATCCGGCGCATCCGGTCCAGGTTTCGAACAATACCGCCTCGCATACCGGCGGCGGCATCTATCTCGACCCGCATTACGCGTTTGCCGAGTTGTCGACCGCCACGCTGTGCGCCTTCGATTTTCGCATTGACAACAACATCGCCCAGCAAGGCGCCGCGATTTATGCCGACGAAGGCTATTTCGACTACCTCGGAGGCACCTCCTACCACGGCGGCGTCGTTGCCCTGAACGTCGACGAGTACGGCGGGCAAGGACTTTGCGGGCAGCAAAACCGGAACTCACTCGGTGCCGTGTACTGCCGCGCAAACGTACCCTGCAACACGATCCACGGGAATGCTGCGCAGGACGCAGGCGGTCAGGCCACGGCCGGCTCCACGATCCTGATCCAGAAAGACGGGACGTTGCACGCCAGTGCGTTCGACATGCGCGGCAATGAAGGCGCTCATGTGATCAGCATCACCGGGCAGACCGATGGGGACGATCTGCCCGCGTACGCAACCCTGGACGACTGCCTGATCGCCGACAACAGCGCGAGTGACGAGCTGATCGAGCTGCTCGGCCTGTTTTCAGACCCGGCAAGTCTGAATGGCTGCACCGTGGTCGGCAACGCGATCGGTGGGACCGGGATCGGATTTTTCGACGAGGTGGACGATGCGCTGATTTTCCAGCCCGGCAAACCCATTCAGGCCCATGCGGCCCAATGCGTGCTCGCCGACGACATCTCGCTGCTCGAGCACAACGATACGGTCAGGCGGTTGACCGACCCGGAATTCGTCGATCCCGGACACGGCAACTACCACCTGCAACTGACCTCCCCGGCCGTCGACTTTGCCGGCGGCGTGGGCGGCAGCGATCTGGAAGGTTATCCGCGCGATACCGACCTGGCATCGGTTGCCAATGTCTTCGGCCCGCGCGACCTGGGCGCGTACGAGCGCCAACTCGGTCTGGCCTGCGATGACGACCCCGATGCAATTTTCTGCAACGGCTTCGAAGGCAGTTGAGTTTTTTCAGCGCCGTGCGCAATCCGTTTCGCAACCGATGGGAGCAATCATGAACCCCGATATCTTCATTCGCCGCATAGTCTTCATCTTGCTGATACTTGCCAGCGCACATGCCATGGCGATCTGCCAACCCGTCCCGCATTACATCTACGTGGGAACAGGTGCGCAGTGCGATACCGCGTCGATCCAGACCGCCATCGACGACGCGATCTGCCCCGGTACCTCAATCGTGGTCAGCACGCAAAATGGCGAAACCTACACCGGCCAGCACATCACGATCGCGGACAAGTCGTTGACGATCAGTGGAACGACCGGAATATGCGACGCGCCGCCGATCATCTGCGATCCGGGAACCGGCTGCGGTGGCGGCGCACCGCCCGCGCGCATCGCCATTGGCGGCAACGGCGCCGATCCGGTGTTCAGCGTCAGCGGCACCAGCCATGTCACTCTGGCCAATCTCGACATCAGTGGCGGCAAGGGTGCGGACAACTCGCTGATCGGCGGCGGCGGCATCGGCTTCGATGCCAGCGGCGGCGCGTTGACGCTCAACAATTTGCGTGTCCATGACAACAGCAGTGATGACGGTGGCGGCGTGGGAATTTATGGCGACGGTACGTTGACGATTTCCGGCAGTTTGATCGATTCCAACCATGCCAGCGAAGGCGGCGGGATCAGCGCGTTCAGCTCGTACATCGGCCACGTCGAACTGGTCATTGTCGACAACGCGGCAATACCGACGGAAGTGGCGTCGAATCAAGCAGACAGCAATGGCGGTGGCATCTACGCCAGCGGAAACGTGCATTTGCAGGCCGTAGCCGACGCACCCAATCGCATTACCATCCATGACAATCGGGCCGGCAATCCGATGCATACCTTGGGCAGCGGTGGTGGTATCGACTTCAGCGGGACCGCGTTCGCCGATATCGCCTTGGCCGGCGGCAGCATTTACGCGAACCAGGCCGATTTCGGCGCCGGCATTTTTCTCGGCGCCAGTTCCGGCGGCAATTCGGTGTTGCGTTTGTTCAGCACCGACGCCGCCCATCCGACCATGCTGTTCGGTAATGTCGCCACCGCTTTCGGCGGCGGCCTGCTGATCGGCGGTGCCGGCAGTTCAACGCATGCCACGGCTTGTCTTTTCGATACGGCAATCGGCAGCAACGGCGCCGGCCAGGCCGGTACGGCCATCGATGTCGGAGACGGCGGCCACCTGTTCGTCAATCCGCAAAACAATCCGGAATGCGACTATGCCGCGGTGACCACGCTCGGCGCGGTGCATTGCGATTCGTCGAACCCGAATTGCAATCGCATCGTCATCAACCCATCGACTGCCGGCGGTTCCGGGGCAACACCGGCAGTCATCGACTTCACCGGTGCCGCACAGATTTCCGCGCGCCGTGTGCATATCGAAACCAATACCGCCAGTTATGTCATTCGCGGCCAAGACGCCACGGGTGCAAGCGTCGCATTCAGCGAATGCGTCGTGGACTACAACACCGTATCCAACGAACTGGTGAGCGTGCACGGCGCACCAATCAGCTTCGACGGTTGCACGTTCGCCGACGACGCCATCGGCGCAAGTAGCGTGTTCACATGGGACACCGGTTTGAGCCTGACCCGCAGCATCGTCGACGAATCCACGCAAGTGCTCAATCCGGCGCTCGGCGGCATCACGGTCAATTACGCAATCTTCAACGAACCGAAGTTGCCCACCAACTCCAGCGTGTTGTATGTCGATCCGCGATTCGTAGACGCCGCCAATGGAGACTTCCATCTGCAAGCCACGTCGCCCGCAATCGACTTCGCTCCTACCGGCGCCGAATCCGGCAACAGCGATTTCGACAATCGCCCCCGCGAAGCCGATCTGCCCGAAATCGCAAACCTTTTCGGCGCGCGCGACCTGGGCGCATTCGAATTCCCCCTGCCGGACGAGATTTTTCGCAACGGGTTCGAGTTGCCGCCCTGATGGCAGGGAATGGGGAATAGCGTAAAAAAGCGCCACACCACCGGTTGGCTGCGCGGCCCCGGCACGATTGCTGTTGGTTTTTTTGATTCCCGATTCCCGCATCCAACTCCGATTTACCCCGCATTACTCTTCGTCGGGTTACGATGCGCTCCTTTCTGATGCCATCGTTCCCGATGCCGAACTTGCAATGGAAACCGGTTTTGCGCGCGGCGACCCGACTCGTCGGCGTTGTAGTCATGGCATTGGCGGCAGCAGTCGCGGCGCAGGTCTTTCTCGAACCTGCATTGGCGAAAGTAGCCGATGTCGGCTCCGTCGAACATTTGCGCCTAGTCATGGCGAACGCCTTGCCGGTGGCGTGTCTGGGTTTGTTGCTTCTCGCCATGACTGGTCGGGTCTGGTTTTCGGCGGCAATCACCGCAACGCTGTTGGTGATCGCGCATACGATCAACAATCTCAAACTGCTCAACATCGGCATACCGCTGTTGCCGGCGGATTTTCATTTTCTTCAGGGCGGTCACGGCGAAGGCGAGTTGTTCTCGCAGTACGTTTCCTTCGCTACGCTGAGCCTGCCGCTGCTCGGCATGATCCTCGTCGTTGCGGCGCTCTGGTTCGAGAGGCGTCGACGCGCCATCCGTCCGGGAATGCGCATTGCGACCGGGCTCATCGCCGGTTTGGCTATCGTGACCCTGTATCTGGGCACCGCGCCGTGGCACGACCTTTACAGCCGAAGCGCCCTGCGCTTCGAGCCGTGGACGCCCACCGAAACCGAAGCGCGCGCCGGGTTGGTGCCGACGCTGTTGATGTTTCGCTGGGAAATGGCGCACGGCGTGCGCACGCCGAAGGATCGCGCCGCGGCGAATCGTCTGCTTGCCGCCAACGTGGCGCTGCTGCGCAAGGAAATGCAGACGGTTGCAAGTTCCGATGCGGATCATCCAGACATCGTGATCTTGCAAAGCGAATCTTTCTTTGATCCGGAACGCATGCGCGGCATGCCCACTGGCCGCACGATCCCGAACTACCACGCACTCGCCAGGCAAGGCGAGAGCGGCCAACTCGTGGTACCCACGTTCGGCGGTGGCACCGTGCGAACCGAGTTCGAGGTACTTACAGGGCTTGCGTTGAAGTTCCTTCCCGGAATCGAATATCCCTATTTTGAACTGATGGATCATCGTGTCCCGAGCCTGCCGCGAGTGCTTGAACACGCCGGCTATCAGGCACTGGCGATTCATCCGAATGCCCCGGGTTTCTGGAATCGCACGCATGCCCTGCACCAGCTCGGCATCGATCGATTCATCGCCGGTGATGCATTCAAGAATGCGCCCAAGGTCGGATTGTTCATCGCCGACTCCGTTCTGACCGACCGCATCGTCGCGGAACTTCGCGACGACGGCCCGCCGCAATTCGTCATGGCCATCAGCATGGAGGCGCACGGGCCGTACGAGTACCGGCCCGGCCTCGATCCGAAACGATTTGCCGCATTGCCGGTGCCGCCGGGTCTCGACGAATACGGCGAACATACACTGCGAAATTACCTGTATCACCTCAGCGACGCCGACCATGAACTTGGCCGCCTCGCCGCAACACTCATGCATCGCAAGCGCCGTACGCTGCTGTTGTTCTATGGCGATCACCTGCCCGGACTGCATTCGACGTACGCGCAGACCGGTTTCGTCGACGGCCGCGAACCGCGCGCGCAGACCGTACCGTGGCTGTTGCTCGACAGTGCAAACCTGAAACCCGGTCACGACACCCTGCACGCCTGGCAACTGCCCGCACGTGTGCTCGACGTCGCAGGTGTTCAGCCAGATGCATATTTCGCCCTGCTCGATACGTTGCACGACGCCATCGCCAAAATGGACGACAGCGAGGACAACACGCTCACCACCGCGTTGGGCGAAATCACCAAGTTGCGTCTGGCCAGCAAATTCGACGCGATCGCCACGAAGGCGCTGCAAGCCAATGCTGCGGCTCCATTGGCAGCGACGCATGATGCGGATTCCGGGAAGTCACCGAACTAAGCCGGGAGTCGGCAATTGAAGAAGCTTGGAGATCCCGTCATTCCTGCGAGGGCGGCAATCGAGTTGTTTCGTCGTTTTGATCCGTGTTGAATCAAGACCAGGTGCTGGTTTCCAGCTTGCGCCGGAATGGCGGCCCCCTGAATTTGCGAGTCCCGGATCCCGCCTATCGGGTCGCGGCGATCAACCCTCACTCCAACCCATGCGCCTCCGCCGTCCCGAGCACATCGGCTGGCGGCAATTGCGGCCTGCGCCGCGTGAGTGCAGGATGCGCCAGCACTGCGCCGAGCACGATCGCCACACCGCAGTAGAACAAAACGCCCAGCTGCTGTTGTTCACCAAGCAGAATTATCGCCAGCACAATCGCATACACCGGTTCGAGATTGATCGCGATCTGCATGGCGAACGCGCTGACGTGACGCAATGCGCGCAGGGCCAGAGCGAAGGGAAACAAGGTGCAAGCCATCGACAGGATCAGTAACAGGCCGGCGTCGTGCGGACTCGGCAACACGAACGTTGCACCGGTATGTGGCAACAGCGGCGCCAGCAGGGTTAGGAATGCAGTGCCGGCGCCAAGTTCGATTGCGGTCACCGTCAATGGATCGGCGCGCTCGACCATGCGCTTGTTGAGTGCGCCGAATACCGCCACGAAAATTGCCGACACCACGCCGACGGCAAATCCCAGGCGCATGCCTGTCGGAATGCCGCCCACGACCATCGCCACACCGGGAATGATCGCGATACCGAGCAGCAGTTCACGCGGATCGAAGCGTCGCCTGGCGATCCAGGGTTCGACGAACGCCAGGAACACCGGCGCGATCGCCATGCAGGTCGCACCAACCGATGCGTTGGCCAGCTTGATCGCGCCATAAAACGTCAGCCAGTGCAGTGATACCAGCACGCCGATGCCGGCGTAGGCACCGACAAGCCGCCACGACATGGCACGCAACCCTCGCCATACCGGCGGCAGCATGGCCAGCACCACCACGACCAGCAGCATGCGCCACCACACCAGCGGCAATGCCGCCAGCGTGATTGCCTTGCCGAGAATCGCGGTGAAGCCCCACAGCAAGACGCAGAAATGCACTTGCAGTTGGGCTTTGGAACCTGCCGGGAGCGGCATGGACACAATCCCTTGATGGCCTGTGGAAAGTCGTTCTGGCCGCGGCGCGGCCCGCAACGACGAAATCAGAATATAGCCACCGTGCTACCTGGCACCACTGATTTGTTGCAGCAAAGTGTGCACGGCAGCATCCAGGTCGCTGTCCTTGCCGTGATACGCCTCACCCAACGGTCGCGCCACCGGCACATCGACGGGTCGTGGATGGCCTTCCATCGGTTTGCCGTCGGCCGCGGTCACGGTAATGAACGGCAAGCGCACGCTGGCACCGTCGATCAGCTTTTCATTCGACGTGTAGATGATCCAGCCGGCCGTCGGTTCGCCGACGATCTTTCCCAAGCCGAGCGCGCGATAACCTTCGCTGAAATCCTCACCATCCGACAGGGTCACTCGATTGGTGATCAGCACGGTCGGACGTTCCAGCGCGCGCTGGCCGAGGATGCTGCGCGCCGGTTGTGGATCCTCGAACCCGCGGAACGTCATGTTCAGATAATGCCGTCGCGACAACACGTCCAGTGCGTAGGCGTTGACGAAGCCACCGAAGTTGTTGCGCTCGTCTATGATGACGCCCTCGCGCGTCGAATTTTGCGCATCCAGATCCTTGTACAGGCGCTGCAACGATCTCATCGACATGTCGGGCAAATGCACGTAGCCCAGCTTGCCACTACTGATGCGATCGACGTAAGCGCGACTGCGCCTGGTCCACGCGTCGTAGGCCAATTCGCCGCGTGTGCGCGAATCCACCGGCTTGACGTCGACCGTGTATGCAGCATGGCCGTCGTCGACGCGTAACGCGGTCTTTCGTCCGACGCGGTGCGCCAGCAGTTCGTCAAGATTGCTGTGCTGATCGAGTCTGGTTCCCTGCACCGCGACCAAGGTGTCGCCGACGTGGATTTTTCCGCTGACGTCCGCAGGCGACAACGGCAGCACATCGGTGATGCGGAACGTGCCGTGTTGCTCGTACGCGGCGCGATCGAAAAGCAGACCCAGGCGCCCCGTGAACGTTGCCGGATGTCCGCCGGCACGCACGCCCGAATGCGATGCATTGAGTTCGCCGACCAACTGGTTCATCAGGCGCAGGAAGCTCGCCTGCGTTGGCGCACCTGCAATCAACGGCGCGTACAGCGTGCGCATCGCATTCCAGTCGACGCCATGCATTTTCGGATCGTGGAAGTTGTCGCGCAGCCAGGTCCACGCCTGCGTAAACGCCGCCATCCTGGTGCTGGCGAAATCGCTGTCCACATCCGCATCGATCTTCACCGGCCTGGATTTGCCGCCTTCGGCGATCGCCACGGAAAACACATGGCCGCCATCCAGATAGAACACCTGTTTGCCATCCGGGCTGATTTGCACATCGCCCTTGTCATCGCTCGTGGAAGTGAGCTGGCGCGCAACCCGCGGCTTGGTATCGAGCGGGTCCAGCGACCACGCATACAGATTGGTCTTGCCGGCGACTTCGGCTGTGATCACCAGCGTCTTGCCATCGGGGCTGATCGTGATGGCCTGCGCGTCGAGTCCTGTTGGCAACAACTGCAGACGTTCGCGAATGCCCGCCGCGACAATCTTGACATTCGCTGGCGTCTTGATTTCGTGCTTTTCGGCCTGCCTGTCCCCGGACTTCGTGTGCCCTGACGGGGTTTCGTCGTTGTTCGTGTTCTTGTTCGGCGTGGCTTCCTTGAACAGATCGAGGAACTTGTTTTCCTGAAAGTGCGGCGTGCTCGGGACCAGATCGATGCTCGCGATCTGGCCGGGTTCGGTGCGTTGCCCGGTGATGAACATAAGCGATTTACCATCCGCGCTCCAGGTCACATCGTCGGCAGATGTGTTGGCAAGAAAACTCAGCGGCGTTACTGCGCCGCTGCTCGCCGACACCGCATAAGCATTGCGATACATGCGTTGCGCGAAAGCCAGATACACGATGAAGCGACCGTCCGGCGACCACGCGAACGGGCGATCCGAGGTCAACGGGCGATGGAAATCGATGTGTGCGTTCGTCAGCGTGCGCGCGTGGTGGCCGGACATGTCGAGCACTTCCAGCTGGCGGCCATCGCGCAGGAACGCCAGCGATTTGCCATCCGGCGAGATCGCCGCGTCGGTGTCTTCGCCATCGCCGTCGGTGAGCCGCGTTTCCGTTGCGCTGCGAAAATCGTACTGATACAAATGCGCTGCCCCGTCGCGTTCGGAGCCGTACACGATGTACTCGCTGTCCGGTGCCCAGGTCACGCCGTACTCGGCAGCCGGCGTGTGCGTCACGCGTCGCGCGTCGCCGCCTTTTTCTGCATCCACGGCGTAGACATCGCCTGCAGCAACAAACGCCAGTTTCTTGCCATCCGGCGACAGCGCCAGCGAACCGAAGTCACCGTGAAGGGTTTCGTGCTTGCTGCCCGGACCCGCGACCGCGCCGGCCAATGTAATCCGCAATGCCTGTGCCGCACCACCGCTCGTGGCAACCGTCCAGATACCGAAATTGCGTTCAAAGGCGATCGCACGGCCGTCGGCGGAAATCGTCGGCCACAACACGCGGCCATCGGTGAATTTCGTCAATGCGGATTCACTGCCATCGCGTTGCACATGCCAGATGTTTTCCGTGCCGCCGCGATCGCTCATGTAATACAGCGAACGCCCGTCCGCCGCCCACATCGGCCAGTCGGCGCGCGCATCGTCCGGCGTGAGACGCGAATAGGCGTGCGATCCGTCATCGGCGAGCAACCACACCGCGCCTTCGTCGATATGGCTATGTCCATGTCGCCACCACTGGAAATCGCCGAGACCGCCGCCGATCAATGCGAGCGTCCTGCCATTCGGCGATGGCGCGGCCTGCGACTCGTTGCGATAGGCTTCCAAGGAGACCGGCATCGGCGTGCCACCCGCTGCGCGCACCCGATACACCGCCTGCATGCCACCGACATTGTCGCGATTGGAACTCAGGTAAAGCCATGTGCCGTCGTGCGACCAGGCGTCGAGCTGCTCGGCACTGTCGGCGAAAGTCACTTGTGACAGCGCACCGCTTGCCATGTCCAGCACGTAGATGTCGCCATTGCCCGTCGCATCGGAAACGAACGCGAGTTTGCGCCCGTCCGGCGAATACAGCGGCCGCGAATCGCTGCCCTTGTCCGCCACCAGCAAATGCGCCACACCGCCGCTGGCGGCCGCTTCCCAGATTGCCCCGCCGGAAACGAAAGCAATGCGACTGGCATCCGGCGACATTGCCGGCTGCGAAAAACTGGCCTCGGGCGCGACTGCAGTGGCGGCTGCCAAGGCCGGCGTGAGGGCAATTCCCAGCAGAAAGGCACGAACGGGGCATGGGTACATGACGGGCTCCATTGCAATCGAGCGGCGAGTTTAAGCGATGCGATTGGTCGGCGCCCTGAGGCAGTAGTCATGCAGGATCTGCGACGACACCGAAGAAACCCAAGGTCCGTTCGGAGTCATGTCGCAACTTTGCGGTTAGCGGCGTTTCTCGCCGATGTCCGAACGGGATTCGCTTCAGGAGAGTGCCTTGCCCGTGTTCCTTTCGCCGTTGACGGCCGCGCCAGCCAGGCCCGGTCCCTGTCGATCCGCTGGCATCGTCCGGCTGGCGCGCTCGACTTCCGCAACGGATACGCATCGCGTGATGGATGACCCCCCGCCCGACACGGGCCCGCATTCCGACGCCATGTTTGTTGCCGTCTATGACCGCTTGAAATCAATGGCGGGTCGGCGCCTTGCGGCTGGCAACCGCAGCACGACGCTGGACACTACCTCGCTGGTCCACGAGTTGTATTTGCGTATCAACGCGCAAGGTCTGCTCAGCTTCGAGCACCCGGGACAATTCTTCAACTACGCCGCGCACGCCATGCGGCACCTGCTGACCGATCGAGCGCGCACCCGCATGAGTCAGCGCGGTGGCGGCTTGTGGAAACAGGTGACGCTGACGGCGCGCAGCGAACAGCTTGCGTTGGAGTGCGCCGAACAGGCGATAGCCCTCGATGCCGCGTTGCAGCGGCTTGCGGACACGGACGCGCGCGCGGCCAACGTGATCGAGCTGCGTTATTTCGCCGGACTCACCAGCGAACAGGCGGCGCAGGTGCTCGGCATCTCCAAACGCACCGCTGATCGCGACTGGACATTTGCGCTGGCCTTCCTGAAGACCGATCTGGACTGATGGCACAAATGCGCGGCGATCCGCGTTATCGCGGACAGCACTCCCCTGTGGATCGCCGCATGACCGTCTCGACACTGCGCGACTTGTTCGACGAGGCATCGGACCTGCCGGCAGATGCGCGTGAATCGTTTCTGGAACTCCACTGCCATGACCGCACCCTGCGCGCGCGCCTGGAACGCATGCTTGCCGCCGACGCGACCCCGATTGGCGCACTTCCGCGGGCGGACGCGACCACGATCGCCATTGCACTTGAGGACACATGTGTCGAGCAGACCTTGCCGCCCGACGCGGTCATCGGTCCATTCAAACTCATCGACGTGTTGGGCGAGGGCGGCTCATCCACCGTATTCCGTGCCGCACGCAGTTGCGATGGCGTGCGTCAGGTCGTCGCATTGAAGCTGCTTCGTCGCGGCGTCTACACGCACGATGCGCGACAGCAGTTCCGTCGCGAACGCCAGGCCTTGTCGATGCTCGGGCATCCCGGGATCGCGCGGTTGATCGAAGGCGGCGTGACCGAGGCGGGATTGGCGTATATCGCGCTGGAGCTCGTCGACGGCGCGCCGATCACGCACTACGTCCGCGAGCACCGCCTGAACCTGCATCAGCGCTTGCGCCTGTTTCTCGATGTTTGCCGCGCGGTCGATGCCGCGCATCATGCGTTGATCGTGCATCGCGATCTCAAGCCGTCGAATGTTCTCGTCACCGCTGCGGGCGCGGTCAAGCTGCTCGACTTCGGCATCGCCAAGCTGCTTGACGGCGACGATGCAACGCAGACCCGTTTGCCCGCATTCACGCCGGCGTATGCATCGCCGGAACAGCGCAATGGCGGTCTCATCACGACCGCCACGGACGTCTACGCGCTGGGCGTGCTGCTCGGCGAACTGCTGACCGGCGAGCGCCTCAACGATACTTCGACGCGAACACCCTCCAGCCTCGTGCGCACCGATGCCGAACCCGGCGTGTTGCCTGCACCTGCCGCGACTACGCGCCGACAGCTGCGCGGCGATGCCGACAATATCGTGCTCAAGGCCATCGATGCCGATGCATCGCGACGCTATGCATCGGCCAGCGCGCTCGCCGACGATATCGAGCGCCTGCTGCGTGGATTGCCCGTGCATGCGCATCCGACATCGGCGATCTATCGCGCACGAAAGTTTGCGATGCGTCATCGCGCAGGCGTCGCCACGACCTTGCTGGTCGTGCTTGCGCTGGTCGCGGCACTCGGCGTGGTTTCTTGGCAGGCGCGCGTTGCGCGCAGCCAAGCACGTCGTGCAACCGATATTCAAAACTTCCTGGAAAGCCTGTTCCAGCCGTTTCAGGACGGTACTTCGCCCGCCCGCGCACCCAGCATCAACGAATTGCTCAAGCGCGGCATGGTGCGCGTAACCCGCGACTTTGCAAGGGATCCGCGCGCGCTGGCGGACACTACCGCCATGTTCGCGCGTATCAACGATGCAGTCGGCGAAGTGCGCGGCAATCTCGACCTGGCCCGCGCGGCATGGATCGCGGACGCGCGCGCCTACGGCGACGCCGACATGCGCACGCTGCAATCACGCGCGCTGTATGCACGCGTGCTCCGGCGCAACGGCAACTACGACGCCGCTCTGGCGCAATACGAAGCCGTGCGCGCCGCGATGCAAACGCAGGCCGTTCACAATCTCGACTACGCCTGTGTCCTGGATGGAATGGCCATAACGCTCGAACAACTTGGACGCATGCCGCAGGCACTGCAGCTCAAGCGTGCGTCGGTCGCCGAGCGCGAAGCCGATCCGGCAGCCGGGCCTGACGATCTGGCTGACGGGTACAACGGTCTGGGTGTGGCCTATGACTCGGCGAACGATCACTCGAGCGCACTGGCAAACTTCGAGAAAGCCTACCGGCTGCGTATGGCCAGCCTGGGCGAGAGCCTCGCCAGCGCAACCGCGTTGGCCAATATGGGCAACGCGAATTCGTGGATGGGGCGGTGGCGCGAAGCCGCTGAAAAGCTGGAAAGTGCGCGCGCGATGTATGTGCGCATCGGCATCACCACGCACCCGAATGTAATGAGCCTGTTGATCCGCCTGTGCGACGTGCAGGCCGCGCGCGAATCAGCCGACGCGATGAGCGTGTGCGATGCGGCCGTCGCAATGGCCCAACGCATCCACGGAACCGCACATCCCCAATATGCGATGGCCTTGACGCGGCGGGTAAGTGCGCGGCTGGCTGCAGGCGATGAGCAAGGCGCGGCTGCCGATGTCCGTCAGGCGCGTGCGATTTTTGCCGCGGTACAAGGCGGCACGCGGCGCTGGCTCGATCAGGTGCGCATTGCCGAGTCGGCACTGGCCTACGCGCGCGAGGACTGGCCGGCATTGCACGATGACTTGATAGCTGCCGTTGCCGATGCTGGCGAGGCGCAGGCGCCGACGGCACCGCGCAACTATGCCTGGTTCGCGCTGTCCTGCCAGCGGGCACCGGCGGACGGATGTGCCAATGCTGTCGCCCGCGCCGACCGTGTTCTAGCCGATCCCCAGTTTACCCATCATCCGTACCGGCTCGCGGCGGCCATCGCCCTGTCGCAAATCGATCTGGCACAGGGCAATCCACGCAACGCAATCCGCCGCATCAACGAAAGCATGGCCGTTGCGCTTCCCGAACTCGGCAACAGACACTCCAGCGTCAACGCAGCGCGTCGACTCCTGGCGCGCGCGCACTCGGCTCTGCGTGAGAGAGCCCCGGCACGAGCTGAATAGACGCGCACGGACGTAATCCGTGAGCCGCTGCCCGGCGGACATCCGTAGTCGCCGGCTCATCGCTCGTTTGGCGCAGGCAATCCCCCTGCAACGCGTGATTGATCCATTGCCGGCGAAGTCCGCATCGCCGCACGTGTCCATCCAGCGTCAGGCGGTTTGCTCGCCTGCGCCCGCGAATTTCCCGCTTGACGATCGGCCTCGCTGAGGGTCAATCGCGCCGCTGCACATGGCGGCAATCGCGTGGCACAAACGCGCCCGGATTCACGTTACCCGGTCAGGTCATCGCCTCATTGCCCGGACACCTGCCATGTCGATCCAGACTCAATGCCGCGTCGTGCTCGTTGTTCTTGTCGCGCTTGCCTGCAGCCGCGTGTTCGCCGCCTGCACCGTGCAGCCGATTTTTCTTCCGCTGCATTACCGCGTCGGCGCCGATACCAACAGTTGCCAGTACAACGACATCCAGTCCGCCATCAACGCGGTCGGCGACTGCCCCACGATCATCGACATCACGCGCGAGCACACGTACACGAGCCAGCATTTGTCCATCAACAACAAGCCGAACCTGACCTTGCAGGGCTGGGGCGATGGCGTTACCTGCGCGCAGATTCCCGACAATCTCTCTTTTCCGCCGTACACGCCGCCGAATACGGTCGCGCCACTGGTCGACCTCGACGGCAGTGGCAGCGGCGGCCGTGTGCTGAACATCAGCGGTACCAGCAACGTGATCCTGCGCAACCTCACCCTGCTTCGTGGCGCGACTGCCTCGACCGCCACCGGCGGCGGCATCAATTTCGACGGCAGCGGCTCGCTGACGCTGACGCGCAGCACGGTCAGCTTCAACAATGCCGGCTACGGCGCCGGCATCAACATGAACGGCAACGGCGGCCCGGCCGCTTTGACCCTGGGTTCCGACACACTGGTGATCACGAACACCGCGTCCACTTCCGGTGGCGGCATCCGCATGCAGGGCAACTCGCGCCTGTACGCGCTGCAACCCAAGACCCTGATCGGTTACAACCATGCGGCGAATGGTTATGGCGGCGGCCTCGAAGTGCTTGGCCCCGCCCGTGCGGACATCGGCTCGCCCGGCTACAACGGTCTGGCCGTGATCTATGGCAACGATGCCGCGTACGGGGGCGGCATGGACATTCTCACCTTCGATGATGGCGCCGATGCGATCGTGCGGCTGTTCACCACCGATCCGAACAATCCGGTGCAAGTCTCGGGAAACTCCGCCTCGCATACCGGCGGTGCGGTGTATCTGAAGCCGTTACGGGGTATTTTCAGTGAAGCAACGTCCGCGTTTTGCGCGCGCGATTTTCGCATTGATGGCAACACCGCCGTCGAAGGCACCGCCATTTACAGCGACTCGGACTATGCTGCGGATGGGTCCAGCAGTGGAGGATATATTTCTCTTAACTTGACCGCAGCCCAGCACGAAATCACCTGCCTTCAGCCCGAGGACCCGGCCGTGCTCGGAGCCGTTGCGTGTGCTACAGGGGTGCCTTGCAATCAGTTCACCGGCAACGTGGCCGAAGACCACAACGGCGTCGCTACCGACGGTTCGACGATCCTGCTGCAAAGCGTTGGGGTCGTATACACCGATCGAGTCCGCATGAGCGGCAACGCCGGCGCCCATCTTCTGCGCGAGATCGGCGATTACGACTACACAGCGGCTGTCCTCAGCAATTGCCTGCTCGTCGACAACGCGCTGACCGGGGAGCTGGTCGCGCAGACCGACGGAACCGGCGCGAACACCTTCCTGGATTCCTGCACAATCGCCGGAAACCAGATTGGCGCACCGCATGTGTTTCTGGCTCCGGGTCATTTTTTTCTTCACGACAGCATCATCGATCAACCGGGCCGAGCCACCGTCGACCCGGTTGCCACTGATCCAACCTTGGTTACCTATGTGCTGACCAACGATCGCAGCACGTTGCCGGACACCGCCTACATCCACCAGGGCGAACCTTCCTTCGTTGATGCAGCAAACGCCGACTATCATTTGCTGCCGACATCGCAGGGAGTCGATTCCGCACCGATGGCGACGTTCTACAGCACCGGCTCTCTCGACCTTGACGGCAAGACGCGCGTGGTCGATCTTCCGAACGTCGCCAACAGCTTCGGTCCGATGGATCTTGGCGCCTATGAAATTCCACTCAGTGCTGTGCTTGCCTGTGCGGCCGCTGACACGATCTTCTGCGACGGCTTCGAAGGCTCCAACTGAAAGGGCCCGATCGTCGACTGGCAGCCCGAATAGTACATTTCACGGCCTCAGTAGCTTGCTAGACTTGTGCCGGCTCCATCGTTCAAATAGCGGCAAGCGAGGCGGCGCAGCATGAAACGACGCGAATTTCTGGGTACGGCGGCGATGGCATCGATGCTGGTGATGACGAACCCGCGCATGTCGCTTGCTGCGCCGGCGGCGTCGTCGAGCGCTGCAACGGGCAGCATGCGCACGCACCGCATCCCCGTGAGCGGCGAAGTACTGCCGGTGATCGGCATGGGAACGTCCGGCAGCTTCGAAATCGGAACGGATCCGGCCGAACGCGAGGCCCGCCGCGAGGTGCTGCGCCGATTCTTCGCCGGCGGCGGCCGCTTGATCGATACCGCGCCGTCCTATGGCACGGCAGAAAGCGTACTCGGCGATCTGCTCGCCGAGCTCGAGTTTCGCGATCGCGCGTTTCTCGCCACCAAGTTGTCGTCGATCGGGCGCGATGCGGGACTGGCCCAGTTCCACCAATCGCTGGCGCGACTCAAGACCGATCGCATCGATTTGCTGCAGGTCCACAACCTGCGCGACTGGCGCACCCAGCTTGCGCTCGCACGCGAACTCAAGCAGCAGGGCAAGGTGCGCTATGTCGGACTGACGCACTACCGCGACAGCGCGCAGGATGAACTCGCCGATGCGGTGAAGGAATCGAAACCGGATTTTTTGCAGATCAACTATTCGGTGACGCAGCGTCATGCCGAGAAACGCGTGTTTCCGCTTGCGCATGAACTGGGGGTGGCGGTGCTCGCCAATCGCAATTTCGACGATGGCGCACTGTTCGCGCGCGTGAAAGGCAAGCCGATGCCGGATTGGGCCGGCGCGATCGGCGCGACATCCTGGGCGCAATTGTTCCTGCGCTTCGCGCTGAGCGATCCGGCGGTGACCTGCGTCATTCCGGCCACCAGCAAACCCGAACGTGAAAGCGACAACCTCAAGGCCGGCACTGCGCCGCCGCTCGATGCTGCGCAACGCAAGGCGCTCATCGCCGCCGTTGCCTGATTCGTGACGACGGCGACATGCGTTCGTCGATGATGCAATTCGTCAAGCGGCTGTTCTCGATCGAGGACGGCGAAGCCGGCGCCGTGTGTTCCGGCACGCTCGTTTTTCTGTTTTTGTTCACCGGCTATTTCATGCTACGGCCGGTGCGCGAAACCATGGGTATCGCCGGCGGCGTCGACAAGCTGCAATGGCTGTTCACCGCGACGTTCGTTTGTACCTTGATCGCGTTGCCACTGTTCGGCTGGCTCGCGGCGCGCGTCGAGCGGCGTCATATCCTGCCATGGCTGTATGCATTCTTCGCCGCCAATCTGCTCGGTTTCGCGGCGGGGTTTCATTTCGCGCCAGGCAACGTCTGGTTCGCACGGACGTTCTACGTTTGGCTATCTGTGTTCAACCTGATCGCAATCTCGGTGGCGTGGAGCGTGGTTGTCGACGTTTTCACTACCGCGCAGGCAAAACGCCTGTTCGCCGTAATGGCCGGCGGTGCGAGTTTCGGCGGGCTGCTCGGACCGATTCTCGGCACCGTGCTGGTCGGCAGCGTCGGTCATGCCGGATTGCTGACGCTTTCCGCCGCATTGCTGCTGGGTGCCATCGTCGCTGCGCATTGGCTGCGCGCATGGCGCGATAGACATCCGATTGACGACAATCGCGGGGCGACGTCGCGCCGTGCGCTTGGCGGCAATCCGTTCGCGGGCGCAACGGCCGTATTTCGATCGCCTTACCTGATCGGCATCGCCACCTTCGTGCTGCTGCTGACGAGCGTTTCCACATTTCTGTACTTTCAACAGGCGCGACTGGTCGCCGCACATTTTCCGGATCGCATCGATCAGACCCGCGTGTTCGGCCTGCTCGACACCACCGTGCAAACGCTCGCGGTGCTGACGCAGTTGTTCCTGACCGGACGCATTGCACAACGACTCGGCGTCGGCGTGCTGCTGGTCGCCGTGCCGCTGCTGATCGCCGCTGGATTCTTGTGGCTCGCGTTCAACCCGGCCTTTGCCGCATTCGCCATCGTCATGGTGCTGCGCCGCGCCGGCGAATACGCATTCGTCCGGCCGGGTCGCGAAATGCTGTTCACCGTGGTCGGCGCCGAAGAAAAGTACAAGGCCAAGAATTTCATCGACACGGTCGTCTATCGCGGAGCGGACGCACTCAGCGCATGGGTCAAGACCGCGATCACGCTCATCGCCGCGCAACCGGCGGTGGCCTGCGTGGTGGGTGCCGTGCTGTCGCTGGTGTGGGCCGGCAACGGGATCCTGCTTGCACGCAGTCAGGGCGCGCGCGCCGCACGGCTCGATTCCGCGATGGCCTCGCGCCGGACGTAACCGCAGCGGCAATCTGCGACGTATGCGGCGCTGCGCGGCCGGCCGGTCGCGCCGCCGCCGCCTCGACTATTTCTCGGCCGGTTTGCGCAGCAAACTCAGTGCCAGCCCGCCAATCATCGCCGCCGCCGCTAGCAGCACCAACCACAGCAGCCAGGTTTTCCAGTCGCGCGCAACCCGAGCCGGTGGGCAATCAGATCGACACAAAAGCCAATCATGGGCCGGGTGTCGAAATCGGGATCTTGTTATGTAGGGAAAGCATTCATCGGGATAGTGTGACAAGAATTTCCGGTTGGAACCAAAGTCCGGCAATTGTTGTGTCTTCGTGCGAGGTGCAGTTGTGGCCCATTGTTGCACGCATGATCGCGGTCACATTTGGCCTCGGCGCAGTCTCCCATAATCGGGTACCTTTGCGACATTGGGGAGCACATCATGTTGTTGCGCCGCAAATTCGATTTCATCGGTTTTGTTGTTGCTTTTGCGCTGGTACTGGCACTGCCCACAGTCTCGACAGCGCAGAACCTGCTCGTGAACGGCGACTTCGCCACCGACTTGTCCGGTTGGCAGTTTCCGGACGCGACGCCGACGTGGTCGTCATTTGACGCCGATGGCGCGATCGGTTCCGGCTCGGCCCATGGCACGAACGCGCAGGCCGGTGCCGATGCGCGCGTGTTCGTGCTGCGCCAATGCGTGCCGATCAGCCAACCCGGTTTGTACGTGTTCGGTGCATCCGGCTATACACCTTCGGGACAAGTCGCCGGCGATCTGGTCGCGAACTACTTCGTCACGCTGAATTCGGATTGCAGCGGAGACACGACAGTCAACACGGGCGGATTCTTTCTTCCCGGCGTGGATCAGTGGCAGGCCTACACCAGCGGCACGTTGCTCAACATTCCACCGCAGTCGCCGTTCCCTGCGATGGCGATCCGGATTTCGCTCGGCGTGGACAAGTCCCCCGCAGGCGGAAGTTTCGCCGGTTATTTCGACAACGTATTCCTGATCCGCGATCCAATCTTCAGCGACGGATTCGAACCATAAAAAGAGTCCCGCCGAAGCGGGGCCCTTGTTGAGAAGTGCGGCCACTGACGGCCGCCTCTTGACCTTGGCGATCGGGACACGATCGCACGGGCCACGGACTCCGAAATCCATACCGCCCATGCCGTCGCCACCGCCGCCGAGGTTTGCGCTTCTTCCTTTTTCGGCGCTTCGGCAACCATCGCTTCGGTGGTGATCATCAGGCCGGCGATCGACGCGGCGTTGTGCAGCGCGGTACGCGTGTTCTTGGCGTGGCGAGCGTCGGCCGACGATATGCAGGTGGCTACGGTGCCGGTGCGCTGACACGAAGGACCGGGACGTTCGCAGGCGTTTCGTCCACGCAGTGAAAAGCAGCCCCGCGCAGCGGGGCGGGGCTGTCTCCAGCGGCGTTGAACAACGCCGTGTTGCAGCTACGCCACCTTGCGCTGATGGCGACCCTCGGAAATTTCCTCGATCAATTTTGCATTGAACGCGGCCAGGTCCTTGGGTGTGCGACTGGTGACGAAACCGTTGTCGACAACCACGGGCTCATCGAGCCACTTGGCTCCGGCGTTTTCCATATCCTTGCGGATGGTAGGCACCGAGGTCATCGTGCGGCCCTTGAGCAATCCGGCGTCGGCGAGCAACCACGGGGCATGGCAGATCGCGGCAATCACCTTGCCCGCTCTGGCGAATTCCCGAATAAGGTCCAGCGCACTGGTATTCACGCGCAGCGCATCCGGGTTTGCCAGACCGCCGGGCAGCACCAGCGCGTCATAGTCTTTTGCCCTGGCGTCGGCGAGCTGCTTGTCGACGCGCACCGTGGCGCCTTTCTCGAAATGCCGGAAGCCCTGGATCTCGCCCGCTTCCGGCGCAATGACCTGGACGACGGCGCCTGCGTCCTTGAGCGCTTTGATCGGCTCGGTCAATTCGCTTTCCTCGAAGCCGTTCGTGGCGAGGATGACAATTTTCGCGTCGGTAATGTTCGTCTTCATGAAAGTCCTCCTTGAATCGCCGTCAGCAGGAATCGCTGACGGTATCCAAGCATACGCGGGCCAAACTGAATTTCCGCGTAAACAATTGAAATTATTAACTTTATATTGACATTTTATACACGTCTGCGGCATGCATGCCGCACCGGCAAGCCCTTGTCCAAAAACCCAGAGGCCGCGCCAGGTGATCCCGCAGTCCGGATGGGAATGCCGCTCACCATGGCGCAAATCGGCGCGCTTGTGCGTTCCTCGTCGCAATCATTCGTTCTTTCCGCACGACGAGGCAATCATGTCACCCAAGCCGACCGACCCCTTCTGTTTTGCGCCGCCATCGCGCTCGCTCGCCGCTGCCATCGCCATCGCACTGGCAAGCGCCTCGGCGTGGACCGATCACGCCATTGCCGCATCGGACCATGCGCTTTACGTCGCGGTCACGAGTTGCGCCGACAGTGGACCGGGAAGTTTGCGCGAGGTGGTCGCCAATGCCCTATCCGGCGACACGATCCTGCTCAATCAACTGCCGTGTCCAAACAGGACGATCACGCTGACATCGGGCGAAGTGCCGATCAGTGTCGCATCGCTGACGATCACTGCCGCAAACATCCAGAACATCGTCGATTCCACGGTTGCCTCGCACTTGACCGTCAGTGGTCCGGGCGCGTTGGCGACGATCGATGGCGGTGGCGGATCGCGCGTTTTCAACAAGACCGATTATGGGTATCTTTCCCTGTCGCATTTCACGCTGCGCAACGGCGTCGCCCAAGGCCCGGGCGGTTGCCTGCGCGCGCTCGGCGATGTGACCTTGACCGACATGGCCGTGACCGGTTGTACAGCGCACGACACCAATTCCATCGACGGCCTGGGCGGCGGCATTCTGGTGAGCGGCAATCTGGCACTGCAATTCTCCCGGATCAGCAACAACGTCGCGGCCAGTTCCGCCCTCGCCTCCGGCGGTGGTGTATTCGTCAGCGGCAGCCTGGTGATGAACGAGAGCACGATTTCGGGCAACACCGCGACGACGCCGCCCGGCGGATCTGGTTTTGGCGGCGGTCTGTATTCGCGCGGCGACGCCCTTGTCGCCTATTCGACGATCGCGAACAACAGCGCCGCGACCGTTGGCGGCATCGATCTCGTCGGCGAAGGCTTTACGCCATCGTTGATCGTCTTCGACAGCACCATTTCCGGCAATAGCGGCGCCACCGGCGGCATGCTGGCACTGGGCGCGCTGCACATGGCGTCCACGACGATTGCGTTCAACACGTCGACGCTCGCCGGCGGCGTCGGCGGGTTGGTGCTGACCAGCACGTCCACATTGAACAGCACGGTGATTGCCAACAACACGTCGCTGGCGGGAACGGCCGACATCGGCCAATCCTGCGGGCCGGGTTCCGGTTGCATGGTCACGGTTGGCGGCAGCAACAATCTGTTCATGGTCGCAACGCTGCCGGTGCCCGCCGACAGCCTGAGTGACGATCCACTGCTGCAACCGCTGGCCGACAACGGCGGCTTGACGCTCACGCATCGCCCGGCAACGGGCAGCCCGGTCATCGATCACGGCAACGCCGTGGGCGCGGGACTCGGCGTGATTGGTGCGGATCAGCGCGGCGCGGGCTTCATGCGCATCGCCGGTGCGGCGGCCGACATCGGCGCCTTTGAAGCGGGCGGCGAAACCGATGTCATCTTTCGCAACGGCTTTGAAGATACCGGCTGTCCGCAAGCCGTCGCGAATGCGCCGAACGTTTGTCCGTAATCGCAGGCACGCAAGACCGCAACGCCGCATCGTTGCCGTGGTGGGACGCGCGCAACGGACCGGCGTGGGTTGCCCCATTCAACTCCTCGAACAGGTCGATGGCTTCGTGTCGAGTCGCATGCGCCCGATCGCGGAAGCGACGAGCGCAAAAAAAGCCCCGCCGAAGCGGGGCTCTTGTCTAGCGGTGCGGCCACCGATGACCGCCTGTTGACCTTCGCGACCGGTACGGATGCGGGCTCAGTCCTTCACCCACTGCGCGGCGGCATCCGTGGCGAAAGCGGCATAGGAGCGCGGGGCGCGACCGAGTAGCCTGGTCAGGCGCGCGATGTCGTCTGCGGTCGCCGCCGCGCCATCTGCCTGATAGCGGGCAAACATCAGGCGCAGGTCGAGCGCGTGCCAGGCAGGCAGCATGGTCTTCGTGCGCTGCTCCATCGCGACGAGATCGTCGCCGCCGTACCGGATCGCGCGGCCGAGAGCATCGCTCCAGATGGAGGCGACAGCTTCGCCGGTCAGGCTGTCCGGACCAACCAGGGCGTAGGTCTCGCGGCCGAGCGGTGTCGGTGCCTGTTCACGGCGAACCAGCTCGATGGCCGCAGCCTCGCCGATGTCGCGGATATCGACCATCGAGATGCCCTTGGTGCCGATCGGCGAACCATACGTGCCGGCCTTCAGAAGCGTGTCTTTCTGACGAAGATCGTTCTGGATGAAGTAGGCGGGACGCAGAACCGTCGCGGGCAGGTGGAGCGTCTCGATCATTCGCTCGACCGTGTACTTGCCGGCGAAATGGGGCACGTCGGTATAGGCTTCGCCGCCGAACACCGAAAGATAGACGATGCCCTTGACGCCGGCCTCGCGAGCGACCGTCAGCGTCAGCATGGCCTGGGTCAGTTCATCGGCGACATTCGGGGCCAGGAGGAACAGCGTGCTGACGCCTTGCAGTGCCGCGCGCACCGAATCCGGGTCGGAGAGATCGCCGCGAACTGCCGTCACTCCAGCGGGAAGCTGCGCCGTCTCGGGCGATCGCGTCAGAGCGCGGACATCGGCCTTGCGACCTTGCAGATGCGCCAGTACCTGCGCCCCGATGGTGCCTGTGCTGCCTGTAACGAGAATGGTCATGTCGAAATCTCCTCATGGTGATGGAAGCCGTCTGGCATGGGGAGGAGAATACATGTTTCATTTTCGTTGCATAGATGCCAATATTGAGATCAGATGTCTTAAATGTGGAACACGCAGATGGATCTTCAGGCCTTGTCCGACTTTGATCTGGTCGCGGTCCATGGCGGGTTCGGCCGCGCTGCCCGCGTCTCGCGTCGTTCCAAGGCCACGCTGTCGCGCCGGGTCGCCGAACTCGAACAGGACCTGGGCGTGCGACTGATCGAGCGTGGATCGCATAGCCTTCGATTGACGGATGAAGGACAAACGCTTCACGAGCGCACGCGCGCGCTTTTGAGTGAAATCGTGGAGGCCGGAGAGGCGGTCGTCCTTGGCGCATCGACGCCAACAGGCAGGCTGCGGGTCAGTGCACCGGTCGTCTTCGCGCATGTGGCGCTTCCCCGGATCGGCGCCCGCTTTGCCCTTGCCTGTCCGCAAGTCCAGCTCGAAATCGTTGCCGAAGACCGCAAGGTCGATCCGGTCGAAGATGGCTACGATCTGGTCATCCGGATTGATCCGTCACCTGATGAGCGCCTCGTCGGCCGTCGCTTCCTCAACGACGAACGCCTGATCGTAGCGCCCTCCGGCATGCCGCGCCCCTCTCCAACGGCAGATGGCGAGGGATCTGCGGTGAAGGCTGTTCTGCTTTCCGCGACACCACTCGGGACCGTCTGGCGGATGAACTCCGGAACGCAGGCTGGCATCGTCCTGCGCCCGGACCCGATTCTGCGTCTCTCTTCGCTGCTGATGGTCCGCGATGCCGTGCTGGCGGGAGCAGGCGCGGCCCTGCTGCCAAAGCTCCTCGTTGCCGAAGATATCCAGGCCGGCAGGCTTGCCAAATGGGGAACGCATGCGGGTCCCCCGGTGGAGATCTGGGCGTTGCAGAGTTCACGCCGCCTGATCGGCGCCAAGGTGCGCGCTTTCCTGGAAGTGGTCGAAAGAGCGTTTCCGGAGAAGGCCTTCATTGCACCAATATGAGCGACGCATCGAGTGTTGCGTCCCAATCCCGAATCCGAATGGTTGATCAAGGAAGGGATGGAGATATACACCACACGCCACCCGATCACGTAACCCTTGTGCCCAGCGATACCGGGATATCCGGGGTAAACCTCAAGCGAGCGGGATGCCGACTTGCGGAAGCCTATCGGGCGGTCTGGGCGCAGGCACCGTCCCGCCACCTGGAATTGGCAGGTGCAATCAAGGAAGGATGCCCGTCCAACCCGGGGCACTTCACTCCGTCCCCATTTCGTTGGCTCACGGGTCCTGGACTGCTTCGACCTGGATGCGCAGGGTGACTTTCATGTCCATCCCGAACGACTTGCCGCTATCCAGGCCGAATTCGTCACGCTGGAACGTCCCCAGCGCATCGGCACCGCAACGCAGCCGCGGCTTCAACATGAAATCGGGGATGCACTTGAATCTGTCGATGGTGAGGGTCAGCGGCTTGGTCATCCCGCGCATGGTCAACGTCCCGACAGTCCGGGTCGGTGCCCCGTCGACAAAATCCGTGAGCGTGCCGCGATAGTGCGCCGTCGGATACTTCGCAACGAAAAACGTGCCGCACTGCGTCTGGCACATCGGCGCGGCTGCGCCAAGCATCACCTTGTCCAACGCCGGATTGCCGAAATCAATGCTGGCGATATCGACGGTGACATCGACACTACCGGTCTTGCCAACCGTATCGAGCGTGGCCGTCCCCGTGCTGTGATCGAACTTGCCGCGCCAGATCGACAAGCCCACATGATCCGCTTCGAAGCTGGGATACGTGTGATCCGGATCGAGGGTGAAATGGAGCACCGTTGGCTTGGCCGTGACGGTGGTTGCTGCAAGCAACAATATTGTGGGCATGAGCAGGCGCATGGACTTCTCCAGGGGGGCTCGCGCAGATGGGCCGAGTATAGGGCCAGACACGGCGGGCAGCGCGAAACGAACGCATCGGGCTTCCCCGAGACTTATGGACCGTGACACACAGCGGGGAGGATGTACTTGTCCACCAATACGAACGGCTGCTCCATGTCCGGGAACTTGCCGTAATTCTCGCCGGTGAAAACCACAACGAGGTCGAGGGCTGGAAAGACCATGATGAACTGGCCGCCGTTGCCCCACGCTTCATAGGAACGGACCCGACAGCCCTGAACGTCGCGGTCGATCATGCGCCAAAGGTAACCGTAATCCTCTCCATGCAGGTCGCTCGTTGCATGACGTTCGGTCGATGCACGAATCCAACGCGAAGAGATGAGGCGATGACCGTGCCAGACGCCGTCGTCAAGATAAAGCTGGCCAAATTTCGCCATGTCGCGAGGTCGCAGGCGCAGCCCTCCACCGGTCATCGCCAGACCCTGACTACCGAGCGAATTGGTGATGGGCCATTTGCGCGCGGTGATGTTCATGGGTCCGAAAAGATACCGGTCTGCAAAGACCGGTATCCGCATGCCGGAGGTGCGCGTGATCACGCTGCCGAGCGTCACGGCACCGCAGGTATTGTAGGAAAAGGCCTTGCCGGGCGACGCGAACATGGGCTGGTCCAGATAAAACTTCACCCAGTCATCCGTGTCGTACATCGCGTCCTCGTCGCACTTCATGCCTGATGACATGCTGAGGATATCGGCGATGCTTACGTCGGCCTTGCGATTGTCCCAATGCGCGATCTGGTGGTCATATTCGGGAAAATAGGGCAACACCCGTGCCTGTACGGAAGGTATGAAGCCCTTGTCGATGGCAATGCCTACCAGCGCGGAGGTGATCGACTTTGCTGCAGAGCTGGTGTTGTGAATCGTGTCCCGGGTGAAAGCGCCGAAATATTCATCCAGCACGAGCACATGGTGACGGGCAACCAGAACGCTGCTTATGCCGGTGTATTTGTTCTCCCGGATCGCCTGCAGCATGGCCGATATCGGTGCCGGTGTGATGCCCTGATCCGGCAACGGTCCTGTCTGCCAGCCATCCTGGGTTTGCTGTGGGACGGCGTATCCACCGTAGCGCCGATCTGCAGCCACTTTGGGTGCGGCAGCGCATGCCGCCAGCAGTCCTGCTGTGATGAGCGTAACGAGGCATTTTTTCAACAGTGGCATGGGTGCCTCGAGGCGACAGGTACGTTTGCTTGGGATGCGGGCCGCCCTCGCAGGGTTCAAATCCAAATGTCCGACGTACATCTTGGAGGAAAATCAATCGAGTCGGCCCCCCATTGCCTTCTCCGCGTCGCACCCGTGTCCTTGGGGAATCCCTTGCGCCAAAACCACTGATACGTCACCGATCAGAACAGGTTCTCAAAGCTATCCGCAAAGATGCGATCGCCAATGAGATCGTTGCTGTACAGCACGCCCCGGCCGTTGCCGGCGACGTAGATCCGCCCGTAAAGGTTCTGGTCGGCCGCGATCACACCGATGCCGCCGAACTGGTGCGCATCGTCGTTGAAGCGCGTCCAGGTCATGCCGCCGTCGTCGGAGCGGTACACGCCCCACACGCGATCGACCACACCAACCACGTAGACCGCGGCCGAGTAGCTGGCGCCGGGCGCCGGCTTGCCCAGCGCCACTGCCGTGGCGCCCTGCACATCGGGCCAGGCGTTGCTGCCCGGGATCGATGCGAAATCGCTGAGCTTCTGCCAAGTCGCCCCGGAATCTGTCGACTGGTACACGGCGTTGCCGTCGGTGAGCCAGAGGTCACCCTCGGCGTTGGGGTTGACCGCCATCGAGGTGACCCAGAAGTAGTTGGGGGCCAGCTTCGCGTCGACCGATCCCGCGCTCAGCGTGAAGCTGTGGCCGCCATCGGTCGAGACATACACCTTGCCTGCCGAGGCCCACCACGCGCCGCCCGAGTCGTAGGCATAGACCTTGTTCGGGTTCTGGCGGTCTGCGACGAGGCGGTAGCTGCGGCTGATGCCGGTGCCCACGCTCGGCAGCGCGGGCAGGTTGGTCTGCACCCAGGTCGCGCCGTTGTCGGTGGTGTAGGAAGGCACCGAATCGTTCGGTGCCCAAACTACCTTGTCGCGCGCGGTGACCGCGATGCTGCTGACGTAATTCGAGTTGGTGCTGCCCCCGGGCGCATTGGTGGCGAACGAGGCCCAGGTCTCTCCACCGTCGCCGGACCAGAAACCGAAGCCGGCGCCGGTCCCGTTGATCGCGCCGTTGCCGGCGATGTACAGCGGGTCGGACCAGGCGATGTCGGCCGCGTAGCCATTGCTCCACTGGTTGCTCGGGCCCTCGGTGGGTTTCGTCGCGAGGTCGGTGTGCACCCAGGTGCCGATGTCGCCCGCACTGTCGACGACGATGTACCGCGCGCCGGCCGGCGGCGTGACGAGCGCGGAGATCGCGTTCTCCTCGATGCCGTTGACGGTGCCGCTCCAGACCGGCGAGGTCGAGGAGGCGTTGCGGGTCTCCATGACGCCGCCGCCGTGCACATGCATGATGTGGTCGCGGTCGGACGGATCGATCTCCACGTCATCGACCCAGCCAGACTCGATTTCGCCGGACGTCCCCGCTTCGATCTCGTGCCAGGTGAGGCCGTCGTTGTCGGACAGTTGCACGATCTGCTGGCCGATGTAGTTGCCCCAGGTGCCGCTCACGCCCAGCGCGATACGGGTGGTCGCGCCGCTGCCGTAGACCGACACGCCGCCATAACCGCCCGAACTGGTGCTGGCAAGCAGGGTCCAGTTGCTGCCGTCGAACTTGTAGAAGCTGCCGGGGCCGGCGTCACCCGGGCCGGGACCGTGGGTGAACGCGACGTAGAGCAGGCCGTCCGCGGCGCGCACCATATGCGGGATGTGGTAGCCCGTCACCGGGGTCGCGACCGGGCTCCACGAGGCGCCGCCGTCGGTGGACCTGTAGAGGCTCGAGCTGAGGCCGGCCGCGCTCGCGTAGTCCGGCGCGATCGCGGCGTAGATCGTCTGGGTCGCGGTTCCGGTGCCCTTGGTGCCGGTGTCGTACAACACGGCGGTCACGCCCATCGCGGACCTGCCCAGAGCGTTGAGCTGGTCGGCGCTCATCTGCAGGCTCGACAGCGACGTGACCTGGGCCCAGGTCTGGCCAGAGTTGGCGCTCTTCCACAAGCCGGCCGTGCGCGAACCGTAGAACAGGATCGACGGCTTGTTGGGATCGACCATCATGCGTTCGCCCATCGCCCGGCCCGAGTTGTTCGAGCCCGCGGCGAACGGCAGGTCGACATGGGTCCAGTGGTCGCCGCGGTCGCTGGAGATGTACAGCCGGCCGGTCGCATCGGCCGAGCTGTACAGGCCGGTGCTCATGTAAACCAGCTCGTCGTTGTTCGGATCCAGCGCGATGCTCTCGGCGCCTTGGAAAAAGCTCTCGGCTGCACTGAAACCATCGGTGATCGACACCCAGGACATCGTGGCCTGGTTCCAGCGGTAGGCGCCGCCGATGTCGGTGCGCGCGTACAGCAGATTGGCCGTCGTCGGGTGGAAGATCAGGCCGGTGACGTAGCCGCCACCGCCGATCTTCGCGTTGGACCAGGTGGTGACCGCGGCTGTGCCGGCGCCACCGGAACCACCGCCGGGACTGCCGGTCGTGCTACCGCCTGCGCTGCCTGCCAGGAGGCTCGCCGCGAGGATCGAAAGGACGATGAGTGATTTGCTGTACTTGTTCATGATGGACACCGGTTTCGAATTCGTTGCTGGCGTTGCGCTTCGGCGCGAATCAATGGGCAGGCTGCGGCCGTGGCTCGAGTACCACCGCGGCGCCGCCCGCGACTGCGAGCCGCAGCACCAGCTGGTCTGTGCGCACCTCGTCGGCGGTCATCGCGCGCCGCGTTCGCGCAGCGTTCGTCGCCGGTCATCTCCGCCAGGTGGGCGAAGCCGATCACCTTGGGGATCTGCATGTTGGAAGGCAGGCCCACCGCGCCGGCGGTGGCCCAAGCCGACGCCTGCACGAACGAACGGCGCGTCCAGCTTGCGGCGGTCCTTCTGTCGTCGGTGCTCATCTTTCTCCTCGTATGCGGCGCACTCCGATCGCGGAATGCAGCTCGCGATCACGTATGCCTTGTAGTCACCTCATCGCCCGCCGCCGACGCGGCTTGCCGCGCTCCAGGCGCAACACCTGCCGCCAGGCCCGCCCTTGAAGCCTTGCGGCCTGCGATCGCCCGCGAGGCTCGCGAGCCGGGTCGGGCGCTATCCGCTCGCCGCACCGGCGAACGGCGGCGGGACAATAACAACAAGAGGTTACCGGGACATTGCGAGCGCAAACCGGAACAGTCTACTGAATTGCGTAGAGGAAATTCAAACGCCGTTTTCAGGCTGTGTGCGGGGTAGTCGACGTGGGCGCAAGGCCCGGTTTGGGCATGGGCGGGCGTCGGCGCGGAGCATTGGGGGCCGCTTGAGCGGCGTTCGGCAGCGTTCCGCGTCGTGATGTGCCGCCAATCTCGGCGATTCCCGGCCTCGTGCCGAGCGCGTTCCTGCGGGTGGATGGCCGCATCGTGAGGTTTACGGACTTTCGCCGTCGCCGGCTCGGCCGACGGGGTGTTGCGCGGCGGCCGGCGGTGCGCGACGGTAGTGCGCGGACTGGAGTGCGTCGTGCTGGGCGAAGTGCGCGAGGATGGCGCCGATGGCGCGGGGTTCTTCGACGGATGCGACGATGCGCGCGCCGTGTGTCGGACAACGACGCGCTGCAGGCAGGAAGATTTCGGACCGCGTACCGGCCAACGTACGTCTTCAGCCCCGGAAAACTCGAAGCCCGGCACAAGGCCGGGCTTCGTGTTTGAAAAAAGAAACCCCGCCGAAGCGGGATTTCTCATATTTGCAGCGTTGAGGGCTGGATCAGAAATCCATACCGCCCATGCCACCCATACCACCCATGCCGCCACCACCACCGTGGTTGTGCGCTTCTTCCTTCTTCGGCGCTTCGGCAACCATCGCTTCGGTGGTGATCATCAGGCCAGCAATCGAGGCCGCGTTCTGCAGCGCCGTACGCGTGACCTTGGTCGGATCCAGAATGCCGAATTCGATCATGTCGCCGTATTCGCCGTTGGCCGCGTTATAGCCGTGGTTGCCCTTGCTCGCGGCAACCTTGTTCAGCACGACGCTGGGTTCTTCGCCGGCATTGATCATCAGTTTTGTCGGTCTTTCGCACGCGGCGGCGCAGGGCGCAACGCAGACTCAGCTCGACATGCAGGCGTGGCTTCTGTACATCCGACTGGTCCTGGTCACGACGTTTGTGGGGTCGTATGCGATGGCCATGATCCACCACCACGAGGTGGCGGTGCATGCGCGCTACATGGTCCGCACCGGCTTGTCGCTGATTGATCCCGTATTTTCACGGCTTGTCTTGCGCTTGTTTGAACGGAGCGAGGCCATCAACGACCCAGGCCTCGCGTTTGGACTGGTCTGGCTGATTCTGCTCGTCCTGATCCGGATGGAACGACACGCGCGCGCTGGCCGTCGGGTCTTTGCCACCATGCTCGCGATCGACTTTCTGCCGAGCCTTCCACTGGTATTCGACTTCTCCAGATGGGGACCCATCTGGCAACCCTGGAAGTCGATCACTGCAGCATTCGCGGCCTTGCCGATCCCATGATGTCAGCGGACATGGCCCCTGGCTCGTCGAATCTACGTGGTAATACCTATGAAACCAACAATCGTCAGCCCGGCCCGCAACCGGAATCCAATGTTCGACTGGCGCACGTGCGTTTGACGGCAGGAATGCGCGGATCCGCGCGGAATTCTCCACTACCTGCGTGCAACCGATACCGCATGGCACACCACGGCAACTTCAGGAGCCAATCATGTCCATCTACTCCAAATGTATCCACGCCTGCGCAGGGTGGATCCCGATCAATCCGGTGCCAGCAGGCGAGCCACTGATTGCGCTCGCAGGCAATGGCTTCATGCCCGGGACGCCGGTATTCAATTGCTTCGGATCAGCAGCGGCAAAACAACGACAAGGCAATAAAGCATGAAAGCCCTGATGATCTCCTTCGTGATCGTGATCGCGTTAGGCTGTACAGGCACGGTCTTTGCCGACACGTTTACCGTCACGCGCTTCGACGATCCAGACCCCGATGTCTGTCTGCCAGCCGACTGTTCGCTGCGCGAAGCAGCGAAGGCAGCGTACAACCATGGGGGAGCCGACCGCGTCCAACTCGCTGCGGGCACGTACACATTGGTTCGCGGTGAACTGGCATTCGGTGGGGACCTTGAGCTCGTCGGAGCGGGTTCCGCCCTAACCCATGTCATCTCCGATTCGCGGCTATTTGCGCAACCGCAGGACCAATCCCTGCTTGTGCGTGGAATGAAAATTGAGACGACGTTCACCACCATCCTCTCCATGACGGCACACCAAAAGGCGGCTTCGCTGGCGCTCGAGGATGTCGCCATCCCCACGGATGGCGGGGCCGTGAGCGTCTACAGTGAGGATGGTTTCGCAGTGACGCTGGATATCCGCTACAGCGACCTGCGCACCGTGATCTGCAACGGCCAGGTCGGTACCTGCACGATCGTCGGCAGCCAGTTGTCCTCCCTGGATTCACCCGCTTCCGCGAACTACCCCGGCCCCACGATCCATCTCGCCGGCAGCGTGGTCGACGGCGCACTCGATCCAACTGACGCGTTTACCGGAATCAACTTGCACCGGGCCGCGCTGGTCGATATCGAGGACAGCACTATCACGCGCACTCGAAACGGTATGAACGAGGTCGCGGATCCACTGGTGATCCGTCTGCATCGACTGAGCTATTCAGGCAATGCCCTACCAATGAGCTTCGGCGTCGGTACGGACGTTGAGATCACCGACAGCGAATTCGAGGCCAACACCCATCGCGCGATCCGCGCCAAAGAGCAATCGACCTGGAGTATCCGCGGTACAAGTTTCATCGCCAACAGCGTCGATGACAATTCCGGCGGCGCGATCCTCGTCGAGGACGCGGCGAACGTTCACATCGAAAACAGCACGTTCTCGAAAAACACCTTTTCGGTAGCCGCGGCGCAAGCCGGCGCGCGCGGAGCCGCGATCGGGTACCGCAACGGCAGCGGCCTGCATGTGGATCTGCAGCACGTGACGATGGTTCCGCCTGCCGTTGCTCCGGCCGGAATCCAGGGATTGACGATCGGCGGCTACGGTGGCACAGGTGATGTCGTCGTCGATGTCAACAACAGCATCATCGCCGGTTCCTGCCAGTTCGATGCGGGCGCTTTGCACCATGGCGTGGGCAACATCCAAAGCCCGAGTACCACGTGCGGTTTCAATTCGGCAAGCAATCAGGTGGGCGTCAGCGCCAACGCTCTTGCCATCGGCTCATTCGGCGATCACGGCGGCCCGACGCGAACTTACGAACCGTCGATTGACAGCGTCGCCATCGACAGCGCGAACACAAACCACTGTCTGCCGTTGGACCAGCGCGGGTTCTTTCGCCCGTCCGGCGATTCCTGCGATGTCGGCGCGGTCGAGGTCGGCGCCAACGACATCTTGTTCGCCAACGGCTTTGAGTAGACGTGTTGGGGTATCGCCGCAGTGCGGCCGGTGACGGTCTGAAGATCGATCTTCACTGCGCCAATGATCAGAGACTTCGCGAAACAGGAGTAGAAAGTGACCCAAACCAAGATCCCGGCCACGCACGACGAGCGATCCGGTGAACCACCCCGGTTCCGGTGCGCGGCGCTCGCCGGCGCATTGCTGTTGCTCACGGCTTGCCAGCATGCAGTGCGCGAGCAACCTGTCGACGCCAAAGCACGCATCGCGCGGATTCTGCGCGACACGCCGCTGGTCGACGGGCACAACGACCTGCTCATCCATTATCACGCATGCCGTGAGGGCTGCCCGCGCGGACTTGATGCCTATGATATTGGCGATCATGTGAGCGGACACACTGATATCCCGCGCTGGCAGCAGGGAATGGTTGGTGCACAACTGCTCAATTCCGGATATATCGAATCCGAACGCGATCTCGCCGGCACGCTGAAAGGTTTCGCTTTCACGCGCGCGATGGTTGCGCGTTATTCCGACCGCATGGCGATGGCGAGGACATCGGCCGATGTGCGCGCCGTACATGCGACCGGCAAGATCGCCATCCTTCTGGCGCTGGAAGATCCTGACCGCCTTGGCACCGATGAGGCGACCATCAGGCAGCTCGCCGCAGAAGGCCTGCGTTCGGACATCCTCGCCTACGAAGAGCCCAGCAGTCTGGCCGACGGCCATGCCGGCCCGATGAAGTTCGGCGGGTTGTCGCCATTGGGCAGCCAGGTCGTGCGCTGGATGCAACGGCACGGCATCCTGGTCGATCTGTCGCACGCCTCGGCTGATACGGCGCGCGACGTGCTCGATCAATCCATCGCCCCGTTGATCTTCAGTCATTCCTCGGCGGCCGCGCTATGCGATGTGTCGCGAAACGTGCCGGATGATGTGCTGCGCCGAATGCGCGGCAATGACGGCATCGTCATGGTGTCGTTCGTGCCCGAATTCACCAGCAGGGCGTATTCCGATTGGTACGACGCGGGCAGCGTGTACGCGACGCAGGTGCTCAAGCGATACAACGGCGATCGCGCAGCGACCAAGCCATTTATGGACGTCTGGGAACAGGCGCACCCGGCCCCGCCCGTCACGGTCGCCGACGTCGCCGATCATGTGGAACATGTGCGTGATGTGGCCGGTATCGACCACGTCGGCTTGGGCAGCGACTTCGATGGCATCGAGTACACCGTCAACGGCCTTGAAGACGTGTCGAAGTTCACGAACCTGTTTGAAGAACTCGCCCGCCGCGGCTGGAGCGATGCCGACCTGCGCAAGGTCGCCGGCGAGAACTTCCTGCGCGTGCTCAATGCAGCTGACGCCGTGCGTGATGCTTTGCTGCCAACATCGCAGCCCGCCGATTCAGCGCCCAGACCGAAACCCGTATCGGCGGATCATTGATGAACACATACGCTTGCCCGACTGTATCGCGAAGTCGGCCATTGTCGGCACCTTGTAGTTGCTGCTCCTGGTCGAGCTGTGTGTGTTGCGTTTATCGATAAGCACGCGTCTGGACCGCTCCTTTTTGGACGAGCCCTGACACGTGGTTGCCGAGAGGGCGTACGCGCGCAAGGGCGATTTTCACCTCAATCGCGAGCATCAACCGCCGGTGAAACTCTGGGTGGTCACGCGATGCGCCACGACTTCACGCTGTGGCCGAGATGGCTACTGAGCAAGTAAGCCAGGAAGCGCACCTGCGTCGAGGCAACCATGTTCAAGGCCATCGATGCACTGCGTGCGCTGCTGAACGCGCGCAGCGATGTTGAGCTTGAAGGTTCGGTTGTTGTTCGAACCCGGCGTGCTGCTACCAACTCCGTCGTCAGCGGGCAGAACGATCTCGGTTCACAACCAATGTCGGCAGCCCGGCAGAACCGCCAAGTCATGCGGATGCCTCGGCACGCCATCAGCTGATTGTTGGCCTGACCTCTGAAACCCGCGTAGTGAAGCGTGGGAATGAGCAGATACTTGTCGATAGCTTTGGATAGTGAGCTTTCGCGAAACCGACACGAGGTTTCCGCTGTGTCGACACGAGTTTCAGTCCTGCGTTCAATGGCTCCATTTGCGCCCTCAGCGTTGCTCGCAACAGAAAAATTGAATGCCGATTCGGGCTTGACGGCGCAATTTGGCCCCTGGCTCGACCGTTCTCCGTGGATGAGGTACGGAGGAACCCATCATGAAACTGACTACCGCGCCGATCCGGAACGCTTTCCGCCTGCTTGCTGCCCTTCTGGCCGTAGGTCTCGCGCCTGTCGCCAGGGCTGCGTCGCTCACCGCGTCACCGGCGATGGGGGGCACCGGCACCGTGGTCAGTGTGCACGCCGAAGGCCTGGAAGCATCGACCCCCTACCAACTGGATTTTGCCGGCAATCCGGCAACCAATATTGTCATCCTGACCACGAACGCGAGCGGCATGATCTCTACCCACGCGACGCTACCAGCGCTGCCTGTCGGTGTCGGCGAGATGCGTCTGAAGACAGTTGCGACCGGGTTGGTCGTGGTTGCCAGTACCGGTTTCACGTCGCTGGCGCCGATAAGCTTTACGCCGTTGACCGGGGGTATCCATGCGGGGCAGTCGTTTCAGTTCGAGATTGACGGTCTGACGACCGGTACGCTTATCGTCGACTATGAGGGCTTGCCGGTTCTTGGCCCGCTCGCGGTATCCCGCGGTGCTTTCAACGGAAAGTTCATCGTGCCAACGGACCGGCCATCGCCACTGCCTGCGAATGCGCAGATCAGCATCCTCAACAAGGTCGGGCAGATTGTCGTCGGCGAGTTGCACACGAGCATGCCGGTGCTATCGAAGTTGAGCAGTCCGTTCGACATCGTCATCACCCAGCCGCCACCGAACAATCCACGCCATGGTGAGCATTTCAGCGTCGCCGGTCAGTTTGCGACCAATCCGAATGAGGCGCCGCCCGAGCTGATATCGCTGTGGTATTCGGGCGACGATGGCCGGGTTTTTCCGCTCGGTGCCGCTCGATCCGTGGCCGTCGGCGATGAGCTGCACTACGCAATCAATGGCGCTGCCGCAGGCGGATTCTCGATGACGGCGGGTCCCGACAATCATGGCAATGTGTTTCTCGCTGCACCGGGGCACAATGAGTCCGGCGTGGAAACCTCGGTAACCGGAAAACCCGGTAACGCACGCTTTGATCAACTGCCCGATGATCGCTGGCAGATCAGGGTACGGGTACTCAAACAGAATGGGCAGCCGATTGCCGGCGCACTGGTGCAGTTCGACGGCGCTCCGGTCTCGGAGGATTCAAGTTCAGGCAACTCCTCATTCACGGCGAGTTCGATCAGGGATTTCATCATCGGCTTTTCAGGGCCCAATCAATACCAGTTCATCCGTGCGACCGACTACCGAGGTTGCCCACTAACCCTGGGTCGAAAGCTGACCGATGCCAATGGCTTCGCGGAATTCGAGTTCAGCGATGAAGATCTGGTCATGTCGACCTTGCCACTGATCAACGCCAATGTCGGTGGAACCATCGAAACGTTTCCGCCACCCGGGCTGCGCCTAGCCATCGACGCGTCCGCTCAGGGCTACGGATTCCAGTTCGTCTCCGGCCCGAATGCAGGGCAATTCCTGCCCCATATCTATGGGGTTCAGTTCAATGGCGTCGGCGATGCCGACCCCACCGGCGACCAGATCGTGTTCACCGACTACTATCAGAATGTCGTTGTCCAGACCAGCGATCGAAACAGCTCGTTCACGCTCAACCTGCCGACCATCCAACCCAAGGTGGGCCTGTACGACACATCGATCCTGCCGTGGATAGCGAAAAAGGGTCCGATCGTTATCGATAGCGGCAATGAATCGCATGCAAGCACCCGGCTGATCTTTGGCCCGATCTACAGCAAGGTCGGCATCAGTCCATCCATACCAGTCCATGATCGCAGCGGAGAGGGCTACCCGACCACGATCGCCGTGCGAACCGATCCGGTCTCGAGCGGCGTGGTCACCGAGGCGAAGCTATATCTTGATGTGAACCGCAATGGCACCCCGGAATTCATTTCCGATTTCATGGATACGCCGGACGTTGTCGATTGCAGCATTGATGGCCTCACCGTCAGCAAAACCTGGCGCGCCAACCTTCCGCCGAATATCGGCCAGCTTGCCGCTGGCCGGGTCGATGGCTATCTCTATTTCAAGGGCAGCCCGGCGGCCGGCGAGGCCAGGCGATACATCGCGATCGACATGGTCACGCCGGATTTTGCGTGGCTGACGGCGCCGCCTTACTCCGAGCGCGAGATCGAATACAGCGCGGGCGGGCAGCGCGTCGGTGTATTTGCGATCGACGATACCGCCAATGCGCAGGTCGACCTGGGCCATGATCCGCCGGCCGAATACCAGATCGGTCGGCTGGACAACCGTACCGACAATACCCGCATGATTTCGATGTATCGAAACAATGACGGTAGCGATGTGAACAATGCGCCGTTGGAAGGTGCGCACAAGGAGGCCGGACACAACGGTTCTCCGACCATGGTGGATGTGGCGCAGGGCGTTCAATACGGCCCGCACGTGACCACCTTGATTGACCAATCGTTTCCGTTGTTCTACTACGTCTGGGGTGTGCCGGTGCTGGCCGGTATTGAAGTGGGTGCCGACTTCTCTTTGCTCGCACAGATCGAGACTTCGAGCAGGTTCAGCCTGATGTCGAACAAGCAACCGGTCTTCGAGATGACGACAGCACCGAGTCTCGATCTCGGCCTGAACTTCTATCTCGATCTGGACGTGCTCTTCGACCTGGTCGATGGTGGCGTCGACCTCGCTGCGTTATTCGACCTCAAAATGCCGATCAAGATTGAACCGGAGCATCCCGATCCGATCATCAGTACGTGCTTTACCAGCTCACTCACCCTCTACTGGCATTTCGAAGTCTTCTGTCTGCCGTTCGATTTCATCTGCGATGAGTTCAATGACATTAAGGGACAAAAGGAACTTCTGAATGGCCAGAACGGTACAGGTTGCGCAGGCCAGTCGCCGATTGTTGCGGGCGATGCGACACGTTCGTCTTCAAGAATCGCATCGTTGCACTTGGCAACAGCCTACTCGCCATCGGGTGCCGGCTTCGCGGCCTTTACACGCGACGACAGCAGTGGCGGTGCGCCGCCTGTCCTGGTGGTCAGGCCCATTGACGGGGGTGACTTCGGTCGGGCCAACGCGGATGTCATCCTGTCCAGTGCGCCGGGAATCCGCAGTGTCGACGTGGAGTTCTACCAGGATCATCGCGCCATCGTCGTCTGGGCCGAAAGTGATCTCGACTACCCGGCGCTGGCGCAGCTGACGCCGGCCAGCCGGCTGGCTCATCAGCATCTGATGTACGCGCTCTTCGACGGTGAACATTGGGCTGCGAAGAGCGTGCTGACGAATGCCTCCGGAGGCGAAGGCGGTGTCGATCTTGCCCCCTGCTTGGCGGAAGTCCAGAGCGCCTGCCCAAGCGAGGGTGAGTTGCTGGCGACCTGGACTCGCGACATGGCCGGGGACATCACTCAGCATCGAACCCGCGTGTACACCTCGCGCTACGTGCCGGCACGTGGATGGACCACACCGATGCCGGTTGATGCCAATGCGCTTCTCGATTCAGCACCCAGCGCGGCCTACGTGGACGGAAATCCGGTAGTCGCCTTCGTGCGCAGCACCACGGGCAATTTCGGCGACACCAATTCACGGCGCATCGCCTACCGCTTCGTCACCGGCGCCGGCAACACGGTTCAGGTGCCGGCCGAATTGCCGGGTGGCGTGGCCTGGCCGAACATCATTGGTCTGGACGGGGGCAGATTTGCAATCGCACATACCTATGCAAGCAATGCGCAAGCGTTTGTCGGAAATACCCAACGCGTGGCCCTGGTCAACGCAAGCGACTGCACGGCAGGGCAATGCGCCATTGCGGCCCAGGAGGTCACCGACAGCCACGGCCGGCCGATTTTCGGCGAGCACCCGATTCCGCTGCTGGACGCGCATAGCAATGTGACTGTTGTGATGCGCGGCCTGGGCTTTGGTGTGGGCAGCAACGGTAGCAACACAAATCCCGCCGACCCGATCGGCATGGCCATGCATACCGGTGACTTGATTTCGTTTGCAGTCAACCCGCAGCGAAACGTGGTGGTACCCCAACCCCTATCAACCGATGGTGCCGGCAATTTCGCACCCGCCGCCGCCTTCGACAGGGCGCTCGGGCAAGTCGTCGCCATGAGCACACGTGGCCCCGCAATTCCGGGAACACTTAAGAGCAAGTACCTCGCCAGCGGGGCCGAACCAGCGTCTTCGAAAGCCATGGGTGTCATCGTCGATCCGGATCTGCTGGCGTTCAGTGCCGTGCAAGGCGTGGATTTCGCCATCGAGCAAGTGCTACCGCAATCGCCGACTGTTGTTCCTGGCGCGTCGTTCCAGGTAGATACAGTTGTGCGAAACGCAGGTGTCGACTACTTCGCCGCACCGCTCGCGCCAGCGTACCTGATGCGGCTGAGCTGGGATGCACCCTACGATGCGGGCGGCGTACCCGCGGGAGTTCGCAACATACCGCCGTTGGATGCCGGCCAGGCGAGTACGCTGAGCGTCACCGTCAGCGTACCGGCAGGGTTCGGGCCGGATCAGCCTCATCGCCTGTATGCCTCGGTATTTCGCAACGGCAATCCGGTCGAGGACGTGCAGGGAAGCAACGACATTGCCTACACCGACCTGGGCGGAATGCCGGTGCCATTCGGGCTCAGCGCAACGGCCATACCAAACACAACCCTCGTCCAGTTGACCTGGGAGCCAATCGACGATCCGCAGCATCTGATTGCCGGCTACCGCGTCTGGTGCCATGACGGCGACGGCATCTGGCGACATCTGGGCAGCAGCTTCGAGCTCGGCTTTTTGGACGTCGCCGCGCCCACGGGTGTTCAGCGTCATTATCAGGTGACCACCTATTCGAAAAACGCGATCGAGTCGTTGCCTAGTCCTGAAGCGATTACCGACGGTGAGGTCTCCGATCGGTTGTTCGCGAACGGTTTCGAGTAGCGACAGGAGAAAGCGATGACAAAGCACTTTCACATCACGGCCATCTGGCTGGCGCTAGGCCTCACCGCACTCACGAGCAATGTGCGCGGGAGCGATAACAAGGAAACCAGCGCCGCGTCTCAGACGCCCGGATCAAGAGCGCCACTGGTCGTCACCGTCGATCATCTGTTCGCGGCGAGTTCCGATCCGGAGCGTCTATTTCGGATCTTTCATGAGACCCTTGGGCTGCCGGTGGAGTAGCCATTCCGATCCTATGGCAGCTTCGCCAGCGGCGGGCTGTCGGTCGGCAATACGGTACTCGAATTCGCCACTTGGGAGGTGGCAAAGGGCGAAGCGATAAAGACGGAATGGAAGATGCTCGTGTTGGAACCCGTCGGCGATACCGAGGCGGCGACTGTCGAGCTCACGCGCAGGGGAGTCGCCCATTCCGAGCCTGATGCGTACACGTTCAAGGATGCGGGAGGCAAGGAAACTGTTGGCTGGACGAATACCGGCCTGAACGGTACGGGTCTGTCGGACATCGCGCTCATCTGCGACTACAAGATTCGCAACAAAGTTGCCAACATGCATCAAAAGGGCGCCGAAGAACTTGTGCAAGCGCATGGGGGTCGATTGGGAATTCGTCGACTGGAAACGATCGAGGTCGGCGTGACGAATCTTGCCAGCGCCCGCCTGGAGTGGCGCAAGCTGATCGACACCCCCGGGCAAGAGCAGGGCAACGTTTTTCACTTCGGTGCGGGCCCCTCCATTCAACTCGTGAGCGCAGCGTCGCCCGGTATTCGCGGAATAGTGCTTCAAGTGGATTCTCTGCAACGAGCCAAGACCATTCTCGCCCAACGACAGATGCTGACGGCTACGTCGGGAAGTTCGGTCTCGATTGCGCCGGCGACGATTGGCGGACTGACCGTCACGCTGGTTGGCGAGTGAGCAGTGCGGTAGGTCGGGAGAAGCGTAACGAATCCCGCCTTTTGATGACGATCCATGTGCGGCGGGATACGCCTCTGCGCGGCTGCTCTCGCTCTACCCAGAGACCCATCGACCTCGGCACCAAACAAACCAAACAAACGGGTCAGGTTCATTTTCAATGCTCGGCGCTTAACCTTGATCATATCTTTGCTCACAAACTGGAGATAGTGATGAATCGAGTACTGTTTGCAGTCGTCGCAACGTGCCTGGTCTTGTGCCTTGCTTCCTGCTCAACGGATGTTCCACCTCCTCGCGTAGTCGTTGCCGACCCAACGCCACCTTCGGGGTAATGGCTCGTCCACCTGGTCGGTTGCTTCAACTGTCATCATCAAACGCCCAGCGAGATTCTCAACGCCCCGCCACTGGTCATCGTCAAGGCCTATTCGCTGCCGGAGTTCAGAACGCTATTGAAAACCGGCGTCACGCGTGATGGCGGGACATGTACGCGCAAGGCAGTATCATTGGAATCATGGCCCGCGAAAAACTTTCGCATTCCACGGATGAAGAAATGGTTGCGGTTTTATCAGTTCCTCGGGAAAGACTGGACCGCACAGTGAGGCGTCCAGTAGGAAGCAAAGATGGCCACGTTTCCGCCACCAACTTTCATGAAACACTGATGCTCACCAGCAAAGGCGCAACTATTGAGTGCGGACGAAGCTGCTGCAGCACGCCAGTTGCCATCCTGGTTTTCTTCCCTGAGCAGCGGGGGTGCCGCAGGCAGAAGCGGGCGTCTCTTGATCGCGCTTTTCTGCGGCATGCGCAGCGGCTTATCCACCCTGCGGGGAATAGCGGCCCCGTTCAGCCCTTAGGGCAGCTTCCCCCGTCGCGCCGGGGAAGCGAACGCGATAGATGTGCGCAGCATGTTGATCGTGCCCGCAATCGGAATGCGTGCGCGCGCACCCTCTCAGCGTGAGACACGTGTATTAGGTCGCGCATGCGTGGAGTGCAGGTGATCTGCACGCTGCTTTTCGACCCACTCACGTTCGCGGATGAGCTCCGGGATACCCCACACGAATTCGATGGTGGCCATGATCACGAAGAAACCATAGGTGACTGCCATCAGAATGGAAGCCAACAGTTGGCCGCCGCCGAGCCCCATCAGTGCAAAAACAAGCACCAGCAATCCGATGCCGCGCTGGCCAACAGCAAAAACCGGTAGTTGGATGCTGCCATCTGGCGCCCGCTGCATGCGTATCCACAGCGCCGGTGCCACGCCAAAAACCGCGACCGAGACGATGCTGAGAATCACGGAAGGTGAACGCAGCGCGGGGCCGAGTTTTGTATCGCTATCGGCGAGCCCGTTAACGGCAAGCAGTGTGACGGCTGCCCCGGCAACCAGATCGACAATCAACGAGAAGCCGAGGGAAGGACACTGTGGTGCATTCGCTGCCTGTCGCCGCTTGCCACGAAGAATGGCCACCGTCTGCCAGAACCACAGGTCGCCTCCGGCATGCTGGTAGCTGATGACCAATGCGTCGGAGCGCAGAATGCGTAATGCGAGATCCGCGACCCAGCCCAGCCAGAAACCTGCGAGTAGCAGCACGGCAGCCGATGTGCTCGACCATCCGAGCACGAAAATGCCAAGCAGGCCGAGCGAGCCCGTGAGTAGCCAGTCGGTCCACATCGCCCGTCTGGCCCGAATGAAGAACTTGCCGTGACGGCCCATTGCCGACGCGACGTGCTCGCGAAACAAAGCCTGATCCTGCGCTGTCAGCGCGTTCCAGGCTTGCAACGACTGCATGTCCATGGAGGTCAGTCCTTGTATAGCGCCGGTCTCAATGTGTCACCCGTGGGGTCGCGCCAGCGAGGTAATAGTGTGTTCAATCGTCATCATTTTGATGTTCCACGAAAAACGACCATGGCGGGGGCCACGCGCAACGCCGAGCTTTGCGTCTGAATGACGTGCGCCACGGTCATGGGCAATAGCGAACGCGTGGCGGCACCCGGCGCGAACGGTGCCGCAGTCTTGGCAATGTGGCCCCCGTGCGCATCGGATCACGTGAATGGATTGGAAGCCTCCGCTGTGGACGCTTCGCAATCACACCACTGGAGCGAATCCCGCCATGAAGACCCGGTCGTCAATCCTCGCATTGCTGCTACCTCTTGCTGCGGCCTGTTCCGCTGCCGGGCAGACCGCATCCACGCCGAGCGCGCTGGTCAGCGCGCTTCAAGGCGCGCTCGACCAGGGCGACTTCGACGCTGCGCGCAAGCTCGCGGATATCGACGATGCGCCGGCCGAACTGCATTTCTTTTTTCTGGATACAGTGCGCGAATGTTCCGTGGAATCGACCTGCCGCGTTTCCACCGCTGCGGCCGACGCTGAATTGATCCAGCAACTCGCTGAGCAGGCCAAGTCGCTCAACGCCGAACCTCCCAAGGTCGAGGGTGTTGTTGCCGTAGACGTCAAGGCGAAAGACGGTTCCGGTTCGGGCACGATGAAGATGCCGTACGCGAAAGTTGGCAATGGCTACAAACTGGTATCGATCCACTTTTCTCCTGCGGAACTCGCAGCGCTCAGGGCGGAGACCAACGAATCGCTCGTCGCGGAATTCTTCGCCCAGGGCATTCGCCCGAGCGGCAGCACCCAGCCGAGAATCGATTGGGCAACCGCGGCTGCCAAGCTCCCGGCGGATGGCGGTGAGCCCGGCAAGGCATTGGTTGCCCAGACCCGCGCGATGTCCGCAGCGGTCGACGCGAAGGATCCGGATGCCGCGATGAGCGCGGGAGGCCAGATGGCCAGGATCATTTTTCGCGACAAGGATTTCAAAGGCAATCCGATTGCGCTGGCCGCTCGCAAGAGCAAGCTTTATGTGCAATCCCTGCGCATGTTGCGTGATGTGAACGTCAGCGGCGGCTACCAACTCGGCGACGACGCGGTGGTGATTGTCGAGGCGCGCAATGGCATCGGCTGGGTCGTGCGTGGTCCGATCCTGCTGTCGCGCGAAGCTGGAAGCTGGGAGCGCGCCGGCGATCACACCGTCAGCTATCCGGCGGCCTCTCACTGACGGCTACTGGAAATACAAACGGGCCGCTGCGCGGAAGTTTCCGATGCGCCGTTGCAAGTGCCGCCACGCCGCAAGCAGGCGCGCGTGCCCGCGTGGGCGATCGCGACCTGTCGCACGACGCGGGCGGCGACGGCAAAGAATTGGCTGCAATCGTTGATTAGACCAAACCTGCGTTGGCATGTGCGCAGGTTCGGCAAACGTTGGCCGCATCGGCTGCGCGACTGACGGGCCCGCGGCAGCGGATGCACACCACGATGGCCCCTTTTGACGCGATCGCACGTGATTGAAGTCGAATACCCCCATTTGGAGTCGATGATGAATAGGCCAATGATGTTCCTGCAGCGCCGTTGCATGCTTGCCTGGCTCGTCGCGATGCTGGTGCTGCCGTTAGCTCACGCAGCCACCATCGTGGTGACGCGCAACGACGACCCGATACCCGATGGCTGCGCAGTCGGCGATTGTTCGCTGCGCGAAGCCGTGATCGCAGCGAATGCAAATCCGGACAGCGATCTGATCCAGGTGCCGATCGGCACGTTCAGCCTGCTCGGCACGCTGACGCTCAGCAACCCCGTGCAGATCTACGGCTCGCCCGACGGGACGACGAAAGTCGAGGGCAACGGCGCCGACCCGGCGTTCTCGATCGTCGGTGCGATCAGCGTGAAGTTGGCACATCTGACCATCCGGTCGCACGCAGCCCACGCGGTGGACAGCGACCAGCGCGCGGACACCATCTTCGAGAACGTGACGATCCCCGACTCCGACAGTCAGGTCTTTGTCCTCGCTCCGCACGACGGAGCCGGCTCGCTGGATATCCGCGTGAGCGATATCCACAGCTACATCGACTGCGGAAACGTCCGCGAGTGCCGGATCATCGACAGCGCTATTCAGCGCCTTCAGGTCGGCAACGGCATAAACTCGCAAGCCCGGCTGGTAATCGAGCGCACGACCATCGACGACGATCTCGGCGGAATTGTCGTGCAGACGAACAACACCGTACAAATCGTCGACAGCACGATCCGCAATACCGGCATCGGCCTGGATATCACCGCCGGAACGCCGACATCGGTACTGCTCGATCACCTCGACTACAGCGCGAACCTCGTACCCGTGTTTGTCAATGTTCCCGCGGCGGTGACTGTCGTCGACAGCGAATTCGCCAGCAACGTCAGGGATTCGTTCAACAGCGGTCCGGCAGCGATCGACGCGGGCGGCGGCTCCGTATGGGACATCTCACGCAGCACGTTCGTGTCCAACGTCGGCGACGGCGCGGTTGGTGGTGCCCTGTTGGTGCACAATGCAGCGCACGTTGCAGTGCGCAACAGTACGTTTTCGGGCAATAGTTTCACGATCGCTGCCGCCGGCAATGCGGCACGCGGGGCGGCAATCGGTTATGCCTCCGATCCCGCCGGCACCAGCCTGGTGCTGCAGCACGTCACAATCGTCGGGCCGACGGTGTTTCCGGCCGGGCTCCTCGGCACGGCACTCGGCGGCACCGGTGGCGAGACCGGCCTGGTCCTCAACGTGTTCAACAGCATTATTCGCGGCTCCTGCAAGCTCGACACGAATGCGATGGATGCCAACTTCGGCAACATCGAGAGCAGCGCTAACACATGCGACTTCGATGCGAATAACAACACGACGGGGGTGAGCAGCGCGACACTTGCACTCGGCACTCTGGGCGATCATGGCGGCGCCACCCAAACCTACCAACCGGGGTTTTTCAGTCCGGCTGTCGATGGCGGGGCCGCAGCGTTCTGCCTGGATACGGATCAGCGCGGCTATCAACGACCGGTTGGAGCCGGCTGCGACGTCGGCGCGCTGGAAGTCGGCGCGGTGGATCGCATTTTCGGCAACGGTTTCGAGTAGGCCGGGAATTTCCCGTTCGCTCTGAGGGTATCGAAGCGAAGGCAAAGGACGCTCACGCAAGCCGTTTACGGACCGCATCAACCAGGGCCTGTTGAACGCTTCTGCGGCATGAAGAAAGAGACGCAGGATCAAGAGCTGCCCCCTTCCGCCCGAAGACGCCCCGGTGCCGCTGCGCTACATCTGTGCCAATGTCTTGCGCGCACGCAAGGTAGTGAAGTGCTGTGCACCATTCACCGCCTCGAACATGTCAGCCGCCTCACGCTGTGCGGCAATCGCCGCATCGTGGCGCTGCAGGGCCGACAGCGCACTCGCGCGCGCTTCCAGCGCCTGTGCCAGCTCTTCGCTACGTTCGCCCAACACTTTCTTCAGCCCCTGTTCCGCTGCTTCCGCCTCAATTAGCGCACGTTCACCCTGGCCGGCTTCGGCGAGTGACTGCGCGCGACTGGCGCGCACAACCAGGCACGACTTGTGTTGCCGATACCCCTGTGCGCTGCAATTCTTCCATGCCGCCTCGATCACCACTAGCGCGGCCTTGGCATCACCGTTGCGGCGCAGACCGACCCACAATCGTTGCTGGATCATTTGCACGTCCAAGCCATTGTCGCCCGCTCGTTCAAGTAAACGCAGCGCTTCGCGCAAGCGCGCTTCACCCTCTTTCGCCTTTCCATTGAGCATCAAGGAAAAGCCCGATGCGCCCAAGGCAGTGGTCACCCACGGATGTCCGGGCGGAAAAGCAGCACGCGCTATCGCCAGCTCTCGCTCGACCAGTTGCTGCTGTTGTTTGAAGTCACCGCGATGGTAGGCAGCCCTTTCCAGTGTCCACAGCGATGGAATGACATTCGCCGATTCCTTGCCGAAAGCGCGCTCTGAGATCCCAAGCGCTTCGCTTGCTCTTGCCTCCGCCTCGTCGAAATTGCCGAGACTGACCTGCGAGTTCGCTACGTTGGTGAGGGCGGCGACCAGCCTGGTGGGTGTGGCATTGGCCGCGCGCTCGATCTCGAGCACGCGCTGCAACATGCGCGCTCCTTCGCGCTGGTTGCCTTCGCGGAGTACCACACTCGCCAAAGCGGAAAGCGCATTGGCGTAGTCGCCGGGAAGATCGCGCACGTGCAGTTCGAGTATGGCCACCGCTCGCTGCAGGTAGGGCTTGGCGGGCAGTATGTCGCCTCGATAGGCGGCCAGCACGCCGAGGTTGACCAGGGTTTCGGCAATTGCCGGATCGTTCGCATCGTGCGTTTGCTCCGCCAGAGCCAGCGCGCGGTCCAGCAATACCTGGGCGTGGTCGAAATCACCCTTCGTCGTGAGGATTTCGCCGAAATCGTCGAGCAACGCCCCTTGCAGCATGGGATCGTCGGCAAACTCGGTGTCGATGCGCTTGAGCGAAGCGTCGAACGCCTGCGCCAGTGTCGTGGCGCCGTCTTCGGAATGGCGTAGCGGATCTTCCTGGGTGAAAACCGAAATCAGGAAGTCCGTCACCCGCCGCGAACGACCTGCGCTTTGCCGGGCCAACACGGCTTCGCTATCGGCGCGTTGCGCCTGCCGGTCGGCAAGCTCGGCCTGATGGCGCGCCTTGTCGGCCTGCCACAGCGATGCGCCAAAACCGCCAACGAGTGCCAGCAATACCATCGCGGTCGCGGCAACACCGACGCGATGTCGGCGCACGAACTTCCTCAGGCGGTAGCCCGCCGAATCCGCACGTGCTGCGATCGGTCGGCCTTCGAGCCAGCGGCGCAAGTCATCGGCAAGCGCCGCAGCGGTCGCATAGCGGCGCGCCGGTTCACGTTGCAAGGCCGTGGCTATGATCAGATCGAGATCGCCCGCGATGCTCCGCGAAAGCTGGCGTGTATCAAAATCGTCGCCATACAGCGCGTGCAGCTGATCGGGCTTGAGGCGGGTTGCCAGCGTGCTGGCGCGATCGACGATTTCCTGGCTTGCGTCGAGAGCCAGTTGCGCCGGCGTGGAGTTGCTGCGTCGCTGCGGCAACTGACCGGTCAGCAATTCGCATAACATCAGCCCGAGCGCGTAGACATCGGTGCTTGTGCCGATCGCCTCGCCGAGTATCTGTTCGGGCGCGGCATAGGCCGGCGACAAAACGCGCATGCCGGTGCCTGTCTGGGTTTGTTCTCCGCTTTCCTCGATCAGTTTGGCAATGCCGAAATCTAGCACGCGCGGCTTGCCTTCCCCATCGACCAGGACGTTCGACGGTTTCAGATCGCGATGCACAACCAGTTGCGTATGCGCATAGGCAACGGCATCGGCAGTCTCGGCGAGCAACGCCACACGCGCACGCACATCCAGAGAATGCTGCGCGGCATACGTTGTAATCGGGCGCCCATCTACAAAGTCCATGACGTAGAACGGACGTCCATCCGCGTTCATGCCACCATCGACGAGGCGCACGATATGCGGATGATGCAGGCGCGCCAGGATGCGCCGTTCCTGCAGGAAGCGGCGCAGGATGGCATGGGTATCCATGCCACGCTTGAGCAGCTTGACCGCGACCTGTTGCTCATAGGCGCCATCGGTGCGTTCAGCCAGCCAGACTTCGCCCATGCCGCCTTCGCCTATCGATCTCAATAATCGATAGGGACCCGCAATACCATCGCCCGGACCCGAATCGCGGTCGGCGATCAGGCCGGGAACGGCGGCGACGGCATTACTCGCAAGCAGCGGACTATCGGCATCATCGGCGGCCAGCAGCGAACGGACCTCGTCGGCAAGCGCGGGATCATCCTTGTCCAGTTGCGCAAGCCGAGCTTCACGCGCTGAAGGATCCAGTTCGACGAGCTCGTCGAACCATGTGGCAATCTCGGCCCAGCGCTCTGTTGCCGTAGTCATTGCCTACTCCGCCGTCATTTCCCGTTGCAGGAATGCGCGCGCGCGGCGCCAGTCGCGCTTGAGCGAGCGCTCGGAACGATCCTGCACGCTGGCGATTTCGCTCAGCTCAAGGCCGGCGTAAAAACGCATCTCGACCAAGGCCGCCAATTGCGCATCGACGACGGCCAGATTGCCGAGCGCCGCATCCAGTGCAAGCACTTCATCATCGCGCTCCTGCGCGGCGGCTTGCATGGCCGTTGTGTCGAGCGCCCTGAACTGGACGTCTCCACCGCGTCGCAGTGATTCCCGCGACCGCACATGGTCGATCACGATCTGGCGCATGACCCGCGCGGCGACGGCAAAGTAATGGCTGCGGTCGTTGACTTCGAGCGCGCCGTGGTTGGCCAGTTTGAGATACGCCTCATGCACGAGCGACGTTGCGCGCATCGCGTTGTCGCCGCGCAACTGGACCGCCGCGAGGCGACGCAACTCGTCATAAAGCGAGGCAAACAGTTGCTCGGACGCCTGCTGGTCGCCGTCGCGTGCCTTGCCAATGAGTTCGGTGATCTCCGCCACACTACGCCCCTTGCGATGCAGCTGCACGCAAATCCGGGCCGACTCCGGTGAGGAAGTGTCCCGGCTTTGCGGCCAACCTGCGAGCACGAAAATGCCCGCTTCCCGGTGCCCAGAATATCCCCCCGATTCCGGAAAGTCCCGAATTCCTGAAATTCGTACCCCTCGCTGACTGGCAGCCGGCTCTGTCTTGGCGTTCGCGTGTATCGCGTCGGGAAATCCGCCGAGTGTGGCCCCGAGCAGTGCCATCTTCCGTGGACTATGGACAAAGGGCGCATTCGCTCAATCGCGGAGACAAGGCTAATGACAACATCCCACAGCCAGATCCTGAACGCAGCGCGCACCTTCGCGCTTGTCGCCGCACTATTTCTGCTACGGACAAATCCGCTGCATGCGGCTTCGGGCGCGACCACCGATGGGTTTGGTCCAGATCGATCGAGCGGCGCGTTTCTCAACATCACGCGCCAGCATCTCAGGAACCACAATGCGCAGGCGATCGCCGTGGACGGCAAAAACCGCGTGCTCGTGTTGAACGAATGGTTCGACAAGGGTGCCAGCAATCAGGATTGCGCGGTCACTCGCCATCTGCGCAATGCGCGTCAGCTGGATATGGATTTCACCGGCCCGGATGAACTCGAAGCCACACGCCGCATTGCACTGGATCTGGGCGGCAGCAACTTCGACATCTGTACCGGCATGGCGACTGATGTGGCCAACCGCGTGGTGGTGGTGGGTAACGCCGATACCGGCGCCGGCCTGACCGGATTTCTGGTGCGTCTGGGTGCCAGTAACGGCGCTTACGACGTCTCCTTCGACCACAACGGCAAAGTGGCGCTGAGCGATCTTTCCGCCTTCACCGGGGTTGGCACTTATCTCAATGCCGTGGCTGTGCTCGGCGACGGCAAGAAGGTGCTGGCCTGCGGCTACGTGCAGCGCGGCGGCGAGCGCAACATGCTGGCCGTCCAGTTCACCACACTTGGTGCCCTGGATACCTCGTTCAACGGCACCGGCTACAAGGAAATCGATTTCAACGGTGGCGGCGGCGACAATGACGTGTGTTCGAGGCTGCAGGTCTTGCCGGATGGCGATGTGGTGCTGGCGGGTACCGCCGACGACAGTGCCGGCAACCCTGCCCTTGCCGTGGTGCGCCTCAATTCCAATGGCGCCTACGACGGCAACTTCAGTACCGACGGGCGACTGCTGATCGCCAACACCAGCCAGATCGCCAGCACGCTCAATCTCGTCGATGTCGGCTACGACGCCACCCGCGGCCGCTTGCTGCTCGGCTGCAATCTGGTGTTCGCCAACAACACGTTGCTGCCTTCGGCTTGCGTGGTCGCCGTCTCCGAAAGCGGCGCGCTGGACAACACCTTCGGCAACAACGGGCGCCAGTTCTTCCGCTATTCCGAGTTCCACGGACTGATTGCGGAACGACAGGATGGTGGTGCAAAACTGCGGCGCATCCTGATGCGCGACGACGGCAGCTTCTATCTGCTCGGAACGCACACCAACAGCAGCACCGATGCGCTGGTGCACGGCGACAGCGATGTGGTCTCGCTGCGCATGGAGGCCAACGGCAGCGTCATCACCACGCAGGGTTACAGCGGCGATGGCGTCGCTTTTCACGATTTTCCCGAAGTTCGCCACACCAATCTGTGCCCGGACGGGGGCACACACTGCGACCAGGACGCCATAGACCGAAAAATCGCCGACACGCTGGTGGACGCCACCTGGTATCACGGTAACGTGTTGTTGTTGGCCAACCACCCGCGCTACCCGAACAATATTTTCGATCACGATGGCGATGGCAATCTTGACGAACCCGGCCCCATCGCTCCGCTGGTCGCGAGTATCGATGCCGAGCATATTTTCGATGAGGGATTCGAATTTGATGGCCTGGCGCCGGACCTCACTGCGGTAACCATCGCGGTACCTGCCGGTTTCGGCAACTATTGCTCCGTGCGCAACGCCAGCGACGGTGGTTTTGGTCTGCTGCCCGGCGCGGCGGGCAGCGACCCGTGCCAGCAATTTCTCAACGGCAATCCCAATCTCATCGTCGAGCGCGCCGGTCTGTATTCGTTGTCGGGTCTAAACTGGGTGATCGGTTATTGCGACGGCGGCTTCGTAACCTTGCAAGGCGGCAACGGCACCGCACCGTTCAGTGCCGCGTTTGCCGACAGCGCTGGACGCATGAATTGCATCTTTACCGCGGTGCCACAGGACATGCCAATTTTCTCGCGGCCCTATGACGGTCCGCCGCCTGCGCACAACACACAGTCGTTCAATCATGATGGTTACAACATTCCTATTGACGTCAGCGAATTTGGCCAGCCGACGGGTAACGGGGATGCCTGTGCAATCGACTTCAAGGGGCGTCAGCACAGTTACATCAGCGGCTCAAAATGCTACCTGGATGATTCCGGCATCGACGAAACTGCTTCGGATATTCTGATCGACAGCCGCAACGATGATGTGGCGGTCGCAGCGGGCCGCGTGGTGATGGCAGTGCCGCGCTTCATTCCGATGTTCACTCCACCCGGAAACGATCCGTACCAGCGCGAACTCTTCATTCGCCATAACGTGGGCAGCGGCCGCTACGCGGAAATCTTCACTTCCTACTACGCGCACATGCAGGATACCGGCGTGCGCCGTGGTGACATCGTGACAGCCGGCACACGGCTCGGCCAAGTCGGCGAAACCGGCGCTGCCTCCGGCGAGCATCTGCACCTGGGCGTATTTCGCAACCGCAACCTGTCATGGCGCCAGAGTTTTGAATTCGACTTCGTCGGCGGGCACTGGGATCGCGATGACACCGTCGCTGCGATAGACCCCTGGGGGTGGCAGGCGCCGATGGGCATTGATCCCTGGGCCTGGCGTTTTCGCCCAGCCACCACCAACAATCCCTTGCTCATCAACGCCGGCAGTTACAGCACCAATCTTTGGATAACCGGCCAGGCGCCGCCGCTCGATTGAGACATGCCGGGCTGCGAGTGCAAAAAAAAAGCCCCGCATCGCTGCGGGGCCCTTTTTGAATCTACAAAAGCGCGGAGCTCTTGTTGAGAAGTGCGGCCACGGATGGCCGCACTTGCTCCTGCGATCAGGACGATCGCATGGCTAACCGGACTTAAAAATCCATACCGCCCATGCCACCCATTCCACCCATGCCACCGCCGCCACCGCCGCCACCGCCGCCGCCGTGGTTGTGCGCTTCTTCCTTCTTCGGCGCTTCGGCAACCATTGCTTCGGTGGTGATCATCACGTATGACGGCGTATGACGGGGACATCCTATGACGGGGACATCCAAATTCCTGGCATGAGCCTACGTCACGAGTAGTCGTTTTCCTACAGACAACCTGGTGATATCTCGTCAGGCTTTGGGCATGACCTCCGCCCGCAGCCTTCTTGTCGATCCGGACACGCCCGGCTTCTATCACTGCATCTCGCGATGCGTGCGCCGAGCCTGGTTGTGCGGGATTGATCCGTACAACGGAAAGTCCTATGAGCATAGGAGAGAGTGGGTCGAGCAGCGTGTGCTGGAGCTGGCCGAGATCTTTGCCGTTGGTGTGTATGCCTATGCGGTCATGAGTAACCACGTCCACGTTGTATTGCGAATCGAGCCGACCGCTGCCGCCACATGGACTGACGAAGAAGTCGCGACGCGTTGGGTTCGATTGTTTCCGGCGACCGTCGACGGAGAAGTCGATGACGCGGGCTGCCGTCTAAAGGAACAGACCCTTCTCGGTAATGCCGACCGGCTCAATGCTTGCCGCATGCGGCTCGGCAGTCTCGCCTGGTTCATGAAGGCGCTCAACGAGCCCATCGCACGACGCGCCAATCGCGAAGACGCTTGTACGGGACGATTCTGGGAGGGCCGGTACAAGTGCCAGGCCCTCCTCGACGAAGCGGCTGTGTTGACTTGCATGAGCTACGTCGATCTGAATCCGATCCGTGCCGGTATCGCCGATAGCCTGGATTCGTCTTTGCATACCAGCGCTCAGCGCAGAATTGCGGCGCTTCGAGAGGATTCAGTGCGCGCAAAGCAGCCGCTGACGTCGATCAATATCGCGGTAGCCGCAGACTTTCTTCCCATCACGACCGAAGACTATCTCGACCTGATCGACTGGACCGCGCGCCTGACCCGACCCGACAAACGCGGCAGCATCGACGCAACGGAGCCACCCATCCTTCGCAAGCTTGGACTGAGCGAACGCCAATGGCATCAGCAGATGCTGGGCACCGAAACCAACTACTGGCGAGCGATCGGTTCTGCCCAGGCCCTGATCGAGAAAGCTGCAGCCATGGGGCAGGGCTGGCTCAAGGGCATCGGAAGTGCCCAAAGGCTACTGCGACCTCAAGCGGCCTGATTCAACACATCAGCACTTCGCGACGAATCGGGTTCTCCGAGGATGTGTCATGCAAGGCTGCTAGAAATCGCTCGCGCGTTCGTCGAATGGCGCACTTTGTTGCGCCGAGAAGCATAGATTCCGGCCACGGCACGTGGCGCTGAGCCAACATTTACTCGCTGTCGAACCCAGTTTTCGCGGTCTGGGCATCTCGGCAAATTGTGGGTGTCCCGGTTGTCCTTCCTGTCCTTCCCGGTTGTCCTCTGGCAAATTGTGGGTGTCCCGGTTGTCCGTCTTTCTCCGGTTGTCCTCTGGCAAATTGTGGGTGTCCCGGTTGTCCGTCTTTCTCCTCGTATGCGGCGCACTCCGATCGCGGAATGCAGCTCGCGATCACGTATGCCTTGTTGTCACCTCATCGCCCGCCGCCGACGCGGCTTGCCGCGCTCCAGGCGCAACACCTGCCGCCAGGCCCGCCCTTGAAGCCATGCGGCCTGCGATCGCCCGCGAGGCTCGCGAGCCGGGTCGGGCGCTATCCGCTCGCCGCACCGGCGGACGGCGGCAGGACAATAACAATAAGAGGTTACCGGGACATTGCGAGCGCAAACCGGAACAGTCTACTGAATTGCGTAGAGGAAATTCAAACGCCGTTTTCAGGCTGTGTGCGGGGTAGTCGACGTGGGCGGAAGAAGGGGGTCAGAGACCATTATCAACGAGTAACGGTCTCTGACCCCCTTCTTCTAGACCGCACCCTGCGAGTGCAGTGCGATGCGATTGCCTTCGCTGTCACGGATGATCGCGCGCGATCCGTGCGGGCCGATCACGTGCGGAGGCTCGATGAGGCTGCCGCCGTTACCGCTGGCGAGATCGGCCGCTTCGCGCAGGCGGCCGTTGACGTTGAGATAGACGAGCACGCCGCCCTCGCGACTGATCTGTTCCGGTGCGACGACGAGGCACCCACCATTGCCTTGGTCATGGGAGAGCACGGCGAAGCGCGTATCGCCGTAGGCCGTCATTTCGATGTCGATCGCAAGCACGCTGCGATAGAACGCGGCAGCGCGCTCGAGATCGGCGACCGGAATGTCGAACCACACGGCGCGATTGTGCTGGGCATTGAATTCGCTCATCGCTGCGATCTCCTCGAATGATTCGTGGATGCCGAGTTCGCCCCGACGCTGCGGGCGGCGTCGGTCGCCACGGACCGCGAAATGATAGCGAGAAACGGGCAGCGGAGGGCCAATTTGATGTCACCGACTACCGGGCAGCGCGCGGGGTTCGGTTTCACGGGCCCGGTGGTGGCGGCGGTGGCGGCAGCTCGAAATTGTCGCGGAAGATCAGGTCTTCGTCGTCGGCGATGCGGATCGTCGACGATGCGGACTCGGGGCTGGTGATGCTGGCCTGGATCGACTCGAAGCCTTCGAGCTCGGTGTCGTCGATACCGATCAGCATGAGGTCTCCGCTCGTGCTTCCGCCATCGAGGCAGAGCTGTACGCCCGGAAGGCCGGCCGACTGGTCTTCGCTCGTGTAATCGAGATCGCGGGTCGCGGTGCCGGAGTAGCTGACGTCGATGCACTGGGGAGCCTGCCACGGATGATCGAGCAGCATGCGCAGGCTCGCGAAGCCGCCGTTTTCGGCGAGCTCCGGCTGATCGAAGCCGAAACTCACGATCTGCGGCAGGTTCTCGTCGTCGATCAACGTGAGCGTGCCGGAGAAGCCGCCATGGCTGAGCTGGGCCGTCTCGTTGCCCTCGAACAGGTTGTCGTCGACGCCCTGCAGGGGCAACGAGCCCTGCAGCTGGTTTGCGTCGATGCAGACCTGCAGGCCCGGCGCCGGATCGGCGTCGGCAAGCAGGTAGTCGACACCGAACGTCGCGCTGCCCGAGACCTGCAGGTCGTAACACAGTCGCTGCAGGGCCGGATTGGACTGCGTCGCGGTCAGGTTGCTGGTGCCGCCATTCTCGCTCGCGCTGGTCGGGTCGAAGGCTAGAGCCGTGACGGTCGGCAGGTCTTCGGCGTCGGTCAGGGTCGTCGCGGCACTTCCGGCGCCACTGCTCGCCGTGATCGATTCGTCGCCTTCATAGGTGCTGTCGTCGATTGGCGTCACGGCGAGTTGGGCGGTCGTGCCGCCGGTGGCCGTGCAGGCCTGGATGCCGGTGACATCCGGATCGTCGTCGGCGACCGTGTAGTCGGTGGCCAGCGTGGCCGTGCCGGCAAAGCCGACGTCGACGCATTCGTCGAACGCCGAGGCACGATCGAGCACGAGGTCGAGGCTGATCGGCAGGCCGGTCTCAGCGAGAGTCGCCGCGGAAAAGCTCATCGACTGCACGGCCGGAACCGGATCGTTGTCGACGATCACGATCGACTGGCTGTCGGGCGTGCCGACGACGAGTTCCGACGACACCGCCGTGATCGAGAGCACGGCGGTCTCGTCGCCTTCGTGCAGGCTGTCGTCGAGCACGCTGAACGTCGTGCTCGCACCCTGGCTTCCGGCAGGGATCGTCAATTGTACGGCGCCGAGGCTGTAGTCCGAGCCCGTGATGCCGGTGCCGGTTACACCGAGATCGACGGTCTGGTCGCTGCCGACCGACTGCAAGGACGTGACCGTGACCGTGATGTCGCTGGTGTCGGCCTCGCTGCCGGTTGAGCTGCTCACCGAAATCTGAACGGGGTTCGTACCGTTGAACCAGACCCGGTTCGGTTGCCGGTAGTTGCCCTCGACCACGTCGAGGTCGCCGTCGCCATCGACATCGCCAGTCGCCAGCGCATAGGTGGCTTCGGCTCCCAGCGACTGGCCCGTGTCCGTGAACGCCCCGCTGCCGTCGTTGAGCAGCACGCGATTGCCCTGGAAGTAGTTGCCCTCGACGATATCCAGGTCGCCGTCACCGTCCATGTCGACGAGCTCGATCGCTTGGACATCATCGCTGGTCAGCCCCGTCGCGCCGCCGAACGTGCCGCTGCCGTCGTTCAGGCGCACGAACGTACCGCTCGCACGACCCTCGATCAGGTCCAGGTCGCCGTCACCGTCGATGTCGCCGAGCGCCGAACCCTGGGTCCGATCGGTGCTGAGCAACTGGCCGACCGTGAACGTGCCGCTGCCGTCATTGAGCCAGAAGCGATTCTTCGTGTTGCTTTGGCCGGTGCCTTCGTAGAAGTCGATGTCGCCGTCGCCATCGATATCGCCGGCCGACAGCGTCAGGGTCTGGTAGTCGCCGAGCAATTGGCCGGTGTCGGTGAACTGGCCCGTGCCGTCGTTGAGATAGATCCTGTTCGGGTTGTTCAGCACACCGACGATCAGGTCGAGATCGCCATCGGAGTCCAGATCCGCCAGTTCCACCGGATAGACGTACAGGCTCGGAAACATCGTCGGCGCATCGACGCTGAATACGCCATGGCCGTCGTTGCGGTACAACAGCGTGCGCTGGCCCGCATTGCCGGCGATGAAGTCGATGTCGCCGTCGCCGTCCACGTCTCCGACCGCCAGGCCATAGGTGGAGTTGCTGCCGAGCGTCTGCCCGCTGTCGGTGAAACCGCCTGCCCCGTCATTGAGGTAGACGCGGTTCGTCTTCGCCGCCGGGCTGCTGCCGGTACTGACCGTGATCAGGTCCAGATCGCCGTCGCCGTCGACATCGACCAGGCGCGTCTCGAAGGTTCCGTCACCGACATCGAGGCTCTGGCCGCTGTCGATCAGTTGCCCATTGCTCGCCGTCGGGCGCGACACGCTGATGCGGTGGTCCTCGACCTCGCCGTCCAGGGCCACGCCGTTCGGTCCGAGCGATCCGGCCGTGCTGACGCGGAAGCGCGCCATCACGAAGCCGTCAATCGCCGTGGCCGGCACCTGGAAGTTCAGCGTGTTGTCGCCGCTGGCCAGGGCCTTGTCGATGAAGACATGTTCATCGCCGCCGCTCCAGCTGCCGTCGCCGTTGAAGTCGACCCAGGCGTCGAGCCTGCCTGGTCCGTTCTGCAGGTTGACCGTGAACGCACCGAAGCCGCCGACCGACGCCGACTGCTCGGTCACGCCGTCCTCGTCGTCGCTGCCGTCCAGATCGTCACCGTCGGCCTGCGCGCTCGGCAGGCCGTCGAGTTCGGCATCACGCAGCGATCCGAGACGCGGGCCAAGCGCCGGGTGCGCGGCACCGCCGGCAGATATCAAGGTTCGATACGGCGCGGGCGCATCACCGAAGTCGAGTTCCGTGTTGAACCAGACCCGGTTCGGTTGCAGGTAGTTGCCCTCGACCACGTCGAGGTCGCCGTCGCCATCGACATCGCCAGTCGCCAGCGCATAGGTGGCTTCGGCTCCCAGCGACTGGCCCGTGTCCGTGAACGCCCCGCTGCCGTCGTTGAGCAGCACGCGATTGCCCTGGAAGTAGTTGCCCTCGACGATATCCAGGTCGCCGTCACCGTCCATGTCGACGAGCTCGATCGCATGGACATCATCGCTGGTCAGCCCCGTCGCGCCGCCGAACGTGCCGCTGCCGTCGTTCAGGCGCACGAACGTACCGCTCGCACGACCCTCGATCAGGTCCAGGTCGCCGTCACCGTCGATGTCGCCGAGCGCCGAACCCTGGGTCCGACCGGTGCTGAGCAACTGGCCGACCGTGAACGTGCCGCTGCCGTCATTGAGCCAGAAGCGATTCTTCGTGTTGCTTTGGCCGGTGCCTTCGTAGAAGTCGATGTCGCCGTCGCCATCGATATCGCCGGCCGACAGCGTCAGGGTCTGGTAGTCGCCGAGCAATTGGCCGGTGTCGGTGAACTGGCCCGTGCCGTCGTTGAGATAGATCCTGTTCGGGTTGTTCAGCACACCGACGATCAGGTCGAGATCGCCATCGGAGTCCAGATCCGCCAGTTCCACCGGATAGACGTACAGGCTCGGAAACATCGTCGGCGCATCGACGCTGAATACGCCATGGCCGTCGTTGCGGTACAACAGCGTGCGCTGGCCCGCATTGCCGGCGATGAAGTCGATGTCGCCGTCGCCGTCCACGTCTCCGACCGCCAGGCCATAGGTGGAGTTGCTGCCGAGCGTCTGCCCGCTGTCGGTGAAACCGCCTGCCCCGTCATTGAGGTAGACGCGGTTCGTCTTCGCCGCCGGGCTGCTGCCGGTACTGACCGTGATCAGGTCCAGATCGCCGTCGCCGTCGACATCGACCAGGCGCGTCTCGAAGGTTCCGTCACCGACATCGAGGCTCTGGCCGCTGTCGATCAGTTGCCCATTGCTCGCCGTCGGGCGCGACACGCTGATGCGGTGGTCCTCGACCTCGCCGTCCAGGGCCACGCCGTTCGGTCCGAGCGATCCGGCCGTGCTGACGCGGAAGCGCGCCATCACGAAGCCGTCAATCGCCGTGGCCGGCACCTGGAAGTTCAGCGTGTTGTCGCCGCTGGCCAGGGCCTTGTCGATGAAGACATGTTCATCGCCGCCGCTCCAGCTGCCGTCGCCGTTGAAGTCGACCCAGGCGTCGAGCCTGCCTGGTCCGTTCTGCAGGTTGACCGTGAACGCACCGAAGCCGCCGACCGACGCCGACTGCTCGGTCACGCCGTCCTCGTCGTCGCTGCCGTCCAGATCGTCACCGTCGGCCTGCGCGCTCGGCAGGCCGTCGAGTTCGGCATCACGCAGCGATCCGAGACGCGGGCCGGCGGCCGGATGTTCGGCACCACCCTCTGCATGCAATGTGCGGTAGGGCGCCGGGGCGTCGCCGAAATCCTGCGTCGCGCCGCCCTTCGGTCGCACAACGGTCGTGGGCTGCACGCCTGCCGGCGAAGCCGCCAGAACGGGTGGTGCCATCATCACGCTGACGCATAACGCGGCGCGGATCGCCAGGGCCATCGGCGACCGCCGGCAGCGCGCACGCAGGGCCTCGCGACTCCGCATGGTCGGCACAGTTCGCCGGTTGGGCGATTTCGGACGCGTGTTTCGGCGAGACATGGCTTTCCCCGGATACGGTGCAGGTCGGCGCACTGCGATGACTTGCCGATCATATTAATCGAATGTGGAGGAATTAAGGAGTCCGCGGGTCGCCGATCCGCCGCGATTGCGAGGCCGTCAAGCCAATCGTGTTTCCGGACGATCGCCGCAGTCCCGCCGGTTCCACTGCGCGGCAGCCCGGATCCCAGCGTGGCCTGCTCCGCTCAAGGGGCGCGACCGGTGTCCTTGGCCCGGTCGCCAGCCATCGAGCGCCACAGGCCAGGCTCGCCGTCGACGCTGAGCGTATGGCGGACTTCGTCGGTGCGAAAGCCGAGCAGGCCGCCGCGACGCACGCCCGGCAGTGCGATGACATCGTAGAGTTCGCGAATGCGCTCGTCGACGAACAGCGAGTGGACCAGGTCACCGTTGCGCAGGTCGATCACCGCCACGCCGGTTCGCGCTCGGGCGCCACGGAGCGAAAGCGCATCGTCGAGCGCAAGACCGTTGAAGCTCGCTTCGCGCGGGCGCGAAAGACCGACCAGGGCGAAGTCGCCGACAAAGGCGAGTCCGCGCGCGTAGCCCGGGCAGAAGGCGACCTCGGTAAAGCGTCCGTCGGCCTCGATGCAGCCGAATCGCCCGTTGCCCGAATCGAGCAGCCAAAGGCGGTCGCGGTACCAGCGCGGCGAGTGCGGCATCGATAAGCCGCTGGCGATGATCGCGTTCTCCTGGCAGTCGATCACGACACCGCCATCGCGTCGAAAATCGCGCCAACCCTGGGCCACGTCGCTGCGCGAGACGGCGGTCAGATAGCGCGGAATGCCGTCGCGAACGGCGACGCCATTGAGGTGACAACGGTCTTCGGCGGCGAGACGCGAGAGAAACGGCGGTCGCCAGATCGGCGCCAGGCTATTCCGATCCGACAGCGTCGCCAGGCAACAGAACAGCGTGCTGACGAACTGGATGCGGTCCTCTGCCCATACGAGGTCGTGCGCGTCCACGTCGCCGGTCGTATAGCCGCAGCGCGGAACGAAGAGGCGGTCGAGGTCGTCGTCGACTTCACCGTCTGCGAGGACGTTTTCGAAACGCCATATCTGAAAGGCGGTCGCGGCCCACAGGGTCTGGCCGTCGCTCCACAGTCCCATCGCGCGGGAGAAGCTCCTCTCGTTCGCGGCCAGGCGGCCGTCGGCACGACGCCCGACCAGCATGATCTTGCCGGCCTCATAAGTGCTCAGGCCGACGCTGACGTTCTGCTCGGCGAGCCATTGCGCGAAATGTCGGGAGGCGGTCAGTTGCATGAGCGGTCGGATACTGTCGTAGGCGACACGATAAGGACCTCGGGTGAGAATGACCAGACCGGCGACCAGGGCGCGCATTGCTGGCGGTGCGGCGCGACCATTGAAGTCCGCCATCCTTTGCAGCTGTCGGCGGCGGCTTTCCTCGGCATCTGGCTGCTGCGCGATCAATTCGAGTACGAGACGCTGCGCTCGCTGCTTTTCTGGCCGCTGGTGTTCGAGATGTACGTGGCGCTCGCCCTGTTCATCGCGGGCATGGCGGCCGGAATGCGCAATGCTTCGGCACGCGTATAGGAAGTTCAAACGCCCTTTTCGGCCAGTCTGCCGGGTAGGCTCCGGTCGCGCAAGCGCCGTTTTGGGCGCGGATCGGACGTCTGTGAATGGGATTTCGGCACGTTGAGGCCCGCCGCGCTTCGCCGTCCGTGGCCATTCTTCGCCGATTCCCGACAGCGAGCCGAGCGCAAGCCTGCGGGATCGTGGCCGCATCGGGTCGGGTTGCTATTTCGCCGTCAGCTCTGCGGCCGGCGGGCGCACGCGGCTGCAGTGGGAGGTGCGCGCGCTGCCGGCCGGTAGTGCGCTTGCTCCAGCGCGCCGTGTTTTTCGAAGTGGGCGAGGATGGCCCTGATGGCATGCGTATGACGGCGTATGACGGGGACATCCAAATTCCTGGCATGAGCCTACGTCACGAGTAGTCGTTTTCCTACAGACAACCTGGTGATATCTCGTCAGGCTTTGGGCATGACCTCCGCCCGCAGCCTTCTTGTCGATCCGGACACGCCCGGCTTCTATCACTGCATCTCGCGATGCGTGCGGCGTATGACGGGGACATCCAAATTCCTGGCATGAGCCTACGTCACGAGTAGTCGTTTTCCTACGGACAACCTGGTGAGATCTCGTCAGGCTTTGGGCATGACATCCGCCCGCAGCCTTCTTGTCGATCCGGACACGCCCGGCTTCTATCACTGCATCTCGCGATGCGTGCGCCGAGCCTGGTTGTGCGGGATTGATCCGTACAACGGAAAGTCCTATGAGCATAGGAGAGAGTGGGTCGAGCAGCGTGTGCTGGAGCTGGCTGAGATCTTTGCCGTTGGTGTGTATGCCTATGCGGTCATGAGTAACCACGTCCACGTTGTATTGCGAATCGAGCCGACCGCTGCCGCCACATGGACTGACTGACCTGCCCCCATCTGCCATACCAAGCTTAAGTAGCAAAGTCCTTGGTTGAAGGTTACTGCATTGGCTGGTGACTTTCGATGCTGTTTTCTATTCGTTCTCGATGATTGGCTGCGTACTGAGCGGGTGGAATGCGGCCGCAACTGCTGTGTGGTCGCACTTCGTTGTAGTCGCGCCGCCAAAGCGCAATTGTCTCGCGTGCTTGGACAAGTGACGTGAACCAATGTTCGTTGAGGCACTCGTCGCGAAACTTTCCGTTGAAGCTTTCGATGTAGCCGTTCTGCATCGGACGACCCGGTTGGATGAGCAGGTGTTCGACACCGTGCTGCTGCGCCCATGCCATGAAGGCGCGGCTGGTGAACTCCGGTCCATTGTCGGTTCGCACTGCCTTGGGGTAACCGCGAAAACGCGCTGCCTGGTCCAGGATGCGTGTCACGTAGACACCACCCATGCCATGATCCACCGCGATATCGATGCTCTCGTGAGTGAAGTCGTCGGCAATGGTCAGGCACTTCAGGCGCCGGCCGTTGGCCAACGCATCGGCTACGAAGTCCATGCTCCACACCTGATTTACGGTCTGCGCGATCTGTAACCGCCGAGGCTCCGCAATCGGCCGCTTGGCTTTCTTGCGACGACGCACTGCCAAGTCAGCCTCGCAATACAGGCGATAGATTTTTTTGTGATTCACCATCGGATACTCCGAGCGTAACAAATCATGGATGCGTCGATAACCGAAGCGGTGCCGCACGCGTGCCAAGTCGACGATCTTCTGCAACAGCAGCATCGTGTGTTGCGTAGGAGTCGGCGGATGGCGGAAAGCATCGCGGGATAGCCCCGCAAGGCGGCAGGCCCGGCGTTCACTCACCCCCTTCAGGACGAGCATGTGCCGGACCGCCTCGCGCTTGCGTTGCGGGGCTAGCGTTTTACCCCGAAGCCGACCTTGAGCGCTTCAATATCCAAATGCGCTTCGGCCAACAGCTTCTTCAGCCGGGTGTTCTCGGCTTCCAGTTCTCGCAGCCGTTTGACCTCGTCTACGTGCATGCCTGCGAACCTCGCTCGCCACTTGTAGAACGTGGCATCACTAAAGCCCTGCATCCTGCATAGCTCGCCGACCGACATTCCGCCCTCGGCTTGTTTGAGAAATCCGATGATCTGCTCATCGCTGAATCGACTCTTGCGCATATCCGTCCTCGCTGTGGATGACGGACTTTACTAACTTTGTCGTGGTACGGTTCACAGGGAGCAGGTCAGCCTGATTCAACACATCAGCACTTCGCGACGAATCGGGTTCTCCGAGGATGTGTCATGCAAGGCTGCTAGAAATCGCTCGCGGGTTCGTCGAATGGCGCACTTTGTTGCGCCGAGAAGCATAGATTCCGGCCACGGCACGTGGCGCTGAGCCAACATTTACTCGCTGTCGAACCCAGTTTTCGCGGTCTGGGCATCTCGGCAAATTGTGGGTGTCCCGGTTGTCGCATTTGGCTGACAGGTTGCTTGTGTCTTGCGGCGGTGAGCCAGAAGCTTAGCTTGGCGAAAAACCGTACGCTTGAATGGACGCCGCCGCAGGACCTTTGAAGGAGAAGACTGGATTCCGCCCTCGCCGTGAGCCACGCTTAGGATGAGACGGCTGCAAGGTCGATCTCGTGAACTTGTGCGCTTCGCCAACGCGATGCACATGGACACGGTCGGGGTACGAATGCGTGTTTGAGGCTCGCCCGAGCCAAGGGTCTGGAACCCCGTCCTGGTGACGGACCAGCACCTCAATTCAGAATGGTGAGTGGTGCGGCTTTTTATACTATGCCGCATCGAATGACCAACACACCCGGCGCGGAAACGTCCTCTTTCAAATCACACCGGCCCGTGACTCGGGAGGATTTCGCTCGTGCCTCTTGACGCTGGCGGCTAAATGGTGAGATAAGTGTGGAGGCACGTTGTGTTGGAAGATACCGCGACCTATCGCCATGTTCCGCTTGACTGAATTGTTGGGCCCACATAGCCCGGCAGCATCGCTGACTATAAAAAGTTTGCCAACCATTTGCGCCGCCTCCAACATTGCAGCAAGAAAACCTGCGCCAGCTTTTTACCCTGCTGCATCTGCTCCGAACTGATAAGTTCCCGTCGAAAAAACCGTATCAGTTGCGCATAAGGCCACTAAGGATTCTCGAAGCCGTCACGGAAGATCGTGTCGTCGATCGCTGTCCTGCGCTCGACGGCGCCGAGGTCGTTCGGGCCAAGGACGTTGACGATAGCCACCTGGTCGAATCCGCGTGCCTGGCCGTAGTAGTCCTGACTGGGAGCGCCGCCGATACTGTCGTTGCAGACGTCCAGCGCCGGCGAGGTGACGCCTGGAGTGAAATTGGATTCCAGCATCGGGTTGGCGACGATGACGCCGGACGGAAGGCCTGTTGCGGAATGCGCAATCAGACAGCCGAAATGTTGGACGGTTGCAGGGCCGCTGCCATCAAAATTTCGCCAGACCTGGGTGCCGGGTGCCCAGACGATATCGCCGACCAGATTCAGCGTGCTCCCGGACGAGAGAAACCCATAGCTGAAAATATAAAACGTGTCGTTGGCCAGGATCGTGGAGTAGCGTATTGAATGCGGAGTTCCACTATCCAATCCGAACAAGGTGTGTTCGTAGGGCAAGTAGCCGTAGGGCAGGGAACGATTATTGCGGACGATCGCACCTTCCATTGTCAGCTCTGCACGGAAGGTGCCGACAATGGCCGGTGCTCCGTCGTTGTTCTCGAAGCGGGTGCGTTTGATGGTCAGCTGCCCGGCAAGAGCTTCCGTGTCGCCGCCATAGAAGAGGATTGCGCCAGCGCCATTGCTTGCATCGTTGTCGTCGAACGCGGAGCAGCCGCTGGCGCCGAAGAAGCTGTAGCTGCAGCCGGGTTGCGCCTCGATGCGGGTGTCGAACCGACCCGATAACAACAGGCCGGCACCAGCAGTTGCGCGCTGTCCGAGCCAAATCGTGTTGATGAGGTCCAGGGTGATGAGCGCGGTCGAATTGTTGCCCGCGTATATCCCACCGCCGCCAGAAGAAGCCGAATTGTTGAGCATGAGGATCGGATTGCCGGGGTCGCCGACAAGATGGATCGGATTGGCTATTGCACTATCCGCTTTGAGATAGATCGCTCCGCCGGAGCCCCCCGAGGACCCGGCGACCAAGGCCCGATTGTTGTCGATCGATTTGAGATTGCCGCTGCCGGTGCCGATACCGACCAGCTTGCAGCCCGGGTTGAGATAGACGCCGCCGCCATCGTTGGCATCGTTGAACGATATCCGGCCGTCGTAGAACTGGATCGCGCCGAAGTTGTTGCAATAGACGCCGCCACCCAACGTGATGGCCACGTTGTTGCTGATTGAGGATCCGTCGAGGATATAGAGTTCGGCCGGGCGGGTGCTGGAGGCACCGTTCAGATAGACGCCCGCACCCTTGCCCGACGCGTTGTCCTCCACGCGGGTGTCGTCACGCAACCAGACGCGGGCGTGGCCGCGCACTTCCAGTCCGCCACCCTCAGGATTTGAAAACGGCCCGGTCTCGCTGCTGCCGCCGCGAATGGTTGCGTTCGTGAACGTGATCCACTGTTGCAACGAGCGGTTGCCCGCATCGATGGTCATCGTGGTGCCATCGCCGCCACCGCTGGCATCGAGCGTCGAGCGCAGGCCAGCCGTCGGAGAAGCGTCATTGCAACTGGCAAAGCCGCCGATGATGTCGATGTCGCTGGCTGGCACGCTCATTGAGACGCCGCTGGGGATGGCAATGGTGCCGGCCTTCAGCTTGATCGTGTAACTGGTATCCGCGCTGCCGGACAGGTTGTTGATGGCCGCTTGCAGGCTGGTCGTGTTGCAGCCCGATGGGCCGACCGAGATGGTCGCGGCGCTGGCGATGGAGGCCGTTAGCAGGCCAAGCAGTGGTCCCAGAACATGGCAAGTTTGTCTGAACATCGGAGCTCTCCGTGCGGGTCGATAATCATGTATTCGAGGAATCGATCCGGAACGTGCCAAATCCATGGGTCAGCCTGCGCTCCCTGACTTGCTTGGCGCGGGTTGAAGCCATCAATGATTCGATTCGTGCCGCAACTACACTCCTTGCAGAGGTGTGTTTCCAGGGCAGCCTCGTGCTTGCGCTTGTTGCGCAACACAGGGATTAGAGTCGAATGGCACTGACTTAAGGCAACGCTGATCAAGTGGCGCAATCGTCACGACACCTGTCTGCGTGCAGATCGCGGGGCGCTGGCGCAGATGGACAGGCCGTCCTTCAAGGCAGCGCAACAAAGAGGTGCGCGCAGACAGGTGTCGTCTAACCGATTGAGTTTTATTGAAACAGGTGGCATTCAGAAGGCCCGCCAGCCGCACCGCGCATCTTGTCAAGGCAACCAGCCTTCACGTCGGCGCGCGGCACGCCTGGCAGACCTTCTGAATACCATGACGGTTGTGCCACTTGATCAGCATTGCCTTAACGCTCGTCATTCCCGTGGATCTCAATAGCCAGAGGGCTGGTCAAGCGGACTGTGAAGGCTGGATGCCGGAACAAACATCGGCGTAGCCGATGACCCGAAGGGCAAGCCGCAGAAGCTACGCGTCAATCCAGTGACCTCGCTGCCACTGCAAGGCAGCAAAAGAGCTGGATCCCCGCCTGCGCGGTGAGCGTAGCGTATAGGAAGTTCAAACGCCCTTTTCGGCCAGTCTGCCGGGTAGGCTTCGGTCGCGCAAGCGCCGTTCTGGGCGCGGATCGGACGTCTGTGAATGGGATTTCGGCACGTTGAGGCCCGCCGCGCTTCGCCGTCCGTGGCCATTCTTCGCCGATTCCCGACAGCGAGCCGAGCGCAAGCCTGCGGGATCGTGGCCGCATCGGGTCGGGTTGCTATTTCGCCGTCAGCTCTGCGGCCGGCGGGCGCACGCGGGTGCAGTGGGAGGTGCGCGCGCTGCCGGCCGGTAGTGCGCTTGCTCCAGCGCGACGTGTTTTTCGAAGTGGGCGAGGATGGCCCTGATGGCATGCGGATCTTCGATGCTGGCGACGATCCGCACGCTGCCGCCGCAATGAGTGCAGGTGGTCACGTCGATGTTGAAGACCCGCTTGAGGCGTTGCGCCCAGGTCATCGCGCGGCGCTTTTCGTCGGGGGTGCGGCGGTCGGCGTTGGCGTCGGTCGAGTCCGGGTCGGTGGCAAGCCGTTTGCCGCGCCCCGATGGCGTCAGCTGCGCGCGCAAGTTCGCGTTCGGAGCGAACACGCCGTGGAAACGGGTCAGGTGGGCGCGCGGCGGCGGCACCAGCGCCGCCAGTTTGGCGATAAAGTCCACCGGATCCCATTCGACATGGGTGGTGCCGTTCCGCCACGTGGTCTTGAGTTCGTAGCGCACCCTGCCCTGCGGCGAGATCGATAGCCGCTTCTCGCTGATCGCCGAGCGCGCGATGTAGCGGCACAGGCGTTCGAGCTTCTCGCTTTCGTGCGCCTCGGCGGCCACACCGGCATGCAGCGAGAAGCCGCCGACCTGGCCCGCATCGTCTTCGATGGGGCCGGCGTCACCGGCACGTATGCAGGCACGCAGCGGTCTTCCGACTCAAGGCGCGCAAGGAAGTCCGGGTAATGCGCCTGCACCGGCGCGTGCCGCGCGTAGCGCGGCGCGACGGGGCCGATGCCCGCAGGCGCGCCAGCCGCGGCCTGCGGCCGTGGTCAGGCCAGACGCAGCACGCAAGGGTCCTGTGCAAGATCGGTTGCACACGATTGCGCGTGCCGGCCCGGCCTGGCATCAGCGTTTTCCGACGCCGTGTGTCAAACAACGGCGCGCTGCAGGCGGGAAGATTCCGGACCGCGTACCGGCCAACGCACGTCTTCAGCCGCGGAAAACTCGAAGCCCGGCACAAGGCGGGGCTTCGTGTTTGAAAAAAGAAACCCCGCCGAAGCGGGGTTTCTCGTATTTGCAGCGTTGAGGTCTGGATCAGAAATCCATACCGCCCATGCCACCCATTCCACCCATGCCACCGCCGCCACCGCCGCCGTGGTTGTGCGCTTCTTCCTTCTTCGGCGCTTCGGCAACCATTGCTTCGGTGGTGATCATCAGGCCGGCAATCGAGGCCGCGTTCTGCAGCGCCGTACGCGTGACCTTGGTCGGATCGAGAATGCCGAATTCGATCATGTCACCGTATTCGCCGTTGGCCGCGTTATAGCCGTGGTTGCCCTTGCTCGCGGCAACCTTGTTCAGCACGACGCTGGGTTCTTCGCCGGCATTGGCAACGATTTCGCGCAGCGGCGCTTCCATGGCGCGCTTGGCGATCTGGATACCGTGGTTCTGATCTTCGTTGTCGCCCTTGAGCTTCTTGATCGCGTCCAGCGAACGGATCAGGGCAACGCCACCGCCCGGGACCACGCCTTCCTCGACCGCCGCACGCGTGGCGTGCAATGCGTCTTCGACGCGTGCCTTCTTTTCCTTCATTTCGACTTCGGTCGCCGCGCCGACCTTGATCACGGCAACGCCGCCGGCCAGCTTGGCCACGCGTTCCTGCAGCTTCTCGCGATCATAGTCGGAGGAGGTCTCTTCGATCTGCGCCTTGATCTGCTTGATGCGCGCTTCGATCGCCTTGCTCTCGCCGGCACCGTCGATGAGGGTGGTGTTTTCCTTGGAGATCTGCACCTTCTTGGCACGGCCCAGATCCTTGATCGTGGCCTTCTCCAGCGACAGGCCGACTTCCTCGGAAATTACCTGGCCACCGGTGAGGATGGCCATGTCTTCGAGCATCGCCTTGCGGCGATCGCCGAAGCCCGGCGCCTTGACGGCACACACCTTGACGATGCCGCGGATCGTGTTGACGACCAGGGTCGCCAGCGCTTCGCCTTCGACTTCTTCGGCGACGATCAGCAGCGGCTTGCCGGATTTGGCCACGCCTTCGAGGATCGGCAGCAGTTCGCGCACATTGGCGATCTTCTTGTCGTGCAGCAGGATGTACGGATCTTCGAGTTCCGCCTGCATCGATTGCTGGTTGTTGATGAAGTACGGCGACAGGTAACCGCGGTCGAACTGCATGCCCTCGACGACGTCGAGTTCATTGTCCAGACCACTGCCTTCTTCGACCGTGATCACGCCTTCCTTGCCGACCTTCTCCATCGCCTTGGCGATGAGGTCGCCGATGTTCGTATCGGAATTGGCCGAGATCGAACCGACCTGGGCGATTTCCTTGCTGGTCGAGCACGGCTTGGACAGATTCTTCAGTTCGGCAACGGCGCCGATCACGGCCTTGTCGATGCCGCGCTTGAGATCCATCGGGTTCATGCCCGCAGCGACGGCCTTGAGGCCATCGCGAATCAGCGCCTGGGCCAGAACGGTGGCGGTCGTGGTGCCGTCGCCGGCGACGTCGGAGGTCTTCGATGCGACTTCCTTGACCATCTGCGCGCCCATGTTCTCGAACTTGTCGGCCAGTTCGATCTCCTTGGCGACGGAAACGCCGTCCTTGGTGATCGTCGGCGCGCCGAAGCTCTTGTCAAGCACGACATTACGACCCTTGGGTCCCAGCGTGGCCTTTACGGCGTTGGCCAGGATGTTCACACCGCGCAACATGCGTGCGCGTGCGTCTTCGGAAAAACGGATTTCTTTGGCAGCCATTGTCTTGATTCCTCGATACGTAATTTATGATCGTCTGAACGTTTGTCGTCATTCCCGCGAAGGCGAGGATCCGGTTCCTGGCGCTGTGCGCCTTGATTGAAGAACTGGATTCCGGGTTCCGCCTGCGGCGGCGCGGAATGACGGCTATTGAATTCGGGTTTCCCGGCGCTTACTCAATCACCGCCATCAGGTCTTCTTCGCGCATGACGAGCAACTCTTCGCCGTCGACCTTGACCTCGGTACCGGAATACTTGCCGAACAGCACTTTCTCGCCGGCCTTGACGCCGACCGGGCGTACCTTGCCGTCTTCGAGAATCTTGCCGCTACCCACCGCGATGACCTCGCCCTTGATCGGCTTTTCGGTCGCGGTGTCGGGGATAACGATGCCACCGGCGGACTTGGTTTCCGCCTCAAGGCGTTTGATGATGACGCGATCATGCAACGGACGCAGCTTCATAAAGACTTCCTCAACTGGTTGAATGGTAAAGAGTTTGATTCGGCTGTTAGCACTCAGCCTGGTCGAGTGCCAATTTTACCCGCAAGCAAAAGCCCTTGCAAAGAGGGCAGTCGCCGAATGGGATAGCTACATGGGCGCGCCGACTCGGCTTTCAAGGGGCAGGACCGTTCACCTCAGACCATTCTGGAAACGAACCCGTCCCGCCGCGGAAAGGGTCGGACCCGACGCAAGATTGGCAATTGAAGGCCAGCCGCAATCCATCAACGGCGCTGTCTCGGCGATAATCAGCCCATGAGCGCCATCCTTGTCCTGTGCACCTGCCCGGATTCGGCCTGCGCCGAACGCATCGCAGCGGCCTTGGTAGAAGAACGCCTGGTCGCGTGCGTCAATCGCATTTCCGGCATTGAATCGACCTATCGCTGGCAAGGAAAGGTCTGCCACGACAGCGAACAGCTGTTGTTGATCAAGACCACAAGGCAACGGTTTGATGCGTTGCGCGATCGCATCGTCGCCTTGCATCCAAACCAGGTGCCGGAAGTTGTTGCGGTGGACATCATGCTGGGGCTGGAGCGCTATCTCGACTGGATCAAGCGGGAAACCGAAGCGTGATGCAAGTGTTCGACGTCGAATCCGGTCAAGTGCCGGACAAACCTGCGACAATGGGCCGATGAAAAATCTACTGCTTGCGTTTTGCCTTTCGCTCCTGGCCTTCGGCGGGCAAGTCCATGCCGACGATCAAGACAACCTGCTGCCGGTCGAACAGGCCTTCCAGGTCAGTGCCAGGGCGCTCGATCGCAATTCGGTCGAGCTGGATTTCAAGGTTGCGCCGGACTATTACCTGTATCGTGGTCGGATCAAGACGAAAGCCGCCGATGCGAATGCGACGCTGGGTGAGCTGAAACTGCCTGATGGCGAGAAGAAGCACGACGAGTTCCTCGGCGATGTCGAGGTGTACCACCACGACTTCAGCGCGACCCAACAGGTAACGCCTTCGCCTGGCGCCAAAGAAGTTGCGCTGGAATTGCGTTATCAGGGATGCCATCAGGTCGATCCGAAGATCTGCTTTCCTCCGCAGAAGAAAGTGCTGCATATCGCGCTGCCGACGGCGGAATCCGGTAACACCGCACCTTCGTCGCTGAGCGCGGCACTGGGCGCGGCACCGGGCAGCTCGCTGCTCGATCGCGGCCCATTGCCCGCCGAGCAGGCGTTTGTGTTCGAAACCATCGCGACTGCCCCTGACGCTGTGCTCGCTCGTTTCACGATGCCGAAGGGTTATTACCTGTATCGCGACAAGACGCACTTCAGCGTGCCCGCGAACAGCGGCGTCCAGTTGGGCACCCCGCAATTCCCTCCCGGTAAATCGCATACCGACGAAAATTTCGGTGCCGCCACTGTTTATTACGATCAGGTCGAAATACCCATTGCCTTGACGCGCAATGACCACGCGGCCCAAACGCTCGCGGTGACAGCCGATTTCCAGGGCTGCAAACAAGGTAGCGTGTGCTATCCGGTGATGACACGCACGGTCAACGTGTCGCTGCCGGCCGTAAGCGGTACTGCGACCGCCGCGACGATTGGCAAGGCGGATGACGTAAATTCGACTGACAATGGCGACAGCCGTTTCAAGAATGCGTTGAACGGTTCGTTGTGGCTGGTGTTCGGCGTGTTCTTCCTCGCCGGTTTGGGACTCGCGTTCACGCCGTGCGTGTTCCCGATGATTCCGATTTTGTCCGGCATCATTGCCGGTGCAGGCGACAATATTTCCACGCGCCGCGCAATCGTGCTTTCCGTTGTCTACATTCTTGCCAATGCGGTGATCTTCACCATCGCCGGCGTCATCGCAGGATTGGCCGGCAAGAATCTGCAGGCGGCATTTCAGACCGCATGGGTGCTGTGGTGCTTCGCCGCTTTGTTTGTGGTGCTTGCATTGGCCATGTTCGGCTTCTACGAATTGCAATTACCCAGTTCCTGGCAGGCGAAAATCGCCAATGTCAGCAACAAGCAATCCGGCGGATCGTTGTTTGGCGTGGCAATCATGGGCGCATTGTCGGCGTTGATCGTCGGCCCGTGCGTGACGCCGCCGCTGGCCGTCGCGATTCTTTATATCGCCCAGAAGCACGATGCGTTGCTCGGCGGCTTCGCCTTGTTTACGCTCGCGCTGGGCATGGGCGCGCCGCTGGTCGTGTTCGGGGCCAGCGCCGGCAAGCTACTGCCGCGCGCAGGTGCCTGGATGGATGCAGTCAAGTCCGTGTTCGGCGTGACGTTCCTCGCGTTGGCAATCTGGATGTTGTCGCGAATTCTCGACGCGACCTGGATCATGCTCATGTCCGGTTTGCTTGCCGTGGCCTGCGCGGTATACCTGGGCGCGCTTGAACGTATTGCCGATGGCGCATCGGGCTGGCGCAAACTGTGGAAAGCGCTGGGCGTGGTGTTGCTGATTGCCGGTGCGGCCGAGTTGATCGGAGTTGCCGCCGGTTCTGCCGATCTGCTACAGCCGCTGCACGGAATCACGGCGAGTGCCGACGGATCGAATACCGGTTCGTCGACTGCGGCAGCATTGCCTTTCCGCAAAGTCAAATCCATTGCCGATGTCGACCGCGAACTGAGCGCGGCCAAGACAACCGGCAAACCCGCCATGCTCGACTTCTACGCCGACTGGTGCGTGTCGTGCAAGGAAATGGAAAAGTTTGTTTTCACCAAACCGTCGGTACACCGTGCGCTCGCGGATTTCGTGTTGCTGCAAGCCGATGTCACCGCAAACGACGACACCGATCAGGCATTGATGCAACACTTCGGCATCGTGGCACCGCCCGACACGCTGTTTTTCGGTGCTGACGGAGGGCCGAAAAAGTCGCTGCAACTGACCGGTCCGGAAGACGCGGACAAGTTCGTCAAGCGCATCGAGGCGGCAACCAAATAACGCCGCGCGCAGGGTGGGAGCAGCCCACGCAGCGGCGTGTCCCGCCGATCCGTGTAATCGGGAAAAAACGGCGCAATGCGCTATGCTCCACCCGCCCTGCATTCTTTGCTTTCGCGAATCGCGTAAACTGGCCGGACAATGTTCTCCCGCACCAACCTTCTGATCGTGCTGATGGCACTTGCCGGTGCCTTGCTCGGCTTGTTTGCCACCAGTCATTTCGTGCAGTTGCCAAGCCGGCCGATACCTCCCGGAGTGACTCCACTGCACATCGGTGATACGCGCACCGACCTTCAACTTCCCGGTACCGACGGAACCAGCCACAGCCTCAGCGACTGGAACGGCAAGCTCGTGTTGCTGAATTTCTGGGCGACGTGGTGTGGCCCGTGTCGCGCGGAAATGCCGTTGCTCGACAAGGTCGGCACGCATCTGGCCAGCTCGGGTTTGCGCGTGATCGGAGTAGCCATCGACAACGACGACGCAGTCGACGATTTTCTCCGGAATCACCCCGTCAACTATCCGATCCTGCTCGGCAGCGGCGCCAAAACCGATCCCTCCGTCGTGTTCGGCGATACGCGCAACCTGTTGCCGTACAGCGTGTTGATCGGTCGCGATGGCACCATTCTGGCGCAGCACGCAGGCAGTTTCAGCGCGAACAGCCTGACCGATTGGTTGTCCACCCATCTCGCGGCCGCAAATTAAGATTTCGCTAAACGTCGGCTAACTCCGTCGATATTGAAACGATCGTGCTGGACAAGTGCGATTGTCTCTTGCACACTTGCGCGCCTTGACCTCCCGCATTTGGCAACAGGGCATTCCGCGCGTGGCGAAGATTCTGGTACTGCACGGCCCCAACCTGAACCTGCTCGGCGAACGCGAGCCACAGGTCTATGGGCGTGCCACGCTCGCTGAAATCGATGCCGATCTGGCGAAAGCTGCCGACGCGGCCGGGCATGAACTGGAATCGTTCCAGTCCAATGCCGAGCACGACCTGATCGAACGCGCGCAACACGCCCGCGCGGACGGCACCGCGTTCATCCTGATCAACCCCGCCGCGTTTACCCACACCAGTGTGGCGTTGCGCGATGCACTCGCGGCGATCGGCGTGCCTTTCGTGGAGGTACACCTGTCCAACGTGCACGCGCGGGAAGCGTTTCGGCGTCATTCGTATTTTTCCGACATTGCCGTCGGCGTCATTGCCGGATTCGGAGCCGATAGTTACCGGCTGGCCCTGTCGGCCGCAATTGAACACTTGCGTCGCAGTGCCTGATCGGGACCGGCGACGAATCTTGAGGAAGCTGCCGTGGATCTGCGCAAAATAAAAAAACTCATCGACATTCTCGAAGAATCCAACCTTGCCGAGCTCGAGATCAAGGAAGGCGAGGAATCCGTGCGTCTGAGCCGGATGCCGACAGCCGGCACGGTAGCCGCGCCGGCGCCCGCGCAGATACTCGTCGAATCGCAACGCGCCGCCACACCGGCTGCATTCGCCCCCGCAGCGGAAACGACCGCCGCAGCGGACAAATCCTTGCCGGAAGGCCACATCGTGCGCTCACCCATGGTCGGCACGTTTTACGCCTCGCCAAACCCCGAATCTCCCGTGTTCGTGAAGGTTGGCCAGCAGGTCAAGATCGGCGACACGCTCGGTATCATCGAGGCGATGAAGATGTTCAACCAGATCGAAGCCGATGCCGCTGGTACGATCGTCGCGATCCTCGCCGAAAACGGTCAGCCGATCGAGTTCGACGAACCCTTGTTCGTTATCGGATGAAGCCCGAGATCAGGGCCGAGGGCTGGCGGCAGAGGGCCGAAAGAAGACAGCGTGACACTTTCGCTACTCCATTTTGATCTTCAGCCCTCCTCCCCCGGCCTTTGAGTTCCAGCCCCCAGCCCTTTTGCCTTATGCCCATGCTCGATAAAGTCGTCATCGCCAACCGCGGCGAAATCGCCCTACGCGTTCTGCGCGCCTGCCACACGCTTGGCATTCAGACGGTCGCCGTGCATTCCACCGTCGATCGCAACCTCAAGCATGTCGGCATGGCCGATGAATCCGTGTGTATCGGCCCGGCGCCTGCGGCAGAGAGCTACCTGAACATACCGGCGATCATTGCCGCAGCCGAAGTTACCGATGCCCAGGCGATCCATCCCGGCTACGGATTCCTCTCGGAAAACGCCGACTTTGCCGAGCGCGTCGAGGAATCCGGCTTCATCTTCATCGGTCCCACGGCGAGCGTGATTCGCCTGATGGGCGACAAGGTCCAGGCGATCAAGGCGATGAAGGCGGCGGGAGTGCCGTGCGTGCCCGGCTCTGGCGGGCCGCTCGGCGACGACGCCACCGAGAATGGTCGCATTGCGCGCGACATCGGCTACCCGGTGATCGTCAAGGCATCCGGCGGCGGCGGCGGTCGCGGTATGCGCGTGGTGCACACCGAGGCGCATTTGAGCAACGCCATTGCCATGACCAAGTCCGAAGCCAAGGCAGCGTTCGGCAACGATCAGGTTTACATGGAAAAGTACCTGGAAAATCCGCGCCACGTCGAAATCCAGGTACTCGCAGACGGCCAGGGAAATGCGATTCATCTGGGCGAGCGCGATTGCTCGATGCAGCGCCGCCATCAGAAGGTCGTGGAAGAAGCTCCCGCTCCCGGCATTGACGAGGCGCAACGCGAACAGATCGGCAAGGTCTGTGTCGAGGCGTGCTTGCGCATCGGCTACCGCGGCGCGGGCACGTTCGAGTTTCTCTACGAGAACGGCAAATTCTATTTCATCGAAATGAATACGCGCCTGCAGGTCGAACATCCGGTGACGGAATTCATCACCGGCGTCGACCTGGTGCGCGAACAGCTGTTGATCGCTGCCGGCGAGAAATTGTCGCTGCGCCAATCCGACATCAAATTGACCGGCCACGCGATTGAGTGCCGCATCAACGCCGAAGATCCGGATACTTTCATGCCCTCGCCCGGCACGATCAAACGATATCTCGCGGCGGGTGGGCCTGGCGTGCGTACCGATACGCACATCTACGACGGGTACCGTATACCGCCGAATTACGATTCGATGATCGGCAAACTCATCGTCTACGGCCGCGACCGCGACACCGCCATAGCACGCATGCGCATCGCGCTTGGCGAAGTCGTCATCGACGGCGTCAAGACCAATATCCCGCTGCAACAGCGCATCATCGCCGACGGCGGCTTCCAGAGCGGCGGCCAGAACATCCACTATCTGGAAAAACGGATCAACGAACAGCGTGAGAAAAATATTGCGTTTGGCTAAGGGGATATGGCCGAGGCCTGAATACCTCCAATCATCATTGTTCGCAGGCGGGAATCCGGCTGTTGCTCTTTGTTCACAACGCGCACAAGAGACAAGCAGGAACTGGATGACGCGCCCGCTGGTTGTTTTCGAGCGCCTCGCGCCCATGCGGGCATGACGCGCTCTTGATTCCGGATTCCGCGTTAACCCTTTTCCTCACACCCATGCCCTGGCTCGAACTTTCACTCACCCTGAATGCCAATCGGCAAGCACAGTTCGAGTCCGCACTCGACGACTTGGGTGCGCTGTCGATCAGCCTTTGCGATGCGAATGCCGAAACGCCGGACGAACGCGCGATCTTCGAGCCTGGCGTCGGCGAAACCCCGTTGTGGAATGAATTGATCTTGCACGCACTGTTCGCGGCCGACACCGATCGCGATGGTCTGGTGCACGCGTTAGCCGATCTGATTGCCGAAGTGGCGCCCGATCAAATCGCTTTTCGTGACGTTGCCGATCAGGATTGGACGCGCGTGTGGATGGATCAATTCAAGCCCATGCGATTCGGGCGGCGCATGTGGATTTATCCCTGGAATATCGAACCGCCGACCGACTCGCAGGATCAGGTTGTGGTGCGGCTGGATCCCGGACTTGCGTTCGGCAGTGGCACGCATCCGACAACGTCACTGTGCCTGGCATGGCTCGATGGGATCGCACTGACTGGCAGGACGCTGGTTGACTACGGCTGCGGTTCCGGAATTCTCGCGATCGCCGCATTGAAACTCGGCGCCGCACGCGTCATCGGCATCGACAACGACCCGCAGGCACTGGGCGCGAGCCGCGACAACGCACAGCGCAACGGCGTCGACGGAAATCTGGAGCTGTTCGCGCCAGAGGCATATACGCCTGCGCCCGCCGATGCGCTGGTCGCCAACATCCTTGCCGGACCGTTGGGCGATCTGGCACCGCGATTTGCGACCTGCTGCAAGCCCGGCGCCGCATTTGCGATTTCCGGCATCCTCGATGGGCAGCAAGACGAACTGCTCACGCGTTACGGCGAGTGGTTCGAGGAGTTGGTCGTCGAAGTGCTCGATGGGTGGGTGCGCATCAGCGGCCGGCGGCGCTAGTGTAGTGCTTCGCGCTTTTGCCGATACCCAATGAAATAGCGAGCTCGTCCGCCTTGATTCGATCCACCGATTGCATCACCAGCGTCTGGTGCAGTATCGGCAGCGCTTGTTCCAACAGCTTGCGCGCCGCCGCATCATCGCGAAGCGCGTGCGCATACCACGCCAAGCGCGCCGAAGCCCGCGCACACAACGGATGATTGACGGGCAATTTGCTGCGCAATTCATCCAGCGCGCGCTGTTCGTCCCGGCGTGCGCCTGAGCCATCGCCTTGCGCTGCATGCAGTTGCGCCCGGATGTCTGCCAACAACGCGCGACGACGATAATTGCCTGGTCCGGTAGGCGCAACGAGCCGTGCAAGTGCGGCTGCGGCTTGGTCGAGCTGCCCCGCAACCAATTGCCACTGCGCCAACAGCAGCTCACTGTCGAAACGCTGCGTATCGGTTGCCGGCAGCAATGCCCGACGCGCCGTCAGTGCCGCGTCCAGATGCGTACGTGCATCCGTGCTGTTGCCCATCATCAGCAGACAACGCGCCAGATTGTGCTGAGCGCGAGCCAAAGCGGGATGCGGTGGTTTGAATTTGGTTTCACGTATCTGCAACGATTTCTCGAACAGCGGCAGCGCTGCTTCCGGGTCGCCTCGATCTTCGAAAAGGGTTGCCAGGTTGTTCGCCGTGTACGCGACATCCATCGAGTCGGGTGGCTGCAAAGCCTTTTCGATTTTCAGCGCCGCGGTGTAATGCGTTTGCGACCCGGCGTAATCGCCCATGTCCTGCATCACGCTGGCCAGATTGTTGTGCGCACGCGCAACCGGCATGCTTTGCGCGCCATGTACCGCCACGCGCAATTTGAGCGCGGCCGCAAAGTCGCGGCGTGCCGCGCCAAGGTCGCCCAGGGCGGCCTCGGATTGAGCCACGCCATCGAGCGAATTGAGCGTGAGCGGGTGCGCTTCGCCATACAGCGCGCGTTTGCTCGCAAGGGCAATCCTGTATTCGCGCAGCGCCGTGGCGTAGTCCCCGCGATGCGCGGCGAGATAACCCAAATCATGATGGGTTGACGCCACGTCGCCGCGGTGCTCGGGACCGGCCGCGGAGAAGATCGCGAGCGCGCGCCGATAATTTTGTTCCGCGTCAGCAAAATTCCCCAATTCCTGTTCGACAACACCCAGAGCGTCATGGCTGTGGCCAAGTTCCGCGGCCCCGGGATCAAGACGCGCATGCCGCAATGTCAGCGCTTCCTGACAGGCTTGCAGCCCTTCAGCGTAGTCGGACGATTGCGTATCCGCGCGGCACAGTTCATTGAGCGCACGCGCCAGGCGCAGCGGATCGGCGTCGGGCCTGCGCAATAGCGCGACTGCTTCGCGCAACAACTTCACGCTTTCACGCGGCACGCCGATGCTGGTATAGATTTCACCGAGCGCCTCAAGCAAGCGCGCCCTGACCTGGGGTTGTCCTGCCAGACCGGTGTCCAGCGTCCGACTGCCGCGATCGACCAGTTCGCGCGCAGTAACATCCTGGCCACGCGTGACTTGCGGATCGGCGTTGCGAAACAACTGCAATACGAACTCGGTGACCCGGTCCGCCGTTTCTGCCTCGCGGCGCGCCTGGACTTGCGCTTGCATGGCACGATTGCGTTCGACCGCCAGCCACGTCGCCGCGCCAATGACGCACAAAACGGCCAGGATCGACGATGCCACCCCCAGGCGATGACGGGATACGAATTTGGCCACGCGATATCGCCACAGATCGGGACCGGCCTCCAGCGGCAGACCGGCGAAATAGCGATCGATTTCCAAAGCCATTGCCGCCGCGGAACTGTAACGCCGATCGGGTTCCTCGGCGACAGAGCGACGCACGATATTGTCCAGATCGCCATCGATCTGCGCAGCGCCGGCACGCACCCACTCCCGGGCGGCTTCGCCGGCGATACGCGCCGGACGCGACGTACGCCACTCGCTTGTCCCGGCGGCGTTGCGATAGGGTTTTCCACAAAGCAACTCGTACAGCAGCAATCCCAGACCGTAGATATCGCTCGCCGTCGTCACCGAGCCGCCGGCAAGCTGTTCCGGGCTTGCATAGTCGCGGGTGAACGCATGAACAACCGTCGCGAGTTCGCCGTCCGGATCCGGCGCAACCAGTTTCGCGATGCCGAAATCGAGCAGCACCGGGGTGTCGTCGTCGCGAACCATCACGTTGGCCGGTTTCAGGTCGCGGTGCACGATCAGGTTCTGATGTGCGTGATGTACGGCCAGACACAATTGCTGGAACACCCGCAACCGCAATTCCAATGAAGGCTGTCGTTGCGCAAACCACTGCTGCAACGGCAAGCCCTGGACATAGTCCATGACAAGGTAGGGTTGGCCGTCGCTCGTTGTGCCGCCATCGAGCAATCGCGCGATATGCGGATGCCCGAGACCGGCCAGAACCTGGCGCTCGCGGCGCAAGTGCTCAAGCGCCTGGGCCGTGGGGAAGCCGCGGATCAACTTGATCGCAACCTTGTTTTCGTATTCCCGATCGGCACGCTCGGCCAGGTAGACGCTAGCCATGCCGCCGGAGCCCAGTTCGCGCAAGATGCGGTAGCTGCCGATGACCCTTCCGACCGGGACTTGTGCGGCGCCGTCGCGCTCGTCGATTTGCGCCGCCACGCTGCGTGCCAACGGATCGTCGGCGTTCGCGTCGCACTTCAGCAACGCTTCCACGTCGTCGCGCAGCGCTTGATCGCCAGAACATTCCCGCGTCAGAAATTCCTCACGCGCCTTGCCGTGCAATTCGACGGCCGCCTCGAACAATTCCCGCAAGCGCAAGACTGTGCTCATGATCCGAAACGTTCGGCTCAAGCGGCCGACAATTCACGCTTCAACCAGGCGCGACCGAAACGCAGACTGCGATCGATCGTCGGCACCGACAACGCGAGCACGTGGGCAACTTCCTCGCGTTGCATACCGCCGAAATAAGTGAGCTCGATGATTTTTCCCGTCCGTGCGTCTTCGCGTTCCAGACGACGCAGCAGTTCATCGAGCACCAGCAAATCGGCGCTGTTGGGTGAAACCGCGTTGTCATTTCCGCTCAAGGTCACCTGGAGTGCATTGCCACCGCGCTTTTCCGCCTGCTTCGCGCGTGCATGATCGACCAGCACATTGCGCATGTGCAGGGCAGCCAGGGCAAAAAAATGGGCGCGGTCCTGCCAATCGATATCGCTTTGACACAGGCGCAAAAACGCCTCGTGGACCAGGGCCGTGGGATTGAGCGTGCGCGCGGACGCACCGCGCAGACGCTGGCGTGCCATGCGCTGCAAGTCTTCGTACACCAGACCGGTCAACTGCGGCAATGCGGCGTCGTTGCCGGATCGCCATGCCTGCAACAGCTCGGTGATTGGCAGATTCTGCGTCGCCATCCCCCAAGTGTAGCGTGTCATTTCGCGGCCGGAACAAATGCGAATGCGGGATTGCATGCGCCGGTGATAGGAATTTTCCGATTTTCACGTCTACTCCCACACAACCCCTCCATTGAAGGAAAAATATCCATGTCCGTCATGCGCTTTTCGCTTCTTGCCGTTCTCGTAACGGTTGCCATGGCAACCAATGCCCACTCTGCCGTTTCGACCAGTTCGGTGACTGTCACCGACGAGGGCGACGGTGTGATCAACGACAGTCTGTGTACGCTGCGTGAGGCCATCACCGCAGCCGATTCGCAAGCGTCTTCGAATGGCTGCGTATTCAGCGGCAGCGGCAGCCCCACCACGATCGCATTTGCGATTCCCGGCAGCGGCGTGCATGAAATCGACGTCGCAAGCCGTCTGCCTGCGATCACCACGCCCGTCGTACTGGACGGCTTGACCCAGTCGGGCGCGGATTGCACCGCGTGGCCGCCGACCCTGCAGATTCAGATCAGCAATCCGACCAACGGCCAGTACAACGGACTGACTCTGGATACCGGCTCCGATGGCAGCACGGTGCGCGGCCTGATCATCAACGGCTTCAACAACAACGTCGGTTACGCCTACAACTTCAATGCCGCGATCAACATCCATTCCAGCGACGGCAACTACATTCAATGCAATTTCCTCGGCACCGATGCCACGGGCTCGTCCAACATGGCGAACTTGCGCGGTGTCGATATCAACAGCGCCTCGAACAACGTCATCGGTTCGGATGGCACGGCACGTGCGTACTTTGCCCGCAACCTGATCTCCGGCAACCAATTCGGCCAGGTCGATACACGCGGCAATGCCCTCAGCGGCAACCGTATCTCCGGCAACTTCATCGGCACCGATGCGACCGGGACTGCGGCCATGAGCAATCAACCCGGTGGTGGTGTCGACATCAGCGCGAATCCGGGTCCGGCCAGCGGCAACTTCATCGGCTGGGACGGAATCGGCGATCCGGCATTGATGCGCAACATCATTTCCGGCTTCACCAGCAGTTCGTATGCCGCCGTGACGATGGTGGTGGGCGCGCAGGGCAATCACGTATCCGGCAACTTCATCGGCACCGATGTGACTGGCAGCGTGGCGATACCGAACTTCTTCGGCGTCGCGCTCGGCAGCAACAGCAGCGTGTACAACAACATCATCGGCAATGACGGCACCCAGGATGCGGCTTCCGCACGCAACGTCATTTCCGGAAACAGCTTTGCCGGCGTTGATATCAATGCCGCCAACGGCACCCACGACAACGCCGTCATCGGCAACTACATCGGCATGAATGCGGCCGGCAAAGCGCCTCTGGGCAATGGCAGTTACGGCCTTTCGATGGACTATTCTGCCGCCAGCACGCTGGTCGCCGGAAACTGGTTCGCCGGTCAGGCCACGGCAATCCGATTCTTTGGCAGCGGCAGTTTCGGCGGTGGCGCGACGGCCGCCTTCATCAACAATGCCAGCGCCAGCAACGCCAACCTGCCGGCGCTGGATTCGAGCGACAACTGCTTGCTCGCCACTACCGGCGTGCTGGTTTACGCGCAAGGCGCAACCGTGCCGAGTCCCAACACTTTTGCAAACAATTGGTGGGGCGCCAGCGCTGGTCCGAATGCCAATGGTGCCAGTACGGCCGATGGCAGCATTTCCGCGACGCCGTATCTGACCGACCCCGCCACAATCTGCAGCGATGTCATCTTCCGCGACGGCTTCGAGGGCTGAGGCATCAACGGGGGTCGCTCGCGGTTTTTCCGTTTCGGCTACCGCGCCCCTGAAAGGGCGCGGCAGACGAGCGCGCACTGGCTTTCCGGTAAACTGGCGAGCATGTACACGCAATGCCCGGAATGTCTGACGATCTACAAGGTCGCGGTGGCCGTGCTCGCCGAAGGCCAGGGCAGCGTGCGCTGCGGGCATTGCGCGGCAGTATTCGACGCTCTGCGCACGTTGACCGAGCATTTGCCGCCGGAACCAGTCCAGCATCTGCTCGTCCATGCCGCAGGCAGCGTACTGCCGCAATTGTCGGTACCGGCATTGCGTCCGAAAACATCGGAACAGCAAAGTCTGCTGTTCGATCCGGACGAACGGCCGCATCACGCTTCATTGCGGCGATCGCAAACGCCTGCGTTTGCGCGCACACGTGCCCGGCATGCGCGAGCGCCTGTGCGCAACTGGCCGTGGGCGCTGGGCGTGGCAGTGCTGACGACCAGCCTGCTGGCACAAGTCGGCTACGCCAAGCGTGCGCTGCTGCTCGACAACGACGACGTGCGCCCATGGATGGACAAGATCTGCAACGACATCGGCTGCCACTTGCCGCTGCGTCACGATCCGGCGCAACTTGAGTTGCTGTCGCGCGATATCCGCCCGCATCCTTCGGTGCCGGGCGCACTGATCATTTCGGCAACCTTGCGCAACGATGCCGATTTTCCACAGGCATTTCCGGCAGTGGAAATAACCTTGTCGGATCTCGACGAAAACCGCATAGCAATGCGGCGTTTCCTGCCGCGGGAATATCTGCCGAACAGTCACAGCCTGTCCAGCGGACTGGCTCCGGGCGGCACAGCTGCACTGGTTTTCGAAGTGGCCGATCCGGGCAAGAACGCAGTCGCCTTCGAATTCAAGTTCCTGTGACGGCACTTACCAAGACGAGCGCTTGGGGTTAGACTCGCCGCCCGCCTTTTTCGCGCCACGCGCGATCAACGCGGACCGCACCGGGGAATCAAACGTTTTTGTGGGTTGCTCGTTTTAGTGAAAGCCATCTCTGCCATTCATCCGGACTCGCAGCCCGAGTCTACCCTGCAACCCGCGTTGCGCGAATGTGTTGCGCGCGCAGTGCGCCGCTATCTGGTCGACATGAACATGCACATGCCGGAGGCCCTGTACGAACTCGTGCTCAGCCAGGTCGAGACTCCGCTGCTCGACGAGGTGCTGCGTTGGAGCGGAGGCAACCAGAGCAAGGCCGCCGCCGCACTGGGCATGAATCGCGCGACGTTGCGCAAGAAGCTCGCGGCACGCGGGCTGAACTGATCGCCCGCACGGCACGCAGCCAGTTTATAATCCGCCACTTGTCGTTGCGGAAGCTGTGATGTTCGACGCCACCCTAGTGCCCATCCGCCGCGCTTTGTTGAGCGTCTCGGACAAAACCGGACTCGTCGATCTGGCGCGCGGACTGGACGCGCTCGAGATCAAATTGATTTCTACCGGCGGCACTGCGCGTACGCTGCGCGATGCCGGGCTGGACGTGACCGATGTCAGCGACGTCACCGGCTTCGCCGAGATCATGGACGGTCGCGTCAAGACCCTGCATCCGAAAATCCACGGTGGTTTGCTCGGCCGACACGGAACCGACGATGCGGTGATGGCGCAACATCAGATCGAAAGCATCGATTTGCTCGTGGTCAATCTTTACCCGTTCGAGCAGATATCCACCGCACCGGATTGCCCGATGGCCGAGGCGATCGAACACATCGATATCGGCGGCCCGGCAATGCTTCGCGCCGCGGCGAAGAACCACGAATATGTGACCGCCATTGTCGATCCGGCCGATTATGCGCAGTTGCTCGAAATTCTGCACACCGAAAACGGTACGACCCTGGATTTTCGCCGCCATCTTGCGGCAAAAGTCTACGCGCACACGGCGCGCTATGATGGCGTCATTGCGAACTGGCTCGGCGCGCGCATGCGCAACGACCGTGTGGAACAGTTCCCGCTCAGCCTGCACCTGGCCCTTGCGCGCTCCAAGCGACTGCGTTATGGCGAAAACCCGCACCAGAACGCAGCGCTGTACGTCGAACACGACGCTCCCGGCGGCGACGTTGCAACGGCGCGCCTGCTGGCCGGCAAGGAGTTGAGTTTCAACAACATTGCCGATGCCGATGCAGCACTCGAATGCGTGAAGGCCTTTCAGAAGGCCCCGGCCTGCGTCATCGTCAAGCACGCCAATCCCTGTGGCGTCGCGCTTGCCGGCAGTTCGCTCGAAGCCTATGAAAACGCATATGCTACCGATCCGGTATCGGCGTTTGGCGGCATCATCGCATTCAACCAGCCGCTGGACGTGACCACGGCGCAGGCAATCGTGCAGCGCCAGTTCGTCGAAGTCGTGATCGCCCCGCGCATCGACGACGATGCGCTCGATGCCTTCGCGAAAAAGCCCAACGTGCGCGTGCTCGCCTGCGGCGAATGGCCCGAACAGGCCCCGCCCTCTCTGGAGTACCGACGCGTCGCCCACGGACTTCTGGTTCAAGACGCCGATCGCGATACGCTGCTGTTGTCGGATCTCAAGGTCGTCAGCAAGCGCATTCCCGATGCGGATACGTTGCGCGATCTGTTGTTCGCATGGCACGTCGCCATGTTCGTCAAATCCAACGCCATCGTATATGCCCGCAACGGTCGTACCATCGGCATCGGCGCCGGCCAGATGAGTCGTGTGATCAGCGCGAGGATCGCCGCAATGAAGGCCGAGGAAGCCCAACTGGATGTGCGCGACAGCGTAATGGCTTCGGACGCATTCTTTCCGTTCCGCGACGGCATCGACACCGCGGCCGCAGCCGGGATTCGTGCCGTGATCCAGCCCGGCGGCTCGATGCGCGACGACGAAGTGATCGCGGCAGCCGATGAGCACGACATGGCGATGGTGTTTACCGGTGTGCGGCATTTCCGGCATTGATTGCGCAGAGCAGGGCTGAGGGCTGAAGGAAAACTGCGTGAACGTCTGTGCCGGCAAGCGCTTGGTCTTGCGCTCCTGATCCCGGATATCGACCTGCTGCCCTTGACCCTCAGCTCTTTCTTTTCCCAATCCCGAATCACTGCTCCAGGGAGCCACTGATTAACCCATGAAAATCCTCGTCATCGGTTCCGGCGGCCGCGAACACGCGCTGGCCTGGAAGCTCAAGCAATCACCGCGCGTGGGCGAGGTCGTCGTCGCTCCCGGCAATGCCGGCACGGCACTGGAGCCAGGCGTGCGCAATGTCGCGGTGCCAATGAGCGATATCGACGCTTTGGTGCAGCTGGCGAAAACGGAGCAAGTTGCGGTCACCGTCGTCGGGCCCGAAGCACCGCTGGTCGATGGCCTTGTGGATCGCTTCCGCAACGAAGGATTGCGCTGCTTCGGGCCGCGCCGGATCGCCGCGCAGTTGGAAGGATCGAAGTCGTTCGCCAAGGAATTTCTGCATCGTCACAACATTCCCACGGCGCAACACCAAACGTTCACGCAGTTGGCGCCCGCCCTGGCTCACGTGCGTGCGCGTGGCGCGCCGATCGTGATCAAGGCCGATGGTCTGGCCGCAGGCAAGGGTGTTGTTGTCGCACTCACCCTGGCAGATGCCGAGCAGGCGCTGCATGACATGCTCGGCGCGCATGCGCTCGGTGCGGCATCGGCTCGCGTGGTGATCGAGGAATTTCTTGAAGGCGAGGAAGCCAGCTATATCGTCGTTTGCGACGGGCGCCATGCGCTGCCGTTGGCCACCAGCCAGGACCACAAGCGTCGCGACGACAACGACCTGGGACCCAACACCGGCGGCATGGGCGCGTATTCGCCTGCGCCGGTCGTCACGGCGGAAATCGAACAGCGCATCCTGCGTGAAATCATCGAACCGACTCTGGCCGGGATGGCTGCGGAAGGCGCGCCGTTCATCGGCTTCCTGTATGCGGGACTGATGATCGACGCCAGCGGCGCCGCGCGCGTGATCGAATTCAACGTTCGCCTGGGGGACCCGGAAACGCAACCGATACTGATGCGTCTGAAATCGGATTTGCTCGATTTGATCGACGCCGCGATCGACGGGCGTCTGGACCGCATCAGCGTGTCATGGGACTCGCGTCCCGCACTTGGCGTGGTGATGGCCGCGCACGGTTATCCCGGCAAGGTGCGCAGCGGCGATGTCATCAGCGGATACGACACGGCATTCGATCCGGATGTGAAAATCTTCCATGCCGGGAGCAGGCTCGACAACGGCAAAGTGCGCACAAGTGGCGGTCGCGTGCTCAGTGTGTGTGCGCTCGGCGATAATCTCGAAGATGCACAAGCCAAAGCGTACACGGTCGTGCGACGCATCCATTTCGACGGCATGTTTTATCGGCGCGATATTGGTAGTCGCGGGCTGGCGGGCAGGTAGGTGACGGCCTTCGCCTTGTCGTTCCGGCACAAGCCGGAATCCTGTGCTTTCGCTGGGCTTTGAGTCGATGAATCCTGAGCGGGAACTGGATGACCAGCCCTGCGGCTGTTTCAGAGCGCGTCCCGCCCGCGCGGCAATAACGCACGTTTTGATTGCGCGGTGATCTCTTCCCGATTTCCGATTCCCGGCTGTTCGCCCTCAACAGCGCTTGCGCAAATGCAGCACGTTGCGGCCGTCGATGTACTCGTAGCGGAATTCGTCCATCAATTCCCGCACCAGGCGAATGCCGTGGCCGCCGATTTGCGAGTCTTCAATGGTCTTGCTGGTGGCGGCCGAGGTGAATGCTGTGGGGTCAAATGGCGCGGCGATATAACTGACCGTCACGTCCAGGGCACCAGAGCTGCGCGCGAGTTTCATGTCGATCGCGCCACTTGCCTGCTCGGCGTGCATGATCGCATTGGTCAGCAGTTCGTCCAGCGCCACCTGCACGGCACGCAGTGACCCGTCGGGTACGCTCGGACGCAGGTTCAGTTCGAGGCGATCGTTCAAGCGACCCACCGCACCGCGTTCGCGCTGCACTTGCAGATGCCATACCACCGCCGTCGACGCTGCCGCGGCTTGCGGTTTGCGCCACCAGTTACGCCAGCGTTCGCGCCAACTCCCCATGGGCGCGATGGTGACGAAAACCGGCCGGCTTCGCAACTGCGTTGCCGCGAACGCGAATCAGCCTTTCACGTGCGGATAGAACACCAGCCGGTTGCGGATGAGCGAATCCAAGCCCAGCATCAAAACCGTTGGGCAAATTCGATGTTGAGCAACCGCAGGTTCGAATCGAGACCCGGTCCATCGCGCTTGTCCATTTATCCGCGTCGATCGCTACCGTACTGTTCCCGGACAACTATTTCTGCTGCGCTTTTGGCGCCGGCGATGGCAATGGGCTCAGAAGCGGCGGCTTGAACAGGTCGCTATCGCTTGGCCAGGGGCTGGTCGGCACCTGCCTGGCGACGAACTGCTGCATTGTTTCACGATACATTTTCGCGCGATCCGTGTCGCCGTTGCGCTCGGCCTCATTGATCGCTTCGGCCTCGGATTTTTGCGCGTCGTCGAATTTCCCCTGGGCGGCCTGGGCCAGTGCCAGCGCGGTCGAATGCGCGGAATCCGGTTGCTTTTTATAAAGCGCCTGGGCGTAGTCCAGCGCCATGCCGCGCTCCAGTTCCGACGCCGCATTGCAGGTGCTGGCCAGGCGCACGAACACCTGCATCAGACTGTCGTCGTGGGCGCGTTTGGCCATCGTCGCATTCAGCTGCTTCAAGGCGTCGCCACAATTTCCTTGTGCGACAAGCGCGGCGGCAATGCGCGCTTGCACATGTTCGTCATCCGGATCGATCGCGGCCAACTGACGATATTGTCCGGCTGCTTGCGCATATTTGCCACGCCGCATGAACGCATTGCCAAGCAGCAGTCGCGAATCGGGTTGCCGCGGATCGGCACTAACCGCGCGCTGATAAAATTCGAAAGCGTTCGCATCGTCGCCAGCGAATTCGTAGACCATGCCCTGACTCAGGTTGGCTGCGGCATCGTCGGGCTTGAGCTTGAGAGCAGTCGACGCGGCCTTCTGCGCGTCGTCATGTCGTCCGAGCAATCCGTCCAGTCGTGCACTCAAGGCCAAGGCCGCGACGTCATTGCCATCGTCATGCAAGGCTTCGGCAACCTTGGCGCGCGCTTGCCGGAACCGGTGCATGGCAACCAGTTGCTGCGCCTGTTCCAGCGCGGTGCCGTGCAATGAGGGTCCGGTAGCGAACATTCTGGCGACCAGCGGGTCGGCCAATCGCGGCGGCGTCGTTCCGATCTTTGCTTGCGCGATCTTCGCTTTGTCTGCATCGCCTTGTGCATCGTAGACCGCAGCCAGATCCTTGTACAACGCATTGGCCGCAGGCTCCAGCTGCAGCGCCTGCTCCAGGTGCGCAGCCGCCTCGGCGTAGCGTTTCTGCTTGAATTCAATGCGCCCAAGCGTCGACAACAACACGGCTTGATTCTTGTGTTTGGGCAACGCCGCAGCGAGCAGCTTGTGGGCACCATCCAGATCGCCGAGATCGATCAAGGTATCGGCGAGCCTGCAGCGAATGGGCAGATAGACATCGTCCAGGGCAAGCGCGGCCTGGAAATCGGCACGCGCATCCGTATCGTGCTTTTGCGCACGCGCGATGACGCCGCGCAGGTACAGCCACCCCGCATTTTTCGGTGCCAGTTGCGATGCGTCATACATGGCAATGGCAGCTATGTCGTTCAGGCCGACGCGCGCGTAGATGGCACCCATTTCCGCATAAGCCAGGGCCAACGGATCGCCGACCAGATTGATCCGGTTCTTCTCGAACGCTTCACGCGCCTGGGCAAGTTGCTTGGCAATGGCTGGCGACAGATTGCTCGTATCCGGTTGCGGCAGCTTGCGCACCAGGGCTTCGGCAAAAACATTGGCAGTACAAACGCAAAATAGCGCGCCCAGCGTGCAAGCAAGTATCGAACGATTGAATCTTGACATGATGGATTTCGGATTGATGCCGGCGGACGTGCCGGCGCGTTTCGGGGCGCACAGTCTAACGGCACGGGCCGGCACGGGCCAGCACGCAGCGGATCAGGATTTGCTACTGTGTCGCAACATCCGGGAATAAGACATGGCCGAATCCAGTCAGTTCAATCTGTTGCGCGAACGCCGTTTTCTCCCATTCTTCGCCACTCAGTCGCTTGGCGCATTCAATGACAATGTATTCAAGAACGCGCTGGTGATCCTGGTTGCGTTTCTGACCGCGCGCCTGAGCGAGGCGGATGTGAATTTGTATACGAATCTGGCGGCCGGCTTGTTCATTCTGCCGTTCCTGCTGTTTTCGGCAACCAGCGGTCAGCTTTCCGACAAGTTCGACAAGGCGCGTCTGGCGCAATTGGTCAAGGTGCTGGAAATTTGCATCATGGTCGTCGCCTGCGTCGGCTTCGTCACGCGCAACATCAATTTGTTGCTGGCCATGCTGTTCATGATGGGTTTGCACTCGACGCTGTTCGGTCCGTTGAAATACGGCCTGCTGCCGCAAGTGCTCCACGAACGCGAGCTGGTCGGCGGCAATGGCCTGATTGAACTGGCGACGTTCGTCGCGATCCTGCTCGGTACGATCCTCGGCGCGGAGTTGATTCGCGTGGCCGACATCGGTGCCTGGCTGGTTGGCGGCGTCACGATCGGTATTGCCGTCATCGGTTTGATGTGCGCTTTGGCCATGCCGCGTGCACCCGCACCCGATCCGGATCTCAGGCTCAACTGGAATCCGTTCAGCGAAACCTGGCGCAATGTCGCCTACATCCGCGGCAATCGTGCGATTTTTCTGTCGTGCCTGGGCATTTCCTGGTTCTGGTTCTACGGCTCGATCTACTTTACCCAGTTGCCGAATTTCACCAAGGAAGTGCTGGGCGGCGGCCCGGGCGTCTACACACTGCTGCTGGCGCTGTTCTCGGTCGGTATCGGCGTGGGGTCGGCCCTATGCGAAAAACTGTCCGGGCACAAAGTCGAAATCGGCCTGGTGCCATTCGGCTCGATCGGTATGACCGTATTCGGTGCAGATTTGTATTTCGCGCACCCGCACGCCGCCGGCGCGTTGGGTCTTGGCGTCAGCGCGATGCTGGCGCAGCCGCATATCTGGCGCATTTTGATCGACCTGGTGCTGATGGCCATCTTCAGCGGCTTTTTCATCGTGCCGTTGTTTGCGCTCGTACAAACCCGCAGCGACACGGCGCGGGTTTCGCGCGTGATCGCGGCGAACAACATCCTCAACGCACTGTTCATGGTCGTCGCCGCGCTTGTCTCGACGCTGCTGCTGAACAAGGCACACCTGAGCATCCCCGGCCTGCTGCTTGCGACCGCGCTGATGAACGCGGTCGTCGCGATATACATTTACACGCTGGTACCGGAATTCCTGCTGCGCTTCATCGACTGGGTGTTGATCAACACCTTGTACCGGATTCGCAAGGTGGACCTGGCAAACATTCCCGAACATGGCCCGGCGCTTCTGGTTTGCAACCATGTCAGCTTCATGGATCCCATGGTGATCATGGGCTGCGTGGGCCGACCTGTGCGCTTCGTGATGTATTACAGGATTTTTCAAACCCCCGGACTCAAATTCCTGTTCAAGGCTGCCAAGGCGATTCCGATAGCCGGACACAAGGAAGACCCGGAAATCATGCGCCGCGCATTCGCCGAAGTGGACCGCGAACTGGCCGACGGCAACATCGTGTGCATTTTCCCCGAGGGCGCCATTACCCGCGACGGCAGCATTCAATCGTTTCGTCCCGGCGTCGAAAAAATCCTCGCTACCCGACCTGTGCCCGTCGTGCCGCTGGCAATCCGCGGACTATGGGGCAGCATTTTCAGCCGCCGCGATTCGGCACTGCGGCGCATGCGCCTGCCGCGACGATTCCGGTCGAAGATCGAACTGGTCGCCGGTGCGCCGGTGCCGGGTTCGGAAGCGACTGCGGCAGTATTGGAAGAGACAGTTCGCGCCTTGCGCGGTGACGCCGCCTGATCAGGCGACTACGGATCTTGCGCGACGCATTTCAACGCATCGCGCAGGCGCTCTTGCCTCGCTGCGCTCGGGTCGTTGCCAAGCGCGCGCGTCGTGCGCTTGCCAAGCAACTCCGGCCCGCGGCTCCCGGCCGCGGGCGTTCGACCTCGCGCGCGATGCGCCTCAACACATCGCGCAGGCGCTCTTGCCTCGCTGCGCTCGGGTCGTTGCCAAGCGCGCGCGTCGTGCGCTTGCCAAGCAACTCCGGCCCGCGGCTCCCGGCCGCGGGCGTTCGACCTCGCGCGCGATGCGCTTCAACGCATCGCGCAGGCGCTCGGTCTCACCCGAACCAGCCGCCGAGGACGACCAGGGCGATCAAGGTGAGCCATACGACGAGTACGCGGCGCACCAGAACCTGCGCGTCGTCGAGCGCGACAAGTGGAGCCGGCGTGTCCGGCGCTTCAGCCTCACCGGCGGCGACGTCGGCGGCCACGCTGGCGCGCGCGATCGCGTCGAGGAACCCGGGCTCGAAGCTCGCATAGCCTTGCGGATGCGCATGGTGATAGTCGCGCCAGGTAGTGAACACGGCATCGAAATTCGACGCCAGCGCCAATGCCAGGGCCATCAAGTGCGCCGGCGCCCAATCCAGGATCGAAGCGGTACGACGTACGAGCGGCGATTGCGCAAGCTCGGCCGTGCAGCCCGGCATTTGCGCGAGTCGGTACAGCAAAGCACCAGCAGGTCCGAGCAGGACAAACCAGAACAAAACGCCGAACCAGCGTTGCAAAGCCGCGTGAAAAGCAGCGACCACCAGCGAATCGGCGGCACAATTCAACAGCTGCGGTTGGTGTTCGGACTGCAATGCCTGAATCGCGACCTGTCGCTGCGCACTGTCGGTTGCCTTGGCGACCGCCTCGACATCGCGCTCCAGATCGCGCGGTCCCCAGCAGTAGTAGAGCACGACGACGGCGAACACCAAACCGGTCAAACCGAAGACACGACCATGCAAGCCCCACTGGATCAGCGCGCAAACCAGTACCGGCAAACCCACGCCGACAACCAGAACGACGGCTGCGGTCGCGGGATTTCCAATTCGGGCGAGCCACGCGCGCCACCACGAAAAATTACGCAGCCGTACCGCGTCGGGCAGAAGCCGACACACCAGCAAGACCACAAGTATCGCAACAAGTTTGATCGCCATTGCGCGATTCTATCAGTCCGGTCAGCTGCGTGTGAAAGCGAACGGATCGTCGTCGGTCAATTGCGCCAACTCGATGCCGGCAGTCGAACGCAACCAATGTTCGATAAGCCGGTACGACACCGATACGGGCGACGACAACCCCAGCGTGCGCGACCGCAGCCCTTCGACCAGTTCGTCGACACTGAACCAGTGCGCTTCAGCAAGTTCGTTGCCGAGACGTATCGTGGGGTCCAGCGCCTGCGCAGTGAAGCCGAGCATGATCGACGCCGGAAACGGCCAAGGCTGCGAGGAATGGTAATCGCAATCGCCGACGCGTACGCCGGATTCCTCGAACACCTCGCGGCGCACCGCGTCTTCGAGCGTTTCGCCGGGCTCGACGAATCCGGCCAACGTTGAAAATCGCCGTTCCGGCCACTTCGGGCCGCGCCCGAGCAGACAGCGACCGGCATGTTCGACGATCGCGATGATGGCCGGATCGGTGCGCGGGAAATGCTCGATCGCACATTGTGGATTCGTACACCTTGCCCGATGTCCGCCAGATTCCAAGGCCAGCGGTGCTGCGCATGCGTTGCAGAATCGCATTTGCTGCTGCCAATGCGACAGGCCGCGCGCATAGGCAAACAGCCCGGCGTCGAAGGCCGGCAGACTGCCGCCAGCGCTGCGCAGATCGATGAACTCGTCTCCGGTTTCGGCAACGATGCGCGCGGCTGAGTCGCCATCAACGCGCAGGAAAAAGTAATGATCGTCGGCGGCACTGCCGAGAAAGCTCGCTCGCGCCGCACTCGTCAGCCCGTCACAATCCGCTCGGCACAGCCGACGCAAATTGCGCCGGTCAGCGCCGAGCAACGCGCGCCCCGAACTATCCAGCAAGAGGTAACGAGCGCCGGACGCACAAGCCTGGGCGTCAATCCAGGCCGCATCTTCACGCCATTCGCTGGCGCGATCCAGCTCCAGTGCCGCGAAAGCGTTGTTGCCGCTGCGCGCCTGGGAACTCACTGCTTTTTCGTCCGCGCGATATTACGCTGCGGTCACATCGTAAACGACGAACCGCATCCGCAGGTGCTTTTTGCGTTTGGGTTGCGGATTACGAACTGGGCGCCATGCAGACTTTCGGTGTAGTCGATCTCCGCGCCGATCAGGTATTGCAGGCTCAATGGATCGACGACCAGGGTCACACCATCCTTGACCACAGCCAGATCGTCTTCGGCATTGTTCTCATCGAAGCTGAAACCGTACTGGAAACCCGAACAGCCGCCTCCGGAAATGTATACGCGCAGCTTCAGGTTCTGGTTGTCTTCTTCGTCGATCAGCTCGCGCACCTTGTGTGCAGCTGCGGCGGTGAATACCAGCGGCTGGTCGAGTGCGTTGCGATAGTCGGGAGTTTCTTGCATGGCGATCTTCAGCGGCGGGGGGACAGCAATTGAACCGGCACAGGATACGAATTCACTACCGCTAGTGTATATCGCGGTGATCAGGCCGATTTCAAGCCTTTCTTCGCCGCGGCGGCCGTGTCTTCGGCAACTGCTTCCTCGGCCGTCTCCGGCTTCGGCAATTGGCGTTGCGGTTCGGCACGATGCACCATCTTGCCGTTGATCTGCGCCCCAGCGGCCATTTCCAGCACCTTGTAGTAAACGTTGCCTTCGACCTGCGCGTTGCTGGCCAGTTCCAGACGCTCGGCGGCGGTCACATCGCCGCGCACCTTGCCGTTGATCACGATGCGTGGCGCATTGACTTCGCCCTGCACGTCGGCGTGTTCGGACAACGTGAGAATCGCCTGCTCACTCTCGCCGTGGATAGCGCCCTCGATCTTTCCATCGACGTGCAGGTTTCCGCTGAAATGAATATCGCCGCGAATTTCGGTGCCGGCGGAGATCAGCGTGGTCGACTCATGGCTCGGGCGCGGATCCTTACGGTTGGTGCTGAACATCGGGAATCTCCTGGTCGGCGAGCGCGTCGGACCAGGAAAATTCCTGGTCCGCATGGCCGAGGCTGCCGCCGGCATCGGCCTCGACGCGAATTCGATTGGGGGTAAAGCCTGCGGGCAACATCAGGGTACCAGTCACCTGCTGAAAGTACTTGAACGAAAATCCCATTCCGCTGGATTTCTGGTTCGGCGCCAGTTGCGTCCATGGCACCGTCACCAACTTGCCATCGCTGACGCCGCTGACACTCAAGCGCACATTGCCGCTGGCGACGGGCCCGGATTTGAGGGTTTGAGTCAGTGTAATGCTGAAACTGTAGACTCTCGGCACCGACGATGCGGACAGTTGCAGGCCATGGACCTTGAGCCCTTCGGCCTTGCCGCTGCCGTCGGTCAGGCGGCTGTAAAATGCGAGATCGGCGCGCAACCCGGTGATTTCCTCCTGGCGATCGCGCAAAGCCTGTTGCAGGCCTGCCGTAGCGGTACGCGCCACCTGGTCAGCCCGTTCGAGGACAGCAACGCGCTGCAGGAGCGCGTCGAGGTTGTGTTTCTCCGCGACAGGTACCTTGGCGTCGTGGGCAGGCATGAGACGGGGCTGCCAAAACCAGCCGGCGGCGAACGCGGCCAGCAGCGACAGCGCCCAGAGCAATACGATCCCCCACGCGGCACGGGTGCCACGCGCAGGATGCTGCGGCCGCACCACAAGAGTCGGAGGAGGCGTTACCTTGACCATGCGGGATTCGATTTGCGCGCGGCGCACGGCCGGCAGGGAACGCGCGTTATAGCGCCGCGCCATTGCGGTCGTCAAGCAAACTCCCCGGCACGCGCATTGCCGAAAGCGGAAATTCATGCCTTGGACGAGACAAGGATTCGACAATGTTATGTACACTGCAATCCGTACCCAGCGACCCATCCGGGCGGGCATCCCGGCCCTGGGTGGAATTTGCCGCTCCCGATTTCTGATCCGTCACTTCAATCAAGCCGGACTCCAGCATGTACTACTCCTTGATCAAGGCGTTTCACGTGATTTTCGTGGTTACCTGGTTCGCCGGCCTGTTCTACTTGCCCCGGCTTTTCGTCTATCACGCCGAGTCGGACGACGCGGCGGTGCGTTCGCAACTCAAGACCATGGAACGTCGTCTGCTCGTCATTACCCACATCGGCGGCGTTCTGGCCGTGCTGTTCGGGCTGTGGACATTGAGCATGGCTCCTGCGTTTCTGCAGCAGCCGTGGTTGCACGCCAAGCTGACGCTGGTTGCATTGCTGATCGCCTATCACGCGTACCTGGTGCGATTGAAGAACCAGTTCGCCCTGGATCGCTGCACGCGTTCCTCACGATGGTTGCGTTTGTTCAATGAGGCTCCGGCTCTGTTGCTGATTGCCATCGTGATCCTGGCTGTGGCCAAACCGGGGTTCTGAGATCGAACTGATCCCTGGGGTGCCAATACATCAATAGGTTGAGCGATACACCTCAGGCATTGCTGGAAGATGGTTGCGTGTCGCTGGTATAGTTCCCGCCAATCGGGGGCACGGTCGATGCACAAGCAGGACGATACCCAACAGGCAGCGGAACTGCGATCGGCGTTCATGCGCCATTTGCCGAAGCGCCTGGAGACGCTGCGCAAGCGCGGCCAGCGCCTGTGCACCCAGGGTTGGGACATCAATGCGTTGTCGATGCTGCTGCGCGAGTTGCAGACTCTGGCCGGCGCCTGCGGGCGTTACGGACTGCTCGACATCGGCGAACGTTTGTTCGCCCTGGAAAGCTTCGTTGCCCCGTTCGTCGAACAAATTGCGATACCGAATGCCAGCCAGACGAAGAGCTTCGCCGCGCAACTTGACGAACTGGGCAAGCTGATCGCACAGCATCAAGATGACCACGCGGAACCTGCGCTGCGTGCCGCCGAGGCATTGACGGTCGCACCGATCCAGTCCGGCAGTTTCCCGCTTCAAGTTACGCCACCGGCGGAGTACTGGAAGCGCTTCGGACCAGTCCCGGCACTGCCGCCTCGTGCCGGCGTGCAAGCCAAGGCGGCGGCGCCGGCAGAAAAGCCAGCTGCTGCACCCGCTGCGGCGGCAACTGAAGCCGTTGCCGAGGCACCATCCAACGAGATCGCGCCTGCCCCGGCAAGCGTACCGGTGAGGGAACAGTACAAGGTGTTTCACCTGAGCGACGGCAATGCGCTGGCTTGCGAAGTCGACCAGAAACTTGAAGCGGCCGGTTACGAGCTTACCCTGCTCGACAGCGTCGATGAACTCACCGAAGTTCTGGCAGCGTTTGCGCCCCATCTGGTGGTCGTGGATGCGCCATTCCAGGATGCCCTCGAAACGATCGGCGAACGGGTCAAGGGTGCGCGCAGCCGGCTCGGTCGGCGCATGGCCTTGCTCACATTTTCCGAATCCGCCGAGCTGCCGGTGCGCTTGCGCGCGATGCGGGCCGGTGCCGACAGTTTTATCGTCTTGCCGGCGCAATCCAGCGAAGTGATGACGCGCATCCGCGAATTGCTCGATGCCGACAGCAGCGATCCTTTTCGGGTGATGATCGTGGAAGACGACCGTGCGCAGGCAATTTTCGCCGAATCGATCCTGCGCAAAGCCGGCATGGCAACGAATGCGGTCACCGATCCACTGGCCGCGCTGGACCAGTTGGAAGACTTCAAACCGGAACTGATCCTGATGGATTTGTACATGCCCAATTGTTCGGGCATGGAACTGACCGCAATCATCCGCGAGCGCGATGCCTTCATCAACACGCCGATCGTGTTCCTGTCCGGCGAACACGACGAGGACAAACACTTCGAGGCGCTCAATGCCGGCGGCGACGATTTCCTGTCCAAACCGATCCGCCCCAAGCATCTGATCTCGGCCGTGACCAATCGTGTACGCCGCGCACGCACCCTGGGCCAACGCGCACAAATGATGAACCCGCGCGATCCGGTTACCGGCATGTACCAGCGCGCGCATGTGCTGGATCGGCTCAACGCCGCGCTCGCCAGCGATGAATCCGGCGAGCGCGGCGGCGGACTTGTCTATGTCGAGATCGACGGCGCCGGACAGATTCGCGAGCGCATGGGTCTGACCATCTTCGATGCATTGCTCAATCAGGTCGGCGCTTTCATCGCCTCGCACATCGACTCGAAGGATCTGGCTGCGCGCTACGGCGATACCAGTTTTGCGCTGCTGTGCCAGCGCGGCGACGAATCGGATCTGGCCAGGCTTGCCGCGGACCTGCGCAAGCGTACTGCGAGCGAAGTGTTCGAACATGAAGGCAAGACTCTGAGCGTGACTCTCGCCTGCGGCATCTGTGCGTTCGCCGCCGGACTCGGCGACGCCAGCGCCATGCTCAATGCCGCCGAGCGTGCGATGACCGATGCACGCATACCCGGTGGCGGCGAAATCGGCATCTTCAGCGCGGACCAGAAAAACGCGGCAGGCAGCTCCGATCAAGTGCTGTTGCAATTGATCAGGGACGCACTCAAGGCCGAAGACTTCCAGCTTCTGTTCCAACCCATCGTCGCGTTGCAGGGCGGTGAAGAGGAACAGTTCCAGGCGTTATTGAGACTACGCGGCGATGGCGGCAAATTGTATACCGCCGGCGAAATTCTTCCCCTGGCCGAACGCGAAGGATTGGCTGCGGATATAGACCGTTGGGTCTTGGCGCATTGCCTGCTGGTTCTGGCCGAGCGCGCCCGGCAGAAGCGTCCGGTGCGCCTGTTCGTGAGCCAGTCCATCGAGGCCGCAAACGACCCACAACGCGTCGCCTGGCTTGGACAGATGCTGGAGACCCGACGCCTGCCCGGAAACATGGTGGTGCTTGAGTTTCGCGTCATGGACGCTTTGGCCAGCGTACGTGAACTGAGCGAGTTCGCGGCAGCGCTGGACAAGCTCAACGTCAGGGTTTCGTTGACTGCGTTCGACGCGACTGCGGCTTCCCTGCAGTTGTTCGAGCACCTGCCCGCGGCTTTTCTGAAGCTGTCTCCGCGCTACAGCGGTGATGGCTTGCGCGATCAAACGATCCGCGAGGAACTGCACCAGATCGTGGCGCTTGCGCACGCACGCGGCAGCAGTGTCATCGCCCCGCGAATCGAGGATGCACAAAGCGCCTCGTTGCTTTGGAGCGCGGATGTCGATTACCTGCAAGGCGATTTCGTCCAGCAGGCCGGACAGGATCTGAGCTTTGACTTCCATGCCGCAACCGCCTGACTCCAGTAGCCGGCACTTGCATCCGGCGGTGCCGTGGATCGTGCGGCTGAGCCTGGCGCTTGTCGTCGTCGTCGCCCTTGGCGCGCCGTTCGTGCTGCAGCCACCGCAGGCATTGATGATCAGCCCGCCACTCGTGATTGCCGCACTCGGCGGCTGGTTCGGCTGGCGTGCCCACGCTGCTGCGATCGAGCGCGAACAAGATGCGATCGCGCCGGCGGTCGTCCTGCCGACGTCGAAAGCCGCTACCCCGGCTCCTGCATCGATGCCGGCTGCAGCGCAGGCCGAGCTTGAATCGCTGCGTGGCGTCCAGCAGGAGTTGCTGCAGTCCAAGCGCGACGCGGAAGCGGCGATCATGGCGAAAAGCGAGTTTCTGGCGACGATGAGCCATGAAATACGCACTCCGCTAAACGGCATCATCCCGCTGCTGGATATCCTGCTTTCGACCAAGCTGGCGCCGGATCAACTCGATTACCTGAAGACCGCGTACAAATCCGCGCACGAATTGCTGCGCATCGTCGACGACATACTCGATTACTCCAAGATCGAGGCAAACAAACTCGAGCTGGAATGCGTCGGCCTGAATCTGCGCGAATTGCTCGACGCCGTGCATCGGTTGCTTGAACGCAACGCCAGCGCGAAAGGCTTGCGCTTCAACGTAACGATCGATCCGGGTGTGCGTCTGGCGGTACGCGGCGATCCGGTGCGCCTGCGTCAGGTGCTGACCAACCTCGTCAGCAACGCGATCAAGTTCACGCCGCGCGGTTCGGTGATGGTGCATGTGAGCAAACGCGGCGAAACCCGCACCCATTACGAATTGCTGTTCGCGGTCAAGGACACCGGCGTCGGCATCGCCGCCGATGCGACCGGAAAGCTGTTCCAGGCGTTTTCGCAGGCGGACGCTTCGACGACACGCATCCACGGCGGCACCGGACTTGGACTGGTCATCTGCAAACGCATCGTCGATCTGATGGGGGGCAAGATCGGCGTACGCTCGGAACTGGGGAAAGGCTCGTTGTTCTGGTTCAGCGTGCCACTGAACAAGGCGCTTGGCGATGTCAGTCGCCATCGCGACCTGCATGGGGCGAGAGCGCTGGTGCTAAGTGGTGACGACGCCTGCGTGCGCCGGCTCGGCAATTATTTCAGTTCCTGGAGCGTTACGTTTCTGCAGACCGGTGCCATCGCCGACGCGCTCGGCAAACTGCGCGCGGCCGCGAGCATGGGCGAGAGCTGGGCTTACGACTTGCTGATCGTGGATGCCGCAAGCATGTCAAACAGTGCCGCCATCGGATTGCTGCACAACGTCTTGCGCGAGCCGACGCTGAACCGCTGCAGTTGCCTGTTCCTGATCGACGAAGCGGTGCCGTCCGAGTTTTCGAGCGAAGTGCGCGCGGCCGCATTGCCGCATCAATACGGCGAAGGCCAGTTGCGCGCCGCGCTGACCACATTGCTCGGCGGCGGCGAAATACCGGAAGCGTTTGCGGCGCCAGCTCTTGCGCCTCGACCCGAGCTCCCGCCGGTTCACATCGAAGCGGTCACGGATGCCATACGACCGCTCAAGGGACACGTACTGCTGGTCGAGGACAATGCCGTCAATCGCCAGGTTGCGCAGCGACTGATCAGCCTGATCGGCCTGAGCTTCGTCGTCGCCGAAAATGGCAAGGAAGCGCTGGACCAACTCCAGCACCACGCCTTCGACGCCGTCCTGATGGATTGCCAGATGCCAGTCATGGACGGCTATACGGCCACACGCATCCGCCGCCAGAACGAAGCCGGTGGTTCGCTCGGGCATATCCCGATTATTGCCATGACCGCCAATGCGATGGCCGGCGATCGCGAGAAATGCCTCAATGCAGGCATGGACGATTACATGTCCAAGCCGCTCAATCGCGCCTTGCTCGAACAAACATTGCGGCGCTGGCTGCCTGCCGACGCCACCACGAGAACCGTACCCACGACAGCCGATCCAAAATCTGCGCCTGCGACTGCGCCGTCGAAAACCGTACCTGCGTTCCCCGCAATTCCGACGGCGACCACCGCCGCATTCGCTGCACAGCCCAGATCCGACAGCGTCCTGGATGCGGACATCATCCGTGACCTGCTCGACGTCATGGGCGAAGAATTCACGGATCTGGTGCGCGTGTATCTGGAAGACACGCCCAAGGCGCTGGCCGCACTGGATCAGGCCGCAGCCAACGCCGACAGTGAAGGCCTGATTGCGCCGTCACACTCGCTCAAATCCACCAGCGCGAATCTCGGCGCCATGGGTTTATCGGAGCTTGCCAAGCGCCTCGAACACGGCGCGCGCGCCGGCACCCTGGGCAACGAGGGACCGATCCTGGTGGCGGAAATCAACCGCAGTTTCCAGAACGTGTCGACCGAGCTCAACGCCCTGCTGGCCAATAGTGCGGCCTGACCCGAACCTCAAGCTCCAATTGCGTCACCTGTAGGTTGGGGTGAGGCACGAACCCCAACATTCAGGTTATCCAGATAACTCGATGTTGGGGTTCGCATGTGCTCACCCCAACCTACACAATCAATCCGCGACCTTCGTCTGCAGATACTTCGCCTCGCCGAGTTTTTCAATCAGGCCAAGCTGGGTTTCAAGCCAGTCGATGTGCTCTTCCTCGGATTCGAGGATGCGTTCGAACAATTCGCGACTGACATAGTCGGCACAGGATTCGCAGTGCGCGATCGCGTTCTTCAGATCCGCATGCGCACCAAGCTCCAATTTGAGGTCGCAAGCAATCGCTTCCTTCGGACTTTCGCCGATCAGCAATTTGCCCAGAGCCTGCAGATTCGGCAAGCCTTCCAGAAACAGAATGCGCTCGATCAAACTGTCGGCGTGCTTCATCTCGTCGATGGATTCCTTGTACTCGTGCTCGGCCAGTTCCTTGTAGCCCCAGTTGCGATACATGCGCGAATGCAGGAAATACTGGTTGATTGCCGTGAGCTCGTTGAACAGCACCTTGTTCAGATGCTTGATGACGTCGGCATTGCCTTTCATGCGGATATCCCTCTCGATGCAGATTCAGGCGCAAATATAGCGCGCACGAGCGAGCCATGCGGAAACGCGAATCGTGAGCGCTTGCCATGGGTGAGTTGGCCCGGACCGGGCTGAACAGGAATTGCTTCAGGCAGCAACGGCAAACGGCAACGCGAAGGCGCGCCGCTCGTGTTCGTCGCGCAGCACTTGTGCGGCCAAGTCGGCGCAACTGCCGCAGCTGCCGGCGCAACCGGTGCGACGCGTCAGTTCGGACAGACTGTGAACGCCATCAGCAGCGGCCTGGCGCACGCTGCGCTCGGTCACTGCGTTGCAAAGGCAAACGTACATTCTCGGGCACTCGAACAAATCGATGCGCCTATTGAAATGCAAATGAGAATGATTGTCAACTACGAAACCTCAACCGACGACGACAAACTTCCCGATGCTGATCGGTGATTCAGAACAGTCTTTCACCCGGATGCGGCCAAGCCGCCACCCGATCGGCGCCAATCAGTCCGTTGCAGCCAACGGCATAAACCCCGCCAAAGGCGCCAGATGTCGCAACGCCTTTTCGTAGACGGTGCGCTTGAAGGCGACGACGTGCTCGGCCGGATACCAGAAATCCACCCAGCGCCACAGGTCGAATTCGGGCGTGTCGGTCGAATCAAGGCGCACGTGCGATTCTTCGCCCAGAAAGCGCAGCAGGAACCAGACTTGCTTCTGGCCAATGCACAACGGCTTTTCATGATGGCGCAGATAACGCCTTGGCAGCTTGTAGCGCAGCCAACCCGGCGTGGCGCCGAGGACCTCGACATGCTCCGGACGCAATCCGGTTTCCTCTTCCAACTCGCGATACATCGCCTCCAGCGGTGTTTCATCGCTGCGCATGCCACCCTGCGGAAACTGCCAGCCATCGCGATACGCACGCCGCGCCCAGAACACGCTGCCGCTGTCGCTCAACAGGATGATGCCGACATTCGGTCGGAAGCCGTCCGGATCGATCACGTTCACCACTCCACAACTGATATCCCGATTTTTCCACAGGCCAGTGCATATCGGCAAGCCGCAGCCGCAATGCGACCCTGTCCATGTGGCCATTTACCTCGCAACCCCGCACCGCTACACTACGCGACCCGCGGCTATGTAGCTCAGCCGGTTAGAGCACAGCACTCATAATGCTGGGGTCGGTGGTTCGAGTCCACCCATAGCCACCACTTCTTGTGCGCGGACGTCCAAACAGTGGTCATCAAGGTGTGTCTCGTGGCGCAGACCACCGCACCGACATCGCTGTGCCTTTGGGTTTTTTCCGCGAACCTTGATGTTATGCATGGCGACGCCAGCCAAACGCCGGTTGCACACCGTGCCGATCGCTGCGAATTGCCTGGCGCGTGGATTTATGCGTCGTGCGGATGCGGCCATCGCGGAACGACTTTCGCGTGCCGGCAAGATCGCCCCTGACCGCATTGTCATGCTGGCGTAGAATCGACGCGCCCGATCCGGGGCCTGCCGTGAGGGGAGACATCATGGTTTCGCTCGTACAGCTTTGGCTTCCTGTGTTGATGTCCGCTGTGGCGGTATTCATTGCCAGCAGCATCGTGCACATGCTCTTGAAGTTCTGGCACATGCCGGACTACCACGGTTTTTCCAATGAGGACGAGGTTGGTGCCGCGATGCGCAAGGACAATCCCGCGCCGGGCATGTATGTACTGCCTTATTGCCGAATGCAGGACATGAATAAGCCGGAGTCCATCGAGAAGTTCAAGGCCGGTCCCGTGGGTTTCGTCATCCTGCGACCCGATGGAATGCCCAACATGGGCAAAAACCTGCTGCTGTGGTTCGTGTTCTGTCTGGTGGTTTCGCTGTTTTGCGCGTTTGTCGCCATCGGAGCGCTGGATGCCGGCGCAAACTCTCATCGGGTATTCCATACGACGGCGCTGGTCGCGCTGATGGCCTATGCGGCCGGCACGTTTCCGATGGGCATCTGGTGGGGGCAACCGTGGCGCGCCGTGATCAAGGATGCCGTGGACGGTCTGATTTACGCATTGCTGACAGGAGCCATCTTCATGTGGCTGTGGCCGGCGGCCCATTGAACCGGAAGCATTTGCAAGATTATCGTTCGTGCCGAGCGCTTTGTAGGGCTCGGGATTGGCTGCGCGCAGCGAAGTCGGAACGCTTCCCTGGACTTCGCATCTACCGCATGACGCTCGAAGCTTGCCCCGGACCTGATTCGGGGGCGAACGCAAACCGGTCAATACTTCGTACCGGTTCGATAGCATAAACGAACGAGGAATTCGCCCATGGTTTCAATCTCCGGTAACCGCACTACGCCTGCGAACGGCGCATCAGGTTCGCAGTCGAACCGGTTCGCGCTCGGTATCGTCACCTTCGTGTTTTTCATGTGGGGCTTTCTCACCAGCCTCAACGATGTGCTGATCCCGCATCTCAAATCGCTGTTTTCGCTGAACTACGCACAGATCATGCTGGTGCAGTTCACGTTCTTCGGTGCGTATTTCGTCATGTCGCTGCCGTGCGGAAAGGTCGTGTCGCGACTGGGTTACAAGCACAGCATCGTGCTCGGGTTGTTGATTGCCGCTTGCGGCGCCGTGTTGTTCTATCCCGCGGCCAGCCTGCCGTCGTATGCGTTGTTCCTGGGCGCGCTGTTCATTCTTGCCACCGGCATCACCCTGCTCCAGGTAGCCGCCAATCCCTATGTCAGCCTGCTGGGTCCGCCTGCCGGCGCAGCCACGCGCTTGAATCTGGTGCAGGCGTTCAATTCGCTCGGCACCACGCTCGCACCGAAATTCGGCGGCGTGCTGATTCTTTCCGGAGTCGTGCTTGGCGCGGCGCAGATCGTTCAACTGCCCGAAACCCAGCGCCTGGCCTATCGCCTGCAGCAAGCCCAGCTCGTGCAGGGACCGTATCTCGGCCTCGCGCTGACGCTTGCCGCACTCGCGTTGCTGATCTATTTCTCGCGCATACCGGAGATTGTTGACGATACCAGTGCGGAAGAAGCGCGCAAGCATCGCTTCATCGACGCCTTGCGTCATCGCAATTTGCGCCTGGGCACGCTGGCGATCTTCGTCTATGTCGGCGCCGAAGTCGCCATCGGCAGTTTCCTGATCAACTACATCTCGCAAGCCGACATCGGCAACATTTCGCAGGCGCAGGCGGCGAACTACGTTGCGCTTTATTGGGGCGGCGCGATGGTCGGTCGCTTCATCGGTGCAGCGCTGATGCAGAAGATTTCTCCGCGCCGCCTGCTCGCGACGGCCGCCGGAATCAACATGGCACTGCTGATTACCACAATGCTCAGCCACGATCAGGTCGCGGTATGGAGCATCGTTGCGATCGGCTTGTTCAACTCGATCATGTTTCCGACCATTTTCACGCTCAGCATCGACCGGCTCGGACCGTTGACCGGAAAAGGATCCAGCCTGCTGATCATGGCGATCGTCGGCGGCGCCGTGATTCCGCTGATGCAAGGCATGCTTGCCGATCACATCGGCATACAGCATGCGTTCGTGCTGCCGTTGTTGTGCTACGCATTTATCGCCTACTTCGGGATCAACGTGTTTCGTAGCGAGACGTGAATTTTGCGCCGTGGTGCCACACCCGCGCGGGAAAACCGGCGCTGAAACGGGACTGACCGGGCGGCGCTGAATCGCGGCGTGCCGGGTTCAGGTCGCACGCACGACAAGGTGACTGGGCAGCGTCTCGGATTTGACCGGCTCGCCGCGCACCAGCGCGAGCGCTTTGCGCGCAAGCAGCATCCCGCTTTCGTGCCAGTTCTGGTGAACCGATGACAACGGCGGAATGAAGGCGGCACCGAGCGGCGTATCGTCGTAGCCGACGACGGAAACATCCTCGGGCACCCGGTAGCCCATGTCGATCAACGCACGGATCGAACCCATTGCAAGCAGATCGTTGCAGGCAAAAATCGCATCGAATTTGGGTTTGCCGCGGACCAGCGAATGCATGGCCTTGATCGCCGATTCGGCCGTGAACAGCTTGTGGTTGACCACGGCAGGCGTGATGCCACGGGATTTCAGGAAGTCTGCAAATCCGGCGTAACGCTCAGCCATTTCCGGGTGATCGGTATTGCCGAGAAAAACCGGATGGTGCCGACCCAGCGAGACGAATCGTTCGGCCACATTCGCACCACCGGCGCGATTGTCGCTGCCAACAACGATGTGTTCATCGCCGCGCCGCGGCGCTCCCCATACGACCATCGGCAGGCGCAGCCGGTCAAACACGTGCACCGCCTCCTGCTTGGCGCCCTGGCCGAGCAGGATCACCGCATCCGCGCCCTGCACGGCTGGCGCAAACGCGGCACCATGGCGCATCGTCAACAGCACGCTGTAATTGGCCGAAGCGAGTTCCTGCGCGATGCCGCCGAGCAGTTCGAGCGGATAAGGCCCCGACATCGGCCGGCTCACGCTCGGCGTCATCTCGACGATCACCGCGATCGTGTGGCTTTGACGCAAGCGCAGGTTGCGCGCGCTGACATTGAACCGGTAGCCATGCTTGGCGGCAATTGCGCGCACCTTTTCGCGCGTGACAGGACTGACGACACCGTTGCCGCTCAAGGCACGCGACACTGTGATCTTCGAGACGCCGGCCAAATCGGCCAGATCCGCCATCGTCATCGGCCCGGCCATCGGAGTCGCCGATTTCCTGCCACGTCTGCTTTTGCTCATGCGATGCGTTCATCCCCGCAAGTGATGCCGACCGGACCGCGCCACAGACCATGTCCGGCGCCGCAAATAAGGCTGAAATTTCGTCGGGCCCGGGTGCGCCGAGTGTGCCGGTTCCGGTCCCGCCAACGACACACTGTAGTGCCTAATCGCGATGCATGGAATCGTCGGGCAGCAAGAATTGGAAGCGTCCGGCATTGCTGAACGCAGGTGCGTCGGCAAGTCGCACGGCCGAGATCGTTCGGACTGCGCGCCGTTTGTGGAACCACGCCCGGGGCTGCTTTGGTATCGGTATCTTGATATCGATACCAATTGAATGTTACTGTCGCGTCAATAGTCCGGCGGCAGACCAAAGACGCATATCAATGCGCGGGTCCATCGTCGGTTCGGGAGGGAGAGTGATTTTGGAATCGTCGATCGCATGCGTGGAGGCGCTGTTGCGCCAGCGCGAAGTGCTGCTTGTCGCCGGCGTCGGTCGCCCCGGTGAGGCGCATGAGCAGTAATTCGCCCGCGCCGCACGCCCGCACGGGTTCAGCACGGCGCGACAGCGTCATGGCATCCAACCCGATCATCTCTGCTTCCGACAACGCAGTTGCCACACTCGATCCCTGGTACCTGCGCCAGTCACACTGGCAACGCGAAAACGCGGCGCGCGATGAGACCCTGTTCGCGCTCGCCAATGGCGCCATCGGCGTGCGCGGCGGCTTCGAGGAATCCGCCAGCGCGACCCAGGCCACGTTCATCGCCGGTGTCTGGGAACGCGCACCGATCCACTATCACGAGCGCCACTTCGGTTTCGCCCGCACTACCGACACGCGCACGCCGGTTGCCGATGCCACGGCGATCCGCATTCTTGCAGACGGCGCATGCGTCGATCCGGCCGACGGGGAGTGTCTCGTCTTCGAGCGCAACCTCGACTTTCGCACCGGATCGCTTTCACGCCGCATCGTCTGGCGTACGCCGCAAGGTCGCACATTCGAAGTCGATGCACGCCGTATCGTTTCGCTGACGTACCCGGGGCTTGCGTGCATCCGCTGGACGCTGCGATCGCCGGATCCTGGCGGTGCGGTCAATATCGTATCGAGCATTCATGGCGACCACGCCGCCGCGGCACAGGGCGACGACCCGCGCTTTGGCGCCGGCGCCGGCCTGACCATGCAGGTTACGCACACCGCTGCCGATGCGAACGGCGCCTGGCTTGCCCAACGCACGCACGCAAGCGCCATCGGCGTGGTGTGCGCGCAGCGTCACCGGATCGCGCGGGCGGAATTCGCCGGCGCCGACTCCGACTCCGACACGGGCAGCGCACGACAGGTTTTCAAGGCGCAGCTCGACAACGGTGCCGTCGTCACGATCGAGAAATACATCGCCTATGCATGGACGCAGCCGCAAGCTGCCGAGACTGCGGAACAATTGCATGCGCGTGCCGAGGCCACGCTCGATGCGGCAGTCGACACCGGCTTTGCTGCGCTGGTCGAAGCACAAGCGCGCGGATACGCAAGATTCTGGAGCAGCGCCGAGCTCGCCATCGACGGCGGCGACATCGGCCGGCGCGACGAACAGGCGCTGCGCTTCAATCTGTTCCATACGTTTCAGGCCGCCGGACGCGATGGCAGCGGCGGCATTGCCGCCAAGGGTCTGACCGGCGAAGGCTATGAAGGTCACGTGTTCTGGGACTCGGAAACGTTCGTCCTGCCGGTATTGGCGCTCACCGAGCCGGCGTTGACCAAAGCCAGCCTGGTCTGGCGCTTCCATTGCCTGGATCACGCCCGTGCTCATGCACGCGAAATGAACCACGAACGCGGCGCGCTATATCCGTGGCGAACGATCGCTGGCGACGAATGTTCGTCGCACTATCCGAGTGGCTCGGCGCAATACCATATCAATGCCGCCGTCGCATTCGCCATCAGACTCTATGTCGAAGCCAGCGGCGACCGCGCATTTCTCACCAGCATGGGTGCGGAGATGCTCGCCGAAACTGCCCGGATCTGGCTGCAGATCGGACATTTCAATCCGCGTCGAAATGGCGCGTTCTGCATCAACGACGTCACCGGTCCGGACGAATACACGGCCCTGGTCGACAACAACTACTACACCAACCGCATGGCCCAGGAACACCTGCGCTATGCAGTTGCCACCCTGCGCGGGCTCGCCGATGCCGAAGCGGATGCCTGCACCGCGCTGATGCGCAAACTCGATTTGCGCGAAACCGAGATTGCCGACTGGGCGCGCGCCGCCGAGGCGATGTACCTGCCCTACGATGAGCGCCTTGGCATTGTTGCCCAGGACGATACCTTCCTCGACAAGCCGCCCTGGAACTTTGCAGCCACGCCACCGGAAAAATATCCGCTGCTGATGCATCACCATCCGCTGACGCTGTATCGCCACCAGATCTGCAAGCAGGCCGATGCGGTGCTTGCCCTGGTGCTTGCCGGCGACAATGTCGATCGCGATATCAAGCGCCGCAGTTTCGACTACTACAAGGCAATCACCGTACACGATTCGACACTTTCCGCATCGACGTTCGCGGTGCTCGCCGCCGAGGTCGGCCAAGCTGAGGAGGCCCAGCGCTATTTTCATCAGACCCTGCGGGTGGATCTCGACGACCTGCAGTCCAATACCGCGCATGGCGCGCACATCGCGGCGATGGCGGGAAGCTGGCTGGCGCTGGCGTGGGGCTTCGGCGGCCTGCGCGTGAATCACGATCCGGCAGGCGAGCCACGCCTCGCGTTCGACCCGATCCGGCCACCGGCGTGGCGCGCCTATCGCTTCGGCATTGTCTGGCAAGGACGCCATGTGGTTGTCGCGATCGACGCGGATGGCGCGCACTACACGCTGAGCCATGGCGCAGCACTGCAGATACTCCATGCCGGGGAAGGGTTGACGCTGGAAGCGAAAGCGTCGGTGTCGCGACCGCTGCGTACGCGCGAGCTTGCGCAGCCCAAACCGTTGCCGGTGGCCTTCCCGCAGCCGTTCAAGGCACTGATCTTCGATCTGGACGGCGTACTGGCCGATACCGCGCACTTGCATCAAGCCGCATGGAAACGCCTCGCCACGGAACTGGGTCTGCCCTGGGACGACGCCATCGGCGAAAAGCTGAAGGGTGTGGATCGTGCCGCATCGCTCGAACTCGTTCTGGGTGCGGCGGCCGGGGATTACACGGATGTGCAAAAGCGCGGGTTGGCCGACCGCAAGAATGGCTACTACCGCAACGCCATCGAGACGTTTTCTGCGCAAGACCTGCTGCCCGGTGCGCGCGACGCGTTGCGCACGGCGCGACAAGCCGGTCTGAAAATTGCGCTGGCGTCGGCCAGCCGCAGTGCGAAGGAACTCGTCGAGCGCATGGAAATCGGCGAGTTTTTCGATTACATCGTGGATGCCGCGACGGTTACCCACGCCAAACCGGATCCGGAAATATTCCAGCGCGCCGCCGCCGCGCTGGGCATTCCCCCTGCCGCTTGTCTGGGCATCGAGGATGCGCAAGCGGGAATCGCGGCGATCAAGTTTGCGGGCATGGCCGCTGTGGGCATCGGCGATGCGCAGACGCTCAAGCAAGCCGATGCCGTGTTGCCCAATCTGAGCTCGTTCGACCTGGAAAAATTTGTTGTATCCGCCTGTACCTGAACCTGACCGCCGCAACCTTGTGCTGGATCGCATCGCAAGCAAGCGGTATACGAAACAAACGGTGTGCAAACACCATCCTGAGGAGGGAGAACCATGAAGCATCCCAAACTAATTAGAGTGGCACTCACTGCCGCGATCGTCGCCGCACTCCCGTATGCCGTACGTGCGAATGCCGCGGATGCCGACCAGAACACGGTCGCCAACCCATCGGGCACCGATGACGCATCGACCGCAGCCAAGAAGCAACAGCAAGCAACGAAAAACAATCCGCAGTCGCTGGAAGGCGTAGTGGTTACGGCCAATGCGACTGGCGTCAAGAAGCTCGACGCCAGCTACAACATCGTTGCCGCCAGTCGCGAACAGATCAAGGAAGCCAACCCGATCAGCACGGCCGATCTGCTCAAGATCTCACCCGGAATCTGGCCGGAATCGTCTGGCGGCCAGACCGGCGCCAACATTGAAATTGGCGGCTTCCCCGGCGGCGGCGACGCACCGTTTTTCACCAACATGGTCAACGGCACGCCGCTGTACGGCATGTCGTCACTGTCGTTCATGGACAGCAGCTCCCTGCTGCGCCTGGACGACACGATTGAGCGTGTCGAAATCGTGCAGGGAGGTCCGGGCGCCGTGTTCGGTCCCGGCCAGATGGGTGCGACGGCCAACTTCATCCTGCGTCAGGGCACCGAAGACCCGTCCGGCGATATTGGCCTGACCATTGGCGACGAAGGCATGCAGCGCGTGGACGGCTTCTATGGCTTCCCGATCGCACCGAACTGGTACGGCAGTATCGGTGGTTTCTACCGCAAGTCCGACGGCGTTCGTGCACCGCAATTCCCGGCCGACGACGGCGGTCAGTTGACGGCAACGCTGACCCACGACATGGACAACGGCACGTTCATGCTGTGGGCGCGCGTGCTGCACGACAAGAACCAGTTTCTCGTGCCGACACCGTTGTACGAAGATCGAAACGGCAATTTCTCGAAATATCCCGGGTTCGATGTCCTGACCGACACCTACGGCAGCCACGCGATACAGAACGTTACCCTGATCAATCCGGCCGGCGGCACGGAGAATGCCGATCTCGCCAATGGCCGTGGTGGCAATCTTCACTTCTTCGGCGGTAGCTACGAGGCGCAGTTCGGCGACTGGTCGGTTTCGGATCACTTCCTGTACGACGGTGGCGATTTGAATACGACCGCCCTGTTCTCAGGCCCCAACCCGAAACCGCTCGGATACTTTCTGTATGGCTGCAACTGGTCCGGCGGCCAGGCATCCGGTTTCTGCGACAGCGACAACAACCCCATCGACGGCAACTGGCTGGGCGGCGACTACAAGCTTTCCTTGCCCGTGGATTCGGTTTCCTACAACGGCGCGACGAGCCTTGATCAGAGCGTGATTCAACAGGGCTTCTGGTTCATTCAGAAGCACCTCACCAACCTCAACAACGATTTCCGCCTGAGCAAGGAAATCTTCGACGGCAATACGCTGACCGCCGGCCTGTATCTGGCTCACTACAAGGACAGGGACAACTGGTCGCTCGGTAATCCGATGCTGATGCTCAACAAGCCGAACACGAGTCCGGTGACGCTGAGCTACGTCGACGCGAACGGCAACACCGTCCAGATCACGAATCCGCAGGGCATCCTGAGCTACGGTGCCGGCTACAACATTCTCGAGCATGGCAGCGCCACCAACAAGGCGTTTTACCTGTCCGATTCCTGGAAGATCGGGCCGTGGCTGTTCGACGCATCCGGTCGTGTGGAAAACACCAACGTCGATCAGTACACCTGCAACCAGAAGAACGTCGATCTGGATGGCAATCCGCTGACGTTGTGGGACAACAAAGCGCAGATCTGCGACGGCACGTTCACCAAACTGAATTACGACAAGACGCATCCGTCGTTCACAATCGGCGCGAACTACGAGATCTCGTCGAACATGAGCGTCTATGTGCGTGCCAACAGCGGCGCGCATTTCGACGATTTCGACAATGGCATTCGTGGCTCGGGCGGCGATTTCGCGCCGATGCAGAAAGTGCGCAATTACGAGGCCGGATTCAAGTTCCAGTCCGATATCGCGTATGTCGATGTCAGTGCCTATCACCGCCAGTTCACCGGCTTGACCACCAGCGCCACCGACAACAACAACGTTCCGCTCGACTGCGACGGTACTCCGACTGCGCAAAGCGGCCAGGCGCAATGCACCACGCTGTATGGATCGGACTCGAAAGGCGTCAACTTCCGCGGCGTGTTGAGCCCGGTCGAGAATCTGAAACTGGATCTGCTCGTTGCCTACATGGACGGCCATTACACCCACCAGAACGGCTTTGCTCCGGTCACCGATGTCAACGGCAACCTGCTCAAGGTCGATTTCAACGGCCAGCCGTTGCAACGCCAACCGAAACTGCGCTGGATGTTCACTCCCAGCTACAACTTCGTGATGGATTGGGGCAACATCATGCCGTATGTCACCTACACGCATATTGGCCAACGTTATGAGGACCAGACCGGTCTGGCCCCGCTGGGTCCGTATCACACGCTGGACTTCGGCATCGTTGCCAACTACGGCGAACACTGGCAGTTCCGCCTCCAGGGCACGAACCTGACCAACGAAATCGGCCTGACCGAAGGCAATGCGCGCGTCGCCGGAAACCCGACCGGCCCCGGCGGCATCCTGCTGGCGCGTTCGATTCAGGGCCGCGAGGTGAATTTCCAGGCCAAGTACAGCTTCTGAACGAGGTTATCGTCCCTCCCTACCGGGGCGAGCGGTCCGGATCGTTTCCAACAGCGATCCGGGCCGCAATTTTTTTGATGCACCCAGTCGATCCGGACTGATAACGTTGTGCGTCACGCCACTGCGTGATCGCCTGATCCCCGCAGCAATGCGACGCAAACCGGGTAACTCGCCAATGACCGAAACCGCGCCGTCCAATCGTTTCCGCATCATCCTGGCGCTTGCGCTGATCTACATGGTCTTCGCGATCCTGCTCAACAGCGTAGGCACGTTGATCCTGCAGTCGATCACCAGTTTCGGCGTATCCAAGCCGCATGCGAGCATCCTGGAGCCGTTCAAGGATTTGACTATCGCGATCGTGTCCTTCGCGGTCGCCTCGTTTCTGCCTCTGCTCGGCTATCGGCGCGCGATGATGCTCAGCCTGGCGATCGTCGGCGGCGCCTGCATGATGATGCCGTTGCATCCGAGTTTCGGCACGACCGAACTGCTGTTCGTGTGTACCGGCGTGGGATTTGCGCTGGCGAAGATCTCGGTGTACTCGTCGATCGGGCTGCTGACCCGCGATCGCATCGAGCACTCGCGCTTCACCAACACCATCGAAGGCATCTTCATGATCGGTGTGCTCGCCGGCAACTGGCTGTTCGGCGCGTTCATCGACGACGTGAACCCGGCCAACCCGTCCTGGCTGAATGTGTACTGGGTGCTGGCCGCCATCTGCGCCGTGGTCATCGTGCTCCTGGCCACGGCCAAACTCGACGAATCGGCCGCGCACACCCGCGAGAACGATTCGGCTTCGGGTTCGCTGATGGAAATGGTCAAACTGTTCGTGCGCCCGCTGATTTACGTGTTCCTGCTGTCCACCTTCCTGTATGTGCTGATCGAGCAGAGTTTCTCGACCTGGCTGCCGACCTTCAACAACGAGATTCTCAAACTTCCGAATGCGGTAAGCGTGCAGCTGGCGAGCATTCTTGCCGGGGCCGCTGCCGTCGGCCGCCTGGGCGCCGGCCAGGTCCTGCGTCGGGTGCCCTGGAACATCCTGCTCAATATCTGCGTCATCGGCATGGCGGCGCTGGTGCTGCTGGTCCTGCCGCTGGCCCGCGACGTGGTGGCGCGCCCGAATGTGGGCGTATTCAATGCGCCGATCGCAGCCTACCTGATTCCGCTGATCGGACTGCTCATGGCGCCCATCTACCCCGTCGTCAACTCGGTCGCCCTGAGTTCGTTGCCGAAGACCCAGCACGCGGCCATGACCGGTCTGATCGTGTTGTTTTCGGCGCTCGGCGGAACCCTGGGTTCGCGCATCACCGCCATCGTGTTCTCTGCGTTCAACGGTATCGATGCGTTCTACTTTTCGCTGGTTCCGATGGCGCTGATCCTGGTCACCCTGTTTTTCTTCAAGCGCGAAACCGATCGCGCCGCTGCCCAGGTAAAGCTCGCGGCTGCAGTCGACGCCGCAGCCAATTGACGCCGACGAGTCGTTCGCGCCTCCTGCAATCGAAACTTTTGTGAACCGCGCAATTGCGCACGAGGCAAACATGAATACCCGCATACGCTCAGGCTTGATCTGTTTCCCGGCGCTGCTGCTGCTGACCGCACTACCCTCGCGGGCGACGCCAACCGATTCCAGTTTCCTGCTCACCGGCACGGCGGAGAATTTCGCCACGTATTTCCCGTCGTACCTGGCCAACGGCTATTTCTCGGTGATGACCTCGGTGCGTGGCACCGAACCGGACATGTCCTACATGGTCGCGTTCATGGATTACGCCAAGGGCGATATTGCGCGCCCGGCGGCAATTCCCGGCTGGAGCGAGTTCGACTACAACCCCGGCGGCGGCTGGCTGAACTCGACGCGTCTGGACCCGAAGATTTTCGTCGATTACGCGCAGACGCTGAACATGCACGACGGCACGCTGTCGACCCGCTACCGCTACACGTTCGCAAACAAGTCGACCGACGTGAAAGTGACCAGCTTCGTCAGCCAGGCCGATTCGCATCTCGCCGCGACGCAGTTTTCGATCACGCCGCAATTCGACGGCACGGTGCGACTGACGTTTCCAATCCGGCTGTGGTCGGAGCATCAACCGCGTTTCCCGATCGCATCGATGAGCGGAGATCAGATGATCGATGCCGTGATTGCCAGCGGGCAGAATCTGCAGAACAAGCCCGTGCCAACACCCGATCGCGCCGCGGTCTGGTATCACGGCTATACCCGGATCGTTTCCAGCGATGGCGACAGCAGACAACTGACCTTGTGGCTCGATGGCCAGGCAGTCAACGGACCGACCATGGCCGAAGCGGTCACCATCGGTCTGCCGGCGAACTTGACGCCGGAGTCGGTCAAGCTGGAAAAAAGCGCGCAGAAGTTGTCGCTGAATCTGCTCGTGAATGTACGCAAGGGTCGGACCTATGCATTCAGCAAGTACTTCGCCGCCTCGCGGCAGGGCTGGGGCGGCGACGCCAAAGCCGATGTCGCACTTGCCAAGGCGGCACGCCACACCGGCTTCGATGCGTTGCTCGCCAGGCACGTCGATGCCTGGCACACGTTGTGGAAGACCGATGTTGTCGTGGATGGCGATGCCGACGTGCAGAAGGCCCTGCATTCGGATCTGTACTATCTGTTGTCCAATACCACCGTAGGCACGGCCTGGCCGATGGGTGCCTGCGCCCTGACTCCCGGCTACGCCGGGCACGCGTTCTGGGACAGCGATTCGTGGGTGTTCCCGGCGTTGCTGTTGCTGCACCCCGAGCGTGCCAAACCGATCGTGATGTTCCGCAACCGCACCATGGCGCCGGCCCGCGACCGCGCCCGGCAATACGGCGTCAAGGGCACGATGTATCCATGGGAATCCGATCCGCAGACCGGCGTCGACTACACGCCGTATTTCGCCGAAGGCGTGCATCGCGAAATCCATGTCAACGCGGACATCGCAATCGCACAGTGGCAGTATTACCTCGCCACAGCGGACCGTGCATGGCTGAAAGAATATGGCTGGCCGGTGATCCATGGCGTCGCGACCTTCTGGAAAAGCCGGGTCACCTACAACAAGGCCGCAGACCGTTACGAAATACATCACGTCACGTCGCCGGATGAAGCCTACGACGACGTGCCGAACGATTCGTTTACTGACGCCGCCGCACGCAAGGCCTTGAACATCGCGACCCGGGCCGCCGGGCTGGTCGGCGCCAAGGCCGATCCCGACTGGGCGCGAATCGCCGCGAAGATGTACATCCCGTTCGACAGCGAACACCAACGCCATCTGGATTTCGACGCCTCGGTGCCGCACGACAAGATCACCTGGATGGGTTCGTCGCTGGCCTGGCTGATGTACCCGAATCTGGACTTGCCGATGTCGGCGCAGATCCGCCGCAACGACTTCGCGTTCCAACTGCAGGAACTGAAGACGCATGGCGACGATCCGAACGAGATGATGATGGTGATGCTCGCCGTCGCCGAATCCGAACTCGGCGACGCGAAGGCCGCCGGCGCGTGGATCGACCGCAATCTGGTGGGCTTTCTCAAACCGCCGTTCAACGTGCGCACCGAGACCGTCGCCAACAACGCCGGCTACCTGCTGGCCACCTCGGCCGGCTTCGTGCAAAGCTTCGTCTATGGTCTGTCGGGTCTGCGCATCGAGGGCAAGGGCCTGACCGAAGCGTATGCCCCGGTGCTACCGCCGGGCTGGAAATCGGTCACGCTGAAACAGGTGAGTTTCCGCGGACGGCAGTACGACATCCGCATCGATCGCGATGCCAATGGCAAGGTCCGGCTCACACGCAAGACGCTGTAAGCGCATGAAGCGTTCCCGACCCATGCTGTGCCGGTTGGTCGCAACCACGGCCCTGCTGGCGACCGCGCTGGCGCAGGCCGCAACCGACCCGAGCTTCCTGCTGACGGCAAGCGCAAAAGACTTCGACGCGTATTTCCCCGGCGAGCTTGCCAACGGCTATGTCTCCACGTTCACCGGACCGCGCGGCACGGAAGGCAACCTGTCGTATCTCGTCGGTTTCATGGATTACGCCAAGGACGACATGTCGCGGCCGGCGGCGATTCCGGGCTGGACCGAGATCGACTACAGCACCGGCCAGTCCGCTCGCGGGCATTTCTGGATGAATCAGGTTCCACTCAGCGCCTCGGTGTTCCGCGACTACCGGCAGGTGTTGAACCTGCACGATGCCACCCTGATCACCCGCTATCGCTACGACGATCACGGGCGGTTCACACGAATCCGGGTCGAGTCGTTCGTCAGCATGGCATCGCCGCATCTGGCTGCGAGCAGGATATCGATCACCCCGGAATTCGACGGCGTGGTCGAACTAACGTTCGCGCTGAATCTTTGGGCACCGTCGCAACCGCGCATGCCGCTGGCGGAACTCGACGGCGACGAAATGCAGATCGCCGTCGCTGCGAACAACCTCAAGTTCGGTGCCATGCCTCCCGCGACACCGGATCGCGCGGCCGTGTGGTATTACGGCGATACGCATGTGCTCACGGCCGCCGGCAATCAACACGACCTGACCTTGTGGCTGGATGGTCGCGCAGAACGCGGATTGACCATGGCGCAAGCCGCGGCGCTGTCGTTGCCCGCGGGACTCAAGCCGGTTTCGATCAAGGTTTATCGCAGCGACTACCGGCTTTCGCTCGACTTGCGTGTGCGCGTGAATCAGGGCAAAACCTACGACTTCGCCAAGTTTGTCGCGATATCGCGCCAGGATTGGGGCGGCGATGCGCAAGCCGATCTGAAACTGGCGCGCGACGCACGCAGGCATGGCTTCAATGCGCTGCTTGCCGCGCAACGCGACGCCTGGTCGGAATTATGGAAATCGGACATCGTCATCGACGGCGACCCGGCCGCGCAGAAGACGGTGCATTCGGATCTTTATTACCTGCTCAGCAATGTTGCGGCGAACACGAGCTGGGGCGTGGGCGCTTGCGGCATCACGACGGGCTACGTCGGACACGTATTCTGGGACAGCGATACCTGGATGATGCCGGCGCTGCTGTTGCAGCATCCGCAACGCGCGAAATCCATCGTGGCCTTTCGTCATCGCACGTTGCCGGCGGCGCAGGCGCGGGCGAAGGAGCGCGGCAAGCGCGGCGCGAAATATCCGTGGGAAGCCGATCCGCAGAACGGCACCGAACAAGTCATCCACGCCGCCTGGGTGCTGGGCGTGCGCGAAATACACGTCAACGCCGACATCGCCCTGTCGCAATGGCAGTACTGGCTGGCCACGCACGACGAGGCCTGGCTGCGCACGCAAGGCTGGCCGGTGATCCGCAATCTTGCCGAGTATTGGGCGAGTCGCGTGGTCTACGATCCGGCCCGGCAGCGCTACGACATTCCCCACGTCACGTCGGTGGAAGAAGACTACAACGACGTACCCAACGATACCTACACCAATGTCTCGGTAATCAAGGCACTGCACATCGCCAGCGCGGCAGCCGCACTGGTTGGTGCGAAAGCCGATCCGCGCTGGCGCGATATCTCACGCAAGTTGTTCGTGCCGTTTTCGCAAGCCGGTCGGTATCACCTGGATTTCGATCCCGGCATCGAACACGATCACGGTCATCACGATGGCGCGTTGCTGGCATTTCCGTCGCTGGATCTGGCAATGAGCGAGCAGGTGCGACGCCGCGACTACACGCGTTCGGTCGGTCCGCCTGGCCCGGAACGCCACCCACCCACGACAATGGGAATGGCACCGACAGCGATTGCCGCAGCGGCTTTGGGCGACGTCGCGCAGACCACGCGCTGGATACGCCGCAACATGGCCGCCGACATGCTCAAGCCGCCGTTCAACGTGCGCACCGAATCGGTCAGCAACAATACCGGCTATTTCCTGACCGGATCGGCCGGGTTCGTACAGGGCCTGGTCTACGGCCTGAGCGGCTTGCGCCTGCGCGATCAAGGGCTGATCCAGGCCTATGCGCCAATTCTTCCCGAGGGCTGGCAATCACTGACGCTGAAAAACATTACATTCCGCGGCAAGCATTACGACATCTCCGTGGCTCGCGGTGCCGACGGCAAACCACGGCTGCAACGCACGGCGCTGTGATTGGATGCCCGCTCACTCACATCGGCCATCCCGCCATACCATTTGATCGGCTGTAAACTTCGATTCGAAGCAGGCCCGGCGAGGAGATATCGCATGAATCCGAAAATTCGCAACATGGTTTGGTGGATCGCACTGCCTTGTATCGGCCTGTTCAGCAGCGCGGCGCTTGCCGCGCCCGCCGCCAATGCGTCACCCTCTGCACCGCAGTCCGGTGTGGACATGATGGGAATGGCAACCATTCCCGCGTTCACTGCACCATTTTCCAGCTACGCCTCGCCCGAAGCCTGGGCGATGTTCCAGCGCGTGCTGGAAGAAGGCCGTCACGCGCCGCCGTTGATGGGGCCGGTCGCGACCAGTCGTGCCTACTACGACAAGATCAACTCCGATCGCGCCGAGCGCATGAAGAAGCTGTATCCCGTCAAAATCGAGGATCGCAAGTTCGGCGACGTTCCGACCCAGGTGATTACGCCAAAACAAGGCATCGCACGAGCGCAGAAAAAGCGCGTATTGATCAACCTGCACGGCGGCGCGTTTCTGTGGGGTGCGGGCAGCGGCGGTCTGGTGGAAGCGATCCCCGTAGCCAGCATCGGCCGCATCGAAGTCGTCACCGTGGATTACCGCCAGGGTCCCGAGCATGTTTTCCCCGCGGCCAGCGAGGATGTTGCCGCGGTGTATCGCGAATTGCTCAAACAGTACTCGGCGAAAAACATCGGCATCTACGGTTGTTCGGCGGGCGGCGTGCTGACCGGCGAAGCGGTGGCCTGGTTTATCGCCCGGAAGCTGCCGGTGCCGGGAGCGATCGGCACGTTCTGCGGCTCGATTGTCGACTTGAACGGCGACTCATCGCATGTGGCGCCTGTGCTCAACGGCGACCCCGCACCGACAAAAGTGATGAAGCTGATCGACCTGCCCTACTTCAAGGGCGCCAAGCCGGACAACCCATTGGTGTTCCCGGCGAATTCGCCGAAGCTGCTGGAACAATTCCCGCCGACGCTGCTGATCACCGGCACCCGCGACTTCACCATGAGTTCGGAAATCCAGAGTCAGCGGCTGTTGACCGACGCGGGAGTCGATGCGGAACTGCACATCTGGGACGGCATGTGGCATTCGTTTTTCTCTGATCCGGAGATGCCCGAATCCAGAGAAGCCTACGCGGTGATGGTGAAATTCTTCGATCGGCATCTGGGCGGGCACAAGCATCACGCGAAATAACACTCCACGTCATCAGTGTCGGTACCGGGCCACTCGCCGCTCCCGCGTGCGCGAGAGGCCGAGGCGTACAGCGCCCCGGGTGGAGCGACGGTGTGCAGAATCTTGTGTAGACGGAATTGGATTTCACCACGGAGCAAGGCGCTCGTCACACCGGGTCCTTAAGCGGTTCGGGACGGCTTTCCAGTCGCGAATCGGCGTGCCCATTGCCCGCTGATGTTGCGGAGTATGAGGTCGAGCATTTTCAGCAGCGGCTCCACATTGCGGAATGCGCCACGATGCATGGTGGGTTTGCGCGCTGAAGCTGACAAGCCGGGTCGCGTTTGTCGTTCAGCGCAGCCTTCGACCACCTTGCGAATTTCATGCGGGTAGTCGAAGAACGGGTTCGATTCCCTCCACCCAACGAAGCGCAAGCGCCGACCATGACTGACTCGCAACCGCTGTCAATTTCGCACCACCGGCGCAACTTCAAGGATCGTGAAACTGCCGGGCTTTACTGGCGCCCGCGGATGCGGTTGGGTCGCGGTCGGTTTGGGACGTGGACCGAAATCCGCAGCAGGAAGAAACAAGTGGCCGTTGACTTCATCCAGCGCCATGGTGCGTGCGCTCGTCTGCGTCGGGATTTCAGCAAGCACGCGATAATGGTCCGGATCGTCCTCACGCACGACCGTCAGCGTGCCGCTGCGACCGTTCGAGCTGAATACCAGCTCACGCCTGGCGTCAAAACGCGCAGCGTCCGGACCTTCACCGATCGGTATGCTGGCGACAGCCTTGCCGTTGGTGGAATCGGTCACCGCCATGATCTTGTTCTGGCAGACCGAAAACAGGCGGTGATGCGCGGCGTCGATTGCAAGTCCGGATGGACGATTGCAGTTGTTGAGCGGCCAAACAGACCTCACTCGCATCGCGACCGGATCGATTTCGACCAGCTCGTTCTTGCTCTCGATATTGTCGAAGACGTGCCCGCGCCCATCGCTGACTGCGAATTCGGGCGCGCCTGGCAGGGCAACGTGCCCGAGCAGTTTTCCGTTGGCGGCATCGATTACGCTGGCGTCGTTGCTGCGCGCGTTGAAAGTGAACACACGGTGTGAGAATGGGTCGTAAAGGATCGTGTCCGGGTCTTGTCCGCCGACCGCAACTGTCTGCTCGACCGTAAGCGTATCGGGGTTGAACACGGACACTGTGTTGGCGCGGCCGTTACTGATAAACCCGCGGTGGAACCCGTGCGCGAGCGCAACTCCGTGCACGCCGGACAGTCCGTCGATCTCCCCGACTTGCTTGCCATGCGTCGCGTCAACTACAAGGACCCGGTCCGAACGGCTCACGTACAGGCGCTGCGCCGCCTGGTCCAGTTCCAGGAAATCCCAACCTCCGCTGCCGCCAATCCGGAAGCGATGAGTCACCTGCCAGGCGTTGCCTGACGCAGGCGGCGCGGCCAGTACACTCGTGCCCGATACTGCGGACAAGATGCTGCAAGCTGCCATAAGCGAGATTTTTTTCATGGGCGTGATCCTCTGCGAACCGGACAAAACAAACATAGCACTATCGAGCGAAAAACTTTGTAGACGCTTACCGATTTGGACCTCGACATTCGATGCCACCCGGCGTTGCATATGGTGGCAAAGGTTGTCCGGCATGCGTACGAGTCAACTGGACTGTTTCTACCGCCCAGGCTCCCAGCGCCGGCGGCGCAGTCAGGAATCTGTGCCGATCAAGTTCGCGTGGATCACAGCGTCGCGTATCGTCACGCGGTAATGCGCGATTTGCTTTCCGTGATCCCGAATAATGTCCACATCCACATAAGCCTGCGCACCGTGGCCAGCCGCTTCGGCTTCCAGCGCGGGGCCGTTGCCGATCCGCTCGGCGTGGGAGATCGCTTCATCGAAGGTCAGCTTGGTACCGTCCAGCGCGTGCGCGCCTTGCGCATCTTCACCGCGCGCCGGACTGCTGCTTAGCAGCTTGCCCGTAGTGGCGTCGATGCGCAGCAGCAATGTCGCGTCGCCGCGTAGCACGTCGACCTCGTACCAATGGCCGTTGGGCTTCACTTCCATGCCGTTTCGGTAGGCAACGCCGCCACCGCTCTGGGCAATCTGCACGGCCTGGACCGGGCGAATAGGGGCCTTTAACACGGCTGCCAATTCGGCACGGTCACCGGCATCAACGCTGCCCGCGAGCGCGGATCCGCAGACGGTTAGCGCCAATGCCAAGGCGACCGTTTGGGCAGGTATACGAGTCATGCGGATTCTCCTTGCTTGGGGTTGTCCAATATGGATGGGGAATCTTTATCGACACTTAGCGCGTGCCTGGCGCTCGCGTAGTGGTTGGCGAACGGTCGAGGTGTTAGCTTTCCCGCACAGGATCAGGAGGTCTATGCGTGAAATTGCTGCTGGTGGAAGATTCAGAGCGTCTGCGCGGCACTCTCGCGCGTGGGTTGCGCGCGGCCGGTTACACCGTCGATGTCGCCGGCGATGGTGTGGAAGCAAACGGATATCTCGCCGGGTTCGGTTACGATTTCGTAGTTCTGGATCTCGGTTTGCCGAGGCTCGATGGATTCGGCGTTTTGCGGGCACTACCTGCGGGCGGTGAACGTCCGCGCGTACTGGTGCTGTCGGCACGAGACCAGGTCAGCGATCGTATCGATGCGTTGAATGCCGGTGCGGACGATTATCTGGTCAAGCCGTTCGCGTTCGAGGAAGTGCTGGCGCGCCTGCACGCCCTGGCACGTCGGCCCGCCGAAGTACACTCCGACGTGCTGCAACATGCCGGCGTGCGCCTGGACCCGCAGGCGCATCAGGTAACGGTGAACGGTGCGATCGTGAACCCGACGCCGCGCGAATTCGCGCTACTGGAACTGCTGCTGCGCCATCGAGGCCGCGTGTTTTCGCGCGCCAGCATTCTGGAACGCATCGCAGGCAGCGCCAGCGATGCATCGGATCGCAGTATCGAAGTGTTGGTGTTCGGTCTGCGTGCCAAGTTGGCCGATGCGGGTTGCACGGGCTTGATCGAAAATCGACGCGGCGCCGGTTACCTGATCCCATGACAGTCACCGTGCTGCGCCCAAAGTCATTCTCGTTGCGTGCACGCCTGACCCTGATGCTGGCGTCGGCTGTGTTGCTCGCCCTGGGCGGCGCCACGCGCCTTGTGGACTGGGGTGCCGACGGGGCAATGCAGCAGCGATTCGACGCTTCGTTACTGGCGCGCGCAGAATCGCTCGCATCGCTTGTGCGGATTGAGAACGGCAAGGTCGCCGTCGATGCGGAGAATCCAGCGATTGCGGTGTTTCCCGGCAACGCCGAGGCGAGCTGGTATGAACTGCGCTGTCGTGGAGTCGTGATCGCGCATACGGCCGAACTACCACCCGCGTTGTCGGCGGGGCCGCGGCCCAGATTCGGCGATGCGAATCTTGCGGATGGCCGCATGTTGCGCGTGGTCACGTTTCCTTTCGACGCGGCGGCCGAGGATTCCCGCGCAGTGCCGCCGGTGCATTGCGAGTTGCGCTATGCGTTGAATCGCGGTCCGCTCGACGACATCCTGAGCACCCTGGATTTCATCCTCGTCGGCAGCCTCCTTGGTGCCTGCGCCCTTGTGCTGCTGTTGACGCCCTGGCTGGTGCGACGCGGTTTGCGTCCGGTCGCTGTCCTCGATCGCGCGATGGCCGGGATCGGCCCGGATACTCCCGGTGGGCGCCTGCCGGACAGCGACACTACCGAACTGGTGCCGCTGGTGGCGCGCTTCAACGAGGTGCTGGCGCGCATGGATGCCGGATTGGCGCGCGAGCGACAGTTTGCGTCGGGGCTCGCTCACGAGTTTCGCACCCGCCTGGCAGAACTGCGCATGCTTGTGGATGTTGAGATGCGCTATCCAAGCGGACGCGATGTGAACAACCTGTTCGGCGAAGTCGGCAACATCGGAATTGAGCTGGAGGCAATCGTGACCGCGTTGTTGCAATTGACCAGAATCGAGTCCGGACTCGAGCAACCCCATTACAAGGACGTGACATTGGAATCGTTGTTGGGCCGTGTGTGTGGGCGTCAACAGGAAACGGCGCGCAAGCGCGCCGTGGCGATCGAACTTGGCGCGTCCGCCGATGCAGCGCAAACGCTCGCAACGGACCCGGTCTTGATGGAGATCGTGCTCGACAACCTGCTCGGCAATGCCGTTGCGTACGCACCCAGCGGCACAACGGTGAGCGTGCAGACGCGTTGTGACCGCGTGACCATCCGCAATTCTGCGCCCGCACTTCATCAGGATGATCTTGCCAACATGAGTCAGCGATTCTGGCGAAAGGGCGAACAGGGCAGCGGCCACGCCGGGTTGGGCCTGGCGCTGGCCGGGGCGGCCGCGCGCGCCTTGCAGATGGAGCTTGAGTTCCGCCTTGCGGCCGGCATCTTGTATGCCACGTTGCGTTGGTGCGCGGCCCAAGTCAGTGATGCAACTGACGTGCGGTGACCGCGTTCCAATGGGGTGTGCCAATCTGCTAGCGAAGTTTTCCCGTGACCATCGCATACACCGTCGGCATCACGATCAGCACCAGCGGTACCTGCACCAGCATTCCGGCAATGATCGCGATTGCCAACGGTTGTTGCATCTGCGCGCCGCGACCGATGGCGAAGGCCAGAGGGGACAGCGTAAGAATCGCGGCGATGGTGGACATCAGGATCGGGCGCGCGCGGTTGCGGCCGGCTTGCAACAATGCATCGCGCAGCACCGGCCCATCGTCATCCACTTTCCGGGAGCGCACCTCTTCGAATTCGGAAAAATAGAAGATCGCAATTTCGGTAACGATACCGACGATCATGGTCATGCCCATCATCGCGGAGATGTTCAACTCCGTGCCGGTGATCCACAATCCGATGAACACCGCGCAGATCGCCAGCAGAGGCTGGATCAAGATCGCCAGCGCGACCCGAAAACTCTCGTAGACAAACAACAGCAGGGCGAAAACCACAGCAATTGCGGTGAGCAGCACGACGGTCAACCCGTGGAAGGCAATTTGCTGCTGCCGGTACAATCCTCCCAATTCGTAGTACATGCCCGATGGCAATTCCCCCGGTGCGTCGAGAACCTTCTTGACATCGTCGATGGTCGAGCCCAGATCTCGACCGCTGATGCGCGCCGTAACAGCGAGCATTCGTGTGAGGTTTTCGCGGTCGATTTCGGGCTGACCGCGTTGTTCGCGCAGCGTCGCCACGCGCGACAATGGAAACACGTGGCCGTGACCATCGCTGATCGGCAACGCCTCCAATTGTTCGATCTGAGCGCGCTTGGATGGCGGCAGCCACACCCGCACTCCGATCATCTTCGGCCCCAGCGGCAGTTGTGCTGCGACGGTACCTGCGACTGCGGCGGACACCTGATCGGAAACGCTGCGTGGATCGACACCCACGAGAGCAGCCTTGACCGGGTCGACTTCAACTTCCAGCGCGTCGCCAGCGGCGTTGATGCCGTCCAATATACCGACGACGCCGCGAATTGCGGCCAGTTGTGCAGCCACCTTCTTCGCGGCCATGTCAAGCGCAACGGCATTGTCGGAATACAACTTCACCTCGATCGGTTGCGGCACTTCGGTCAGGTCGCCGATCAGATCCTCCATCAATTGCGCCAGGTCAATGTCCAGTCCCGGCACTTGCGCCTCAATCTCGCGCCGCATCTGCGCCATCACCTGCTCGATCGGCGGTCGCGAGCCGCTCTTCAGGCGCACGAAGAAATCGCCGGTATTCGCTTCGGTCAAACCGCCGCCAAGTTGCAAGCCGGTGCGGCGCGAGTAGGTATCGACGTAGGCGTCAGCGCCGATGATCGCCCCGACCTTGTCCAGCAGCCGGTTGGTTTCGTCGAGCGACGTGCCGGGCGGCGCAATGTAATCGAGGATGAAACCACCCTCGTCCATCTTCGGCATGAAACCGGTGCCGACAGACTTGTATGCGAACGCGCCTAGCGCCACCAGCGGAATCACTCCGACAAGCAAGAGCGCGGGCAAATCCAGCACGCGCGACAGAACCGTTGCGTACCATGCATTGCAGCGCTGCGCGAATTTTCCGGGTGGGTGTTCCTGGGCATGGCGTTCGTCGATCAGCCGTTCGGCCAGCAGCGGCACCGCGATCAGCGTCAGCACGTACGAAATTGCCAATGCGCTGGCCATCGTAAGCGACAACGCCTTGAAGAACGCGCCGGTAACGCCGGACAGAAATGCAAGGGGAAGGAAGATCACGATGGTTGCTGACGACGATCCGGTGAGCGGTCTGGTGAACTCGCGCGCGGCCTGCGCGATGCGTTCGCGCACGTGCCCCGTTTCGCTGCGCAGTCGCCGCATGATGTGCTCAAGCATCACGATCACGTCATCGATGATCAGTCCAACCGCGGCCGCCATGCCGCCCAGCGTCATCATGTTGAAACCCATGTGCAGCACGTTCAGCAGCACTACGGTAATTGCCAGTGTCGCCGGTACAACCAGCATTGCGACCATGATCACGCGCGTATTGCGCAGAAACACGAAAAGCACCAGCCCCGCCAGCACGATGCCGATCAGGATCGCGTCGCGCACGCTGACCGCGGCACTCTTGACCAGTTGAGTCTGGTCGTACCAGGTCGCGATTTTCACGCCATCGGGGATCTGCGACTGATTCGCGGCGAGGCGCGCCTTCACGTCATCGACCATCTGCACGCTGTTGGCACCGGGTTGCTGAAACACCTGCAGAAGTACGGCTGGCTGGCCATCGGCGGTGACTCGCACCCACTGTGGACTGGCACCGCGATGCACGGCTGCGACGTCGCCGACACGCACCACTCCGCCGGGCCCGGCACGCACCACAACATCGCGCAATGCGCCCACGCTCGCGGGCTGGTTGTTGGCCAACAGCAGAAACAGCTTGTAGTGATCGCTGAGCCGTCCCAAGGCGGTTATGTCGGCAGCGTTGGATACGGCGCGGACGATATCGTCGATTGTCAGGGCTTGGGCACGCAGCTTGTTCGCATCAATGTCGATATGGAGTTCGCCGACCGCACCGCCCTGCACGTTCACCCGCGCCACCCCATCCACTCCGGTGATCAGCGGAAGCAACTGGTATTGTGCGAGGTCATACAACTGGGTGGGTGTCAGCGACTTCGAGCGCAAGCTGTAGGCGAGTACCGGAAACGTGGTCGGGTCCATTCGTCGCGTACGCACGCGAGCGCCAGCAGGCAAATCCGGCAAAACTTGTCCAACTGCGGCGTTGACGTCGAGGAAGGCGCGGTTCATGTCCGCACCCCAATCGAATGTCACGTTGATTTCCGCACTACCGCGGCTGGTGGTCGAGCGCACGTTGCGAACCCCACGCACGCGACGGACCGCCTCCTCGACCTGCGTCGTCACCGCAACGACCATCTGGCTGGCTGGCCGGTCGCCGGCGTCGAGAGTCACCCGCACGCGTGGAAACGATACGTCTGGAAACAGCGAAACCGGCAAGCGGAACGCAGAAGCAATGCCGCCGAGCGCGAGTATCAGGACAAGAAACAACAGCGAGCGCCGATGCGCCTGCATCCATTGCGCAGCATTCATTGTGCGCCGGCTCCACCCGTGCGCGGCGTCGTGCCCGGCGTCGCTTGCACCGAGTCGCCATCTTCCAGTTCGTAGCTGCCCAGCGTGATCACCGGCGCGCGCGGATCGATGCCGCCTTCGATGCCGACCGGACTGCCAACCGGCATGATCACTTTTGCGGCAACGCGATGCGCCTTGCCGTGTTCAATCTGCAGGATGTAGCTGCCTTGCTCATCACTCAGCAGCGCGTTGCGCGGCACGGCCCATGCAGTGAAATGTGCCGTCTCAATCTTCGCCGATAGCGCAGTGCCAGCGGCAAGCCGAGGATCTGCGCTGAGCATGGCGATGATATTCACCAGATGGGATTGCGTGTCCACCGCGTCGCTCGTCCATGTGACCGTGCCTTGCAACGCTGGTGTGTCGCGTGCGGCATAGACCGGATTGAGGCTCACCGGCATTCCGGCTTGAATGGTTGCCGCGGCAGCGGGCTCGACGGCCAGCTGCGCGACCAGCGCAGAATTTGGCGCGAATTCGAGCAGCTTGGTTCCTGCCGCGACGCGTTGACCCAATTGCGCGCCGAGCACCATTATCATGCCGTCGGCCGGTGCGGTCAGCGTAGTGATCGCCTGCGCGCCGCCGAGTTTTCCCTGCGCATCCACTGTTGCCTGCGCGTCTGCCAGTGTTTTGCGGGCCGCGTCGAGCTGTGCGTCGGTGGCGAGGTTTGCATCGCGCAAGCGTCGAGTGCGAGTCAAGTCTGCGCGCGCGACGGTCAATGCATTTTCGGCATGAACATACGCGCTGCGGGTAGCCGGATCGGTCGCAAGTTTCATCAACACAGCGCCTTGTTTGACTCGCTGCCCGTCAATGACGTCGGTCGCAACGACTTGTCCGCCTTGCGGCAGGCTCAGAGACAGGGTGCGGCGCTTGTCGGCCGCCAGTCTGCCGAAGGCTGCAACCGTGGAGTGAAACACTTGCTGTGAGGGCATGACTGCAGAAACGACAGTCGTCACCTTTGATGGTTTTGAATCGTCTTCAACCGCATTGGAACACGCAGCCAAGGCGAGGAAGGTGGTGACGATACAAACTCGAATGGGTGTGTTCATGGGTTCTTTTCGGTAATGGTTCGCGCCGCCCGCGGCCAGTTGCCGACCAGTGCATCGAGCGCGATCGCGGCCTCATGAGTGTCTCGCGTCAGTTGCAGCAATGCCGAGTCTGCAGCAAGCGAACTGGCACGAATGGCCAGATAGGTTGGCCAATCCAGGCGCCGGGCGGCGTAGTTGAGTTTCGCGGCATCGCGGGCGCGCATGAGTTGCTCTGCGTGCCCGGTCAGCACTTTGTGTTGCTCAAAGTCGCTTTGAAGATCGGCGAGCAGACGCTGAACGTCGTTGCGATCGGCAAGCAGGCGTGCCCTGTATTCGTCCTGCAACTGCTGCCGCGTCGCACGCTCGATCGCGATGTTGCCGCGATTGCCGTCGAACAGCGGCAGCGACAATCCGATCGAGAATCCAGAACTGGAGATATTGCCATTGTCGCGCGCACGCACGAAACCGACCGTGATCGCAGGAAACTGGGCCAGAATCGCCGCGCGCAGCTTTTCGTCCTGTGCCAGATAACCCGCCTGCAACGCCAGCAGGTCTGGACGACGTTTCGTCATCCCTTCAAGCGCGAGCTGCACCTGACTCCCGCCCGGATCGACCGAAAACGGCGCGCCGGTCAGGTTCAACGGTACCGCCGCATCGAGACCCAACAGATTGTGCAGGTCGCGGTCGGCCTGATGCAGTTGCCGTTGCGCATCGCTCGACCGTTCGGCGACATCGGACGCCGCGTTCAGACCCGCGCTGGCGGAATCGTAGGTGAGATCGCCGTCGTTCAGCGCACTTCGGATCGATTGCCGGATCGGTGCCAGCGCGCTGCTCTCCTCCTGCAACCGTGCGACTCGTTCGCGCAGGAAATATACCTCGTCGAACAACCTGCGCGCTTGCGCAATCGTCTGCCATTCGGCCCACAACAGATTCAAGTCCACCTGTCGCGCTTGCGCGCGCGCGGCAGCGACACGCGGCGCGCGAGTGATGAGATTGCCAAGGTCGAACGCAAGTCCTGCCGTGTAGGCATCGGTCACACCCATCTGGTTTCGAGTGGGGCGGTCGAATTCGTAACTTAGCTGCGGATCCGGCAGCAGACCGGCGGCATACGCTTGCGCGCGCGCGACCTTGGTGGCGTCGCGTTGAATTTCGAGCTGCGGATTGTTGGCGACCGCCAACATTGCGACTTCGGTGACATCGAGGCCATCGGCCGGATCAAAACGATGCGTTCGCAGCGCCGACACCGGCATCGATGCCGCTGGCACTGTGAGATCCTTGATATGTCGCGGGCCGCGTTTGCTGCTCAGGGGCAATTCATGAAATGTCGCGCATGCGGTGAGAAAAACAAGCGACGCGAACACGCAAACCCGACCAAGGCAGGTAGCAAGCATCTGCAAATGATTCCGGCCCATGCTTAGGAAGCGCTTAGCCTGCCAGCCACAGTCGTTGGCAGCCGCAGGGTACAACAGCCCTTGTCGGACCGGAAGCCGCATCGCATATTCATCGCGTTCAACGACCAACGCAGCCCCGTCGGCGACCCCGGTCATCTATTGGCCATCCGGTCAATCAACGCCGTGGTCGATTTTTCCGGTAGCAAGGGCACCAGCACCACCCGACCACCCGTCGATTCCACCACATCACGACCGATGACTTGCGCGATATCGTAATCCTGACCCTTTACCAGAACGTCTGGCCGAATTGCCTGCAGGGATTCGAGCGGTGTGTCGTCATCAAAGATCGTGACCGCGTCCACACAAGTCAGCGCCGCCAGCATGGCGGCCCGTTCGTGCTGCGGAACGATTGGTCGATTGGGACCCTTGAGACGCCGTATGGAAGCGTCGCTGTTGACTGCCAGCACGAGCTTGTCGCCGCACTTGGCGGCTTGTTGCAGGAGTGACAAATGACCTGCATGCAACAGGTCGAAGCAGCCATTGGTGAAAACAACGCGATTCCCCGCCGCATGCCAGCAGTCGACCCTTTCTACCATTTCGTCGAGGTCAATCAGTTTGTTCGGGCCTTGGCCGCTCAGGACCGCAGCAATCTCGCCGGGCGCCGCGCTGACCGTGCCGATCTTGCCAACCACAATGCCTGAAGCGGCGTTTGCCAGATACGCAGCTTCGTCCAGTGTTGCGCCGCAGGCCAGGGAAGTGGCCAGCACCGCAACTGCCGTATCGCCGGCGCCCGTGGTATCGTAGATGTCGCGCGCCCTGGCCGGTATCGAAGTCCATTGCCCGTGAGCCGGCACCACAAGCATGCCGCGCTCGCCACGCGTGACAATCAGCGCCTCGACACCCGCATCCCGCGCCAATGACTGCGCTGACAACGCTATGGACGCGGCATCCTCCGGATCCAGCGCACGTCCTGCCGCAATCTCCAATTCGTGCAGATTGGGCGTGATGATGCTTGCGCCGCGATAGGCAGTGAAATCGGGTCGCTTCGGATCTACCACGATTCGAACTGCATTCGGCGCAACGGCTTCGATAATCCACGTAATGAATTCCGGCACGAGTACGCCTTTTGCGTAATCGCTGAGGATGACGACATCCGGTACGCGACCTGCCTTGAGGCGTTCGATCATCCAGCGCGCCGCGGCGGGTGGACATGGCGTTGTACATTCCCAGTCGAGCCGCACCAGTTGCTGGTGCCTGGCCAGCGCCCGCAGCTTTCGCGACGATGGACGGCCTTCGAGTTGTCGCACGGCGCACGTGTCGATACCGGATTCTCCGCACAACGTGAGGATCTGGGTACCCGCGACATCCAACCCTGCCAGTCCGGCGAGACTTGCGTGCGCCCCCAGAGCTGCGACTTGCCGGGCGACATTGGCAGCGCCGCCAAGTCGATTTTCGACAACGCCAACGCGCACCACGGGCACAGGCGCTTCCGGCGAGATCCGATCGACCTCGCCGATGACATATTCGTCGAGCATGATGTCGCCAACGATCCATACGGCCACACCGGGCGCGCGATTCAAAATCGCGGTCAACCTGGCCGGGTCGCCGCCCTGAAAATTCTCGATCATGCCGTACTCGCCTGGCGCACGCCTTCTTCGAGGGCTTCCGCGATGACATGAATGCAAACGTCATGAACTTCCTGAATTCGCGCGACCACCCGGGACGGGGCCCGCACGACCACATCCGCATGCGCTGCGAGTTCCCCGCCGTCCACTCCGGTCAGCGCAATGACTTTGCAACCGAGCGCCCGCATCGCCTTTGCCGCCTGAATCACATTGGCCGAGTTGCCGCTGGTACTGATCGCAACAAGCACGTCGCCGGCCGATGCGATTGCCTCGATCTGCCTTGCGAATATTCGGTCGTATCCGTAGTCGTTTCCGATCGCTGTAAGGGTCATCGTGTCGGCACACAGCGCCACCGCGGCCAGTGCCCGGCGATCGTTGCGGAAGCGGCAGACCAGCTCGGCGACAAGGTGCTGCGCCGCGGCGGCGCTGCCGCCATTGCCGCATGCCAGAACCTTGCGCTGGTTCCTGAGGCATCCCTGCAACGCTGCCGTGACCGACTCCAGGCGCGACGAAAGTGTTGCGGCAGCCTCATGCATGACCGCAGCATGTTCCGCGAAAATGCGTTCGATAATCATGAAACTGCGCTCGCTTGAGGGATGGAGTTGGAAAGCACCGCCGCCGCAAACTCGCGTAGATCGGCGAAAACGGGAACCCCGCGGCCGGAGATGACGGATTCGGTAAGGCAACCCTTGCCAGTGCGCACCACGGCAACGGAAACATTTGCGGCCCACGCTGCTTCCACATCGCGCAAGTCATCGCCGACTGCGATGGTCATTTGTCGAGGGATACCGGTAGCCTCGATCGCCTGGTTGAGGAGGCCAGGTGCGGGCTTGCGGCAATCGCAGCCGCTGTCGGGTGCATGAGGGCAGACGAACACGCGACCGATCACGCCACCGCCGAGCGCTGCACCATGCGTCATGTGCGCATGGATGACATCGAGATCGGCCTGACTCACGATGCCGCGGCCAACGCCTGCCTGATTGGTGGCGACGGATACGCAAACGCCAGCGGCGCCAAGCATCGCAAGCCCCTCCCGCGCCCCCGGCAACCAGCGCCATTGCGACCAGTTCGTGACGTAGCCACCATCTGGTGCTTCCAGATTCAGCACGCCATCGCGATCGAGAATCACATGGTTGATGGCAAGGGCCATGAGGCGCTCAGCGGTATACATCGTTCTGCGACAGGAAGCGTTCGACATACTGGCGAACACCATCCTCGACCGAGGTAAAGGGCTGCGTGAATCCTGCTTCACGTAGACGGGTCACCCGCGCCTGCGTAAAGCATTGGTAATGCTCTCGCATCGCTTCGGGCATCTCGCAATAGCCGATGCGAGCCGGCTGTTTTGTTGCAGCAAAAAGTGCTCCGATCACATCGACGAAACTGCGTGCGTGGCCGGTTCCGACGTTGAAAAGTCCGTTGATTGCGGGATGATCAAGCAGCCACAGCACAACTTCGACGCAATCACCTACATACACGAAATCCCGTTTTTGCTGGCCATCGGAAATGTCGGCCCGATGGGATTTGAACAACGCGACTTCTTCTCCGCTTGCAGCTTTGGCGTAGTAGCGCGCAACCACGCTGCGCATGTCGCCCTTGTGGTATTCGTTCGGGCCGTACACGTTGAAGAACTTGAGCCCCGCCCATTGCGGCGGCATCGGCTCATGCTCCGCGACAGCACGGGCGACGCGCCTGTCGAACAGATGTTTGCTCCACCCATATAGGTTCAATGGACGTAAATTGGCCAGCGCTTGCGGAGAACCGTCATCGTCGTAGCCTTGTCCGCCTGCTCCGTAAGTCGCCGCGGAAGACGCATAAATGAAGCGCTTGCCGTGGCTTGTGCACCACCGCCACAGATTCCATGAAAGCTGAAAATTCGTATCGACCACGAGGTCTGCATCCGTTGCACTGGTCGACGAGATTGCACCCATGTGAACGATGGCTTCCAATGCGCTTCCGTGTTGTTCCAGCCAGGCCGTGAGCCGTTGCGGGAAAATCAGATCACTCAATTCCGACTTGGCCAGGTTGCGCCACTTGTCATCGTTCCCCAAGCAATCGCAGACGGCGACCGATGCACCGCGCTCGACAAGCGCGGCCACAATATTGGAGCCGATAAATCCCGCACCGCCGGTAATCAGGATCATGCAAAGACCATTGTCAGCGCCTGCGTGCGGCAAGCATTATCGAGACGCAAGACCCTGCACAGACACGACTGGCGATCTGAACTCGTTTTGGTGTCAATGCGAATCGCTCCCGCACTTGTCCAGGTGCTGCGCGCCAGTCGATCGCGGGTATGAACCGGACCAGTTTGGGCTCGCCGCTTCCACAACCTCATTGGCAAGCCGGGCAACTTCTTCCGGGGTCTTGCCGTTGGTAGTGATCGCCAGGTCATGCGGCCCATAGGGCGCGTACTTCTCCAGGCTGGAGACGGAGAACAAGCCGATTGTCGGCGTGCCGCTGGCGCTGGCCAGATGCATCACTCCGCAGTCCGCGCTGACAAAGCAGTTCATATTCGCGATGACCGCGGCTACCTCGCGTGGACTCGGGGAAGAAAAAACCGGGAAGCGGGCGGAAAGTCGAGACCGGCCGTCCGGCGGCGCAATTTCCACAATGACGCAGGCGGGATTGTTTGCACGAATCTCCTCGACAAAGCGTTGCCACCATCCTTCGTCATAACGCTTTGCGCCTGTGGCCTCGGCGAACACGCCGACGACGATTTGGGCGGTCGAGGTATTCCATCCTTCCATCAACGTGTCGAGCACATGACGTGCCTGCGCGCGTTCGTCTCGAAAAAGCTGAATGGTCAGATTTGGGTAGTCATCATGATGTGCGGACAGGGAGCCAGGCAGCCTGCGACGCAACAAAAAAACCGGCCACTTTGCCATGTGCGTTGGTCCTGCGTGACCGACCCTCGTTCCCGATGAGTCCGCACTGGATTGCCGAGGGATGCCCAACATATGAGTTGCCTTGGACATGGCAAGCAGGAAGCGGGCCGATTGCGACGACTCGCACGGATCCACTGCCAAGTCATATGTCGTTCGTCGAATTCGCATAACGGTACGCAGGACTGCGAAGGGGTTCCTGACCATCCGTCGCGACAATACGTAGATGTGCCGGACATTTGGAAAAGTGCGAAAGAGCTCCGCGCCCCGGTCACCGGCCAACACGATATCGACTTGCGCCATCGGGAAGTTTCGTTGCAATTCCACGATCAGCGGCGTCAGTAGCAGCAGATTTCCGAGCCGATGATTTGGACGGCAGACAAGAATTTCACGCACTTGCAACCTTGAGAATTGCTCGCCGCGCCGCAAGCACGCGTCCGTGGACAGAAACAACCACCGTAACAGTCCGTGAAAGAAGCGCCGCCTGATCTCCTGAATGTTCACTACTTGAAGTGGTGCACGAAGCCGACCTGGAAGCCGCCAGGCAACCAACCGAGAATCAGCGGCGACTTTTCATGTGTCGCCAAAATTCCGGTGGCGGTGCCGATGGCCCAGCCAACCAGCACGTCGCTTTGCCAATGCCCATGCACTTTCACGCGTGCGATAGCGTCGTACAACGGCAAGACTTCCAACGCGTAAACCGCCGGATGATCATGGCCGTAGGCGGCCACAAATGGCGTCACCGCGCCGGCAACGGCGGCCACTTCGCCGCTCGGAAAACTTTGGTACTGCGTGCCCTTGAAAAACCGGTTCGGATCGTTTGTCTGCGAGGGCCGTTCCCGCTGGAATATCAATTTGCCGCCAAGCGCGGTCAAGGACGCCGCTGCCGTTGAATCCAGCGAGCGCCAGAACGTATCGCCCAACTTGCTTTCATCACCCAGCACCAGCGAACCGCCGATCACGGTGACGGCAGTGATACCAATCAAGGCCTTCTGGTTACCACGCGCCCAAATACCGCTATTGTCATAGGCGATCAGATGGTCGATTCCGAGCGGTCCGCCGGCCTGAGCCGTCAGTGGCAGCACCATCAGAGCGACGACAAGAATCCAGTCGGAAAATCGGCTCATATGCTGGCTCGCGATTCATCAGGCGGCGTGCACGATGCACGCTGGCCTGGTGCGATAGTGGCCGGGGAAACTTCTGGTTTGCTTAGGCTGGCGCAGGGCGCAGCAAGTCGTCTTTGCGAGGACCCGGTGTGCGCAGTCGAAAATCGGTTTGTGCGGACGAACTTTTCCTTCCTGATTCAGTGATTATCAACCCGGCGTAATGCTGCGCAGTGGTCGGAGCGCAGATCATTCGTGCGCACCGTTCGCCATGCTTGAATAACTGCCTCGACGGGAATATCCGAAACGTGCCGATTTTGTGGTGGCCCACCCAGGTTGACGACTGGCGCGCCGACGGGACTGCGTCTGTCCCAGCGTGCGGGCGAATACGATCCGTAGAGAATCACGAGAGGGCATCCCATTGCGGCAGCAAAATGGGCTGGACCCGTATCCACCGAGACCATGCTGTGCGCACGTTCAAGCAGCGCAAGCAGACGTCGGATCGGCAAGTCATTCGCCGCGACGTGCACGCACGCGAGACTCGCGGTGCTTCGGATCGTTTCCAGAAACGCCGATTCAACGGGTGAGCCGCACAACACAAGATTGGCGGCAGGCAAATCCGAGTGGATGGCGCGCAACAAGCTGGCCCAATGATCGATTGGCCATGCTTTGGGGTCGACAGCCGCATCGCGCCACCATTTTTTCGCCTTCCAGTTCCCCGGCTGGAACAAGACCAGCGGCGCATCGGTGAGTTGCCGACGTTGCATCCAGGCCGCAACATCGCGGCGATCATCGTCGTTCAAATATAGCTGCGGCGCCCACTGCAAATCACCATCTGTGCAATCAGCCACCTTATCGAGGTAGGCCGAAGGCGTCGTCTTGCCGAAACGCAAAAGTTGATCCACCCAATGTTCGTCATTGCTACGGAAACAATCGTTCACGAAGACGCAGCGCTCGGGCGCAATGCCCGCGAGCCTGAGCAACCCGCGGATGCGTCGTAATGACTTTTGCGTGTCTTCACTGACATAAATCGGGCCGTCGTGGCGGCGCAGTGCGCCGATCATGCGCCAGCGTTCCGGACTGATGCACACCGGTGTGTGGCGACCGATCAGTTGCCGAACCTCGCCGACATCGGGATGCTGCGCATAGATTTGCGCAGGCCACGAGCCGCGAGTGAACAGCTTGCAAGGTTTTCCGTAACGCCGATGGAGCAGGTTCAACAAGGGGGCCTGCAAAACCATGTCGCCCAGCCGCCCAAAGCGAATGACCATGGGTGTTGATCCCGAATGGGTGCCGATCGAGGATGTCATTATTGTTCTCTGAACTCGCGGACAAAACGGGATGGCGGACAAAACGGGACTGCGGTAATTGCGGTTCCCCCGAATCGTCATTGATGCGCTTCGGCCGGGCGCGTGGTCGCACGCTGGCCGGATGGCCGAATTCTTTCTCGACCATGGCCAGGAACCGGATGTCGCCAAGGGCACGCTTCTGTCAGGGGTGTGCGCGGACGTTCTTGCGTTCGTCGGGACTTACCGCTTCGTGCTGCCGCGCCTGATGGGCGAGAGCATCTGACAGATTGATGGTCCTGAATCAGGTGGATTGGAAGCGGGCTGGGCCGATCGTCCGGCTGCGGGTCCACGTTGGCATTAATGCCCGACCAGAGAAGCAGTTTCGGGCGTTCGACCATGGCGGCGCGGGTCGGATTGAGTTCGATGTGGCTGTACACCGTCATCAGGTAGCGTTCGGTATCGACCAGGAACGACTTGAAACATCCTTGCCAGAGCGTGCCGACGCACCGTGCCAAAGATTGAGGCCCAGCAACCCGCATTGGCCGAGACGGTGAATCTCGCACGACGCTGGCTGACATTGCAGTGGCGTAAACAACAGATGAATCCGATTGCCCATGACGTCGTTGGCGCCCCCGATGTGCGCTGGCCAAGCGTCATGGTGGCCGTGGAAACTTCTGGTTTGCTTAGGGAAGCTCTGAACAAGTCCTGCGTCGGGTCTGCCGCCACTTTCGGCCATCCGGCGCTGTGCCTCGGGAACTGCGCTTCGCTCGTCTCGAACGCCAGGTCCATTTCGACCTGCTAACCTTGCCCGACCCTTTTGTTGATTGGCCATGACCTCTGCCCCGCTCATCGAAGCCATGCGAAACGTGAGTGCGCTGCTGCAAGCCGGCGACTTCCGCACCGCGCATGATCGACTCGAAATCCTGGTTCGCGACAACCCCGATTTCGCCGAAGCCCGGCGCCTGTTCGCCGGAGCGAAACTGGCACTCGGCGACAGCGCAGGTGCCGAGCAGCTATTGCGTCAGGCGCTGGCACAAGCCCCGGAGTGGACCCCCACGCTGGCGACACTGGGCGAACTGCTACTCAACAGTGGTCGCAGTGATGAAGCCGTGCCGCTGCTGACACGTGCGCTTGCAGGCTCCCCCGCATTTCCACGCGCGGCATTGCTGCTGGCGCGTTTCTACAACGATTCGCGCCGCCCGGAACAGGCGCTCGCTATCGCCGCACCCTTCTGCGCCGGCGGAAACGCCGACGAGGAATTGGTCATGCAGCACGTGGCCGCACTCAACGCGCTGGGACGGCAGGACGAAGCCGTGGCCGGTTACCGGCGCATTGCCGAAACGGCACCCGACAACGCTGCGGCTGCGCAGGCATTGGCCATCGCCCTTGAAGCAGCGAACGTACACGACGAAGCCGAACGCATCGCCCAGCGCGTGCTGACGCGCGGATTCCAGTCGGCCACACTGCATTACACGCACGCACGCAGCCTGATTTCGCTCGGCGCCTTCGACCGTGCCGAAGCCGCGCTGCGCGACTGTCTGCGCCTGGAACCGCATCGGGTCGACGCGCACGGCGATCTGGCCCGACTGGTGTGGATGCGCAGCGGCGACATTGTGCAGAGCACGGCGATGCTGGATCAGGCATTGCAGACTTTCGCCAACGACGACGCGCTTTGGGCGGCCAAGGCGGCTGTTGTGCAAGGTGCCGGAGACGCCCGCGCCGCCTACGCCTGCCTGGCGTCGCGGGCCGGCAACGCACATGCGCCACCGGCACTGCTGGTACGTGCCGGGTTGTCCGCGCTGGAGTTTGATCCGGGCACGGCGCGCGATCTGGCCGAGCGCGCGCTGCGCGTGTTGCCAAACGATGCCGCGGCACGAAAACTCCTGGTCGCCGCCTTGCTCGGCATCGGCGATGCGCGCGACGCACTGCCCCATTGCGAGGCCTTGCTGGCCCACGAACCCGACGACCAATACCTCATCGCGCTGCAAACCACGGCATGGCGCCTGCTCGACGACCCGCGTTACGCGCAGTTGTGCGATTACCCGTTGCTGGTGTTGCCTCAGCAACTTGAAGTACCGCCCGCGTGGTCGGACCTGAGCGGTTTTCTGGCCGACGTGAAGCGCAGCCTGCAGCGCCTGCACAGTGCGCACGTACACCCGCTGCTGTTTCAATCGTTGCGTCACGGCACCGAGACGACCGAAGAACTCACGCGTAGCACGGACCCCGCCATCCAGGCGCTGTTCAAGGCTTTCGACACACCGATCCGCCGTTATCTGGCGCATATCGGTCATGGCACCGATCCGCTGCGCCGGCGCAACACCGGCGGTTACCGGTTCAACGGCAGCTGGTCGGTCCAGCTACACACTTCGGGATTTCACAACAACCATGTGCATCCGCGCGGCTGGATTTCCTCGGCCTCTTACATCGATCTGCCCGAACACATGTCCGATCCGAAAAATCAGCAGGGCGTGCTCACCTTCGGCGAGCCCAGCGTGGCAACGAAGCCGGCATTGCACGCCGAATATTCCGTCCGCCCCGAAGTGGGCATGCTGGTGTTGTTCCCCTCTTACGTCTGGCATGGCACCGTGCCATTTTCCGGTGCGCAGACGCGTCTTACCGTCGCGTTCGATGCCGTACCGGACCGCTGAGCCGACTGCAAGCCGCTGTCGAAATCCGGTGCGAATCAGTCATCCACCGCGTTGAACGCAATCGTGATGCGCGGCTCGTCGCTGTCGTGCGGCTCGACGAAATGCTCCATCCAGCACGGGAACAGCACCAGCAGGCCCGCACTCGGGGTGAGGTGGATATCGGCGTAGCCATTCGGCACCGCGCCCTTGACATAACCGTGCACGACGCCGGGGCGCGGATCGCGAAACACGAACCGGCCCGAGCCTGTCGGCACCTTGAGATAGAACGATCCCGACAGCAGACTGCCCTCGTGCACATGCAGAAAATTGAAGCCGCCGCGATCGTGCAGGTTGATCCACGCCTGCAGGCGAAACGGGATGTTGCCCACGCCCATTTCGCCCAACGCGGTGCTGCAACACGCACGTATCGCGTCGCGCAACGGCGCAAACACCGGCTGGTCCAGCACTGCCATGTCCTGGCTGTTCCAGCCTTGCCGGTTGGTTCGCCCCGCTGGCTCGGGATTTGCCGCACGCAGGGCCTGCACCGTGCTGATCCACGAATCCATGTGCGAAGCGAGTGCGGACAACGTCGTCTGCCAGATTCGCGTCGGAAAAATATCGTACGACTCCAGCGCAGGCGATGCCTGCGACGGTGCCGCTTGCGCGTCGCGCGGCCAGTTCATGCTGAAATTGAACGTTCCCGTCATCAGGCGATCAGTCGTTCTATTGTCGTTCGGCAAGTGCGGTCTGTGCTGCCATCTTCGCCGCGGCGATTTGATCCTGCGTGAGATATTCTTCCAATGTTCGCATTTCGGCGTCGATCCACGACGGCGCGTGGCCCGTTAGCTTGCTTTCATAGTAATAGCGATATGCCGTTTCGGCATCGGGTTCCACAATTAGCGGTAGCATGTCGGAGCAAGGCGACCTATTCGCAGGCACGCATTGAAGCGGGTCGTACGCCCCCGCTAGATCTATCATCGCCTGTGAATTTCCCCGGTTCACCGCGGATTTCACATACGCAAGCGCCGTGTCGCGCCACGCCCTCAACCGGTCCAGATTCTTGACGGCATAATAATGATCGATCATGGGATCCACAGCGTATTCCAGTTGCGCAGCGGGATCGCCCTGACGAGCAGCGCTTTCCAGTAGCCTACTCAACTGGTCTTTCGTCATATGAGCATCTCCGCACGTGGCCAAAATCGCGAGTTGCTGTTCCCTGAATCGAATTTCTTTCTCAATTGACAATCTGTAATCTTTGTCGGGAGTCTTCAGAGCTGGCTGGAGTGACGCGATAATTCTTGAGATGGCAGCTGGCGTGTCAGTGATCTCGAAGCATTTCTTTTGTTGCTTGAACTGCTGATAGAGGGTCTTGCTTGCCGCGGCCTGCGTTGGAGTTCGTTGCGTAGCCTTCGTTGAAGAACGTTCGTTCGGCAAAGTCTTTTTCTGCAGCGCCCCGTTCACTCGCGAATTGGTATGCGAATACACAGTATGGTTCGGGGTTGAGCGGAAGAAGTGCCAGCCAATGGCCGCAATTATCATGGTGATCAAAAGCGCGATTACTACAAATATTTTTTTCATTGTGCATTCTGGAAAGTGACATAGTCTGTGGGCCCAGAGAGAAACTCCGCACAGGGTTCCAAGGCCTTTGCCTGATCGGTCGCCTGTTCAAAACGCGGCCAGAGGGCATCGGCCATAGCTTGAGCATCCGCCAGTTGGCTTGGTTGCAGTCGACCCGACAGCGCGACGAGATTTTCCTGTGCTTGCTGAAGGTCGGCTCCGTGCGCCAAGCGGACATACAAAAGGGACAATGCATAGGCCAGCTTTGGATTGGGGCCCACGACTTCGCTCAAATTATAGTGAATCCTGCGATTCAGATCGCCTGGCATATATGCGTCGATCAACACCGCCAAAATTCCGGGCCGACCTGCTTCCAAGGCCTGTTCAGCAAAATACGGTGCCTCATGCTGCCAGCGCGCAACATAGTCAAACCACGCGTTAGATAGATTTTTCGGACCTAACTCATACGTAGTCGCATAGCAGACCATGGCTTCCGGGTCGTGTTGAAGCGCGGCTTGACGCAAATAGCTGCTGCGCGCTTCTATTACGTCGGCGCTGATTCCTTTGCACAGGGCATCCGTGCTATCGAGCATTTTCAGAGCTTTTTTTACCGCTGGCTCATGTTCTAATAGATGCTCGATTTGTTGTGCGTATTCGGTATCGGTTTGTCCGGGCTTGTGATAGTAGATACGGTTGAGAACGCCGAGTTTCGCCGGCCGCAAGGCGCATTTTTTTAGATCCCTGAACAGCCTCATCGACGCGGCCGCGCTACCTGAATTCGACAGCTGCACGAGGTCTTTGAGCGTATCTTCGAGCGGTGCATTCGCGGGTGGCAGGGGAACGTCGGAAGACATGTGCGTGACGCGGCCAGTGGCGCGACTGCTCATGAAAGCGCGAATACCTGGATCAGCGACTGTTTTTCTTCCGTTCTCGGATACATGATTGGATGGGGGATGGTGCCAAAAATTTGGAGATGACCACGCTGTAATCAATAGAACCATCGCGATAGACGCTGTCCACATAATTCTCTTTGTAGACATTTTTTCAAACATATTGATAAGGTCCCATAAATAATTGGGAGCAAAGAACCATGATTAAGCCACGCAAAACGTTACTTGGGATTCATCATGCGATGCTCGAAACACGTTGAGCGGCGTGGCACAGTCTTATACACACAATCAAGCAGATCGTCCTGCACTAGAATTTTCGCCTCAAGCCGCTGACTCGGTCCGTTTTGGCCAACCAAATTCTCGTCGATCGCGAATGACACCGTGAATGGTTGCAGAACACAAACGTATACTTTTTAGCCCGTGCTCCTTCGCAACCGAGCATCGAACATCCGGCGCGGGAAGACTTTACTGAGATCGATATTGGTCGCTGGTGGACAAATTGAGGCCTTCGCCGCTATGCGGTACGCGCTCGAAGCAGTTTTCCCTGCGCAGTGAATCCCCTCGCTCAATGCACCGTGAACTCCCAGCGTGTAACACGCGGCCGAGGATGATCCGCAGCGCCATGCAACTTCGCGATGTATTCGGTGAACCAGGCGTTGGGCCAGCCGAAATCCTCGCGGGTGAATTTCGTGGCGTCGTGCGGATCGAAGGATTCATGCAGGCGGTGGTCGCCGGGATCGCTGGCGAGCAGCATCTTCAGTACCTGTTGCTGTTCCACCGGATCGTCGGTGGTGAAGCCTTCGGCGAGCAGGCCGAGCGGCCAGACCATGCCCACGGGCGTATGCGGACTGCCAAGTCCGGCCGCGAGCGGGCCGAAATAGAAATACGGATTGGCGTCGGACAGCACGAAGCGGCGCGTGTTGCGGTAGATCGGGTCGTCGATGCCGACGTAACCGAAGTACGGTGCAGCAAGCAAATTGGGAATGTTGGCATCGTCCATTCGCTTGGCATGACCGAGTCCGTCGACTTCGTAGGCATAGATCGGTTTGCCGCGCGGTCCTTTGACGATGCCGTATTTGCGGATGCCGGCGTGCACCGCCTGACGCAGGGTTTCGGCGCGGCGCGCCATTGTCCGGTCGCGATAGACGCCGGCAATTTCGTTCAGCGCGGATAACGCCTGCACCGCCATCATCTCGGCCGGGATCAGATAGTTGTAGATGCACGGATCGTCCGACGGGCGGAAGCCGGTCCAGATCATGCCGGTGTAGGCGACGGGATTGAGTCCGGCTTCCTGTGTGTCGGACTTGAATGCATACGCGCTGCGTTGCATGTGGTGCTGCTCGGTTTCCATCACGTGCAGCACGCGCGTGAATGCCCGCTGCACTTGCGGCGTGAATACCGAGGCGTCGCCCGTCACCTTGTAGTACTTCCATGCCAGCAGGATGGGATAGCACAACGAATCGAGTTCGAATTTGCGTTCCCAGACGTTGCCGTCGCGCCGGAACGCATTCGCGTAGGCATCGACGAGGAGATACGTCGCCTGGCGCTGGATCACCGCCTTGAGCAGCGCGCGCACTTGCGGATCGGCGGCGTAATCCAGGTACGTCGCCTCGACCTGCACGCTGGAATCACGCAGCCATTCGGCGGGGATGTCGCCCGTCTTGACATAGGCAGTTCCGTCGCTCACCGCGACGATCTGCGTGCCGGTGTTGAGCAGCGCCGCGCGCACCATCGCCTGCAGGGCAGGATCGGGATCGCGAAACGCCCTGGCAGCAGCAACGATTACGTCGGGCTGCACGACGAGCGTCGTTGCGGGTCGCGTCGCCGGTGTCGGCGTCGCTACTGCAGTGTCGGGCACTGGCGCCGCGGATGCGCTCGTGGCAATCGCCCATGCCAACGCCATCGACCAGCGTCTCACGGTTTCACCGCGTCGATTTCCACGAGCTCGGAAGTGTCCGCCATCGGCAGCGATACCTCGATGCCGGTTTGCATCAACGCGCTGCCGCTGGCCTGGCGATTTGCCGACGAGCCGTCGCGAAAATGCAGGGTGTATTGCGCAGCCGGTTTCAGGCCCTTCAATCGGAACGCATGCGATGCCGGGGTGGCGTCGCCTGCGTGAAACGCATAGAGCACGCCTGTCTGGCGTTGTGCGTCGAAGTACTCCATGCCGTCCCAGGACTTGCCGTCGGGACGTGGACTGACGTGATACAGATCGGCGTTGCGGATCAGCGCACGCAAGGTCGATTTGTAGAAGGCGATTTCGCGCGCGGCCGCGACATGTTGCTGCTGCGTCCACGCATTCGTGTCGATCATCACCGAGACCCAGCCCATCATGCCGCTGCGCAGCATGTAGCGGAAATTCTCGATGCTCGGGGTCGGCACGGATTTGACGTAGGTTTCGAGCATCGCCGACGGCAGCACGTGACTGGCGTCGTAGAACGCCTGCCGGTTGGATAGCGGATCGTAGGAATCGACGATGGAGAAATAGTCGCCGTGCGCGGCGCTGCCGAAATCGACCATGCGTCCGCCGTCGTTGCAGATTTCCAGCAGCAGGCCCGGATGCTTGCGCTTGAGTCCGGACTGGATCGCGTAATACGCATTCGTGGCGTGCAGGCTCACATCGGTTGAGTTTGAGCTGTCGACGCGCAGAAATTCATCGTCGGTGTAGCGCCGGGTCTTGGCCGGATCGATCGGCGCATGCGGATGATCGTTGCGATCGCAGCCTTGGGCGACGACATAACCATCGTGCTCGAGCATATCGACGTGGTAATCGTGCACGATGCGATTGACCTCCCCTGCCGCCCATGCCTTGGCCGCCGGTACGCCCAGATCGATGGTGATGCCCTTGAACTCGGCCGGTTTCCAGCCGGGCGGTGGATCGGTTGTGAGCCAGTCGCGTACGTGCGGATCGGCAACGTTCAACGCGCGCTTGTGCGTGCTGGTGCCGGCCTGTGCCCAATCGACCCAGAGCCCGAATTTCAGACCCTGTCGGTGCGCGTAGTCGGCCAGTGCAGCGATGCCCTGCGGAAACTTCTTCGGATTCGCGTACCAGTCGCCGACGCCGCGGAACCAGCCGGCATCCAGATGAAACATCTCGAAGCCAAGTTTGCGCGCGTCGTCGATCATGCCCCGCGCCTGCGGTCCGGTGATTGCCATCGCGCTGCCCCAACTGTTGTTGGTGACCATCGGATATTTCGGATTGCGCAACGTGGCCGGATCGTTCAATGTGCTGCGCACCCAGCGCCGCAGCGTGTTGCCGGTGTCGTCGATGTCGCCGTTGCCGGCGCCGACGAATACTGTCGGCGCCGCGAAACTTCCACCCGGCGCGATGCGCGTGCGAAACGGTCCGGGATCCGGATTGAGCCCGACGACGCCTTCCAGCGAATCGGCATGACGGTGCAACGTCATCGCGACGCGCCCGCTGAATTCCACGCCGACATACCATCCGGCGGCCTGCGCGCCGGTTCTGCGCAGCATGAACCAGGGAATCATTTCGCGCACCGGTCCCGGATGCTGCTGCGCGAACGTGCTCGATTCGCCGTGCCAGGCGTAGCCCTGCGGCACATCGACGACGTGCGTGCCGATCGGCGGCGGCTCGCTGATGCCCTTGTCGATCCACACCTGTTGCAGTGATTCGTGCGCGGTGACTTTCCAGTGGAAATCGAACGTGTCCTGCAATGGAATCCAGATTTCCCGAGTGCTGCGATTCTCGATGCGGATCGTGTGCTCGATCGGTCCATGGGCCGCTCGCACGCGCCATTCCCACAGCAGGCGCAGATCCGGCTTCGCATTGGTGTACACCAGCGTCGCAGCCGCCGGCTTGAAGCGGCTCGCGTGCGCATCGTAGCGCCAATGCAAGGCCACCGGTTTGCCGTTCACGGTGACCGTGCCGATCAGCGCTTCGCTGCCGCCGGATGTCCAGACAGCGCCATCGGAATCCGCAAGCCGCAGCAATTGTGGCCCGACGCTGCCGGCGGACAAGTCGACGCGATTGTCCGCGTTGCCGACGCGGATGAGGGTGTCAGCCGGTTTGTTGGCGAACGACGATGCAGCCATCAACCAAAGCAACAGGCATAGCCAGATGAAATGCTTCATGCAACCGGCCCTCGGGATGCTTGCATCATAGTCGCAGCCGGGCGTTGCGCAATCGTGCCCGCATTGCGTCTGGTCGTCCGATCCCGGAATCCGTTCGCGCGTGACCTGGGCTCGAAGCACCGGAGTCGAACGTCGCGGCCGGTCGCATGCCGCCTGGTCGGCGCGCTGCGCCAAGTGCGCACAAGCACTCGAACCGGTCGTCATTCCCGTTGATGTCGGCGTGATTTCGATCACCAGCGTTGCTGACGTCGTGCATCGATCGCGAAGTCTTACACTGTGTCCGGTTGTCGAAATCCGGATCTGGACATGTCGAAACGAATCGCAATTGCACGGTTGACGTGTGTCGTGCTGCTTGTCGTATCCGTGCAGGGATTTGCGCACGGCACGAAACCGGAGCCTGTCTGGGTGGGCACGTGGGCAGCGGCGCCGGTCGGATTGGCAATTGAGTCCGGGGAGTCTGCGTCGGATCGAACCTATCGAAGCATCGTGCATACGAGCATTGCAGGCAGGCAGGTTCGGGTGCGCGTAAGCAACGCGTTCGGTAGGGGCCCGCTGCGCATTGGCACGGTGCACATCGGACTGGCCGGGAACGACGGCACCATCAAGGCGGGAAGCGATCGCGCATTGACGTTCGCTGGCGCGACGCAGGTCGAGATTTCGCGCGGCGCGGCGGTATTCAGCGATCCGGTGAAGTTGGCGTTGCCGCCGCTGGCCGATGTCGCGCTCAGCGTCTACCTGCCTTCGCAGCCTCTGGAGGTGGCCACCTGCCATGACCAGGCGTTGTCGAAAAACTACCTGGCGCCGGGTGATCAGGCCGCACGCGCGGCACTGACGGATGCCACACCGTTTTCGCACTGGTGCTTCGCGACCGGCATTGACGTTCGCGGCACTTCCGCGAGCGCGGCCATCGTAGCGCTTGGCGATTCGATCACGGACGGTTCGCAATCCACGCCGGGCAGCAACCGGCGCTGGCCCGACATTTTTGCTGCGCGGCTGCAGGCCGACGCGAAAACCGCGCACCTTGGCGTGCTCAACGAGGGCATCGGCGGCAATCGCATCCTGCACGACGGCTACGGTCCGAATGCGCTGGCACGTTTCGATCGCGACGTGCTGGCGCAAAGCGGCGTGCGCTACCTGATCGTGCTCGAGGGCATCAACGACATCGGCGACAACGTCCGCCGTTTTGCGCACGGCGACAACGAATCCGTCACCGCGCGGGATCTGACGTTCGCCCTCGGCCAAATCACCGAGCGGGCGCATCAGCATGGCATCAAGGTCTTTGCCTCGACGATCACGCCGTTCCGCGGTGCATTCTATTTTTCCGAAGGCGGAGAGAAGATTCGCAACCGCGTCAATGACTGGATTCGCAACAGTGGCATGTTCGACGGCGTGATCGATTTCGACAAACTCACGCGCGATCCCGCGCATCCGGACGCAATACTTCCGGCCTATGATTCGGGCGACCATCTGCATCCGAACGATGTCGGCTACCGGGCCATGGGCGATGCAGTAAACCTGACATTGTTTCAAGCCCGAACGCCGCGGCGCTAAGATCGCACGTCATCGGTTCCGGAAACGACCATGTCCCGACACATCGCACTGCAACGTTTACTTGTTTTCGCCTTGTTGGCGTTTCTGGGTTCAATCGCGATTGCGAAACCGCCGCCACCGAGCTTGTGGCGCGCCGAGATCGATCAGCTTACCGCCGACGACGCCGCACATCCGCCGCCGCAACACGGCGTGCTGTTCATCGGCAGTTCGTCGATTCGCATGTGGACCACGCTGGCGCAGGATTTTCCGGGCGTGCCCGCGATCCGCCGCGGTTTCGGCGGCTCGGCGATTGCCGACAGCACGTTTTACGCCGACCGCATCGTCGTTGCCTATCAGCCCAAACTGATCGTCATGTATGCCGGCGACAATGACGTGGCCGGAGGAAATCCGGCGCGGCAAGTCATTGATGATTTCAAGACCTTCGTTGCGCGTGTGCGCCGGGATCTGCCGCACGTCGCGATCGCTTTCGTGTCGATCAAACCCAGCGTCGCACGCTGGTCGATGTGGCCGCAGATGGATGCGGCAAACCGCGGCATCGCACGCTGGGCGCGCACGCAAGAGGGCGTGATCTATGTCGACGTAGCGACGAAGATGCTCGACGCGCACGGCAAGCCGCGTCCAAAACTGCTGCGCGAGGACGGCCTGCACATGCGCCCGTCCGGCTACGCCATCTGGATCGATGCGCTGAAACCGGTACTGGCGAAATACGGCTTCCTCACCCGCTGATCCGGACCGACGCGTGATCGGTGCTCGGCACACATCACGCGCCGATGTTCTGATACACGCTGTAATGCTGCGTGCCAATGTCGGCGAACGTACGCAAGCCGAAGCGGTGTGCGTCGTCTCCTGCGGTCCACAGCGTGTCGTTGCCGCCGCGGCGAGCGCTCAGCAGCGTCGCTTTCGGCAACGCGGACGTATGGGCCTTGGTATCGTCAAGCACGCGCATCAGCACCAGCGGACCGGCGCACACTGCGACGATGCCGGGATGCTGATCGTCAACGGCCTGCAAGCGCATGCGCAACGGCAGATCCAGCTCGACGCGATCGCCCGAACGCCATTCGCGCTCGATGCTGGCGAACGTGCCAGGCACGACCGTTGTGTTGCTGCGTTTGCCGTTTATCGAAACGCTCGCGCCCGTGGCCCACGCCGGGATTCGCAAATGCAGTGCGAACGTTTTTGGCTGCGAGACGTGCAGAATCATTGTGACTGTGCTCGCGTACGGATAGTCGCCCGCCAGCGACATGCGGCATGCCGCACCGGCCTGCTTCCACTCGACGCGCCCCGGAATATACAAATTCACATATAAACCGTGCGCATCAGTGAAGAACGCACTGATACGATAGTCGGCGGCGAGCATCGGCAGCGTGCCCGAGCAGCACGGCCAGCGATCCCGATAGTATTGCTTGCTTGCCGCGCGCGTGTAATCGGAATAATAGAATGCGTGGCCATCCGGTTGGATCGGCCTGGCGCCGAGCGCCGCGTTGTAGAACACGCGCTCCATGCTGTCGCCATAGCGCGAATCGCGGGTGATGCGCAGCAGATATCGCGTCAGCTTGAAATGCGCATAGCAGCCACAGGGCGTCTCGAAGCTCTTGTGCTGATCGACCAGACTGGCCGCGAGTGCGCCGCTGCCCGGCGTGACAAAGTGTTCGTCCGGCCCCCAGCCGCCGGTGGCAAAACTCTGCGCGTCGATGAAATCGAATCCGTTGCGTGCCGCATCGAAATACACACGCTTGCCGAGCGCCAGCCAGGCCTGGGCCGATGAGCTCAATGCGTTGACATGACTGTAGGCATGCTTGCCCGGAAGCACGTTCCTGCCTTGCGCGAGCGCACCGAAGAAGTCGTCGTAGAGAAACCTGCGTGCCAGTTCGAGATTGATCCTGTCGCCGGTGAGTTGCGCGGCGAAAAACTGGTTTTCCGGCAACGTATAACTTTCGTCCCACGCGTGCTGACTGAAATCTTCGCCCGGTTTGGCGTGTTCGTTGCGTGGGATCGCGTGCGGCGGCAGATACGGCAACGCCGCCTGCGTGGTCCGGCGCATGATGCCGATCGCGCTGTCGTCGCGGGTGTAGCGGCTGGCATCGATCAGACCACCGATGAGCTTGTCGTAGATATACGCCGGAAAGCGGTTGTGCCGATAAAACCTGCCTTTCGGTTCGACCGTGGCCGCATAGCCACGTACCAGGCGTTGCACTTTGGCGCGCGTGGGTGCATCGCCGGATGCGGCATGGAAGCGGGCGAGTGCGCTCATCCACTGACCGAACGTCGCTCCCGGTGCGAAGGCATTCGTGTCATACCAGCCGCCCAGATCGCGGCCGGGTGCCGGCAATCCTTCGCGCTGACGAAACGGGCGCAGCAGCGAATCCTCATCGAGATTCAGGACCAGATGATGGTTCGCACGCGCTTGACGCTCGACCGGCCCCGGCGCGAATTGCACTTGTGCATGGCCAAGCTCGTGCAGCGGCGCGTGCGTTGGTCCGGCCAGCGCAGGGCGCATGCCGACACGGCCCAATGCGCCGCTGCCGGCGAGCATCACGCCCGCTTTCAGAAGATCGCGTCGTCGCCGATCGAAGGTATCCGGATTCACGTCGTCTCCACGGCCCTGACTTCACGCGTTGCAGAATACTCCCGGTGCGATGCACGCCCAATCCAGCGGCAAACCCAAGTCGGCACGCGCCATGTAAAATCGGCACATGGACATCTTCAAGATTTTCTCGATCGAGGCGGCGCATCGCTTGCCGAATGTGCCTGCCGGGCACAAATGCGCTCGCCTGCACGGACATTCGTTTCGGATTGAAGTGCATGTGTCGGGGACACCCGCTGCGGACAGCGGATGGGTGATGGATTTCGCCGACCTGAAGACGGCGTTTGCGCCACTGTTCGAGCAGCTCGATCATCACTACCTCAACGAGGTGGCCGGCTTGGAAAATCCCACCAGCGAAAGGCTTGCGCGATGGATTTGGGAGGGTCTCAAACCAGGCTTGCCAACCCTGAGCAAGATCGTGGTCCACGAAACCTGCACATCCGGTTGCGTGTATTCGGGTTAACCCATACGCCAAAACGGGCCTTGCGCGTTTATGCGCGGTTGCACCATTGAACGCGCCTGGCCAAGGTTTTGTTGGCCGGATCAGCGAATAAATAGTGTTTGTTTACGGTTAGTTGGGTGTCGAACACGGCTCGCCATCCAAGCGATGTTGCATCGCAACAAATTCTGCGCTATAGTGTGCCTCACACTCCCCATCAAACCACGAGGGTTACACCATGTACGAGCAGATCAATTCGCAATTTCTGGCGATGAGCAAGAACTTCGCCGACGTCGCGTTCAAGGCCCATGGCGTTGCCGCCGAAGGTGCCGAGCGCATTGCCAACCTGCAGCTCAAGACGCTGGAAAACCGCGTCAACGCCGCTGTGGACTTCTGGTCCGAAGCCGCTGAACTGCGTGACTTCGACAGCGTCAAGGCGTTCTGGCCGAAAGGCGTGAACCTGGTGAAGGAATCCACCGAAACGTTGTACGCGAACGGCCAGGAAGTGTTCGGCCTGACGTTGAAGACCACCGAAGCGCTCGGCCAGTTGGCCAAGGGCACCTTCGAGGCCGCCAACGACCGCTTCAACCAGCAGGTCAAGACCGCCGCCAAGAAGGCTGCGAAGTAAGAACAACGCGCGGGCCGTTTCAGGTCCGCTCAACGAAATACGCTGCGCGAACTCCCTCCCCTAGATTTCGCAGCGTACTGGGCCGGGTGGTTATCCATCCGGCCATTTTTTTGCCCGCAGGTTTCGCGCAGGTCTTCAAGCACCGATCACGAACAACGCGATCGTGCATGCCATCGCACCGGCCCAGACCAGGCTGCGCAGCGTCGCCCAGTCGGCCAGATAGCAGGCCCCGTACAGAAGCCGCAAAACCACAAATGCGATCGCCAGCATATCGATGCGGCCTTGCGCGGCGCCCAACTGCTGGGCGATCAGTACGCCGGCGGCGAATGGCGCAAATGCCTCGAACGAATTCTGGTGCGCCCAATGCGCGCGCAACGCCGCGCCGGTAAGATTTGCCTGGAATTCGCGCGGCGAGCGGTTGTTGAATCGGCGTCTGCCGAGCGTCTTTGCGATCGCGGTGAACAACAATGGCAACAGCGCCGCGACGAGGACACACCAGTAAGACAGATGCATTGGCTTAACTCCCGGGAACCAGCCCGCATCATCCACCCGCGCCGCGTTTATGCCAAACTGGGAAATACCATGCCGATGCAGCTACATCCATGCCCAGCCTGATCGCCACTTCCGGAACGCTTGCCGGACAGGTATTCAGCTTCTCCGACAATGCGGTAGTCGGACGCGGCCAGTATTCCGACGTGCGCCTGAACGATCCCACGGTTTCGCGCCGCCATGCGATGTTCCGGCGCAACGGCGAGCACTATTTTCTGCACGATCAGGGTAGCGCGAACGGAACCCTGTACAAAGGCGTGCGCATTGAACAACCCACTGAGCTGCACGACGGCGACGAACTGCAATTCGGTGAGATCAAGACGATCTACCGCAGCGCGGACAGCGAACAACCGTCTTTGCCTTCGTCGGTACTGCCGAGCGACACCGCCACGCGCGCGCGCGGCACGATCGACCCGAAAGTCGCGACTGTCGACGCAACGGCCAGGCCCGGACTGCGCGAATTGCTGGCGCGCCTGAAACTGTACGGCGATCTCGGCGCGCTTGCGCGCAGCAAACAGGAATTGCGCGAACAACTCGATCGCGCGCTTGCGGCGATCCAGATCGCATTCCCGCAGACCAGCCATATCGCGATCTACCGGCGCATCGCCGGCAGCGACCATCTGGCGGTCCTGGCGCAACGCAATAATCCGGCCGACGATTTCGAGTTCGCCAAAATCGAAGATTTCCTGCGTGAAGCGTTGCGCCTGGAGCACGGATTGAACGTGGTCGATCAGGCCGATCGCGAAGCGCTCGGCGCACGTCTGCGCGCCGAAAGCGTGCCTGCCGCGCTACTCGGCGTGCCCTTGTGTCTGGGCGGCGAGATCCTGGGTGTGCTTTACCTGGATAGCGCCTATGCCGAAAGCGCGTGGCGCACAGCCGATCAGGAGTTGTTCAACGCCGTCGCCGGACAACTGGCGTGGATGATCGCCGCAGCACAGACGCAATCGCCGGAACGTGCGATCGAAGCCCACGACCTGGCCCTGGCGCGGCGCATTCAGCAACGATTCCTGCCGCAATCGCCGCCGTCGTTGCTTGGATATCGTTTTGCCGACAGCTACTCGGCGGCGCGCGTGATCGGTGGCGACTATTACGATTTCTTCGAGTTCAACAACGGTTACCACGGCCTGGTCGTTGCCGATGTCTCGGGCAAGGCGGTCTCCGGCGCGTTGTACATGGCACGTTTGAGCGTGCAAGTGCGCATTCTGGCGAAACATCTTGCCGGTCCGGTCGAATTGCTCACCGCACTCAATCGCAAATTGGCGCAGGAACTGGAACCGGGCATGTTCGTGACCATGATCGCGGCGTCGCTCGACCCGGAAACGGGCAAGATGAAACTGGCCAATGCGGGACATCCGGCGCCGTTGGCAAGGGCTGCGGATGGCAGCGTCAGTGACCTTGGCGCAGAAGGCGCGCTGCCGCTGGGTGCCATGTCGGACACGATGTTCCAACAGCACACGGTGCAAGTGGAACCGGGTAGTTGCGTTCTGTTCTACACCGACGGGCTGGACGAAGCGCACAATGCGCAAAAAGAGCTTTTTGGAAAACCGCGCATTGTACAAACGCTCTCCGATCACGGCGCCAACGCGCAAGACGCGCTCGATTCGCTGTTGGAAGAGCTGGCCCGATTCACCGCCGGCGAGCAGCAAAGCGACGACCTGACTTTGGTCACGTTGAGCCGCGACCGCTAGCGTCAAGGTGCAGCGCCAACGTGCGCAAAGTGACTTGCAGTTGCACGGGTTTGCCTGTCTTTCCAGACCCTGTTAATTCGACGAAAACCGACAAATACCTGATTGCAGCCGGGCGTGGGGAGCGCAGCGCATCGCGCCTGAGAAACGTCTGATCAGAGAGCCAATCCGGCGACAATGTCCCGATACGCCGCTGCGCGGCTGCTCCAGCCGCACGTGCTGCTTGCCACAAAGACCAACGAGCTTCAGCTACTAACGCTTGCCGCCAAACAGCCCGCGCACCTTGTCCTTCCAGCCGACCGCGGCGGGCGCGTCCGAGTGCGGTGGAGATGCCGCCGCAGCAGCCTTGACGGGTGCTGCGCGCCGTACCGGCGGCTTCGTCACTTGACCGGATGGACCACTGTGCAATCCGAGCAGCAATGCGGCACTTCGCGCCAACGCGGCCACGCGCGGATCGGCCGGCTCTGACCTCGGGGTGATGCCGAGCAATTTCGTCACCTGCTGAACAAGCACATTTTCCGGCGTCGAGGCCTGCGCGGCTTTGATGCGCTCCGCCTCGGCTTTGGCCGCCTGGATTCTTGCCGCTTCGGCCTGGGCCGCTGCAAGCCTGGCCGCTTCTGCCTTTGCAGCTTCGAGTTGCGCCGCTTCGCGCTTTGCGGCTTCAGCTTTCGCTGCTTCAAGTTGTGCAATTTCAACTCTTGCTGCCTCGGCATCAGTCGCCGCGGCCCTCGCTGCTGCGAGTTTTTCCGCTTCCAGTTTGGCGGCTGCAAGTTTCTTTGCCTCTGCCTTGGCTGCTTCGACCCGGGCCGCTTCAACCGCGGCCACTTCCGCTTTTGCTGCGTCGGCTGCGGCGGTTTCGACGGCCGCAGGCCTGGCTTTTTGCGGCGCGGCCTTTCCGGCTTTTTTCAGGGCCGCATCGCGATCGGCAAACAGTGCGAACAGTTTGCTGAAACCGGCAACATCGAACACTTGGCGAACCGCGGGGCTGAGTCCACACAGGTACAAATGACCCTTGCCGCCATCGAGTTTCTTGGCCAGCGCGAGCAGCACGCGCAGGCCGGCGCTGCTGACATAGCCGATGCCGGACAGATCGACCACGAATACCGCGGCACCTGCAGCGAGCAGGTCGGCGAAGGCCAACTCGACGTCGGCCGCAGTCTCGGTATCCAGACGTCCGGTCAAACCGAGGATGCGAATTTCGTCTTGTTGTTCGATCTGAATCTCGATTGCCATCGTGCAATCAACCTTCGCGGAACACGAAACGTGCAGCGCCAATCTGGATGACATCCTCGTTGGCCAGCGTGCGCTCGCGAATTTTCTCCGCGTTGACGCGGGTGCCGTGCTTGGTGCCCAGATCGACGAGTGTGAAGCCGCCCATGCTGACGGTAATCTGCGCATGCTTGGGATCCACGCCCGGCCCACCGATGCGAATGTCATTGCCGGCAGCCGCGCCGATGTTCATGGGTTTGAGCGAAAGCGTGTAACTTTGCTTGCCTGCTTCCGGATTCTGCGGCACCAGTCGCGCGGCGCGAAAAATCTGCGTGGCGCCGCCACTGGGCGGCGCAGCGCGCGGAGGCGGAGCCGGCTTGGGCACGCTGACGGGTTTCATCATTTGCGTGCTGGTCGATTCGGAGTCGTCTTCAATCGGCACTGGCGGCGGCGGAACGGGTTTTGGCGGTGCGGGCGGTGACACGGCGGCAATCTGTCCCGTACTGGACGGATCCGCCGGCTTTGTCGCTTTTCTTGCTGGTGGCGGAGGGGCGGACTCAAGTTCGCTCTCGCTGTGGAACGCTTCCAGGAATTGCGCCTTGAGTTCCAGCGCACGCGCGCGCGCCTCGGCTTTCTCCTTGACCGCCGCTTCGATTGCCTTGTTGCGGCGCTGAAATTCCTTGTCGTCGAATTCGCCGAGCTTGTGGCGCAATGTCAGTTCTTCCTGATCGAGCTTGACCGCTTCGTGATCGGCCTCGAAGCGATCGAGCAGGCTGCGCAGCCTGGCGTACTCTTCGCGCGCGGTCTGCTTGAGCGGCGTGGCCTGTTCCTCGAACGCCTGCATGCGCTTGACATAGTCCTCATGCACACGCTGATAAACCGCCTCGGCGAAGGTCGCCTTGAGCTCTTCCATTGATTGCAGGCGTTCGCTCAGCTGATCCTGCTCCTGTTTGAGCGTCTTCAGCGAATCGATCGAGGATAAATCGATCGCAGCCAGTTCTTCAGGCCACGCGTTTTCGTTGTCTGCCATATTGCCTCCGCGCGGTTAGGCGCCAATCACTTCGATTTCAATTGAACCGAAACGCAGTTTGTCCCCGGGTTTGAGCGGCACCGCGGCGCCGGTCTTCAAACGCTGGCCGTTGATGAATGTGCCGTTGGTCGTAGCCGTTTCTTCGCACAGGAAATAGGCGTGTTCCTTGCGCAGGATTCTTGCATGGCGCCGGCTCAGGGTTCCGGCATCGTTGTAGGGTCCGAGATCGATTTCGGGCTGCGTGCCGCTCGCCGGGTCAGGCCGTCCGATCAGGAAATCGTCACGTTGCGGATCCAGCAGCAATACCTGGTCGACGCTGGTCACGCGCAGCGCGATACCTACTCGTGGAGGCGCAGCGACGGGTTCGGGTTCGGGTTCGAGCTCTGGTTCGGGTACCGAAGACGCCGGTGGTGATGCTGCGTGCGGTGAGGGTTCGGGCGGTACCGGCACGGATTTGGCCAGGGCATTCAATATCTCATCCAGTCGCTGTCGAATCCGATGCTGATTCGCCACAAACATGCGGATCAGGCAAACCCCGATCTGCGGGTTGTGTTCGATCATGTCGGCAAACGCCGAGGGATCGATGCGCAACAGGCGCGACGGCCCATTTGCCAGCGCCGTGTCGGAATGCGTGGCGTTTTCCAGCAGCGCGGCTTCGCCGAAGCATTCGCCGGGACCAAGCGTGGCCGTGACAACATCACCGCCGACGGTTTTCTGGATCAGGTCGATCTGGCCGGAATCGATGATGTACATCGATCCGCCGCTCTGCCCCTGCTTGAGCAATGCCGTACCAGCCGGCACGTCGATAAAGTTGTCTTTCGCGTCGCTCATCATGCCTATCCGCAAACGGCCGGGCCGCGTCGGTACGATTATGCGCAGCGGCGTGCCGTTGCCGCAAGGCAATTACGTGTGTGCGTTCACGTTTGGCTGGGCGGCAATGCGTAAAATTGCGCGCATGTCTACATCGAGATCCGTGCAAAAGGTCCTGATCGCGTCAGCGTTGATGCTGGCGACTGCATGGGCCTGCGCAGCGCAGAGTGTCGTTTTGCCGGCATGGGTGTGCGCGCACCCGGACGCGATCTTCGTCGCCGGCTTCGAATCCGGCGAGACTGCTATTGCGCATGATTCGTCCGTCGGCAGTGGCGGCAGTTTTCCGGGCAACGTGACGCGCACGATAGTCAGCAACGGCAACAACCGGACGTTTTATTTGCACCTGCCCACGGCATATGCGCCGAGCCACCCATGGCCGCTGCTGCTGGTCCTGCATGGCGAGAGCGGGTCGCCGGCCAGCGCACCGGCTGCCGCACAACAGGTGCGCAGCGATTGGTCGAGTTGGGCCGATAGCCAGGGATTTGTCGTGCTTGCCGCAGTCAGCACTGGATCCTTGGGTGGCTGGAATCCGGGCGTCGACATTCCCGTCATGTCCGACGAATTGGACGACACCTATGCACGCTACAACATCGACCGCGACCGAATCTACTTATGGGGATTTTCCGCGGGCGCCCACGTCGCACATGCGCTCGCGATGAACGATTCCGATTATTTTGCCGCCTACGGCGTCAGCGCGGGCGGTCTCACCCAGTACGCGTGCTCCGATAATGGCTCGTTCCTGCCGAGCTGCGCGGCTCTGCTGGGCGGTGTCCTGCGCACCATTCCGGTCGATATCCATCTTGGCAATACCGACCCGTTGTACACGACTTACGGTGCCGGCAACGACCCCGCACTGTTCGAGACCTATGGTTGGGTATTGAATCAGACCCTGTTCTATACCCTGTTCAGCGGTGGCCACACCTACACCGTGCCGCAACTTGGCGAAATCTGGACACATTTGTGCCCGAACGCGATTATTCCCTGATGCGCAACAGTTGATTCGGGATTCGCACCCACAGTCTTGTTTTACTGTTGCGGCAGCCGTTGGCCGATTGCTATAATTACCGGCCTTGTCGACCATTCTTTCGCAGCGTTAACCTGACGCGGCGAACGGATCGGGATTGTACTGTTCCGATGCAAAACTCCATCGCTGCCGGACGGCGGCTCGCCATGCGTGTCGTGCTGGCCCAATTGGGCGTCACGCTGCTGGTAGCGGCAGGCTTTGCCTTCGCCGGGTGGCGTCATGGAATGGCAGCATTGAGCGGCGGCACGGTCGTCGCATTGGGGACGACGGTGTTGGCGTTGCGCCTGTTCGGCGCGGGACCGGCATCGGCGGGAATCGTGTTGGGACGCCTGGTGATCGGCAGCCTGCTCAAGTGGGGCATTATCGTGCTCGGCCTGTATGCGGCGCTGGTCAAGGCGCAGTTGCCGGCGCTGCCGGTGCTGGTCGGGGTGATCGCGGCGCTGATTCCGCAATTGCTCGGCTTGCACGAGGGCTGGAGCCGGCAACGCTGAAAGGCAGGCAGGCGCCTGCGCATGATTTGTTGACCTGTTGACTTAACTGGATTGCTAGAACCATGGCGACAGAAGCCACGCACAGTGCCAGCAGCTATATCCTGCACCATCTGACCTATCTGCAGTTGGATCTGCGCACGTGGAAAATCGTCGAGAACGCGACCGGATTCTGGGTGCTGAATCTGGATTCCGTGTTCTTCTCGCTGCTGCTGGCGACCATCTTCATCGTCATGTTCCACAGCGCCGGCCGCAAGGCGACCAGCGGCACGCCGGGCAAGTGGCAGAACTTCATCGAGATGTGCATTGGCTTCGTCGACAGCCAGGTGAAGGATGCCTATCACCATGGCGCCCGCTTCGTCGCGCCGATGGCGTTGCTGATCGGGTTCTGGGTGTTCTTCATGAACTTCATGGACCTGCTGCCGATCGACCTGCTGCCGAAAATCGCCGGGCGCCATGGACGTGGAGCATCTGCGCGTGGTGCCCTCGGCCGACCCCAACGTCGCGCTGGGCATGTCGCTGACCGTGTTCCTGATCGCCTTTGGCTACAGCTTCGTGGCCAAGGGCGTCAAGGGAGTCGGCGCCGAATTCCTGTTCCATCCGTTCGGCAAGTGGCTGCTGCCGGTCAACTTCCTGCTCAAATGCGTGGAAGAACTGGCCAAGCCGGTCAGCCTGGGCCTGCGACTGTTCGGAAACATGTATGCCGGCGAAATCATCTTTATCCTGCTGGCCTGCTTCACCCTGAATTACTCGTTTGCCAGCCTGGGCAGCAATCTGGGCCTGGTCGCGCAGATTCTGCTCGCGACCGGCTGGACCATCTTCCACGTCCTGATCATTTCGTTGCAGGCCTACATCTTCATGGTGCTGACCGTCGTCTACATGGCGATGGCGGCCGATCATCACTGACGCAATTCGCAATCCTTTTTTCACTCACCCAGACAAGTACACGGAGACAACCATGGATATCAGCGCACTCGCTTCTGTTGAAGGCATGACCGCGATCGCGGCCGGTCTGATGCTCGGCCTCGGCGGCATCGGCGCCGCCATCGGCATGGGCCTGATGGGCGGCAAGTTCCTCGAAGGCGCCTCGCGCCAGCCGGAACTGGTGCCGATGCTGCAGGGCAAGATGTTCCTGCTGGTCGGCCTGATCGACGCGATTCCGATCATCGGCGTGGGTATCGCGCTGTACCTGACCTTCGTCGATCCGTTCGCCGGCAAGGTTGCAGCCGCCGCGTTGCCGCACTGAGCACCACGTTCAATCGCTTGACGAGGGTTAGCCCGTGAACATCAACGCAACGCTCATCGCCCAGATCCTGGTCTTCGGGATCCTGATCTGGTTCACGATGAAATTCATCTGGCCACCGCTGATGCAGGCCATGGACGAGCGCGCCAAGCGCATCGCCGATGGCCTGAGTGCGGCGGAGCGCGCGCAGGCGGAATTGAAAGACGCCGACGCACGCGTGGCCGAAGAGATCAAGGGCGCGCGCGCCCAGGCGGCGGAAATCGTCGACAAGGCGCACAAGCAGGCCAGTCAGATCATCGACAAGGCCAAGACCGACGCGCTGCTCGAAGCCGCGCGCCAGAAAGCCACGGCGCAGGCCGATATCGACGGCATGGTCGGGCGTGCACGCGAACAACTGCGCAGCCAGGTGGCGGCGCTTGCGGTTCAGGGCGCGAGCAGGATCATTGCGCGCGAAATCGATCCGCAGTCGCACAAGGCGCTGCTCGACCAACTCGTCGCCGAGATCTAGTTATGGGATTGCAAATGTTTGAACATCGCGTCCAAACATTCGCGTGCGCGAGTCCGGCGCAGATCCGGACGCGCGCACCGACACACTTCGCTGCGCTGCGTATGTCGGCGGCCCGTCCGTGGACCGCGGACTTCTCCGCGCGTTGGTTGGAGAAGTCCGCATGAGCGAACCGCTGACTTTGGCACGTCCGTATGCGCGCGCCGCATTCGAAGCCGCCCGCGAGCGCAACGCGCTGGCGGCGTGGTCGAATCATCTGGCGTTTTCCGCACAGGTGCTCGGCGATGCGCGCGTGAGTTCGATCGTCGGCGACCCGCGACTGGGCAACGCCGATCTGGTCGGTCTGCTGTTGCCGCCGGACGCGCCTGCAGATTCGGCGTTCGCGACGTTCCTGGGCGTGCTGGTGGAAAATCAGCGCGTGGCGCTGCTGCCGGAGATCGACGCCTTGTTCGATGGCTTCAAGCGCGAAGCCGAACACGTGCTCAAGGTAACCTTGCGCAGCGCCACCGCCGTGGATGCAGCGCAAGCCGACGCGATCAAGATCGCATTGAAGAAGCGCTTCAACCGCGAAATCGAACTTGAACAGAAAATCGACCCCGCAGTCATCGGCGGCGCCGTCCTCGATGCCGGCGACCTGGTGATCGACGGCTCGGTGCGCGGACGTCTGCAACGCCTGGAAACGGCGTTGCTGAACTGAACCGATAACGTTTCGACAGAATTCAATTGAACCCGAGCGCAGAACGAACTCTGCGTCCGATACAGGAACCATCAAAATGGCAACCACACTCAATCCTTCCGAAATCAGCGAACTGATTCGCGCGCGCATCGACAAGGTCAAGCTCGCCGCCGAGGCGCGCAACGAAGGCAGCATCGTGTCCGTGTCCGACGGCATCGTGCGCATTCACGGCCTGGCCGATGTCATGGCCGGTGAAATGATCGAGATGCCGGGCAATACGTTCGGCCTGGCGCTGAATCTCGAGCGCGATTCGGTCGGCGCGGTGGTACTCGGCGAATACGAACATCTCGGCGAAGGCGACACGGTCAAGACCACCAACCGTATTCTCGAAGTGCCAGTCGGCGAAGCCATGCTCGGCCGCGTGGTCAATGCGCTGGGTGAACCAATCGACGGCAAGGGTCCGATCCAGGCACAGGGCAGCAGCCCGATCGAGAAAGTCGCGCCGGGCGTGATCTGGCGCAAATCCGTGTCGCAGCCGGTGCAGACCGGGTACAAGTCCGTCGACGCGATGATTCCGATCGGTCGCGGTCAGCGCGAGCTGATCATCGGCGACCGTCAGACCGGCAAGACCGCTCTGGCGATCGACACCATCATCAATCAGAAAGGCAGCGGCGTTAAGTGCATTTACGTTGCCATCGGCCAGAAGCAGAGTTCGATCGCCAACGTCGTGCGCAAGCTCGAAGAATTCGGCGCGCTGGAGCACACCATCATCGTGGCCGCCTCCGCGTCGGATTCGGCCGCCATGCAGTACATCGCCCCGTATTCGGGTTGTGCGATGGGCGAATACTTCCGCGACCGCGGCGAAGACGCGTTGATCATTTACGACGATCTGACCAAGCAGGCCTGGGCCTATCGCCAGATTTCGCTGTTGCTGCGCCGTCCGCCGGGTCGTGAAGCGTATCCGGGCGACGTGTTCTACCTGCACTCGCGACTGCTCGAGCGCGCCGCGCGCGTCAACGAGGAGTACGTCGAAAAAGCGACCAACGGCGCGGTCAAGGGCAAGACCGGTTCGCTCACGGCACTGCCGGTCATCGAGACCCAGGCCGGCGACGTTTCCGCGTTCGTGCCGACCAACGTGATTTCGATCACCGACGGGCAGATCTTCCTCGAAACCGACCTGTTCAACGCCGGTATCCGCCCGGCCGTGAACGCCGGCATTTCGGTGTCGCGTGTCGGTGGCGCGGCCCAGACCAAGATCGTCAAGAAGCTGTCGGGCGGCGTGAAACTGGCGCTGGCGCAGTACCGCGAATTGGCGGCGTTCGCGCAGTTCGCCTCGGATCTGGACGCGGCCACACGCGCCCAGCTCGAACGCGGCCAGCGCGTGACCGAATTGATGAAGCAGCCGCAGTACGCGCCGTTGAGCATCGCGCAGCTCGCGATCTCGTTGTATGCGGCCGAGAAGGGCTATCTCGACGACCTGCCGGTCGCGCAGATCCTGCCGTTCGAAAAGGCCCTGCATGCGCACTTCGAAAGCAACTACGCCGATTGGGTCAAGGCCGCAAACGACAAGGCCGACTGGAACGACGCGATCGAAGCGACGCTCAAGAAGGGCGTCGAGGAATTCAAGAAAACCGGCAGTTGGTGATCCCTGCTCGCCCCCGCACGTTGAGGGGCGGCTTGACTCGCATGGCGGGACAAGCGGGGTTGTGATTGATACGGGAACAAGCGCAAGAGCGCGGCCTTCCTGATTACAGACGAGTTCGCTTATGGCTGGTGCACGCGAAATCCGGACCAAGATCAAGAGCGTTGCGAATACCCGCAAGGTGACGCGCGCGCTGGAAATGGTTTCGGCATCGAAAATCCGCAAGGCGCAGGAACTGATGCGCGCCTCGCGCCCGTATGCGCGCGCGATGCGCCAGGTCATCGGCCATCTGGCCCGCGCCAATACGGAATACAAGCATCCTTTTCTCACCCAGCGCGCGCAGGTCAAGCGCGTGGGTTACATCATCGTATCCACGGATCGCGGCCTGTGTGGCGGCCTGAACTCGAACCTGTTCCGCAAGCTGCTTGCGGAAATCCGCGGCTGGCAGGAAAAGAACGTCGAAGTCGATATCGTCGCCATCGGCACCAAGGCGAACACGTTCTTCAAGCGCCTGAAGGTCAATCTGGTCGGCAGCGCCTCGCATCTTGGCGAAACGCCGAAGATCGAAAAGCTGATCGGCGTGATCAAGATCATGCTCGATTCGTACAGCGAAGGCCGTATCGACAAGCTGACCCTCGTCTACAACGATTTCGTCAACACGATGACGCAGAAGCCGACGCTCGACCAGTTGCTGCCGCTGCCGCCGTCGGACGCCATGACCAGCGCACACGATTGGGATTACCTGTACGAACCGGACCCCGAGTCCGTGCTCGAACACGTGCTGACGCGCTACATCGAATCGCTGGTCTATCAGTCGACGCTGGAAAACCTGGCCAGCGAGCATGCCGCGCGCATGGTCGCCATGAAATCCGCAAGCGACAACGCAAGCAAGGCGATCGACTCGTTGACACTGATATACAACAAGGCGCGCCAGGCCGCGATCACCCAGGAAATTTCGGAAATCGTAAGCGGCGCGGCAGCGGTGTGACGTTCGCTGTGCCATTGCGCGAGGCGCGCAAACAGGTTTTTCCCCTTGCTTCGGTCGAAACACAGGGCAAAGCAGAGAATTCGAGATAGTTTTGAGGACACGCAAATGAGTCAAGGCAAAGTAGTCCAAATCATCGGCGCCGTGGTCGACGTGGAATTCCCGCGCGACCAGGTTCCCAAGGTGTACGACGCACTCAAGATCGACGGCACCGCGATCACGCTGGAAGTGCAGCAGCAGCTCGGCGACGGCGTGGTGCGCACCATCGCGCTCGGCTCGACCGACGGATTGAAGCGCAACCTGGTCGCCCGCAATACCGGCGAAGGCATCAAGGTGCCGGTCGGCAACGCCACACTCGGCCGCATCATGGATGTGCTCGGCGATCCCATCGACGAACGCGGCCCGATCGGCGAGAAGGACCGCTGGGTCATTCACCGCGATGCGCCGGCCTATGACGAACAGGCTGCGACCAACGACCTGCTCGAAACCGGCATCAAGGTGATCGACCTGGTATGCCCGTTCGCCAAGGGCGGCAAGGTCGGCCTGTTCGGCGGCGCCGGCGTCGGCAAGACCGTGAACATGCTCGAACTGATCAACAACATCGCCACCAAGCACGCCGGTCTGTCGGTGTTCGCCGGCGTGGGTGAACGTACCCGCGAAGGCAACGACTTCTATCACGAAATGATCGAGGCCGGCGTGGTCAAGATCGACAACCTGCCCGAATCGAAAGTGGCGATGGTGTACGGCCAGATGAACGAACCGCCGGGCAACCGCTTGCGCGTCGCGTTGACCGGTCTGACCATGGCCGAATACTTCCGCGACGACAAGGACGCACAAGGCAAGGGCAAGGACGTGCTGTTCTTCGTCGACAACATCTACCGCTACACGCTGGCCGGAACCGAAGTGTCCGCTCTGCTCGGGCGCATGCCATCGGCGGTGGGTTACCAGCCGACACTGGCCGACGAAATGGGCCGTCTGCAGGAACGCATCACCTCGACCAAGACCGGCTCGATCACGTCGATCCAGGCCGTTTACGTGCCTGCGGACGATTTGACCGACCCGTCGCCGGCCACCACCTTCGCGCATCTGGATTCGACCGTGACGCTGTCGCGAAACATCGCCAGCCTGGGTATCTATCCGGCCGTGGACCCGCTGGACTCGACCAGTCGCCAGCTCGATCCGAACGTCATCGGACAGGAGCACTACGACGTGGCGCGCAAGGTTCAAGGGATGCTGCAGCGCTACAAGGAACTCAAGGACATCATCGCCATCCTTGGCATGGACGAGTTGTCCGAGGAAGACAAGCAGGTGGTCGCGCGCGCGCGCAAGTGCGAGCGCTTCTTCTCGCAGCCGTTCCACGTGGCCGAAGTGTTCACCGGCGCGCCGGGCAAGTACGTGACGCTCAAGGAAACCATCCGCGGCTTCAAGATGATCGTGGAAGGCGAATGCGACGCTCTGCCCGAACAGGCGTTCTACATGGTCGGCGGCATCGACGAGGCTTTCGAGAAAGCCAAGGCGATGGAGAAGAAAGCCGCCTGATGACTGCGTTGGATCGAATCAAGTGAGAAGCACATGAGCACCATTCGCTGTGACATCGTCAGTGCCGAAACCGAGATCTTTCACGGCGACGTGAAAATGGTCGTCGCCACCGGCGAAGCGGGCGAGCTCGGCATTGCGCCGCGCCACGCGCCATTGATCACACGACTCAAGCCGGGCCAGGTGCATCTGTTCCTGGAAAATGGCGACGATCAGTTTTTCTACGTTTCCAGCGGCATCCTCGAGGTGCAGCCACAAGTGGTGACCATCCTCGCCGACACCGCGATCCGCGCCAAGGACCTGGACGAGGAAGCCGCGCGCCGCGCCAAGGAAAATGCGGAGCGCCAACTCGCCGATCGCACCGACTCGGTGGAGATCGCCCAAGCACAGGCTGAGCTAGCCCAGGCCATCGCGCAATTGCAGGCCATCGAGCGCCTGCGTCGCACACTCAAGCACTGATTTCCGGATTCACGACCACCCCTTCAAGCTGACGCCGGCCCCGAGCCGGCGTTTTTTTGCCCGCAAATCCGCCGCAGGAAAATCGAATCCCGTCAGCAGGCTGGGTTATCGTATGCGCATGAAGTCGAATCTGGCGCTTTTTCTGCGCACAATTCACAGTCGTCGCCGCAGACCTGCGTCGACTACCGCGCCATCGTTGCTCCTGCTGCGAAGCGCTACACCCTGGTGCCTGGCATGACGGCCACGCAACCGATACCGCTGAATCGCGAGGCCCCGATGTATCCTTCTGCGATGATTCCCCTGCACCTTGCGCGGGTCACCGTACGCGCAACCGTAGTCGTCGACGAACGCGGCCAGGCCCGTGAGGTCCGCATCGCCCACACGTCTGCGATGCCGGCGTATCCGGCGCAGTTCGACGATGCCGTCTCCGCATCGGTATTGGACTGGCGTTACACGCCATTGCGTTTCAGTCGCTGGCAAGACGAGTACGATGCGCATGGAGATTCCCTCGGATCGCATCAAGTGGTGGTTGCAGCGAAGCCGTTCAGCCTCGACCATGCACTCCATTTCGCGTTGCATGACGGCAAACCCGTGGTCGGCACACAACCCATCCCGACGAAATGACCGACATACCATTGCACATCCTCATCCTCGCCGCCGGCGAAGGCAAACGCATGCGTTCGGCTTTGCCGAAAGTGCTGTTGCCCCTGGCCGGACAGCCCATGCTGGCGCACGTAATTGCGCGTGCTCGCGAGCTTGCACCAAACAGGATTCACGTGGTCTACGGGCATCGCGGCGATAGGGTTCGCGCGGCATTTGCCGATCAATCGGATCTGAACTGGGTGCAACAGACGCAGCAGCGTGGCACCGGCGATGCCGTGCGCGTGGCTCTCTCACAGGTTCCCGAAACCGCGCGCGTGCTCGTTCTCTTCGGTGATGTACCGTTGATCCAGGCGCACACGCTCAAACCATTGGCGCAAGCCGATTCGGCCCTGGTCATGCTCAGCGCCGAACTGTTCGACCCGCGCGGGTACGGACGGGTGATCCGTGATGGTTTGGGGCAAGTACGCGCCATCGTCGAAGAGAAAGATTGCACGCCTGAACAACGCACGATCACCTGCGTCAACACCGGCATTCTGGCGGCCGACGCACGGCGTCTTCGCGTGTGGGTGCACAACCTCGACACCGGCAATGCACAGGGCGAGTTGTATCTGACCGACGTATTCGCGCAAGCCGCCGCCGAAGGCATGCCTGCAACCGCTGTGGATTGCCGCGACGAGCGCGAAGCGTTTGGCGCCAATGACGCCTGGCAGCTTGCCCAACTCGAACGGCACTTCCAACTGCGTCAGGCAAGGGCCTTGTGCGAGCAAGGCGTACGCCTGAACGATCCATCGCGTTTCGATTTGCGCGGCAACCTCAGCTGCGGCAGCGATGTCGAAATCGATGCCGACGTCGTGTTCGAAGGCCGCGTCGAACTTGGCGACGGCGTGCGCATCGGACCCTTCTGCCGAATCAAGGATACGTCGCTCGCGGCCGGAACCGTCGTCCACGCGCATTGCGATGTGGACGGCGCGCAGACGCTCGGCGCATGCACCATCGGTCCGTTCGCGCGCCTGCGCCCGGGAGCGCATCTGGCCGCAGGCGTGCACGTCGGCAATTTCGTCGAAGTGAAAAATGCATCACTGGGCGAACAATCCAAGGCCAATCATCTGGCCTATCTGGGCGATGCCAGCATCGGCCGCGACGTGAATATCGGCGCGGGTACCATCACCTGCAACTACGATGGCGTCAACAAACATCGCACAACGATTGAAGACGGCGCTTTCATCGGTTCGAACACCGCCCTGGTGGCACCGGTAACGGTGGGCAAGGACGCCACAATCGGTGCCGGCTCTACGATCAGAACCGATGCTCCGACCGGTGAACTGACTCTCGCGCGCGCACGCCAAACCACGCATCCCGGCTGGAAACGCCCGAAGAAGGACACAAATTAGCCCCGCGAAAGGCCATCGAACGGCTAAAATGAGTGACCGAATTCGAGAGGCATTCGCATGTGTGGAATCGTTGCCGCCACTGCCCGGCGTGATGTGGTCGGAACGCTGATCGCCGGACTCAAGGCGCTGGAATATCGCGGCTACGATTCGGCCGGGATCGCGCTGCTTTCCGACCACGGCCTGCAGCGCGTGCGTACCAAGGGCAAGGTTCAGGATCTCGAGATGCTGCAGAACGCGCAGCCCATCAGCGGCCATACCGGCATTGCACATACGCGCTGGGCAACGCACGGCGTGCCGAACACGGTCAACGCGCACCCGCTGGCTTCGCGCGACATGATCGCGGTGGTGCACAACGGCATCATCGAGAATCACGAGGAATTGCGCGCCGAGCTCACCGCACTGGGTTTCGAGTTCACCAGCCAGACCGATACCGAAGTCATCGCCCATCTGATCGAGCACTACTGCACGCAGGGTGCGGATCTGTTGAGCGCGCTGCGTCAAACCTTGCCGCGCTTGCGCGGCGCCTACGCGATCGCGGCCATCTCGCAGCGCGAACCGGGACGCATCGTTGGTGCGCGTCGCGGCAGCCCACTGGTGGCAGGGCTCGCCGACAACGAGCAATTCATCGCCTCGGATATCCACGCGTTGCTGCCGGTGACCCGACAGTTCATCTATCTGGACGAAGGCGATATCGCCGACGCCGACATCAGCGGGGTAAAGATTTACGACGAGCACGGCGCGCGCGTCGATCGGCCGGTCAAGCAGGCTCATTTCAACGCCGACGCGATCGACCGTGGCACCTACCGACACTACATGCTCAAGGAAATCCACGAGCAGCCGCTGGCAATCGCCGACACGCTGGAAGGGCGAATCAGCAATGGTCATATTCTCACCCAGGTCTTCGGCACTGATGCGCCCGCGATATTTGCACGCACGCGCAACGTGCATCTGATCGCCTGCGGGTCGAGTTATCACGCGGCACTTTGTGCGCGCTACTGGATCGAAAGCCTGGCCGCACTGCCCTGCAATGTGGAGATCGCTTCGGAATATCGCTATCGCAATGCCGTCGTGCCCGCCGACACCCTGTTCGTCACGGTATCCCAATCCGGCGAAACCGCCGATACGCTGGCGGCGTTGAAGCAGGCGAAGACCTGCGGCTACCTTGCCACGCTGGCCATCTGCAACGTGCCGGAATCGTCCATCGTGCGCGCGTCGGACTTGACCCTCATGACGCGTGCGGGTCCGGAGATCGGCGTGGCCTCGACGAAGGCGTTCACCACCCAACTCGTCGCCTTGGCGATGCTCGCACTGGAATTGGGGCGTACGCATGGCCTGGACCCGGCACGCTACGAGGCGCTGGTTCGCGAACTCGAGGCGCTGCCGGGGCTGGTGCGCGACCTGTTACTGCTCGACGATCAAGTCAAGGCACTCGCTGCGCAGTTGGCGACCCGGGACCACGCGCTTTTCCTGGGTCGCGGCACCCAATACCCGATGGCGCTGGAGGGCGCGCTGAAGCTCAAGGAGATTTCCTACATCCACGCCGAAGGCTATCCGGCCGGCGAGCTCAAGCATGGCCCGCTGGCGCTCGTCGACGAGAACATGCCGGTGATTGCCGTTGCCCCGAACGATCATCTGCTCGACAAGCTCAAGTCCAATCTGGAAGAAGTCCGTGCCCGCGGCGGCGAGTTGTTCGTGCTCGTCGATGCGAACGTTGCGGCGCAGATTCCCGGGGGCAGCAGCCATTTGCTGACGCTGCCCGCGTGCGGCGAATTGAACGCACCGATCGTGTTCAATATTCCGCTGCAATTGCTTGCGTACCATGTCGCTGTCCTGCGCGGCACGGATGTGGACCAGCCCCGCAATCTGGCCAAATCGGTGACGGTCGAGTAGCTTGCGCGGCGATGAGTTCGCTGCCGGTTCTTCATTGAATCGAGCAAGCCACATGGTGGTCGGCCGCGGCGCCTTGCAACCTGGAGCCGTTCGAGGTGTGAGTTGACCTCGATTTTCTGCAGCGGCATCGACAACTGAGCCGCGCAATCAGCGTGAGGCGCAGAAATTCAGGCCACGCAGATCGGTATCGGCATCGTACCTGCGCCGCAGTTCATCCAATTTGCCGATTTCGGACCGGCGCCGCCAAAACGCGCGCGGCCAGCCGGCGCGGCGCTTCGGCGCCGGCATTGCACAAGACTCGCGCAGCGCTGAACCGGCGTATTGTTCGACCGCGCGCATGGCCGCATCAAGCGAGTCGAACAGTTCCAGCGGATCGGGTGCCAGGGGACGGTCCCACCAGATCAGCACGTAGCGATCCGACCATGGGCCGGAAACCCCGGCAATGGCTTTGCCACCCTGATAGGCAACGTGGGCGATGCCCTCGTAGCGTTGCTGCCAGATAATGCGGCCGGACTCGCGCGAAGTCCGTGCCAGTGGTGCGGTGTCGGGAATCAGGGGAAAAGAGACGAGCATTTTGGATTATCCATGAATCGTCGCCAGATGAAGCAAACCGCGTGCCAGCGCTGCACGGCGTTTTGGCGCAGGCGAATTTTTCAATTCACGACCCTGGCAGGTCACAACTGTCGCGGCGCGGCAGGAACAAAATCGGCGCATTCGGAATTCGTTGGAATCCTGTCGACCACGTAGAATCTGCCGCTGACCCACAATGGAACTGTTCATGCGTATCTGCGTATATTGCGCGTCCAGCCAACAATGCGATCGCGTTTATCATGCGGCCGCCGAGCGTTTGGGGAAATTGCTGGCCGAGACGGGGTGCACGATTGTTTATGGTGGCGGTGCGACCGGATTGATGGGCTCGCTGGCCAACGGCGCCCTCGCGCACGGCGGCGAAGTCATCGGCATCATTCCGCGATTCATGACCGAAGTCGAATGGCAACATCCCGGAGTGACCAGGCTGGAGGTGGTCGAAGACATGCGCGAGCGCAAGCACCGCTTGCTCACCGGTTCCGATGCGGTCGTGGCATTGCCCGGTGGTTGCGGCACCCTTGAGGAACTGTTCGAGGCGATTACGCTGAAACGCCTGGGTTTGTATTTCAATCCGATCTTGTTGCTGAACACGCTGGACTTCTACTCGCCATTGCAGACGTTCCTGCAACAGGTCATCGATCAGCGCTTCATGAATGCCGAGCATGCCGGCATGTGGTCGCTGGTGGAGCATCCTGAAGATGTATTGCCTGCCGTTCGCGCAACGCCGCGCTGGCGCGAAGATGCGCGCAGCTATGCGGTAGTGCGCTAGCGCGCCTGCTCGTACACGACGCGGTCGAGGGAAAGGGCCGGGGTGAGGCACAGTGCAACGGATTGCAGCGACGATTCAGTAACCCGAACGTCGCCCTCACCCGGCACCGCCCCCAAGCGGGCTTGGGAGAGGCGGGCTTTTTTTGCGGTAACCGCGTCGTGCGCCGATGCAATCTCACCGGCTGTTGTCGCCTGTCGCTCGCTCTCCCCGACAGCGGCGGGGAGAGAGCTTTCAGTTGTCGCGACTCGCATCCACATCTTCGAGAAAGCCTGCTTCGGGCGCGGACTCCGAATCGGACTCTTCAGACATCGTCATCTCGCTGCGCTCAACCTGTTTCTGCCAACGCGTCTTGATCGGATTATCGCTCTCGTCTGCCTGCGCGGCCTGCACCAATTCGGCCTTGCGTTCGTCGGAAAGATCCGTCCAATGGCAGTCGGCGATTGCGCCCTCCAGCGAATACAGCAAATTCAAACTAGGTCGAAAACCGGCGCGCTTGACCTTCATGAACGCTTCGACCGGGCCGAGTTGCACCAGGTCTTCCTGCGTACGCACGCCGACCTGGCGCAACCAGGCGGCCGATTTCGGTCCGACGTTGCGAATCTTGTTGCTGTCTTTAGCTGCCATCACTTTCCCCGGAGGCAAACCCGTTCAGGGTTTGCATATTGAATCCAAGAATATCCCCACCAACTTTTCCATCCCTTCACGGTCCTCATCGTCGAACCGTCCCACGCGCGGACTGTCCACGTCCCATACGCCGATCAATTGTTCGCCATCGAACAACGGCACGACGATTTCCGACCGCGACGCCGAATCGCAGGCAATGTGCCCGGCAAATGTACTCACGTCGGCGACGACCTGCGTCTTTCGCGTGGCCGCCGCGGTGCCGCATACGCCCTTGCCGAGGGCGATGCGGATGCATGCAGGCTGACCCTGGAACGGTCCGACCACCAATTCATTGCCGTCGTGGAAATAAAATCCAGCCCAGTTCACATCGGCGAGGGCGTGATATATCAATGCAGAAAAATTTGCCGCATTGGCGATACGATCGCGCTCGCCGTGCAGCAGTCCGCGCGCCTGCTCGGCGAGCTCGGCATAGAATTCCACTTTGCTGACGGCTTGAATCGGTTTGGCGGCAAACATCGAAGGCACTATCGAAGGGGAATTGCCTATTGTACGCACCGCCAGCGACATTCGCTAAACTGACCGTCCGATGTCATGCGCATCGCCGACGGATTATCGTATGAGCCGCCATCTGCAAATCGATGTTTATGGCGCATCGATCACATCGACATGAATTCGCCTGGCGTCTTCATCACCGGCACCGATACCGGCATCGGCAAGACCCTGGTATCGGCGACCTTGCTCGCCGCACTCAACGCGGTTCGACATCGAGCCGTGGGCATGAAGCCGATCGCCAGTGGTTGCGAAGTTACGCCACGAGGCTTGCGCAGCGAAGATGCGCAAAGGCTGATCGCGCACAGCGCCGGCACGCCAGACTACGCGTCGGTCAACCCATATGCATTGCATGATCCAATCGCGCCGCATCTCGCGGCGGTCGATGCGGATATGGAAATCCTGCTCGAACCGATTCTTGCCGGATTTGCAACATTATCCACAAATGCAGATTTTGTCGTCGTCGAAGGCGTTGGCGGCTGGATGGTGCCGCTGTCTTCCGAATTGATGCTGGCCGATCTCGCGCGCGCGCTGCGACTGCCGGTGGTCCTGGTTGTCGGCTTGCGCCTGGGCTGCCTGAATCACGCACTGCTCAGCGCACACGCGATCGTCGCCGACGGCTGCGAGTTGCTCGGGTGGATCGGCAACCGGATCGATCCGGAAATGGCTCGCGTTGAGGATAACCTCGGCACACTGCGCGAACGCTTGCCGGCACCATGCCTGGGCGTCTTGCCGCACGCCGTCGCGCCCGATCCGGGCGCGTTGGCGCCGCACTTGCGCACAGCGGTGCTTGCCCTGCAATAAACAACGCACGGATGTGCTGCCGAATCGCGGACTCGTACGCGATTTGCAAACAGGGCGCGGCAGTGCCGCGCCCGTTGCCGCAACCCGCGGCAGGATGCCCGGTGTTGCAGGAACTACTTCGGACGCATATCCGCCGGCGCCTTGATCGGATCCGCCTGGCGCTGCGGCAACGTCAGTGGATGCGCCTTGATCCTGGCCATCACTTCGGCGATGGCTCGATCCAGCTGCGGATCCTTGCCGTGGATGGTGGAAAACACGTCGTTGTCCACCTCGATGTCGGGCTTCACGCCTTCGCCTTCGACGTGGTACTTGCCATTCAGATCCGCGATGGCGACGAACTCGGGAACCTCGACATTGCCGCCGTCCAGCAACGGGCCGTAGTCGCTGATGCCCACGACGCCACCCCAGGTGCGCTTGCCGATGGTCGGACCCAACTTCGCCTGCTTGAACATGTACGCAAAAATATCGCCGTCCGAAGCGGAGCTCTGGTTGATCAAGGCAGCCATGTAGCCGTGGAACGTTTGCGCCGGATAGGTGCCGGTCGCGGTGGCATTGCGATCGAAGTTGGTACCGAGCAGCTTGCGCGACAGCCGTTCGATGATCATCGCCGAAACGTTGCCGCCACCATTGTCGCGCTCGTCGATGATCAGGCCCTGCTTGCGGATTTGCGGGTAGTACCACTTGATGAATTCGCGGATGCCGTCGCCGCCCATGTCGGGAATGTACAGATAGCCGATCTTCCCACCGGTCTGTTTCTCGACATAGTCGTAGTTGTGTTTCACCCAGGCGTAGTACTTCAGGTCGGTCTCGTTTGAGACCGGATTGACCAGAACATCGCGCGCACCGTTCTCGTCGGCGCGAGAATTGACGCGCAGCTCGACCGGTTGCCCGTGCGCAATCTGCAAAAGGTGATACGGGTTGTCCTGCGCGCGCAATTCATGTCCGTTGATGGCGAGAACATAGTCGCCGACATGCACGTTGATGCCGACTTCGGTCAGCGGCGAACGATAACGCGCCTCGTCGTTCTCGCCCTGCATGATCGACTTGATGCGATAGCGTCCGGAGGCTGCATCGAGCTCAAAACGCGCACCCAGCAGACCGACATTCGGTTTTTTCGGCAAGCGCAAATCGCCGCCGCTGACGTAGGAGTGTGAATTGCTCAATTCGCCGACCATCTGGCCGAGCAGGTAATTCAGATCCGAACGATCGCCGACGTAGGCCAGTTGCGGCTCGTACTTGGCGCGCAGCGCCTTCCAGTCGTAACCGTTCATCTTCGGCGAATAGAAATAGTCCCGATAGCGCCGCCAGACTTCGCGGAAAATCTCGGCGTATTCCTGATGCGGATCGCGGGTCAGCGCCAGCCCTGAAGTATCGATCGCTTTCGCGTTCTTGCCATCGCCATCGATGGCGTAGACCTTGAAAGTCTTGCCGTTCTGCACCAGCAAGCTGTCGCCATCTGCGGACAGCGCGGCGTCGTCGACATCTTTGACCAGGGTCGTATCTTTGCGCTTTTCGACATCGTAGACATGGACTTGCGGCTTGAAACGTCCTTCGCGACCATAATAAAACGCGTCGCTGACGTAATAGACGATGCGCTTGTCGGTAACCGCCAAACCCTGGATGTTGTCCGCGTCGATCGGCGCACGCGTCAGGCGCGTGGCCAATCCGTCGAAGTCGATGCGATCGACAACGCCGGCGTCGTGCTTGCCTTTGTCCTTCTTCTTCGATGCATCGGAGTGATCGTCGCCGGTCTTGGGTTCGTCGTCGCGCAGCGGGAACGGATTCGGCCCATCTTTCTGCAGGGTCAACGCGTAAATCTCGATGTTGCGGTTGCCGGCAAAATCCCATTCGACCGAACTGATCTGTGGCGCCCATTCGCGCGCGCCAAGGAAATACAGGAATTTGCCATCCGGCGTGAAGGCCGGACCGAATTCCGCAAACAACGGATCGGTGACACGCACGCTCTTGTCCGAGGCTACCGACCAGAGGAATACCGAAGGCTGTCCGTTGTCTGCATTCAGCGAATAGGCGAGATAAGCGCTGCCCGGCGACCACACGTAGTCGCGTTGCAAGCCGAACGGATCGCGCGCGATTTCGCTGACTTTGCCGCTGGCGACATCGACGACGCGCACGCGGTTGGTGCTGTCGCTGAACGCGATGCGCTTGCCATCGGGCGACCAGCGCAAGGCGTACAGGCGTCCATAAACCACCGTGGTCAATTGTCGCGGATTGCCATGTCCGTCGGCGTCGCGGACCCACACTGCTTCGTCGCCGGATTGATCGGAAACGTATGCAATGCGATTGCCCTGCGGCGACCATGCCGCTTCGCGTTCGTGCGCACCCGGCGTCTGGGTCAGGTCGCGGGTGACGCCGTGCTCGACCGGCACGCTGAACAAGTCGCCGCGGGCGACGAAAAACGCGCGCTTGGCATGCGGGCTCAGGCCGAACTGCTCGATCCGGTCTGCGACGTCGATATGCTCCGGACGCGTCTTGGTACCGTCGCTGGGCACGTCGATGCCGACGGCCGCGTCAGTGTTCTTGTTGGTGTCGTAGACGCGCAATTCGCCGCCGTATTCGTAGACGATGTGGCCGGCGCGATCGCCGCTGGCCCAGCGCGCATCGAAGTCGCGATGCTTGGTCAATTGCGTGGTCTGGCTGCTGCCGATGTCGTAGCGGTAAAGGTTCAGCACGTCGTCGCGATCGGACATGAAGTAGATCGCATTGCCGATCCAGATCGGATCGCGGTCGGTGCGTGGATTGTCGGTGATGTCGCGACCTTTCTGCGTGGCGATATCGAAGATATACAAATCCTGCGCCCAGCCGCCCTGATAGCGGTTCCAGGTACGGAAATCGCGGAACAACGGCGAGTAGACCAGTTGTTTGCCGTCCGGCGAATATTCGCCAACGCCCGACATCGGCATCGGCAATGCCGTCGGCAGGCCGCCATTGGCGCTCACCGTAAACAATCGCGGTTGCGCCAACGCAAAGCTGTCGGTGTAGGAACGATACAAGATGCGACTGCCGTCCGGCGTCCAGCCGTAAACCTGATTGTCGAATCCCCAACGCTGCGGCAGAGGGCCCAACGCCGGGTAATACGTCAGTTGTTTCGGCACGCCGCCATTGGCCGGCATGACATAGACCTGATCCTCGCCGCTGTACTCGCCGGTAAACGCGATCTGCGAGCAATCCGGCGAGAACTTCGCCGATTGTTGCAAACCCGGAGCGGCGGTCAGGCGGATGGCAGTGCCACCTTGCGCGCCGACGGTCCACAGATCGCCGGCATAGGTGAACACGATGCGGTCGTTGCAGATGTCCGGGAAGCGCAACAATTTGGTATGGGCCATAGCCGCCGGGGCCAGCGCAATGAGTGCGAGCGCGGCAATCGCGCGTGAGTACGGGTGCCGGAGAGTCATGAAGTTCCTCGCAGGGGCGGGTAATCGGTCCGGCATTGTAGAGCCTCACTGTCGCCACGCGGCTGTGGCAAAAGTCATTCTGCCCGGACCCGCAGTTCTGCTAAACTTGGGCGTTGCATCAAGGAATCCGTATGTCGTCACAGCGGTATTATTTCAGCGTTGACGATCTGGCCAAGGCACGCGGCCAGTTCAACGAATTATCGTTCAACGGAAGTTCGCCCGACAGTTTTGCCGCGTTGTTGCAGTCCACCTTGCGCGAGCCGACGTTATGGCATCGCTGGAAAGCCATGCAGCCCGATCCGGACGCCGTTGACCCTGCTCTGGGAGCGAGCGATCCACAGGCCAGCGTCAGCGCCAACCAATCGGACATGCACACCGACATCGTCGTCACCACATCGCTGCCGCATGCCGTACTCAAGCATCGACTGACCCTGCTGATCGGCAGTCACTGGCGCCTGCACGACGTCAAACCCGCGTGATTGGTTGCAGTCAGATTCGTTACGGCTTGCTGCCGCGCGCCCGTCCACTTTTCCGAATCGGGGAGACCCCAACATGTTCGCAAGCCGCACTTTGCTCATCGCCATGACCGCCATCCTCGCCGCCTGCTCGCAATCGCCGCACAAGGCCGAACCGGCCAAGCCGGTCGCCGCCAGTGCGCCTGCCGCTGCCGTGGAACGCGTCAACCCGTTTTTTGCCGAAAGCACCCTGCCTTTCCACGCCCCGCCGTTCGACAAAATCCAGGACAGCGACTATCAACCGGCCATCGAGGAAGGCATGAAGCGCCAGTTGGCGCAGATCGAAAAGATCGCCAACAACCCGGAACCGCCGACATTCGAAAACACCTATGTGGCAATGGAAAAGACCGGCGCGCTGCTCAATCGCGTGTATATGGTGTTCAATGCGGTCAGTGGCGCGAACACGAATCCGACCCTGCAGAAAGTGCAGGAAGAAGAAGCGCCGAAACTCGCCGCGCATGCCGACGCTATCCACCTCAACGACAAGTTGTTTCAGCGCGTCGACGCCGTTTACAAGCAGCGCAACAAGCTCCATCTCGATCCGGAATCGTTGCGTCTTGTGAATGTCGTGCACGCCCAGTTCGTGCAAGCCGGCGCCAAACTCTCGCCCGCGGACAAAGACAAACTGAAGAAGCTCAACGAGGAGGAATCCTCGCTCAGCGCCGCATTCATCAACAGGCTGCTTGCCGCGGCCAAGGCTGGGGCGCTGGTCGTCGACGACAAGGCCAAGCTGGCCGGTTTGTCGGATGCGGATATCGCCGCTGCAGCCCAGGCCGCCAAAGACCGCAAGCTCGACGGCAAATGGGTGCTGACCCTGCAGAACACCACCCAGCAACCGGAATTGCAGGATTTGACCGACCGCGCCACCCGCCAGGCCTTGTTCGAGGCATCGTGGAATCGTGCCGAAAAAGGCGACGCCAACGATACCCGTGCGACGATCGAACGCATGGCGCAGATTCGCGCTCAAAAGGCCAAGTTGCTCGGCTTCCCGAACTTCGCGGCATGGACGCTGCAGGATCAGATGGCCAAGACGCCGGCCAACGCGCTCAAATTCATGCGCCGCCTGGGTCCGGCTGCCGTCGCCCGCGCGCGCGCGGAAGCCCGGGACATCCAGAAAACAATCGACAAGGACCAGAAAGCATTGGGCAAACCCAGCTTCAAGCTGCAGCCCTGGGACTGGAACCTTTACGCCGAACAGGTGCGCAAGGCCAAATACGATCTCGATGAAAATCAGGTCAAGCCGTATTTCGAGCTCGACAGCGTATTGAAGAACGGTGTGTTCTATGCGGCCAATCAATTGTACGGACTGACCTTCAAGCAACGCACCGACATCCCGGTGTATCAGCCCGATGTGCGCGTTTTCGAGGTCTTCGACAAGGACGGCACTTCGCTTGCGCTGTTCTACTGCGATTATTTCAAGCGCGACAACAAATCCGGCGGCGCCTGGATGGACAACCTCGTCGGCCAGTCCAAGCTGTTGGGTACCAAGCCGGTGATCTACAACGTCGCCAATTTCACCAAGCCGCAGCCCGGGCAACCGGCTTTGCTATCGACGGATGACGTCATCACCATGTTCCACGAATTCGGCCATGCCCTGCACGGCATGTTCGCCGACGAGGAATATCCGACCTTGTCCGGTACCAACACCGCGCGCGATTTCGTCGAATTTCCCTCGCAGTTCAATGAACACTGGGCCTTCGTGCCGAAGGTGTTCGCCAACTATGCCAAGCACTACAAGACCGGCGAGCCGATGCCGCAAGCGCTGGTCGACAAGATCAAGAAGTCGAGCAAGTTCAACAAGGGCTACGACATGACCGAAGTGGTCGCCGCCTCGATGCTGGACATGGATTGGCACCTGCTCGGCGCCGATGCGCCATTACAGGATGCCGACAAATTCGAAACCGCCGCATTGAAGAAGGACAAGCTCGATCTGTCCTATGTGCCGCCGCGTTATCGCTCCAGCTACTTCCTGCACATCTGGGGCAATGGTTATTCCGCCGGCTACTACGCCTACCTGTGGACGGAAATGCTCGCCGACGACGCGTTCGCCTACTTCAAGCAGCACGGTGGCCTGACCCGCGCCAACGGCGATCGCTTCCGCGCCATGATCCTGTCGCGCGGCAACACCGAAGAACTGGCCAAAATGTACCGCGACTGGCGCGGCAGCGACCCCAGCATAGAACCGATGCTGGTCAATCGTGGATTGAAGGCTGCGCCAAAAGCGCACAAGAAATAGCCCCGGCGCTTTCGTTCCGCAAAAAGGCCCGCTTCGAGCGGGCCTTTTTCGGTTCCGAACCGCTCCTGTCTCGCCTGCCGCCCGACCATGGCGTAGCCGTCGTGCGAGCCGGACGCCACGGCACCTCAAAGCTGCCTTGATCCGCGTCGTGCCGCAGCACTTGTCCAACCGGACGGACTGGAGCATCCCTGCATCGCACGCTCAATACGCGAATTCCTTGAACACCGGATCGACGCTGCCGTTCCATGCGCCATGAAACAGTTCCAGTTTGCGTTCGGCGGGGGTCTGGTTGGCCTGGGCGAATTCGATCAGCGGCTCGAGGAAGACCGCCTCGTTTGCGCCGCTCGCGTTCAGGCGCGCGCGTCGCGCCAGCCCGTGACCGGCAATCTCCAACGCGCGCAGGGCCAAATCGCGAACCGTTGCGTTGCGGAATGGCAATTTCAATGCGTGCTTTGGCACGCCGTCGCGCAAGGCGTGACGCTCGGCCATACTGAAATCCCTGACCAGATCCCAAGCGGCGTCCAGTGCGGTCGAGTCGTAGAGTAAACCGACCCAGAATGCCGGCAGCGCGCACAGCCGGTTCCAAGGACCGCCATCGGCACCGCGCATTTCCAGGTATTTCTTCAGGCGCACTTCGGGGAATGCCGTGGTCATGTGATCCGACCAATCGCGCATCGTCGGCTTTTCGCCGGGCAGCGCGGGCAATTTGCCGTCCAGGAAGTCGCGGAACGATTGCCCCGCGCAATCGACATATCGGTCGTGGCGATGCACGAAATACATCGGCACATCGAGCAGGTAATCGACATAGCGCTCGAAGCTGAAGCCGTCGTCGAACACGAAATCCAGCATGCCGGTGCGATCCGGATCGGTATCGGTCCAGATATGCGAACGGTAGCTCAAGTATCCGTTGGGTTTGCCGTCTGTGAACGGCGAATCCGCGAACAGGGCGGTGGCGATCGGCTGCAAGGCGAGGCTGACGCGGAATTTTTTCACCATGTCGGCTTCGTCGGCGAAATCCAGATTGACCTGCACCGTGCACGTGCGCGTCATCATGTCCAGACCGAGGCCGCCGACTTTCGGCATGTAGCGGCGCATGATTTCGTAGCGCCCCTTGGGCATCCATGGCATCTCGTCGCGCTTCCACTTCGGTTGGAACCCCATGCCGAGAAAGCCCAGGCCCAGTTCGTCCGCAACAGCCCGGACCTCCTTGAGATGACAACTGACCTCGCAACAAGTGTCGTGAACCGTGGCGACCTGGCTGCCGGACAATTCGAGTTGCCCGGCCGGCTCCAGCGTGATCGAGCCGCCGTCGCGTGCCAAGGCGATCACGTTGCCGTCTTCGCTGATCGGGTTCCATCCGAAACGGGTCATGCCGTTGAGCAACGCGCCGACACCGCGCTCGCCTGCATAGGTTGGAGGACGCAAATCGTCCAGACGAAAACCGAATTTTTCGTGTTCGGTGCCGATTTTCCATTGCGCCATCGGGCGCCCGCCCGTGGCGATGAAATCCACGAGTTGTTCACGGCACGCGATCACGGATTCTTCGACGGCACTGGGTCCGGACATGGCAGTCTCACGGCGAGCGGGTGAACAATGTGGGGGCGATCGCGTCCGATCAAAAGTGCGGCGGAAGTAGCATAGGGCGCAAATGTACTTCGTTCAGCCACTGTGGGTCTCGTCGCCGTGCGCTGGCTGCTCATCAAGCATTTTCCACAGAATGCCTCGCGCTTCATCCAGCCCCGTCTTGGCCAATGATGAAAACAGTTGCGCGCTTGCCGGCCAGCCTTGCGCGACGCATTCGCGTCGCACCAGTGCCAGCGTGCGTGCCGCTTCGCCGCGACCGAGTTTGTCTGCCTTGGTCAACAACACGTGGCAAGCCAGCCCGATATCGCGGCAATATCCGAGCATCTGGCGGTCGAAGTCCTTGAGCGGGTGGCGGCTGTCCATGATCAGCACCACGCCGCGCAGCGACTCGCGTTCGCGCAGATAGGCGTCGATCGCATGCCGCCATTGTTCGCGCATGGCCTCGGGGACCTTGGCGTAACCGTAGCCGGGCAGATCGACCAACCGGCGCGCTTCGTCCAGCGCGAAGACGTTGAGCAACTGGGTGCGACCTGGCGTTTTGGATGTGCGAGCGAGCCCTTTCTGGTCGCATATCGTGTTGAGCGCGCTGGATTTGCCCGCATTCGAGCGACCGGCGAACGCGATCTCCGCACCGGTATCGCGCGGCAATTTTCCGGGGTTTGGTGCGCTGAGCAAAAATTGCGCGTGGCGCAAGGGATTCGTCGGCATGCTGGTTCCTGTTTGACCGTCCCCGAAGCGACTGGGATAATTCCGCGATTGTGCCGGTTCGTGCCTCGCCCGGATTTCCGGGCACCGGTTCCGCTGACCTTCGGAGTGAAGTGTATGAGTTTTCGGCATGTGATTGCTGTGGCCGCGCTGCTGGGCGCAGGCTCGATCCAGGCGGCGCCTGCTGCGCCTGCTCCGGCTAAACCAACCCCAGCCGCTGCAACGACGGCAAAGCCGGCCGCAGCAACCGCCGCAACGGCGCCGGCGGAAGCACCGCCGAAACCGGGCGACGCCACCGCAGGACAAGCCAAGTCGGGCACTTGCGCAGCCTGCCACGGCATCGACGGCAATTCGGCATCGTCGCAATATCCGAAGCTTGCCGGTCAGCATGAAAGCTACATCGCACGCCAGATCGAACTGATCAAGACCGGCAAACGGCCGAGTCCGGTGATGATGGGCTTCGCCATGAATTTGAGCAAACAGGACATGGCCGACATCGGTGCATATTTCGCCAGCAAGACCTCCCTGCCCGGCGTCGCCGATGCCAAACTGGTCGCCCAGGGTGAGGCCTTGTACCGCGGCGGCAACAAGGACGAGCAGGTACCAGCTTGCATGGCCTGCCATGGTCCCGACGGGCGCGGCAATCCGGGGGCGATGTATCCGCAACTGGCCGGGCAGCACGCCGACTATGTGGCGCTCAAGCTCAAGGATTGGCGCGACGGCAAGACCTGGGGCGACGACGCCCACGCCCGGATCATGGCTCTGGTGGCGAAAGGTTTGAGCGACAGCGACATCGCCGCGGTTTCCTCCTATGTCGAAGGCCTGCATGCCGTCGAGGCCGGTACCATGTCTACCGCTGCGAAGTAGCACGACCGTACCGGTTCGTTGTCGTCCCACTGATTTCAGGAATCCGCTTATGTCGTTCCATCGTCTACGCAACATTGCCGCGATCGCATTGCTGGGCGTCCTTGCCAGTAACGGCGCGCAGGCGCAAATGGCCAGTGCCGATACCTGGCAAGCCGGTACGAACTACTTCGTGATCGATCCGCCGCAACCCACGCACAGCGGCGACAAGATCGAAGTTACCGAAGTGTTCTCTTATGGCTGCCCTGCCTGCAACGCGTCGTATCCGTTTGTCGATGCGCTGAAAAAGGCATTGCCCGCCAACGCGGTGATGGACTACGTGCCGGCCTCGTTCAATCCCTCCGAGGATTGGGTAGTCCTGCAGCGCGCCTACTACACGGCGAAGGCGCTGGGCGTCGCCGAGAAGTCCCACGATGCGATGTTCGACGCGATCTGGAAAACGCATGAACTGGCCACGTATGACCAAACCACGGGTCGCCCCAAGCAAGATCTGCCGACCATCGAAGATGTTGCGAAGTTTTACGCAAAATACGGCGTGAAACCGGCCACCTTCATCGCCACCGCCAAATCGTTTTCCATCAACACCAAGATGAAACAGGCCGACGCCTACATCAAGGCCTGCGGTGTCGATCAGACCCCGACGATCGTCGTCAACGGCAAGTACCGTCTGACCACGCCGTCGGCCGGCGGCAGCTGGGCCAAAGCGCAGGAACTGGTTCTGTATCTGATAAACAAGGAATCCGGTAAATAGGAACTTGCCGCCCGCGGCACCGTCCAACGCCTGCGCACGCCCACCCGTACTGGAGTTCAAGATGCTCAAACACCTCGCCATCCTTTTGACCGGACTGGTCGCCGTCTCCGCCTGCAGCGCCAAGACGAGCCCGCCGCCGGCGCCGGCAGTCGCCAAACACCATTGGGTGGAGGGCAAGGACTATCACCTGATCACGCCACCACAGCCCACATCGGGCGACAAGGTGGTGGTTACCGAAGTGTTTTCGTACGCGTGTCCGCATTGTGCGCACTTCCAGCCGTACGCGGATGAACTCAAGAGCAAACTGCCGGCAGGCGTCAAATTCAATCTGCTGCCGGCGGTATTCAATCCGCAATGGGAACCGTTTGCGCGTGCGTTCTACACGGCCAAATCCATGGGCGTTCTGGACAAGACGCACCAGGCGCTGTTCGATGCGTTGCATCGCGATCATCTGCCATTGCGCACAATCCAGGACCTGGCCAACCTGTTCTACAGCAACTACGGTGCCAACCCCGGTGAATTTATCTCCACCGCGACCTCGTTCGTCATCGAAGGCGAACTGGCCAGCGGCAACCAGAAAGTTCACGACTATCAAGTCGACGCGACTCCCACCCTGATCGTCGATGGCAAGTACCGCGTCACCGCCAACAGCGCGCAGGGCGACGGCTTTCCCGAGATGGTGCAGATTGCGCTGGACCTGGCACAGCGCGAACTCGACGCGCGCAAGGCGCATTCGGCAGACAAATAAACGCCGTTTCCGGACGCGCTTGCCAGCACGGCAAGCGCGGCTTAGGCTCAGCGCATGTGCGCGGCTGCCCGATCGGGTCCTACCAGCAAATCGGCGAGTGCCGAGACACGCGCGCATTTGCAAATCCTGAGTTGCAACATCCTCGCCGGCGGCAGCATGCGCAGCTACCGCGATTACGTGACGCAAAGCTGGAAGCAGGTCCTGCCGACGCGTGCCAAACGCGGCAATCTGGACGAATTCGCAAAATTGCTTTCCGACTTCGATCTGGTCGGTCTGCAGGAAGCCGACGCGGGATCGTTGCGCTCGGGATTCGTCAACCAGACCCAATACCTGGCCGAAGCCGCGGGATTCCCCTATTGGAGTCACCAACCCAATCGCAAGGTCGCGCAATTCGCCGCATCGAGCAACGGCGTGCTCACACGCATCGAGCCCAGTGAAGTCCTCGACTATCCGCTGCCTGGCCGCATCCCGGGACGCGGCGCGTTGTGGTTGCGCTTCGACCAGGGCAAGCACAGCTTGATCGTGGTCGTGGCCCACCTCGCGCTGGGTCCGGTCGCACGCAGGAAACAATTTGCTTTTCTCGCCGAACTGATCGGCAAGCACAAACATGTCGTACTCATGGGCGATCTGAATTGCACGGCGCAAAGCAGCGAGCTCAAGTCGCTGTTTCATGCGACCTCGCTGGTCCCGCCCGAGGAGAGCTCCCCGCCCACTTTTCCAAGCTGGCGCCCGCGTCGCGCCATCGATCATGTACTGACCTCGGCGCAATTGCACATCGAACAACTGTGGACGCTGCCGCATCCGGTATCCGACCACCTGCCGCTGGCTGCGCGTATTCGCCTGCCGGCGAGTCTGCATTTGGGGGCATCGATCTCAAACTGACTGCGCGATGCGTTTTGCTCGACTGCGTCGAGCGAGTGACCTTCTCTTGCCTGGCCAACAGAAAGTAACCAACGGGAAGGCCACCCCGGTGGAACGCTCTCCGGGCATCCTGCCCTGCGAGTTCGCGAGGCTGCCACGCGGTTCGCGCAGTGCACTTTGCCTGCTACGCTTCCAGCTGCGCAGGCAAAGCCCGGCCTGCGCCATCCATGGCTACGGCGCTCGGCCGCGCGAGATGCGCTCCGATGCATCGCGCGTTTCTCCGCCTCGCCCTTGTGCACGCAGCAAACTGGCGCGCATCGTGCCCGCCACCCTTTGGACTTTCGTACGCCCACTCGCCGCTCCACAGGGGCTCCATTTGGGCGGCATTCCCTGCCGCAGAAGCCAGAAGCAATCAGCAACGAGCCTGGAACACCGCGATCGCTCTTGATGTTGATGTTGATGTTGATGTTGATGTTGATGTTGATGTTGATGTTGATGTTGATGTTGATGTTGATGTTGATGTTGATGTTGATGTTGATGTTGATGTTGATCTGTTTCTTGATCTTGGGTCCCCCTTAAGCGCGCCGAGCATCGCAGGCTTTGTGGACCAGGCCCGCAGGGGTGCGGCGATGGATCGCCGCACTCGCGATCGGTACATGGAATGTACCGTCTGAGCGACCCCGCAAGGCCGAGAAGCGCAGGGCCAGCCGGGCTTTCGCGAGATGCGCTGAAGCGCATCTCGCGCCGGTGAGCGCACGCACAAGGATGTGCGGGCCGGTCGAGGCACCATGGATGGTTGCTTGCGATCAATCCAGCCGCGCGCGAGGCGCAGCGTCGGGGGTGCATTTCTCTTGGTTACTTCTCTTTGGGCAAGCAAAGAGAAGTAACCCGCTCGACGTAGTCGAGTGGAAGCTCTGCTCTTCGAGTCGTAGCCTGCTCGACACAGTCGAGTGGAAGCTGTGCTCTTCGAGTCAGTTGCCCGCTCGACGCAGTCGAGTGGAAACTCTGCTTCTGGAAAAGGACGGGTATCCCCCGGATCCAGCCCGTGGGATACCCACCCGACCGGCCGACTGCAAGTTACCTATTCGTCGCAGACAAACGACGAACAGTGTCCTGAAAGAACGTCGCTCGACGCCGACCGCGACAGCGGCAACAAAAAAACGGGCCGCTTTCGCGGCCCGAGATTTTTCAGCAACATTTCTTGTTGTTGTGAATCAGAACTTGAAGGTCGCCTCAAGGTAGTAGAAGCGGCCGGGCAAATCGTAGTTCGACGCATCGTACCCGTTGAGCGAGCAGCTCAGACAGACCGGCGCATCCTTGGCGAACACGTTGTTGACGCCGCCGGAGACGGTGACGTCGAAATCAACCGGCACTTTCCACGCCGCGCGCACATCGCTGTACGTGGTGGCACCCAGATAATTGGTGCCGTCCGCGCGCCCGTGCGCTGTGTTGTCCACTTGGCGGCAAATCGGAAAAACCGGAGTTCCATCGGGATTCACACCGCCAGCACCGCCGCAGTCTTCCTTCAAACGCGAGATATAACGCAGAGCCCAGCTCGCGGTGAAATCGGCAATGCCCCAATTGGCGCGCAACGTGGAACGAACTCGCGGGATGCCGCTGTCGTTTGCCTCGATACCGACCGTCAGCGGTTCGGCCAAGCCGGTGGCTGAGGACACCGCGGAGTAATTCTTGGTGTAGGTCATTTGCCAATTCGCGCCGAAGTGACCAATGCCTGTGTCCGGTCCGACCCAATTGATGCCCAAGTCGTAACCCGCAGTATCGATGCGGCCGAGATTGAGCAGCGTGTTGTTGAATCCGTTGACGTCGCCGGATGGACCACGCGTGATGCCATCACAGAATTCGCTGTCGAGCGTTTCCGCGCAGCGGTTCAACTGGGTTTGTGCGTCCAACGCCTGAATCGCGTCGGATACCTTGATCCGGTAATAGGTCAGCTCGAAATCCACTTTTTGCGACCAAGCGGTGTTTTCCGCCCACGACGGGCTATAGACCGCGCCCCACGTGACACCACGTGACGTTTCCGGCTGCAAATTCGGATTACCGCCGGTGCTGACCGAGATCTGCGGGTTGCGCTGGGTGAAGCCGGCGGGCACGCCCAGTTGCGCACAATTGCTTGCGGTCTGGCCTGTCGCACCGTCGCACGGATCGACAAGGGTGGCGTCGAAGCGCGATTTCGAACCGAACAACTCGCCGATGGACGGGGCGCGGAATCCTTCGGCCCAGGTCCCGCGCAGAGTCAGGTCGTCGATCGGCTGCCAGCGCAGGCCGATCTTGCTGTTCGTCGTGCTGCCGAACGTGGAGTAATCCGAATACCGGGAAGCCACGCTCAGATCGAGACTTTTTGTCCAGGGCATATCCGCAAGCAGTGGCGCGTTGAGTTCGACGTAGTACTCGTCGACCGAGTACTCGCCGCTGGTAGGCGTCGACGGCACGCCATTGCCATCGCCGGCGATGACGATCGAGTCCGGCGTATAGAAGCCGCTCAGGTGACGGTGTTCGTAACCGGTCGCCGCGGTCAACATGCCGGCCGGCAACTGGAACAGATCGCCGGAGATGTTCGCCGTCCACATTTCCAGCTTCTGATCGCTGCGGTCGTTTTCGGTGAACAGGATGTAATCGAGCATGTCCTGGGTGATGGTGCCCGGGCCACCGAAGATATTCAGCGGCACGCACGGCGCCGTGCACTGGTCGACCGGACCCAGCGCATTCATGATGTGGCGGATGTTGTAGGTGCCCTGAACGGTCTGCGTCGCCTTGTTGTCGCTGTTGACGTAGTTGACGTCCCAGTTGTACGAGCGATCGGCAAAATTCAAGGTGCCGGTCAGACCGGTTGCCACGTAACGCGTGTCGACAGTCTGGCTGAATATGCGCGGCCCGCCCTCGACCGGACGCCGGCCGATGAACATGTTGGGATCGTCTGCGCTAAGCGTTTGCCCGAACGGATTGTAGGGGTTGGTCACATCCACACCGACCGTGTCGGCCAAGCCGCCGGTTCCTGCGCCCGGCCCCAGAAAAATCGGTTCGGGTGCCGCCTGATTGACGGAATCGCGGGTGTTGTACAAGCCCTTGAGGTACCAGTTGATGTGATCGTTGATGTGATAGGTGCCTTGCGCAAACACTCCGGTGCGCTTGGAAGGCGTCAACAGCAGATTGTAGCGAGCGTAGTTGAAGCGATCAGCCGTCGTGAACTGATGATAGCCGTCCGGAAACATCCTGTTTGGCCGCCAGCCGGTGCGAGCAGCGTTGGCGGTGATGTCGCAGACTCCGCCGGCACAAAGTCCGTCGTACTCGTTGCCGCCCAGCGTGGTGAAATCCACGCGCGTGTACGGCGTACCCGAACTGCAATTGGACAAGCCCGTGCCCGGCACGCACGCCGAACTGGCCTGGTCCCAGGCCGACGAACTGATCGCGTGCTGATCGTAGTGGCTGATGTCCATGAAGAAGTCGAACTTGTCGGTGCTGCCGCCGATCGACACGTCGCCGTTATAGGTCTTGCCGTCGCCGGTCGAATAGTCCCCGGCATAAACATGCAGGCCCATGCCGTCCTGCTTTTTCTTGGTGATGATATTGATGACGCCGGCAATCGCATCGGAGCCGTACAGCGCCGAAGCGCCGTCTTTCAGGATTTCGATACGCTCAACGATGCCGGCCGGGATCGTATTCAAATCGACTGCGGCGGATACGCCCGACGCAGAAGACTCGTTCACCCAGCGCAGACCATCGACGAGCACCAACGTGCGCTTGGCGTTCAGGTCGCGCAGGGAAATCGTGGTCGAGCCGGAACCGACACCGGCGCCATCCGGGCCGAAGCCGAAGTTGCCGGCCGAGTTGAATTTGGTGTTCAGCGACGAACCGCTGATCGACAACTGCTGAATCACATCGCCTATCGACGCCAGACCGGTCTGCTCGATGTCTTTCGACGTGATCGTGATGACCGGAGTCTGTCCTTCGACTTCTGCCTTCTTGATGCGCGAGCCGGTGACTTCGATCGCCTCAAGCTTCTGGGTATCGTCACCCGGCCTGTTCTGGGCAAAGGCCGGCACGGCAATCGACATCAGCAACGCTGCCCCCATTGCAGCGGACATACTGGCAACTAACCAACGACAAGATATGCGTTTCATGCGAATGGCTCCTCGGGACTTGGATCAGGGGTGACATCGGAGTGCATCGCCGCAGGCTGTCCAACGGCAGCTATTTGTAAATTTTTCGTGAATGTTGCCGGATGATGACATACGTCCACGGCCTTTTCCATACCCCTGCAACCGCGTCCGATGCCCCCGTATCCGGTCCCAACGCAGCAAAACAAGAGCCGCTGATTGTCTTGCGCCAGTCGTCTGCGACGACGATCGGCGCGCAGGGATGGTCGGAGATTCCACGCAGTGGCACGCCGGGCCTTGTTGCGCAGGCTGGTAGACTGGAACGCATGCGACAGCCTTTTCTTGTTCGTCTGCCCATGCGCGCGTTGGCGATGTTGTTGACCGTCGTTGCGAGCACCGTCGCCACAGCATCCACAGCGTCCGTCGCCAAGCAACGTCTGGATCAGCGTGAGCGCTTCATGCTGGTCTGGGAGGCCGCCCGGCACGGGCCGGACGATCTGTGGCGCAAGCTGGCCTCCGGCATGGAAACCTATCCTCTTTTTCCATACCTCGAACTGGCGTCACTGGAGCGGCGCATGCCCACGCTCACGCGCAAGGACGTCGACAGGTTTCTGGCGGCGTGGCCGGACTCGCTGCCGGCGCAAAATCTGCGTGAGGATTTTTTGCTCGAACTGGCACGCCGTCGCGACTGGAAAGACTTTCTGGATTTGTATACACCCGCGCAATCCGGCACCAGATTCCGCTGCTACGCGCTTGCGGCGCGCATCGCGCTGCACCACAAACCCGATTTCGAAAAAGACATCGAGCCGATCTGGCTATCGGACAACACCCTGCCTTCCGCATGCGACGACGTCGTCGTCTGGGCAAAAACGCACAAGAAATTGAGCGATGCCCTGGTCTGGAAACGCATCGGGCTGGCCGCAAACGCCGGCCATGCCAATCTCGTCGATACGCTTTCCGGCATGCTCGTTGGCGTGCAACGCACAGCCGCCCAGCGCATCAGAACCGCGGTTGCAGATCCCGCGGGTGCCTTGACCCAGGCCTCATCCTGGCCGGATACAACCCACACGCGCCAGGCGCTCGTCATCGCGTTCATCCGCCTTGTTCGTCGCGACAGCGACAGCGCTGAAACGCAATGGACAACGCTTGGCAAGCGTTTCCGTTTCAATCCCGGGCAACGCGACGCCATCCTGCATGCGATCGCATTGAATCGTGCCGCCGACTACAAACCAGACGCACTCGATCGTCTCGAACGATTGCCGGCGAAGGCGCACGACGACACAACCCGCGAATGGCGCGTACGAGTCGCGCTGGCCTCGAAAGACTGGAAGCGCGCACTGCTTGCTCTCGATGCCCTGTCCAGGGAACAACGTGCCGATGAACACTGGATTTACATGCGCGCACGCGTCCTGGCCAAACTGGGTCGACGCGACGAAGCTGCGAAACTGTTCGCCACTATCGCCGACGAGGCCAATTTCCACGGCTTTCTTGCTGCCGACTGGCTCGATCAACCCTACATGATCTGCCCGGCGCAACCGCCCAGCGACATACGCGGCGAAGATGCGCTGGAGAACGACTCCAATCTGGCCCGCGCATTCGAGTTCTTTGCGTTGAAGCAGTTGCCGGAGTCTCGCCGCGAGTGGAATTTCGCGATGCTGCGGCTGACTGCGCAACAACGCCGGCTCGCGGCCGATCTGGCCGCACGGCTCGGCTGGATCGATCGCGCCATTTACACCTTCGGTCAGGGCGACGACATGCAGCAATATGCGTTGCGCTTCCCGCTTGCGCGACGTTCCCAACTCGTCGCCGACGCGCATGCTGCCGGCATCGAACCGGCATGGGCCTACGCGATACTGCGTGCGGAAAGCGCCTGGACCACGGATGCCCACTCCGGCGCCAATGCCTATGGCTTGATGCAATTGGTGCCGGACACGGCCAGGCGCGTGGCGAAGGTGGAAAATCTCGCTTTTCCCGGTGCCAGCGCATTGTTCGATCCTGAGCTGAATATCACCTTGGGTACCCACTATCTGGGCGACATGGCGGTCCGCTATGACGGCAGCCCGTGGCTGGCCAGCGCCGCGTACAACGCCGGTCCCGCACCCGTCGCCAAGTGGATCAATGAACGCGATACGCTGGCGCCGGACTTTTTCATCGAGACGATTCCGTACCGGGAAACCCGCGCCTATGTGGCGCGCGTGCTGGCGTTCAGCGTGATCTACGATTGGCGTCTGCACGGAAGCGCGATCGCGTTGTCGTCGCGCTTGCCACGAATCGGCCAGACCTATGCGCCGCCGCGCGGCGGATGCGCCGCGCAAGGCGGTGATTTGTCCGCAGCGCGCGGCACCGGCCGCGGTCGCATCTGCCGATACCCAACACGGCAACGGCCGCTAGTGTAGTGACGCAACGGCAGGTTATTGCCCAACCACTTGCGGTCGCATCGGCGCCAACAGCGCCAACAGCTTGCGCTGGCTGTCGTCGGAAACGTGCTGCTGGTGCATGGCCTGCGACAGATCGCCGACGAAGGCGTCGAATTCGGCGTTGCTCAGGTTCAGCCCACTGTGCGCATCTTCCATACTGCGCCCGGTATAACGGCATGGCCCGCCGCTGGCCGCACACAGTTGTTCAATCACCAGGCGACGCAGGTCGGCATGATCGACGTTGCGGAACAGCGCGTTTATGCGCGTGTCGGCGTCAAGCTCACGGAAAAACGTGTCGACCACCCGGGTGATGCCCGGCGTCCCGCCGAGTGCGCGATACAGAGCATCGGACGCGGCTTGAGAGGGTGTGGCCTTGTCCGGCGTTCCGGCACAGGCAGCGACCGCCAGCACGGCGGTTGCCAGCAGAATTGTCTTCATTGCGGTTTCCTCGTTTCCCCATCCGGGCCGGGATCGGCCCAGGAACGGCGCGCAGGATGCCGCGGCGAATGTGCGTAACACGTGAAATTCCCGCCGCTCGACGCACTCGCGCATAATGCGCGCATGAAAACCTATCTCGTCGGCGGCGCCGTGCGCGACCGCCTGCTCGGCCTGCCGGTCAAGGATCGCGATTACGTCGTCGTCGGCGCTACTGCGCAGGACATGCTCGACCTGGGCTATCGCCCGGTTGGCCGCGACTTCCCGGTATTTCTGCATCCGCGCACACACGAGGAATATGCGCTGGCGCGCACCGAACGCAAGACCGGCCGCGGCTATCACGACTTCGCCTTCGTGACCGATCCCGACGTGACTCTGGAAGACGATCTGCGCCGGCGCGATCTGACCATCAACGCCATCGCCCAGGACGACGACGAGAGCTTGATCGATCCCTACGACGGCGCGGCGGATTTGCGTGCGCTTACGCTGCGTCACGTCTCGCCCGCGTTCGCCGAGGACCCGGTGCGCGTGTTGCGTGTGGCGCGCTTTGCCGCGCGATACGCAGCGCGCGGTTTTCGCGTCGCCGACGAAACGCTGGCGCTGATGCGGCAAATGGTGAGCAGCGGCGAAGTGGATCATCTCGTGCCCGAGCGTGTCTGGGCGGAAACCCGAAAGGCATTGAGCGAACACACGCCCAGCGCGTTCGTGCGCTGCCTGCGCGATTGCGGTGCGTTGGCCGTGTTGATGCCGGAAGTCGATGCGTTGTACGGCGTGCCGCAACGCGCGCAATACCATCCCGAGATCGATACCGGCATACATCTGGAAATGGTGCTCGACATGGCCGCGCGCCTGGCGCCGGGGGATAGCTTGATTGGTTGGTGCGCGCTGACCCACGATCTGGGCAAGGCGCTGACACCAAAGGACCAATTGCCCGCTCATCATGGCCACGAGCATGCCGGCGTCGAACCTTTGCGCGCCCTCGCTTCGCGCTTGAAGGTCCCGGCCGAATACGCAGCGCTTGCCGAGCGCGTGTGCCGCTATCACCTGCTGGCTCACACGGCATTCGAGTTGCGCGCCAAAACGATTCTCGAATTGTTCGACAAGCTCGATGCGTTCCGCCAGCCGAATCGTCTGCCGCAATTCCTGCTCGCCTGCGCCGCCGATGCGCGCGGACGCGGCGACAAGGCCGAAAGCGACTACCCGCAGGCGCGCTACCTCACCGAACTGTTCCATTGCGCGCTTGAGCCCAAGGCGCAGGTATTGCTCGACAGAGGCCTGAGCGGGCCGGAACTCGGCGCGGCACTGCACGAGGCACGGCGCCGCGCGATTGACGCGGCAATCAAACGCATGTGCCGGATCGATTGAGCGCGGGGATTGTCGTCGCTTTGCACCCTAGCCAACGCCTGGAGTCGGGCCTCCAGAAGGACGCCAAAGACGCGAAACCGAGCCTGTTGGGCCGGCCCGGTAGTTGATTCGTTGCTGCCGCCAGTCGCGATTGGCAAACCAACACATTCTCGCCTCTTTCGCTGGTTGAAATTCCCGGCTTGACGACAACCCCGACGTTCCCCCTCATCCAACCCTCTGCCCCGACCGCGTCGAGGGAGAAGCTTGGGGCGAGCGGCGGCGCGTCGAATCACGGCAGCAATTCTGCGATCCGGGCGCTGATCGGTCCCCGCCCGCGATGCCTTGCCATCACCTCGACCTGCTGTCGCAGGATTGATCTCGCACTGCATCGGCTTTGCACGCCGAATCACTTCGCGCCGTTCGTGGGTTTGCGTGTTTAACCCACTCGCCTTGTTGCACGCGCGATGTCGTATCTGCGCAGCGACATCGACACACGCTACGGCGAACAGCTTTCAAAGCCGCCGCGAAACACGATGTCGGTATTTGCCTTGACGTTGAACGCGACGCTCGTCGCGGCGGTCAAGCTCGTTGCCGAGGCGCCCAGTTGCGCATTGCTGGCCAGCGCGTACAAGGTCAAATTCGGAAACGTTGCGACCCCGGCTGTTACCGTCACGGGGCCGCCACCAATCGGAATCTGACCGGTGCAGGTGGTGCGCTTCAGCGTCACTGCGGTGGTGTTGTCGCTGTTGACCAGATTGTTGTTGATGTCCTCGACCTTGACACTGACCGGCGGCGTAATCGCGTGCCCGGCGAATACCGCCGTGGGCTGTTGCATGAATACGAGTTTTTTCGGCGTGCCGGTGGTGATGTTGAAAGCGTTGCTGGTCGTGGTCAGATTGATCGGTGGCGTTGCCGCATCGCTGGCAGTGGCCTTGAGCGTGTAGCCGATCCCGCCGAGATCGATTTTTGTCGTGTTGAACGTGAATACGCCGGAGGAAAATGTCTCGCTGCCGACACTGAGTCCGGCTGCGCCGCCGTTCGGATCGTTGCCGATGGTCAGCGCGAGGTTGTCGAACAAGGTGTACGAATCCAGTTTGCTTTCGCCGTCGTAAATGCCGACCTTGATGGACGGTGTAATGGCGGTGTTGACCAGCGTGTTGGACGGCTGCTGGACAAAGCCCAGCGCCGCGTCGCGCTGAAATCGCAGGCGCCCGTAGCCGTAGGAATAATCCCTCCCCGCCGGGCTGCCCAGATCGTTCGAGCCGGTGGCGGCGATCGCACGCAAGGGGGCAATGATATTGTTGTCCAGATTCGTCGCGCTGGTCTGCACGCCGAAGCGCTGCATGAACAGCGCCGCCATGCCGGCCACATGCGGCGTGGCCGCCGACGTGCCGTAAAAACCGGACGGCCCGTAGCTTACCGTCGAGACATGATCGAAACTGGCCAGATCCGGTTTCAAATTCGTGTCGGTCGCCGGATTGGGATTGCTTGGCAAACCGCCGCCGGTCGCCAGCACCGGACCCTCGGAACTGAACGGTTCCGTCGGATCATTCGTGTTTTTGGCCACGTCGATGGCCGCGACGGAAAGCACATTCGGCGAGTCGGCGGGGAAGTCCAGACTGCGCGCGGTACGAAGTAATACATCCTTCGCCTTCGGGACGTTGGCAAACACCTGCAGATTGTCGTTGGTCGCCGTTCCGGACACGCGCACGACCACGATCGCATACAACGCACTGCGCGTGGGACAACCAGCTCATGTGCCGACCTGTTCGTTGTGATATTGGATGAATTCCCGGGGAGTATCTGCCCGTTCGTACCATCTTGAGGATAATCGTCGATTGCGCGGCCGGCATTCCAGATCACGGACGTTTTCGCATTCGTCGCCTTGATACAGGTACACGTCGTAATCATGGTTTGCGGCAAACGTATTCCCGGCGGAATCCAGTTGTTCCAGTACATCTCTACATCGGATATGGTACTCGCCATCCGCGAGGCAATAAGCGGCGCTGACTGTTGTTGTCGGCGAACGGGTTGTAGATCGTGTTTGTACCATTCCAGGAATGGTAAATCGCATTGGATGACTGCCGGCTTGTAAGCCCACCCCAGTGCTGTTCGCGTTCGTTGCCGGCCGCATTTACCACGAGTATCCCGCGAGCCTTTGCATAGCCTGCGGCCTGCGCGATTGAGGGGCCATGCGTGATCCATCACCCTTGCCATCCAGCGGCGCAGCCAGCGACGCCGAGATCACATTGGCATTGATCGTACCCTGCGACACGCCGCTGGAATTCACATGCGCCGCATCCAGAATCGCGTTGTACCAGTCGCCGACCGTGAGCGTGTCATAGGCGCGATAGCTCGCGCCGGGAGCGATGTCGTAGGCCAGTTCCATCGTCGCATCGCCATGCGCGACATTTTCGTTGCCGAAGTTGCTGCCGGTGCAATTGCTCGTCGTGTAGGGTGGACCGCTCACGGCGTCCTTCACATCGTAACAACCCAGTCTCAGGCGGGCGGCCAGTCGCCGCTACCCTGCAAGCTGGCGATTTTCGTCCTGTCGTAGCTGTCGATCAGCGCGATGTTGATGCCGGTGCCGGTGTAACCCGGGTTGAAGCCCTGCCAGAAATCCGCGTTGCCGGCGGCGACGCCCTCGCTGGTCGTCGGAGCGGCCAGATAATGCACCAGACGCGCGGGCGAAATGCGCAGGACGGCATCTTCGGCGGCCAGTTCGCGCACGCGGTCGATCGGCACCCAGACCTCGCGCAATGTCGGGCCCAACGTGTTGCGCAAGGTCGCGCCGTGTCGCGCGAGCAACGCGTTCGCCACCGCCACATCGGGCAATGCCCGCGTGTGGATTTCGACCAGCACATCGTTGCCACGGCGCAATGCCGCCGGCCAACCCGACGACGATGCCCAAGCCGCGCCCTGCGCCCGCGCCGTCAGCGCACTGCGCAACTGTGCGTGCAATTTGGCGTCGACGAAATCGAGCGCCGATTTATCCGCTAACGGTGGCGGCGTTGAAGACAGCGCCTGCGGGGCGATCGCCACGGTCGCCTGCATATTGAATTGCCGGCTCTGGGCCGCGCACGTTGTCGCGAACAGCGCCAATGCAAATGCCGACAAGGTCGGGGGGCGTGCAATGGACATGAACTTCATCAACGGACCTCGCAGGGTTGCATCCGCTTCCCCTGAACGGACCTCAATGACTCCTGTTCAGTGTAGTGCATCGTAGTTGGCGAGGTGTAGTGGGGGTTTCGAGTCACCCCGATCAGGCGCCGTGGGCTTCAGTCCGGCGCAACGGCGCCTGCCACTGGCGCTCGGGAAGGGCACGGTCGCCCTGTACCTTTCGCACCCTGCCGGTTGGCCAAAAAAATCCCGCGACAGATCTGTCGCGGGATCAGGTCTCCGACGCTGCACCGATGCGTCAAACGCACCGGCTCGGACGAACTATGGAGTGCAGCTCTCGTAACCGTCCAGGAACACGATATCCGGGTTTGGATTCACGTTGAACGTGCTGTTTGCCGGCGTCGGTGCCGGACTGCCCGCAGCCGTTGCCGACAGATTGACATTGGTCGTGACGGTCTTGAAATTCTGCGTCGTGGCAAACGTCACCACCCCGGCAGTCAACACGTCGGTCCCCAGTGTCGTGCCGCCGCATGACAATACGCGCAATGTCACCGACGTGCTGTTGTCCGCCAACACCACGTTGTCGAAACTGTCGTACTCGGTGACCGTGACATTGCCCAGCGTTTGACCGCGAAGGATACTGCCGGGTACCGGCGTGAATTGCAGATGATCGCCGCTCGCCGCGGCAATATCGAACGGATCACTGGGCCCGGCATTCAGGCTGTCACCCGAATCGGCCGCACTGAGCGTGTAACCGGTACCTGCCACGTCGAATTTCAGGTTGCTGAACGTGGCCACGCCGTTGACGAGCGATGCCGTGGTTGTGCTGCCCGACGCGAACGAACCCGGTCCCGTCACACTCAGCGTCACGCTGTTGCTGTCGCCGACGACCGGATTGCCCAGCGAATCTTCGACTTGCACTGTGACCGCGTTGATCGCGACGCCGGCTACGCCATTGGTCGGCTGCTGCACAAATACGAGCTGCGCCGGCGGGTTTTCTGCGAAGCTCGCTGTAACCGCACAGTTGGCCTGGATGTTCGCCGCGCTGTAGCTCGTGCCGCTTCCCGTCACCGTGCACGTATCGCCGCTGACGCTGACCACGTGGTAGCCGATCGATGGTGTCACCGTGAAGCTCGCCGTGCCGTTGTAGTCCACCGACTGCGAGGCCGGTGTGATCGTGCCGTTGCCGCCCGACGATGCCGTCACCGTGAACGTGTCGATCGCGAATGTCGCCGTCACTGCACAATTGGCCTGGATGTTCGCCGCGCTGTAGCTCGTGCCGCTGCCCGTCACCGTGCACGTATCGCCGCTGACGCTGACCACGTGGTAGCCGGTCGATGGCGTCACCGTGAAGCTCGCCGTGCCGTTGTAGTCCACCGACTGCGAGGCCGGTGTGATCGTGCCGTTGCCGCCCGACGATGCCGTCACCGTGAACGTGTCGATCGCGAATGTCGCCGTCACTGCACAATTGGCCTGGATGTTCGCCGCGCTGTAGCTCGTGCCGCTGCCCGTCACCGTGCACGTATCGCCGCTGACGCTGACCACGTGGTAGCCGGTCGATGGCGTCACCGTGAAGCTCGCCGTGCCGTTGTAGTCCACCGACTGCGAGGCCGGTGTGATCGTGCCGTTGCCGCCCGACGATGCCGTCACCGTGAACGTGTCGATCGCGAATGTCGCCGTCACTGCACAATTGGCCTGGATGTTCGCCGCGCTGTAGCTCGTGCCGCTGCCCGTCACCGTGCACGTATCGCCGCTGACGCTGACCACGTGGTAGCCGGTCGATGGCGTCACCGTGAAGCTCGCCGTGCCGTTGTAGTCCACCGACTGCGAGGCCGGTGTGATCGTGCCGTTGCCGCCCGACGATGCCGTCACCGTGAACGTGTCGATCGCGAATGTCGCCGTCACTGCACAATTGGCCTGGATGTTCGCCGCGCTGTAGCTCGTGCCGCTGCCCGTCACCGTGCACGTATCGCCGCTGACGCTGACCACGTGGTAGCCGGTCGATGGCGTCACCGTGAAGCTCGCCGTGCCGTCGTAGTCCACCGATTGCGAGGCCGGTGTGATCGTGCCGTTGCCGCCCGACGATGCCGTCACCGTGAACGTGTCGATCGCGAATGTCGCCGTCACTGCACAATTGGCCTGGATGTTCGCCGCGCTGTAGCTCGTGCCGCTGCCCGTCACCGTGCACGTATCGCCGCTGACGCTGACCACGTGGTAGCCGGTCGATGGCGTCACCGTGAAGCTCGCCGTGCCGTCGTAGTCCACCGATTGCGAGGCCGGTGTGATCGTGCCGTTGCCGCCCGACGATGCCGTCACCGTGAACGTGTCGATCGCGAACGTCGCCGTCACTGCACAATTGGCCTGGATGTTCGCCGCGCTGTAGCTCGTGCCGCTGCCCGTCACCGTGCACGTATCGCCGCTGACGCTGACCACGTGGTAGCCGGTCGATGGCGTCACCGTGAAGCTCGCCGCGCCGTCGTAGTCCACCGATTGCGAGGCCGGTGTGATCGTGCCGTTGCCGCCCGACGATGCCGTCACGGTATACGTGCTGACTGCGCAAGTCACCGTAACCGAGGTCACGTTCGCGGACAGATTCGTGCCGGTTCCATTGCTCACCGCGCAGGTCTGGCCCGTCGGCTGTGTCGCCACGCTAACCGCCCAGTCGGACCCGGCATCCAGCGCGTTGGTGAAGGTGAAACTGCCGTTGCTCGAAAACGTCTGTGTCTGCGTGCTCGTCGGATTCGTTCCGTCCAGCTTCAGTTGCACCGAGCCGGTCAGACCGCTGATGCTGCCGCCGATCGTGTAGGTCGGCGGCGCCACACCACAGCTCGGAAACTTGAAGGATCCGATACGGGTTTGCCAGTTTCCGTTATTACCGTGGGCGGTTGTGTCGTAGTATTCGCTGGTATACCAGAACGTGCAATCGTCAATAGGATCGATCGTCATCGACGAGTAATCGCCCCATCGCGAACAGGCCGAGCTCCCACAGTTGACTTGCGAGCCTCCACCGTTGACCAGTGCGGTTTCACTTTGCGGAAGGTCATTCAGCGGATCCGTAGCCAAGCGCCCAGCGACGTAGATGCTCGGGTAGTCCGAAGCACTCGACACGCTGTAGCCCATCGCGGCATTGCCATCCTGGTCGACCGCGATACCAGCCATCCAACGCGATTTCGTCGTGTCCGGCGCGAAAATCTGCTGCTGTACTGGAGTCGTCGCCACCGTGCCTCCGGTGACGTCGAGTTGTGCCCACTGGGGTTGCGCCGGCGTAGTGCTGCCGTCGCCCACAGTGTGCACTACCCACAATGATTCATCGCTTCCGATTTTGCGATACTGCACACGTTGCATGAGCCGGTCTTCGAGCGTGTCCAGTGTGTTCGTGGTGTTCTTTTGCGCGATGTACGACGCACTTGAGTATGGGTACGATGTCTGGCTAACAACAGTCGCGGCACCCAAACTCCCCCCAGCACCGCAATTGGATCCCGGCGTGAATTTGCGCACGTTGAATGCATACGCGGTCTGAGATTCGGCAACAAAATATTCAGGCGTACCGGCAGGCGGCAACGAATCGGAACTGCTGCCAAGCAAATCGGCAGGAAACATCGCGAATGGGTACTTGTTTCCAGAGGTGAACGCCAGGTAGCCGATGGAACTTGTCAGTGTGCTGCCGGCATACAAGTTTGCAGTGTTGTAGGAGGCGAAGATCGCTCCTTTATAGGTACCCGCAGGCATGAGGAATCCATTGGCACCCATGTAGAGGCAGCCATCGTTCCACAGACCAAACTTCGGATAATCGTTCAGGGTATTGGTCGGTGGACCGCCACTTGCGCCTGTATCGATGCGGATAGCATAGAAATACCAACCACCAGACACGGGGTCGCTTGTCTGTGATACCGCGATGCACTGATAGAACGGCGAAACTGGGTTGCCGCTGGAAAAGGCGAAAGCGAAATCGGTCAGGATCCAGCGATCATTGCGTGCGTCGTGAAGGACAATTGGATCGCCATCATTCAGGTTCAGACAGGGCGTTGCGGTCCCGGACACGCTCCAGAGCTGATTGATGGTAAATGCGGCGGTTCGAATTCCTGTTGCCTTGTCAAAAATACCGATGGCAGTATTGACGGATTGTATGTAATACATGGGTCCGACATCGCCATTGGTATCTGGCGGCCAGCCACCGCCGGCTTGGCCACCATTGACTGTGTCGCTGAATCCAACTCCTGCGAAGTTTGCGCCTGCGGTTGGCATCGGAGCCAACGGAAAACTATTGGGTTCCTGTGGGCTGGAAGGCGCCTGCGGATGCTGCTTGCGATCGGGCGGCGCTTCGAACTCGTTGAGCATCCGATAGTAATCGGTAGGCGTGTAGGTTTGCGGAAGATCGCGCAGGTCGCCGTCGTAGCGGGTAGGGGTGGTCAGCGGCAAAGCCACGGTGGTGGACCCGGGCGACTGCGGCGCGGATTGCGCAAAACCTCCGGTTGCGCTCAGACAGAATGCTGACGCAATTGACAAGCGCAACAACAACGAGCGTAGTGCCCGCAGATTCGAATAGAACATCGGAATGACCCCTAGGTGTTGGAAACCAGCAATGCGCAGGCAAGTTGGCAATCGCGGAGCATGACGCGCACCTTGGCCACAGTAAGCGCCAATTCCCCTGCATTTGTTGACTCGGCGGCGACTTTAAATGCATCTCTGAGCCGATGCAAGCGTCCACCCGCAGGCTGAGGGAAATTCCCGCGCGGTGTCATGGATACCTCCGTACGCAGCATCTGGTTCACTCTGGAAACGTCTTCCATTTGCCAGCCGTTTGAGCTCCTGCGACAGCCACAGTGGTTCATCAGTCAGTCGGCCTCATCTCGCACTGCGACCGCTGAAGCCCGGCGTAATTCAGGTATCGAGGCAAAACGGCGCAATACCGATGGCCCGAGACCACATCCTTCGAAAGGTAGGAGAGACTTGAAGACTCGTAAGAGTCTGTCGATACACGCGTGCTCACCAACCTGCCCCACGGCTCAAGTCCGCGGGGCAGTTGCGCCATATTCCTTCTGGCGAGGTCGTGCTCACATCGCCCGTAAAACAATTACGGTCGGCAACTCTCGAACCCGTCCGCAAACACCAGGTCCGCATTCGCCTGCACGTCAAACGCCATGCTGTCGACACTCAGACCGGTATCGGACGACGCATGAATCTGCAATCCGGTAACTGGGGTATAGAAGGGCAATGCTGCAAACTGCGCGGCGCCATTGACCACGGTGGCTGTACCCAGCGAGATTGATCCGCATGCATCGACGCTCAGACTGATCTGTGTCGTGTTGTCGGAGCTGATGACAACGCCGCCGGCACTTTCGACGCTCACCTCCACACTCAGGGCCTCCCCAATCGCCACGTTGCCGGGTTGCTGCGTAAATGCCAATTGGGCCGCGGGGCCATCGTTCACGGGGAATGTCTGCTGCACCTGCGGCGCCGCATTGTAGTTCGCGTCGCCGGCCTGGTTTGCATCGATCACGCAGTCTCCCGCGGCGATGAACGACACGATCCCGCTATTGATCGTGCACACCGACGTGGCAATGGCGTCAATGGTGAAGATGACCGGATTGCCCGACGCGCCGCCGGTCGCTGTCGGTTGATAAGTCGCGCCGCCGACAATGGCGACCGGTGCGGACGATGTGAACACGATTGTCTGATCTGCCGGCACGATCATGAACGAATTGCTTTGCGCCGAGATCAGCGCGGCGTCGGTAGCCGTCAACGTGTAGGTTCCCGCCGTATCGACGGTCAGATCGGTGAAGGTGGCAACGCCGGCAACGGCGTTGACGGTCGTCGTTCCGCCCAACGTCGCCCCACCCGGAGTTGTCAGCGCGATAGTCACCGCTGATGTATCGCTGGCCACCACGTCACCATTGGAGTCTTCCACGCTGACCGTCGCTGCAAACGTCGCGCCGACCGCAGTGCTTGCCGGGGGTTGAGACGTGAACGCCAACTTGGTCGCAGCCAGCACGTTCACGCAGCCGTTGGCAGTCACGCTCTGCCCATCCGGGTTGGTGATGGTGACGTCCTGCAGCCCTCCCGTGGTCGCCGTGATATTCAGAGTCACCTGTGTCGGCGAATCGTAGGTCGTGCTATTGACGGTCGCATTCGTCATGGTCGCCGCGACGTGATTGAACGGCAGGGCCGGCGGCGGTAGATCTGCACCGGGATCGTAGAAACCAGATCCGCTGGTGGATGTGGCGGCGATTGCCACATTGCCGGTCGGACCGTTGAACGCAATCGGCGAGCCGGAACACGTCGGTGTCGCAGGCGGTGGTGCAAGCAGATGGCCTACACGCAACGCGTAACTGTTCGATGCCTGATTGTATTCCTGGATAGTCCACACGCTCATGTCGTCAAGCGGATCGACAACCGTAAACGAATAGTCGCCCCAGCGACGGCCGCTGCTGCCACCAGAATCGCCCGCTGGATTGTAGTTGGCCGTCGTTGTTCCAAACTGTACGGCACCGGCGTTTGGCGGCGCGGTCATCGTGCCCAGCGTGTCGCCAACCAGCCTGCCCACATAGGCCGGTGTCGCACCCAGCGTGGCACCGGCCATGCTGAATCCAATAACGGCGTGACCCTGCCCAGTGACTGCGGCGGAGGGAATCCAGTAATGCAATGCTGCTGCGCGTGTGCTGGCGCTGTCGTATACCGTACCCGACTCGACAAACGTCGGGGTGGTGTCGAGATTGGTCAACTCGTACCAGCGGGTCGCGTTACGTGCCTGAGTACCAGTGTTGGCAACCCCGCCACTGCTTACGCGGATATTGTGCGCTGTCCACAGCCGTCCATTGCGAACCATCGCCTGGAACAGGCGATCATCAAGAGAATCGAGACGACCATTGTTGCCGCCGGTATTACCGGCATGATCCACCGGGTTCGGGTACGTCGTCGTCAGCGGTGTGGTGATGCTGATATTGGACGATATTGTCGGAGTCGCGGAACCGGGACTGCTGACCCGTCTGAACGCGAGGACGTTGAACGCCGCATTGTCGACGCCGATAATATAGCCTTGGGATGCGCTCGGGTCGAAGTTGTCCACTCCGCGTGGTGCGAATGGTCCCGCACCGGACCCCAGTGCCAGATTGGCGAATGCGGTAACCACAAGCGGACCGCTGCCAAGAACCGAGGCCTTTTGCACTACATAGCCATTGGTACCAACGAAAGAGCCTGCGGCCGAGAACATATTGCAGCCGACGTAGAACGCATTCACGTCGACACCAAGCGACGGATAGTCGCAAAAGTTGGTCGCATCGGCGGTAAAGTAAAAAAATGTCCAGACGGTGCTGTTCGTGATCGTGCCGTTGCTGGCCGCATCGCTCACCGCAACCATCCAGCGGTTTGCAGCCAACGTAGTGCAGGTGCCGTTCGTGCATGGCACATCGATGATGCTCATGTACCACCGGGCTGTGAAGCGGTCGTAGCGAATCTGCGGATCGCTCGTGAAATTCAGCACGACCGGTGGACTGACCGGCGTTTCAACCGAAGCGAAGAAAACATCGGGATTCGCGTTGAGCACGCCATCGACAGTTCCGGACCTTGTATACGAACGGATGCGCCCGTTCACAAAGACGATGTATTGGGTAGGACCGATCGTACCCATCGAATCCGGCGGGAAGGCCCCAGTGTCGGTCAACGTAGGGCCATTGAAGGCGCTACCGGTTGTATGGATGTCGAGGGACTGGTGCAAAAGTGAGTTTCCACCAGCGTTAAACGGATACCGAGATGCGCTGGCTGCATTCGGGTTTTGCGGCAGCTTACTGCGATCCGGATATTTCAGTTCGTGTTCCGGATGTTGCATCGGCGGTGGAGACGCCGCTTGACGCCGCATGATGTCGGCAGTGCTTTCTGCCACACCGGGAACGGTCAAGAGTCGTTGGCCCGTTGTGCCCGCGGATTCAGACCCCGCTGCCGGAGGATTGCCTTTCCCTGAGCCCTGTGCGGGGCTCGCCTGTACGCTCGCAGCAGCGCTGAAAGTCGCGCACACGAATACGAATGCACTTGCCAATGCATGCTTACGAAACATGATAATGAGCCCCAGAAATACCACTACTCGCAGCGTGCGAGCGAACGTCGCCAGCCTGGCTTGACCGCGACAAAAATTCGCGAACCCCATTCACGCAACCCCGTCGTGCGCGGACTGTATTCGCTATTTCAGGCGGAAGCAATAGTCTGACTTGGGAATGATTCAGCTGCGACTAATGGACTATTCGCCGCCGCATTTACGCTCCATCGCCATGACCCGGAAAACCTCGCCCATCTGCCCCGGCAGGGTCAGTTTTTTGACCTCCTGGGACAGGCGGTAACGGGCAGATTCATCGGCCGCAGCGGCATGCGCCTGGGCGAAAACTTCGTCGAGCCCGTGGGCGATCAGGAAGCGGGCCTGGGTCGCTTCTTCGACGACCCGGAATCCACTCGCTTCGCCCGCTTCGGCCAGCGCATCGAAGTCCACCGATGCGGTAATGTCCTGCAATCCCGGCAGGATCAGCGGATCGTCGTGCGCACGGTGGCGGTAATGGCAGCGCAGCGTGCCAGCCCGGCGCTGCGGGCTGAAATAGTCGGCGTGTGAGTAGCCATAGTCGATAAACCAGGCGCTGCCTTGTTGCAACGAGCCGGTCACTTCGCCAAGCCACGGGGTCAGCATCGGGCGCACTTCGGACAAATACGGGCGCGGCAAGCTTCTGCCGCCGCCGAGCGCATTCGTCACGGCCCGGGCCAGCGCGGCGTCGGCCGGCATTTCCCTCCAGACGAATTCGCCTTGTGATCCGATACCGATGCCGCGTGCGAACAATCCCTCGTCGCGCAGGGCGAACGCACGCACCGGCAACGCGTCGATCACTTCATTGGCGATCAACACGCCGCGCCACGCCGAAACCGGCGGCGCATCCAGCCAGTCGATGGATTTTTCCAGATGTGGACAATGCCGCGCGAGCGCGATGCCCTGGCGTTCGCGCAGATCGGCACTGCGTTCGAGCAGACGGTAGCGCGCCGGCAAGGCATCGAGCCGTTCGAGTTCCAGCAGCAGTTGCGCCGCCATGACTCCGCTTCCCGGCCCCAGCTCGATCACGTCGCCGCGGGTCTCGCGCAGCGTTGGCGCCAGCGCGCGTGCCAGACAGCGCGCAAACACGAAGCCCAGTTCCGGTGCGGTTGTGAAGTCCCCACCCGCGCCGAATTTCGCCGCCCCGGCGCTGTAGTAGCCGAGTCCGGGCGCGTAAAGCGCCAGTTCCATGAAACGGGCGAAATCCAGCGCACCGCCGCCACGGATGATTTCATCGCGGATCACCCGTGCAAGACGCGCGCTGTGTGCGAGTTCGTCGGGAGAAGGTTCGGGCAAATCGGCGTGCATGCTGGCTTTCTGCTGAGAAATACGCTGCAATCCTGCCATGAATACCGCCAATGAACAGCGCCGCGTTGCCCTGATCACCGGTGCGGCCAAACGCCTGGGCGCCGCTGTCGCCCGCACGCTGCATGCCGCTGGCTACGACCTGGCTCTGCACTATCGCCAGTCGCAGCGCGAAATGGATGCGGTGTGCGCAGACCTGGAATCCGCCCGCGCCGGCAGCACAATGGCGGTTAAAGCAGAGTTGGGCGACGTCGACCTGCTTCCGGCAATGGTGGAAAAATGCGTTGCGCGATTTGGACGGCTCGATGCTTTGGTGAATAACGCTTCAGCGTTTTATGCCACACCGATCGGCACCGTCACGCCCGCGCAGTGGAACGAACTGTTCGCCAGCAATGCGCAGGCACCGTTTTTTCTCGCCCAGGCCGCCGCGCCACATCTGAAGCGTTCACAAGGCAACATTGTGAACGTTGTGGATGTCTATGCACAACGTCCGCTGCCCAATCATTCCGTTTACTGCATGGCCAAGGCCGCACTGGTGGGTATGACCCGGGCCCTGGCTCGGGATCTCGGACCCGACGTGCGCGTAAATGCCGTCGCGCCCGGCGCGATCCTGTGGCCGGAGTCCGGCCAACCCTATACCGATCAACAGGATCTCGTCGCGCGCACGCCGTTGCAGCGCACTGGTTCGCTCGAAGAGATCGGCGCGGCGGTGCTGTTCCTGCTGCGCGACGCGACATTCACGACCGGGGAAATCATCCGCGTGGACGGCGGACGGTCGTTGCTTGTTTGAAGTTTCTCAAAGCGGGCACGGTTCGCCGGGCGATTCGCCGCAATCGCGCCACAGTTGTTCAATGCTGATTCCGGAAACCGGATGGCTCACAGCAGCGGCGATATCGGCCAACGGTTGCAACACGAAGGCATGCCCGAGTTCCGGCCGCGGAATTTGCAGATGCCCCTGGCCTTCCACCACGCGTTCGCCGTACAGCACAATATCGACATCGATCGTGCGGCTGGAAAAACGCGGCGCGTCGCGATCGCGACCGTGGCGGTGTTCGAGCTCATGCAGCCATTCGTTCAGCGCCTCCGGCTCGAGGGTCGTGTTGATGGCGACCGCGAGATTGATGAAACTCGGGCCATCGAAACCCACGGCTGCGAACCGATACGCCGGCGAGACTTCGATATCGCCGAAGCGTTCGCGCAAATCGTCCAGGGTCGCCGTGAGGTGACGTTGCGCATCGATGTTGGAACCCAGGCTCAGATACACGCGAGTCATAGCTACGTTCCTTTCGTCATTGCGGCTTGTTCCCGCGCTCGATCGTGACTCCAACCGCAGCCGAACCGGTTACCGCTCCGGGCTTGGCCAATCGCAGGCGCAACCAGTTCACCCCGAACTCGTTGTGCACGATCTCGGCACAACGCTCGGCAAGCGTTTCCACCAGATCGAAGTGCGAAGCTTCAACGAAGGCGATCAAACGTTTGGCCACGGACTTGTAGTCGAGCGCATCTTCGATGCGATCGCTTGCCGCCGGGACGCGGTTGTCGAACGCCATCTCCAAATCCAGCGCGACGGTCTGGCGAATCTTGCGCTCCCAGTCGTAAATGCCGATGACGGTTTCGATGCGCAGGTCCTGGATGAATACGGTGTCCATTGAGGGCGGCAATTGGTGTTTGGGGTTTTGGGAATTGGGGTTTGGGAGAGAGGCGAGCGGAGCGTGAAAAGCCTACCAGCTTCTTCATCTCTGCGTAGGCGGGAATCCGCAACAGCGGGCTTTTGATTTTCCCGATTGCCGAGTCCCGGTCTCCGGCTCACACACTCGCAAGCGTCTCCAGATCCCAACGCGGCGCGACCTTGATGGTCGCATCGTCGTGCAAGCCGGCGCGCAAACGCAACGCCCCGGCCAGCGCGATCATGGCACCGTTGTCGGTACAAAATTCAAGACGCGGGAAATACACGCGGAAACCTTCTTCGCTCGCGGCAGCGGCCAGTTTCGCGCGCAGCTTTCGATTGGCACCAACGCCACCGGCGATCACCAGGCGTTTGCTGGCGCTGGCTTCAAGCGCGCGCCGGCACTTGATCAACAGGGTGTCGACGATGGCGTCCTCGAACGCGCGGGCGATGTCGGCCTTGGTGGACGGATCGTCGGCATGCGCCTTGTAGGCCAGCAGCACCTGGGTCTTCAATCCACTGAAGCTGAAATCGAGCCCCGGCCGATCCGTCATCGGGCGGGAGAATTTGAAGCGTCCGGGCGTGCCGGATTCGGCCAATTTCGCCAGCGCAGGCCCGCCGGGATAAGGCAATCCCATCAGCTTTGCGGTTTTGTCGAAGGCTTCCCCGGCGGCATCATCCAGCGTATCGCCAAGCAAGCGATAGCTGCCGACGCCGCTGACCTCGACGAGCATCGAATGCCCGCCGGATACCAACAGGGCCACGAACGGCGGCTCGGGCGGATCGGCCTCGAGCATGGGCGCCAGCAGGTGCCCTTCCATGTGATGCACGCCAATGGCCGGAACATCCAACGACCAGGCCAACGCGCGCGCGAAGGCCGCACCGACCAGCAAGGCACCGACCAGGCCCGGGCCGGCAGTGTAGGCAACCCCGCCCAGGTTGCCCATATCCATGCCCGCTTCGGCGAGCGTCTGTCGGATCAGCGGCAGCAGCTTGCGCACATGATCGCGCGAGGCCAGTTCTGGTACTACGCCGCCATATTCGGCATGAAGCTCGGTCTGACTGTACAGTGCATGCGCACGCAGACCACGCGCCGGATCGCGTTGGACCTCGTCCAGCCCCGCAGGATCGAACACCGCTACCCCTGTTTCGTCGCAGGATGTCTCGATACCGAGCACCGGCCCGACGCTCGAATTCTCAGGTTTTGCAATTTGCTCGTTTGGCACGGTAAAATGCGCGGCTCGCCCGATTGACGGGCAATAGTCTACCAGCGGAGTCAACATGCCCAACGTCAAAGTTCGCGAGAACGAGCCTTTCGAGTTCGCGCTGCGCCGTTTCAAGCGCACCTGCGAAAAGGCCGGCGTCCTGGCCGAAACGCGCAAGCGCGAGTTCTACGAAAAGCCGACGCAGGAACGCAAGCGCAAAGCCGCCGCCGCGGTGAAGCGCCATCTGCGCCGCGTTTCGCGCGACGTGACCAAGCGCAAGCGCCTGTACTAAGCCGCAAGGTTGCACGTTGCTGACGGCCGGCGCGCGAAAGTGCAGCCGGCCGTTTGCGTTTGTGGCTTTCACGGCGGGGATCCGCCGGCCGAAGATCGCGAGCAACAGCCCGTATCCACGCTTCAAGGAACTTCGATGTCCCTCAAACAGCGTCTGACCGACGACATGAAGGCCGCCATGAAAAGCGGCGACAAGCGGCGCCTCGGCGTGATCCGCCTGGCCAACGCCGCGATCAAGCAGCGTGAAGTCGATGAGCGCATCGAACTCGACGATGCCCAAGTACTCGTCGTACTGGAAAAAATGATCAAGCAAAGCCGGCATTCCGTGTCCCAGTTCCTGGCTGCCGGTCGCACCGATCTGGCTGACCAGGAAACCTACGAGATCGGCGTGATCCAGGATTACATGCCCGCGCAACTGACCGCCGCCGAAGTCGATGCCGCCATCACCGCCGCCATCGCCGAATCCGGCGCCAGCGGCCCGAAGGACATGGGCAAGGTCATGGGCCTGGTCAAGGCCAAGGTCGCTGGACGTACCGATATGGGCAAATTGTCGGAATTGGTCAAGGCCCGGATCGCTGTGCCGGGCTGAGGCCGTTTCAGCGCTCCAACCGGAATTGCCGGCGCAGTTCGTATTCACCTTGCGCGCTGAAAACCACGGCGCGCGACCGCCTGACACGACGCGCCCAGCCCAGTTCGAAAAACCGATCGAGCAACGCCGCGCCCAGTGCACCGGCCAGATGATGGCGGCGAGCGCTCCAGTCCAGGCAGACGCGGCACAACGCCCGCTTGCGCCTGGTGAGCGCATCGACATCGATCCCGAAGTCGCGGAAAAAGCGCGCACCGTGCGCACTGAGCTGCAGGCCGCGCTCGCGCGGCGGCACGAAACAACGCGGCGCGATCCGCTCGTACAGCGCCACGGCGAGATCGCCGGCGAGATGGTCATAGCAAACGCGCGCATGGCGCAAAGCCGGATCGCGCGGACCGAATCGTCCGGGCGACGCTGTGAGTCGTGTCGAAACATTCAACAGGTTTTCCATAAGCCGCGCGACCGCGGGATCTGCAAGGCGAAAATAGCGGTGCCTGCCCTGCGCCTCGACGGCGAGCAGATGCGCATCGAGCAGTTTGCGCAGATGCGAACTGGCGGTTTGCTTGGTCACGCCGGCCACGCCTGCCAGTTCGGTCGCCGTGAGCGCCTGTCCGCCGAGTAACGCAATCAGCAACCGCGCACGCGCGGGCTCGCCGATCAGCGCGGCGATAGCGACGATGTCCGGTTCTTCGCTCACCCGGCGATGCTGCCACAAAAGCCGACACGATAGTTCGATCTGCATCGAACCGTTGCCGAATCCTCTGCGGTTATCTTTGCCCCCTGCACACACTACCGGAGATCGGCATGAGCATTACTTGTTTCATCCGTTACCAGATCGACCCGTTCCAGCGCGAGGCATTCAGGCGCTACGCAGACGATTGGGCCCGTGTCATCCCGCGCTGCGGCGGCCATTTGCTCGGCTATTTCCTGCCACACGAGGGCAGCAACGATATCGCCTGGGGCCTGATCCGCTTCGACAATCTCGCCGAGTACGAAGCCTATCGGGCATGCCTGGGCGCAGACGCCGAGGGGCGTGCGAATTTCGAATACGCGCAAAAGCAACGCTTCATTCTGCGCGAGGAGCGTACGTTCCTCGAAAACATCGACAGCACGTTCTGCGTCGCGCCCCATCATGGGACGGATCAACGGGAGTCCATGCCATGATCGCCGTAATATTCGAGGCATGGGTGCACGAGGGCCGCAAAGACGCCTACCTCGACGCCGCTGAAACGTTACGACCGCTGCTGAACGACATCGACGGTTTCGTCTCGATCGAGCGATTCGCCAGCATCGCCGATCCACAAAAGATCCTGTCCCTCTCCTTCTGGCGCGACGAGGCTGCGGTGGCACAGTGGCGCAATGTTGAAGCTCACCGCGCCATACAGCACGCCGGCCGCACGTCGATTTTCGCCGACTACCACTTGCGCGTCGCCGACGTGCTGCGCGATTACGGCATGCACGACCGGACCCAGGCACCCGACGATTCGCGCCGCCTTCACCACGACGCTACGCTTGCACAGTGAGAAGGCCGCCATCTGAGCCAGTGCGTGTAGCGATTGTCCCGGGATACGGCAACTCCGGGCCGCGGCATAGGCAAAGATCATGGGAAGTCGGAGACCCCGAGTTCGACGCGTTGCGCAGCGCGACGGGGAGCATGTTGCATGCAGGGCGTGGCAAGCCGCCCTCGAAGCACACGCCGACCAGGCGGGCAGCAACACGGTGCTGGTCGCGCACAGCGTCGGCTACCTGCTCGTCGAGCACTGGGCCGCGCGTAAACGGCTTCGCCTGATGGGTGCCTTGCTCGTTGTGGTGCCGGATCCCGCGGGTGATGCATTTCCACCCCTGGCAACCGGATTCGCACCGGTGCCTCGCGCGACGCTGCCGTTTCCGGGCATCCTCGTCGCCAGCCGAAACGACCCCCACGCAAGCCTCGACTTCGCACGTGCGTGCGCGCACGACCGGGGCAGCGAATTTGCCGGAATCGGCGCCGCAGGTCACATCGACGCCGACAGCGGCTTCGGCGACTGGCGCGAGGGCAAGGCCTTGCTGCGTCGCTTGAGCGGTTGATCGCCGCCGCGCAAGACGCCGCTGGCGGCTAAACTAGCCGCATGCCCGGCCGTATCCCCGAACGATTCATCGACGATCTGCTCACGCGCATCGACATTGTCGAGGTGATCGAGCAACGCGTGCCGTTGAAAAAATCCGGGCGCGACTGGAGTGCGCGTTGTCCGTTCCACGATGAGCGCTCGCCGTCGTTCACGGTGAGCCCGGCCAAGCAGTTTTATCACTGCTTCGGCTGCGGCGCGCATGGCAGCGCAATCAGGTTTCTGATGGATTACGACCGCCTCGAATTTGTCGATGCCGTCGAAGAACTGGCCGCGCGCGTCGGCTTGAAAGTGCCCTACGAAGGCGGTGCGCGGCGCGCGCCGAGCGAAGACAGCGTTGATTTGTATGCGATGCTCGACGCATCGGCAAAATTCTTCCAGCGCCAACTTCGCGAGAACGATGCGGCGCGCGCGTATTTCACTGCGCGCGGACTCGGTGCCGATACGATCGAACAATTCGGATTGGGCTTCGCGCCGGATCGTTGGGACGCGCTGAAAACTGCGCTCGGGACAAATCCGCAACGCGCGGCACTGCTGGAAAAATCCGGCATGCTGACCAGCGGAGATCGCGGCACTTACGACCGCTTCCGCAACCGCGTGATGTTCCCGATCCAGGATCGGCGCGGTCGTGTTATTGCGTTTGGCGGAAGAGTCCTCAAATCCGAGGACACTCCCAAATACCTCAACTCACCGGAAACGTCGCTATTCCACAAGGGCCGCGAACTGTTCGCGTTGTGGCAGGTGCGTCAGGCGCACGCGAAGATTCCGCGGCTGATCGTGGTCGAAGGCTACATGGACGCGATCGCGCTGTTCCAGCACGGCATCAACCAGGCCGTGGCGACGCTCGGCACGGCGACGACGAGCGACCATGCTGAGTTGCTGTTTCGCCAGTGCGCGGACGTCTACTTCTGCTTCGATGGCGATCGCGCCGGCAGGCAGGCGGCGTGGCGCGCGGTGGAATCGGTCATTCCACGCATGCGCGACGGACGTCAGGCGTTTTTCCTGTTCCTGCCCGACGGTGAAGATCCGGATTCGATCGTGCGCAAGGAAACCGGTGCCGGATTCGAGGACCGTTTGAAGGAAGCAACCTCGCTGAGCGAATTCTTCTTTTCGGAATTGAGCAAGGGCGTCAATCTCGGCAATCTTGACGGCAAGGCGCGGCTCGCAGAACGTGCAAGACCGTTGGTCAACCAGATTCCCGATGGTGCCTTCCGCGATCTGATGCTCGGAGAGCTTGAGCGCCTGGCCAACGTTCGGGTCCGCGTCGACCCAACACCTGCGCCCGCAAGTCGCGTTTCGCCGCGATCGCAGGAACGGACGCTGGTGCGCACGGCCGTGGCCTTGCTGGTGCAATTTCCCGAATTCGCCAGCGCAATCGAACCGCCGTATCTTTTTTCCGCGTTGCGCCAACCGGGAATCCCGTTGCTCGTCGAGTTGATTGCGCTGTGCCGCGAGCGCCCGGAAATCTCCACCGCCATCGTGCTCGAACATTTCAGCGAACGTGACGAAGCGCGCGCATTGCAAAAACTCGCGGTCATGGATTTCCCGGAAGGCGAAGACGCGCTGCGCACCGAGTTCCTTGGTGCGCTGAGCCAACTCGACTTGCAGACGCGTCAGCAACGCCTCGACGATCTGCTGAAAAAACAGGGTGAAGCGAGCCTTGAAGCGGACGAAAAAGACGAGCTGCGGCGTTTGTTCGCAGCAAAGACTCGTGGTTAAAAGACTCGTGGTTAGACGAAAAGACATTCACCACGAAGGCACAAAGGCAAATGCCATTTACCGAACGTGATCATCCGCGCGAAAGCGGGAATGACGAGCGTTTTGCTCCAATTCGAAGGCCGGGCGGCAAAGCCCGGCCTGCTCTGGTCCTGTCCTTCGTTTCCTTCGTAGTAAATTCGCTCGTTTTTACTGCCTCACAAGCCGCGCCGATCGGCAAGGATCGCCTGCGCGGCATTGTGCCCCGGCGCACCGGTGACGCCACCGCCGGGATGCGTGCCGGCACCGCACAGGTACAGACCAGGCAGCGCGCCGCGGTAATTGGCGTAACCCAACATCGGTCGCGCGCTGAACAGTTGGTTGAGCGACAGTGCTCCATGGAAAATGTCGCCACCGACAAGTCCGAAATCGCGCTCCAGATCCAGCGGCGACTTGATCTGGCGTCCCAGAACGGAAGCGGCGAACCCCGGAGCCCAACGATCAACCGTGGCGATCATCAGATCAGCGACTTCCTCGCGATGATCGTCCCAGCTTTTGCCGCCCGGCAATTCCGGCGCGACGTGTTGGCAGAACAGGCTGGCAACATGCTGATCGGGCGGCGCCAGCGAATCGTCGAGGGTGGACGGAATCAACATTTCCACAATGGGATTTTTCGACCAGCCGTGCGCGCGCGCATCCAGGTAAGCGCGATCCATGTAATCCAGACTCGGCGCCATGATGATGCCGGCCGTCAGGTGATCGCCCGGCTCGGGCAGGCAGGTGAAGCGCGGCAATCCGGAAAGCGCGACGTTCATACGGAACGTGCCCGAGCCACAACGCCAGTGCGCCATGCGTTCTCGCACGGGTGCCGGCAGCACAGTCGGGTCGAGCAGGCGTTCGTACAGCAATTTCGGATTGACGTTCGCGACCACGCAGCGCGCGCGAAGTGTTTCACCGCTTTCGGTGACGACTCCGACCGCGCGGCCACGTTCCACAATCACCTCGCGCACGCCGCGGCCGACGCGAATATCCGCGCCTGCCGCCGCAGCGGACTTCGCCATCGCCTGGGTGATCGCACCCATGCCGCCGACCGCGTGACCCCACGCGCCCTTGACGCCGTTGACCTCGCCGAATACGTGATGCAACAGCACATAGGCGCTGCCCGGCGTGAACGGACTGGCGTAATTGCCGACGATGCCGTCGAAACCGAGCACGGCCTTGATCGGGTCGCTTTCAAAAAACCGATCGAGATATTCGCCTGCCGAAACCGCGAACAGATCAAGCAGATCGGTGCGCAACCCCGCATCGAGTGACTTGATGCGCTTGCCGATGCGCCCTGCCCGCAGCAGTTGTGGCAAGGCTTTGAGCCAACCGCCGTCGGTCACATTGGGCGGCGGCTGCAAGGCGAGCTCGCGCAGGACGTCGGCGATGGCATCCAGGCGGCATTCGTAATCGCCGAGGCGCTGCGCGTCGCGCGGCGAGAATTTGGCCACTTCATCATGGGTTCGACCGCCGCCGGTCAGCAGATAGCGGCTGTCGTCCAGGGGCAGAAAGTTGTTGAGCTTTCGCGATACGATCCTGAGTCCGTACGCGTGCAAGTCCATGTCGGCAATGACTTTCTGCTGCAACAGCGACACCGTGTAGGCGGCTACGGAATTTCGGAATCCGGGGTGGAATTCTTCGGTTACCGCAGCACCTCCAACCACATTCCGGCGCTCCAGAACGGCCACTTTCATGCCGGCCCTGGCCAGATAGGCGGCACAAACGAGGCCGTTATGGCCGCCGCCGATCAGGATGGCATCGAGAATTTGTTCATTCATCGGGATTTTTGCGCATATGGGCAGGCAATCCAGTATAATGGAGGCGCTGTGTCTGCCGGGCTCACTGCTGATCTGTGAGCCGATGCCGCTGATCGTCCGATCTGCTCCGTCGTTTCCGTCCTGCGTTTTCCTTGCACACCAGTACACCGGCTCGTCCATTGAGGAAAGCCGTCACATCATTATTGTTTCAGGAGTTTTTATGTCGGATCGTCAAATCGGCACCGTCAAGTGGTTCAACGACGCCAAGGGCTTTGGCTTTATCAGTCGCGATAGCGGCCCGGACGTGTTCGTTCACTTCCGCGCCATCTCGGGTTCGGGCTTCCGCACCTTGCAGGAAGGCCAGAAGGTCAGCTTCGAAGTGACCCAGGGCCAGAAGGGCCTGCAGGCAGAAAACGTCAGCGCCGCCTGATCGTTTTGCTTCCAATCGGCGCGGGAGCGTTTGCTCCCGCGCATTGGTACCACCGACTGGCCAGTCAGGCCTAGATCGGCACCCTGCCTGCTTCGGCCGGCAACCATTTCTTCGGCGACTCGGTCATCGCGCGCACCACGCCCGATCCGCACTCGCCATTTCACACTGCGTCGTGCGTTGATCGCGCGCGCAAGTTCAACATTCTGGAGTAGCGAAAATGCTGACACTCGACGTGCGCGGATTGCCACGCTCAATGACCGAAGCGTCCCTCGAACAATTGTTCCTGTCGCACGGACGCGTGTTCGGACTGCGCATGGCCAAGGATCTGTTCAGCGGCGAGTGCAAGGGCTTCGCGGAATTGAAGATGGAAGGCCACGAAGCGCGCAATGCCATCGCCGCACTCGACGGCTCGGCCCACGACGGCACCATGATTCGGGTGCAGTTGCATTCGGACAGGCCCCAGCGTCGCGGGCGGCGCTGAGAGCCGGGAATCGGGATCTGCGAGCTGGTGTTCGGGATTCGTAGAATCCAGAGTCTGTGACTTCGAAGCGACGCAGAGCAATTGCTACGTCATAACATCGCTGCAACATCCTTCTCGATTTTTTCCGGCGTGTCCGTCGGCGCATAACGCGCTACCACGCGACCGTTCTTGTCGATCAGGAACTTGGTGAAATTCCACTTTACCGCTTCACTGCCAAGCATGCCCTTGGCTTCGCGCTTGAGGTACTTGTACAGCGGGTGCGTGTTCGCGCCATTGACCTCGATTTTCGAAAACAACGGAAATTTCACGGCATAGGTCAGTGAACAGAAATTCTTGATTTCCGCCTCGTCGCCGGGTTCCTGATGCAGAAACTGATCGCACGGAAATCCAAGCACTACCAGACCCTTGTCCTTGAACTTTTCGTACATTGCTTCCAGACCCGCATATTGCGGCGTGAACCCGCACTTGCTGGCCACGTTGACCACGAGCAGGGTCTTGCCTTTGTAGGCGTCGAGTTTCTGCTCGTCGCCATCGATCGTCTTCGCGCTGAAATCGTAGATCTCGGTCATACCATGCTCCACATTTTGTCGCAGTATAGCCGCTACTCCGCGACGAGCGGAACGCATTCGGCTATGCTGTTGGTTTGTTCTGACGGACCATCACATTCCCGCACACGTTGAAACCATATGTCTCGTTTCGTTTCGATTTTCTGCATCACCGCCTTGATGATTGCTCTCACCGCTTGCGGTGGCGCCAAACCCCAATGGCAATTGTCGGATGTCCGTGGACATCTACCCGATCTTCGATTCAATCTGACCGACGACAACAATCAACCGATCGATGCTTCGCATTTTTCCGGCAAGATCAAACTGCTGTACTTCGGTTACACGCACTGCCCGGACGTCTGCCCGCTGACCTTGACCCATTTGCACGTCGTGCTGCAGCGCCTCGGCAAACAAGCCGATCGGGTGCGCATCTTGTTCGTCAGCGTCGACCCGGCGCGCGACACGCCCGCGTTGCTGCACCAATACGTCAACGCTTTCGATCCGCGCGTGACCGGCTTGACCGGCACGCCCGCGCAAATCGCCGCGCTCGCCAAACGCTATCGCGCGGCTTTCAATCGCGAAGCGGCCAAGCCGGACGGAAGTTACGACGTGAGTCACAGCTCCGGGCATTTATATCTTCGATGGCGAAGGCCATGCGCGGCTGCTCGCAACCTCGGCCGACAGCGTCGACGAAATCGTGCATGACCTGCACATTTTGCTGGAGACGAGCCGATGAAATGGCGAGCGCTTTTCACCGCGTTTCTGCTCAGCGCAAGCGCGCAAGCAACCGATGCGCCACTGCACGTCCGGCACGCGTGGGTTCGCTGGTTGCCCGGCGATCTTCCCGCCGCAGCGTACGCGACCATCACCAATTCCTCGGACAAGCCCGCACGGCTTCTCGGCGCGGACAGTCCCGATTACCGCGGCGTCATGTTGCATCGTTCGTTCAAGCGCGATGGCATTGAACACATGCAAATGATCGACGGAATCGATATCCCGGCACACGGCAGCATCACGCTGGCGCCAGGCGCTTATCACTTGATGCTGATGCACGCCAGACACGCAGTCGCGCCCGGAGATCATGTGCATTTGAATCTGCATTTTGCCGGCGACAGGTTGCTGGGAATCGATATTCCTGTGCGTCCAGCCAATGCCAGTGACCACTGACCGACTGTGTTGGCATCGCGACGCAAACCTCGTTAGGCGCTGTCCGCATGCGCAGTTTGCACGTGCGCGTGCGGGGCACGCTCATGCAAACGGCGTTGGGACGACAGCCGCACCCAGTGGTAGAACGCGATCAACGCGGCGATCACGCTCATCATCGACGACGGTATCCACAGGATCAAGCCGCCATACATCTGGTCGGCAGCCGGCGTGATGCCGCCGAACGCGCGTCCGCACAACGCGTAGATCGGGTACAGATCGATGTGGGTAAAGGTGACGAATGCGCCGAGCAATATCTGCGGGATGATGACGGCCAGGGCAACCAGCACGCGCACCCCGGGCGCCAGCCGCGCCGGTGGACGTGGATGCGGATCGAGCACCAGCCACCAGAAGATCAGGCCATCGACGGCCATGCTCCAGTTCATGACCCGATACAGGCGCCAATCCAGCATCGCATCGAAATGCACGGCCGGCCACAGCCACAGATAGATCAATCCGACGAACAGCAGCGCGGCCACGAGCGGATGCAACAACAAATTCAGCAGCCAGCGCACCGGCGTACTGGCCAGTGCCGGGCGCAGCCAGCGGATGCGCCAGCGCAGCGGCAAACCCGCGCGCAATGCCGTTCCGGGATAGGCCAGCGCAATCAGGAACGGACCGAGATGATGCAATCCGAGATGCTGCAGGCGATGGACGAAGAATTCGTGTTCGGCGTAATAGTCCAGCTGCGTGTGCAGGCAAATGTAGACCACGGCCAGTCCGATCCAGAATGCGATTTTGCGCAACCAGGAAACGTGCCGGCGACGACAGCCACGTACATACAAAGTCGCCGCGGCGACGAATGCCGCGACCACAAACCACGAGAGTTCCCAGGGAATGAACCAGTCCAGCATCTCGTCAACAGTTCCAATCAGGCGGCGAGAGGCCTGATGGCCATATCCAACGACGAGGCCGAAGCCAGCAACCAATGATCGGTCAGCATGAATGCGAACAACGCCATCAAGTAGATGATGGAATAATTGAAGACTTTCATCGCATAACGTTCGTTGGGTGGATTCATCAGCACGATCGCGTAATACAGGAACACCAGGCCGAGCACCAGTGCGCCGCCGAGATAGAAAATTCCGCTCATGCCGGTCAAATACGGCAATAGCGTCGCCACCAGCAGCAGCACGGTATAGAACAACACGTGCCAGCGCGTGTACTGCACGCCATGGGTCACCGGCAACATTGGCACCTGTGCGCGCGAATAATCGTCGCGACGAAAGATCGCCAGCGCCCAGAAATGCGGCGGAGTCCATACGAAAATGATCAGCACCAGCAGCAAGGCGTAAGGATCGACGCTGCCGCTGACGGCGGACCAGCCGAGCAACGGTGGCGCGGCGCCGGCGATACCGCCGATAACAATGTTCTGCGGCGTTGCGCGTTTGAGCCACGCGGTGTACACGACGGCATAGCCGATGAGCGATGCAAACGTCAGAAGTGCGGTCAGCGCGTTGACCCACACGACGAGTATCGTCATGGAAATCGCGCCCAGCAGCAAGGCAAATATCAGCACCTGAAGCGACGTCAATGCGCCGGTCGGCAACGGACGATGCGCGGTGCGCGCCATGACCTTGTCGATGCGCCGATCGATCAAATGGTTGATCGCCGCTGCCGACGCGGCCGCCAGCCAGATGCCCAGCGTTCCGGCAATCAACGGCTGCATCGGTACCATGCCGGGCACCGCGAGAAACATGCCGATGACCGCGGTGAATACGATCAGCGCGACGACACGCGGTTTTGTCAGCTCGAAATATTGGCGCGCAAGTGTGGACATGGGCGACAGCTTAGGCGATCCGTTCGCTGCTTGTCCGCGTTCGGACCAACAACGTCACCAGCGTAAAAAGCAGCAAGGCGGCACCTGCATTGTGGGCCACGGCCACTTCCAGAGGCAGTCCGAGTTTGACGTTGCCAATACCGAGCAGAACCTGAACGACGAGCAAGACGCCAAGGGCGACGCCCTGTCGACGCAGCCCGGCACGCGCGACCTTGTGCGCGAGCCATGCGAGATAGCAGAAAACGACGAGCGCACCGATGCGATGCGCGATCTGGATCGCGCTGCGCGCGGCAGCATCCAGAATGCCACCTTCGTAGTCGACACCGATACCGCGCCATAGTACGAAGCCCTCATGGAAATCGACAGCCGGCCACCAGTGACCGAGGCACGTCGGAAAATCCGTACCGCAGGCGAGTGCTGCATAGTTGGACGATGTCCAGCCACCGAGCGCGATCTGGCAAGCCAGCACGATTAGTCCAATCATGACGGCTGCATGCAGGCGCGCATCGCGGATGTTGGTGTCGTCGAAGCTCAATCGACAGGCAATCCAGGCGAGCAATGCAAACGTGGTCATGCCGCCGAGCAGATGCGCCGATACGACGATGGGTTTCAGCAGCCAGGTCACCGTCCACATGCCGAGCAATGCCTGGAAGCAAACCACCGCCAGTGCGAGCACTGCAATGCGTCGCCAGGCGTCCGCGCGCCAACGCAGAGCGGTGATTATCAGGACCAGCTCGCCAATCACCGCACAGACGCTCGATAGCGGATAGTACGACGCCATGTACAGTGGTATTCCCATGCCGATCAGGACGACTGCCGCAGCAACGGCGATCACGCGGCGGCGCGTTTTCCATGTCGCCGCCAATGCCAACGCGAGCACCAGCGCACCGAGCGTGCCGGCGAAAAAGCGATGGGTCTGCTCGCGCCATGCCTTGTGTGTTTCCACCGGACGATCAGGAAATGCTGCATCGGCTCGCGCGATGGCGCGCGCTTGCCGCGGCCAGGCGACGTGACCATAGCAGGTGGGCCAATCCGGGCACGACAAGCCCGCATTCGACAAGCGCACGAATGCGCCGAACACGATCACCAGCAACGCCAATGCCGTCGCCAGCCAGGCCAGACGCCGCGTACCGGCCGGGGACCGCGCCATCTCGACCATCAGTAGATAACCTTCTTGATATCGCTGCGCAGGCCCTGCGCGGAGTAGCCGTCGGGGTAGCGCATCATCAACCAGCCGCGCGGATCGACGAGAGCCAGGGCGAGCGAGTCGTCGGCACGCGCACGTTCGTGCGCAAACGCATTTGTGTCGTCGCGTCCCATCAACAATTGCTGATGTGATGCAACAAATTCCGATGGCAGCGTCGGGCCCAGGTACACGATACGCAACCGATCCGCATCGTGAGTTAGGGTGATGCGCATGCGCAACGTTTCTTCAAGCCGATTCATGCAATTCGTGCCGCAGCGCAATCCCGGCATTGCCAACAGCGTCCAGTGCAGTTGCGCGTCGGTCCAGTCCAGTCGTCTGCCATCTTTCAGGGTCACGACCACGTTGGCGAGATTGCGCGGGGGATCGACCAGCACGCCGCTACTGCGCGTGCGTTGTGGGTGCCAGCCGTTGCTGCTGAGCAGCCAGGCGATGCCGAGCGGCAGCGCAAACACCAGCAACAACGCGGCAAGTTGCAAACGACGTTTGCTTTTCTCATTCATTGTCGATGGTTTCCGCTTTACGCCAGTGTTTTCCGATGAAGATGATCAGTGCGACCAGCGCGAATCCGAACCATTGCACGGCATAGCCCAGATGGCGCGATGGCGGCAAGGTGTTCGGCAACACGACGAGATCCCGCGCGAAACCCATTGGCAATGACGGATCCAACCGCAGTACGCGCGGTGCGAGTTTCGGTTTCCACGCAGGCACCCATTCGAGCACTTTCGGTGCCAGCGCGTCCAGATCGATGCGCGTCGCCAACCATGCATTCTGGTGCAACGTCGCCACCTGACCCAGGGAGAACCCGGATGCCGGTGGCGGAGACAGCAATCCGCTGACCGTGATGCGATTCGACACGGGAAAGTGCAGATCCGGCAAGACGCGATTTTCCGGCAGCGGCAACCAGCCAAAATCGACGAGTATCGAGCCACCCATCGACCAGTCAGGTTTTTCCATGCCGAAGATTCGGTAGACCTGCACGCCGACGCGACCATCCCTGATCTGGTTGTCGAGCAAAATCGGTGGTCGACTCACGAATGCCCCCGTACCGACCACCCAATCGTAAGTATCTTTGCGCGACTCGTTCCATGCTGTGCGCACCAGCGGCAAAGGCTTGCGCTGCGCCAGCGTCGCCGCGACCGCATCGAGCTGTGCGATCTTTTCCTGGCGGCGTCGGAGTTGCCACACGCCAAGCGCGACAAAAAAAGCCATGCCAAACACGGTCAATGCGCACGCAAATACAGTCGGCCGCTGCCAACGCCGCATGGTCATTGCGCGCCGGCGTTATACTTGGCAGCGCAGCGTCGCAAGGAATCCACTTCCGTGGGAACAAAAATCGTCATCGTCGCTTTTCTGATCGTGATCGTCTACAACCTGGGTGCCGGCCTGTACTACATGATGACCGACAAGGGTCAATCCGACCGCACCGTCAAGGCGCTGACCCGACGCATCGGTTTGTCGGTCATCTTGATTGTGTTGATCATCCTCGGTATCGCCACCGGGGTGATCAAGCCGCACGGGATCGGTGGTTAGCGATTGGTTGGGGCTGCGGGCTGAAAACGAAGAGTCGTTCCGGCTTTCAGCCCTGGCCCTGTTGCCCTTGGCCCTGCTCTCAAAGCACGTAGACGAACAGGAACAGACCCAGCCAGACCACGTCGACGAAATGCCAGTACCAGGCAACTGCCTCGAACGCGAAGTGGTGCTGCTTGTCGAAATGCCCGCGCAGACAACGGAACCAGATCACGGTGAGCATGATCGCGCCCAGCGTCACGTGCAGGCCGTGGAATCCGGTCAACATGAAGAACGTTGAGCCGTAGATGCCCGATCCCAGGGTCATGTTCATTTCGGTGTAGGCGTCGTAATACTCGTGCGCCTGGAAGTTCAGGAACAGCGCGCCGAGAATAACCGTAGCAGCCAGCCAGATCAGCAATTGCGTTCGATGGCCTGCGCGCAACGCGTGATGGGCGATCGTGACGGTCACGCCCGAAGACAACAGGATCAAGGTATTCAGCAACGGCACGCCCCAGGCGGGCATGCTCTGGAAAGCGCCGCCCACGTGACCGGGCCCGTTGGTTGGCCACGCCGGCGAGTAACCGTTCCAAAGATAGAAGTTGGTCAGCGCGCCATGACCTTCACCGCCGATCCACGGCACGGAAAAATTGCGTGCATAGAACAGCGCGCCGAAAAATGCGGCAAAGAACATGACTTCGGAAAAGATGAACCACATCATGCCCATGCGGAACGACGTGTCCACCTGCTTGTTGTAGGTTCCGGCCAGGGATTCACAGATTACGGTGCGGAACCAGCCGAACAGCATCGACAGCAGACAGGCGATGCCCACGGCCATGACGAATTTTCCGACGGCGACTTCATTCACCCACATGCCGGCACCGCCGACGGTGAAGAACAGGCCGAATGAACCCAGAATCGGCCAATGCGTGCCGTGGGGAATGTAGTAAGCGCCTTTTGCTTCGGACATGAGCAAACCTCAATCGATACCAAGTCGGGATGTATCAGCCGCACCCAGCGCTACCGCGCCGACACGCACCTCAATGCCAAATACCCTGCTTCAGGAAAAACAAAACATACAGTGCCAGCGCGATTCCCCCAACGATCACTGCCGTACGTCGTGCTCCCGCACGACGGGACTGCGGATCATTGTTGGCGGAATTTCGGGTCATAAAAACTCGTGCCTTGGCCACCCTCGCCGCTTCCTGGTCCCCGCAATCCCGCGGCAGCAAAAATCCTTGTCAAAAAGTGCGGCCAGGGATGGCTGCTATCTGATTCACGCGATCATGGATGATCGCAAAAACTAGTGCGTGACGTCGCCGTGCGCCAAATCCTCGGCATGAATCAACGGCGGCGTGCTGAACGTGTGGAACGGTGCCGGCGACGGCACCGTCCATTCCAGTCCGTGCGCGCCTTCCCAGGAACGGGCCTGTGCCGGCGCGCCATACTTTTTCGAGTGCCACAGAATGAAGAAGAACATGAACGGAGTCAGGAACATGCCGTATGCGCCGATCGTGCTGATGAAATTCCAGTCGGCGAAGGCGACATTGTAGTCAGGAACACGTCGCGGCATACCAGCCAGCCCGAGGAAATGCTGTGGGAAAAACAGCACGTTGACGAATACGATGCTCCACCAAAAATGGAATTTGCTCCATGTCTCGTTGTACATCTTGCCGGTCCATTTCGGCCACCAGTAATAGATCGCCGCGATGATCGAGAACAGCGCGCCGGTTACCAGCACGTAATGGAAGTGAGCGACAACGAAGTAGGTGTCCTGATACTGAAAGTCTGCCGGGACCAAGGCCAGCGACACGCCGGAAAATCCACCGATGGTGAACAGGATGACGAAGGCGATGGCCCACAGCATGGGCGTCTCGAACGATAGCGAGCCGCCCCACATCGTCGATACCCAGTTGAATACCTTCACGCCGGTCGGAATGGCGATCAGCATTGTCGAATACATGAAGAACAACTCGGCACCCAGCGGCATGCCGACGGTAAACATGTGGTGCGCCCAGACGATGAACGACAGGAACGCGATCGATGCGGTCGCGTACACCATGGCCTGATAACCGAACAGCGGCTTGCGGCTGAAGGTTGGAATGATCTCGCTGACGATGCCGAACGCCGGCAGGATCATGATGTAGACCTCGGGATGGCCGAAGAACCAGAAAACATGCTGGAACATCACCGGATCGCCGCCGCCCGCGGCATTGAAGAAACTGGTGCCGAAGTACTTGTCGGTGAGCAACATTGTCACGGCGCCAGCCAGCACCGGCATCACGGCGATCAGCAGGAACGCCGTAATCAACCAGGTCCACACGAAAAGTGGCATCTTCAGCAGATCCATGCCCGGGGCGCGCATGTTGAGAATGGTCGCGATGATGTTGATCGCGCCCATGATCGAGGAGATTCCCATCAAATGGATAGAGAACACCATGAACGCCACGCTGTCGCCGCCCTGAATCGCCAGTGGCGGATACATCGTCCAGCCTCCGGCGGGCGCGCCGCCGGGCATGAACAGCGTCGACAGCAGCATGGTGAAGGCAAACGGCAGGATCCAGAATGACCAGTTGTTCATGCGCGGCAGCGCCATGTCCGGTGCACCGATCATCATCGGCACCATCCAGTTGGCCAGGCCGACGAAGCCCGGCATGATTGCGCCGAAAATCATCACCAGCGCATGCAGGGTGGTCATTTCGTTGAAGAAATACGGCTGCACGAATTGCAGGCCAGGGCGCATCAATTCGGTACGGATCACGCCGGAGAACGCGGCCCCGATGCACGCCATGGTGAACGCGAAGATCAGGTACAGCGTGCCGATGTCTTTATGGTTTGTCGAAAATACCCAGCGATGGATAAAGCCATGCGGCTTGTCGTCGTGGTGATCGGCATGGTGGGCGGCGTGGGTATCCATGGTAAGCCTCGTCTGAATCGTCGTTTTCTGCAGTTAGCCGGCAGTTGGGGTCGGGGCTGCGGTGGATGCCGTGGCAGCAGCGGCAGCAGCGGGCTTGGTGGCTGCGGCCTCCTGCAAGTCCAGCCACTGCTTGAATTCCGCCTTCGGGACCGCCTTGACCACGATTGGCATGAAGCCGTGGTCCTGGCCGCACAATTCGGCGCATTGGCCACGGTAGATCCCGGGTTGGTGGATGTTGGTCCAGTCGGTGTTGATGATGCCGGGGATGGCGTCCTGCTTCCAGCCGAGCTGCGGTACCCACCAGGCGTGGATGACGTCCGCACCGGTGATCAGGAATTGAATCTTGGTATCGGTCGGCACCACCAGCGGATGATCGACATCAAGCAGATACGTATTTTCGCCATTGTCCTTGACCGCCCACGGGTCGAGTCCCGATTTGAGCTCACGGGTCTTGTCGCTGCGCTTGTCCAGGCGCGAGATAAAATGCACGTGGTAGGGCTTGCCGTCCACGCTGACGTAGTCGTATCCCCACTTCCACTGATAGCCGGTGACCTTGACGACCATCTGCGCACCACCGACGTCGGACATGTTGATCATCACCTTGGTCGCCGGCCATGCCAGCGTGATCAAGATCAGGATCGGCGCGACCGTCCAGACAATTTCGGCCTTGGTGTTGTGGCTCCAGGTCGCGGCGACAGCACCCCTGGATTTGCGGAACTTGAACATCGAATAGATCATCGCGCCGAACACGATGAAGCCGATGACGCAGCACACGTAGAAACCCCACATGTGGATGGCGTAAACCTGATGCGAGGTTTGCGTGACGCCGCGCGTCAGATTGAGTTGCCACGGCTTCGCCAACGCATGCGCGGCACCGGCAAACATCGTCAACGGGGCAGCCGTCAGCACGACCGCCAACCCCAGCTTGCTACGCAACCAACCGGCACCCTTCATTCGCTGTCACCTTGCATCGAGTTTCTTCGAATTCCCGCCGTCGCGCTGTTCACGCTCCAGCAGTTGCGTCAACCGTCTCGCCAGACTATGGCGCTCGGTATCGTTCAAAAACGCCCCCACTTCCACTTCGCGCCCGTGCGAACCAACCATCAACCGGCTCGGCCACCCTCGCCAGCGCCCCGGCTCAAGACGGACTTTCGCCCAATAGGCATGAAAGCGCTCGACCGGAGAATCAGCCGCCGTCCCGGCAATTTCCAACTGCGACGACGTCAGCGTAACAATCTGGCCCCTGCCAAGACCGCGCCACACGCGCTCAAGGCAAAAACCCAAAATCAACAACTCCAACACGGCACACAAAGGCGCCAATACGATTCCAAACCACGCTGCGACCACCGAAAACGCGAGCGCCGCAACGCTTTGCGCCAGCAGGTACCACAACAAGCCCCTGCGCGAAAGCGAGCGATGCGGCGCAACTGTCAGCGATACCCGCTCACTTGGCGTTGAAACTGGAACTTCGCCGGTCATCGCAGACGGACACGTCCGTAGCTGGCCAATCCGTAACCCGGCAATGATAGTGAGAGCGCCCGGAACGGGCAAGCTCGGCTTGTCACGCACGGCCCGCCGGACTGGTAAACTTCGCGCCCCCGAGCCTTGGTCGGCTCCCGCTTCCGATCGATCATGAGCGCCATTCTCCAGCCCGAACTTGAATCCATCGCCGACCCCGCACGCGCGCGCATGACCGCAGCGTGGTGCGGCGACGAAACCCAGATGGTCAACGAATTGATGGCGCAAGCGGCATTGCCGCCGTCCGAACGCGATCTGGTTTTGGCACGTGCGACCGAACTGGTCGCACGCGTACGCGCAAAAGTCAGCAGCCAATCGGCGATCGAATCGTTCATGCGCGAGTACGATCTGTCCAGTGAGGAAGGCGTACTGCTCATGTGCGTGGCCGAAGCGCTGCTGCGCATCCCGGACAAGGCCACCACCGACAAGTTGATTTCCGACAAACTCGGCGAAGCCAACTGGGAAGCCCATGTCGGCAAGAGCGATTCCGTACTGGTCAACGCCGGCACGTGGGGATTGATGCTGACAGGCAAACTCGTGACCCTCGCCGACGAAACGCAGCGCAACGCAGCCGGCGCGTTCAAACGCCTGGTCGGACGCGCGGGTGAACCGGTAATTCGCCTCGCCGTGCGTCAGGCCATGCGCATCATGGGTCATCAATTCGTCATGGGTCGCACGATTGGCGAAGCACTGAAACGCGCCGCACAAAAGGAAAACCGCGCCTATCGCTATTCCTACGACATGCTCGGCGAGGCCGCGCTCACACAACACGACGCGTTGCGATACCACAACGCGTACCTGAATGCGATTGCCGCTCTCGGCGCACGCCCTGCCGAACTGCGCCGGCGCGAACGCGATGTGCTTGATGCTCCCAGCATTTCGATCAAGCTGTCGGCGTTGCATCCGCGCTACGAAGTCGCAAAGCGTGCGCGCGTGCACGCCGAACTCACGCCGAAACTGCTCGAATTGGCGCAACAGGCCAAACAACACGGCATCGGCCTGACTGTCGATGCCGAAGAAGCCGATCGCCTGGAATTGTCGCTCGACGTCATCGCCGCCGTGCACGCCGATGCGTCACTGCATGGCTGGGACGGCTACGGCTTGGCCGTGCAGGCCTATCAGAAGCGCGCGCCGTTCGTGATCGACTGGCTGGCCGAGCATGCCAGGAAAACCGGGCGGCGTTTCTGCGTGCGCCTGGTCAAGGGCGCGTACTGGGATTCGGAAATCAAGCGCGCCCAGGAAGGCGGCCATGGCGGCTATCCGGTTTTCACGCGCAAACCCAACACCGACGTTTCCTATCTGGCCTGCGCACGCCTTCTGTTCGATCACGGCGACGCGTTTTATCCTGCGTTTGCCACGCACAATGCGCACACGATTGCGGCCATTCATCACATGGCCGCCGGCCGCCCGTTCGAGTTCCAGCGCCTGCACGGCATGGGCACCGATTTGTACACAGAAGTGATCGGCGAAGACAATCTGAACGTGCCCTGCCGGGTTTACGCGCCGGTCGGCAGCCACGAAGACCTGCTGCCGTACCTGGTGCGTCGCTTGCTGGAAAACGGCGCGAACACCTCGTTCGTGAATCGCATCGTCGACGAAGATTTGCCGATCCAGGAACTCGTTGCCGATCCCGTCGACACGGTGCGCAACTTCGCGACGATTCCACACCCGCGCATCCCGCAACCCGTCGATTTGTTTGGCGCGAATTCTGCGTCTCTGCAGAATTGGTCATCGATACGAACTGCGTCCCCGCAGAATTCGTCATTTATACGAAGGAAGAATTCCATGGGCGTGAATTTTGGCAACGACGATGAATTGAAAGCGCTCGCCGACGCCGTCGCGCAAGCAAAGCCGGATTGGAATGCGACACCGCTGGTTCCGGGCGCCGCGCTGTCCGGTGACAAGCAGCCAGTGACCGATCCGAGCGATCGCCGCCGCCAGATCGGCACCAGGCAGCAAGCCGATGTCGCCACCGTCGAGCGCGCATTGAACAATGCCGTCGCTGCACAACCGGCGTGGGATCGCATGCCGGCCGCGTCGCGCGCGAAGATTCTCGAATACGCCGCCGACCTGCTCGAACAACGCCGCGCTGAATTCGTCGTCCTGCTGGTGCGCGAAGCCGGCAAAACGCTGCCGGCAGCGATCTCGGAAGTACGCGAAGCCGCCGACATGTGCCGATACTATGCGGCGATGGCGCGCAAATTGTTCGGCCAACCCGAGGCGCTGCCTGGACCGACCGGCGAATCGAATCAATTGTCGCTGCACGGACGCGGCGTATTCGTGTGCATCAGCCCCTGGAATTTTCCGTTGGCCATTTTTACCGGACAGGTTGCAGCGGGACTTGCCGCCGGCAATTCCGTCATCGCCAAACCGGCCGACCAGACCGTATTGATCGGTCACGCCGCAGTGAAACTGTTGCACGAAGCCGGCGTGCCGAAAGACGTGTTGCAATTCGTACCCGGCAAAGGCTCGATGCTCGGCAAGACGCTGCTGACTCGTGCCGAGATCGCCGGCGTGTGCATGACCGGTTCCACCGAAACCGCATGGACCATCAACCGCACGCTGGCAGCACGCAACGCACCGATCGCCGCTCTCATCGCCGAAACCGGCGGCCAGAACGCGCTGATCGCAGATTCGTCCGCATTGCCGGAGCAACTGGTCAAGGATGTGCTCGCGTCCGCATTCGACTCCGCCGGGCAGCGCTGTTCGGCAGCGCGCGTGCTGTTCGTGCAGGACGACATCGCCGACAAAGTCATCACGATGCTGTCTGGCGCCATGGAGGAATTGAAAGTTGGCGATCCCGGATTGCTCTCAACCGACGTTGGCCCCGTGATCGACGAACCTTCGCGGCAAAACCTCGTCGAACATGCCGCGCGCATGGACGCCGAAGCCACGCTAATCAAGACGGTCGAACTGGATCCGGACTGCGCGCACGGCACATTCTTCGCACCGCGCGCCTATGCACTCAAATCGCTGTCGCAACTCACCCAGGAAGTCTTCGGCCCGATCCTGCACGTGCTGCGCTGGAAAGCCAATGAACTCGACGCCGTGATCGACGCCATCAATGCCACCGGATTCGGTTTGACGCTCGGCATCCACAGCCGCATCGATGCCACCATCGAATACATCTCGCAACGCGCAAAAGTTGGCAACTGCTACGTCAACCGCAACCAGATCGGCGCCGTCGTCGGCGTGCAACCCTTCGGCGGCGAAAACCTCTCCGGCACCGGGCCGAAAGCGGGCGGGCCGCATTACCTGTTGAGGTTCGCCACAGAACGCACGTTGACGATCAACACGACGGCTGCCGGTGGCAACGCGTCGCTGCTGACGCTCGACGACTAGCCGGCGCTAAACCTCTCTGCCCAACATCCTTGTGCTCAAGGCCTCTCCCCCAATCAAGCTTGGGGGGAGAGAGCCTAAGCACAAGCGCGCTTGGAGGACAGGGCTGAATACGGGCTGCAGCGCGGAAAAATTGAACGCTGGGCACCGAGCGTGTTCAAACACAACGCGAATCTCGCTCACTGGCTCGTTCGCGGCGTAAACGAAGACCGGCAACCACGCCAGAAAACCGCGAAATTTGCCGAATCCATCCCGTCACAAGGTAAAGTAGCCGTATGTATCTTGAGTTCTACGGCCTCAACGAGCCGCCCTTCTCGATTACTCCCGATCCGCGCTACGTGTTCTTGTCCGAGCGTCACCGGGACGCGCTGGCGCACCTGCTGTACGGCATCGGCAAGGGCGGCGGCGGCGGTTTCGTGCAATTGACGGGCGAGGTCGGCACCGGCAAGACGACGTTGTGCCGGTTGTTGCTGGAACAGTTGCCGGAAGATACGCGCGTGGCGCTGGTGCTGAATCCGAAGCTGTCGCCGGTCGAGTTGCTCGAAACGATGTGCGAGGAATACAAGCTCGACATCGGCAATCAACGCGGCAGCCTCAAGGGGTTGGTCGATATCCTCAATACGTATCTGCTCGATGCGTATGCGCAAGGTTTGCGCGTCGTGCTGATCGTGGATGAGGCCCAGAACCTGTCGGTGGATTCGCTCGAGCAGGTGCGCTTGCTGACCAATCTGGAAACGCCGACGCAGAAGCTGCTGCAGATCATTCTGCTCGGCCAACCGGAACTGCGCGAAAAGCTGAATCAAACCGAGCTGCGCCAACTTGCGCAGCGCATCACTGCGCGTTATCACCTGACACCGCTGGATCGCAACGAGACTGAGGCCTACGTGCGCCATCGCATGGCGGTGGCAGGCTGCGCACACGTGCCGTTTTCGCGCCTGGGCATGCGCGCGTTGTACCAGCGTTCCGGCGGCATACCGCGATTGATCAACATCATTGCAGACCGCGCCTTGATGGCGGGGTTTGCCCGCGAGCAGCAATCCCTCGGCGAACGCCTGGTCGATCGCGCCGCCGATGAAACGCTGCCCGGACATGCGCGTTACTGGATGCATCGCTACGGTCGCTGGGCCGTCGCGGCGCTGGCAGTGATCGCAATCGGTGCGGCTGCGCAATACTGGATGCGCACAACCAGGTCCAAGCCAATGGATGTTGCCGTGGCGACGCCGGTCAAGCCGGTTGTCGACGATACGCTGGCGCGATTGCGCAGCGCCATTGCGCACAGTCCGGAATCGGACCTGACCGCCTGGACGCAACTGCTGGCACGCTGGCAAGTCACTTCCGGTCAGGTTTCGGTGCGCAATGCCGAAGAATGTCCGAACGTCATTTCCAGCGGCCTGAATTGTCTGCACGGTTCGGGCACAATCGCGCAGCTGGCGCGTTTCGATCGTCCTCTGATCCTGGTATTGCACGACGAAAACAGTAGTGCCGAGGCATTGCTGCAGGATGTCGACGCGAAACGCGTGCGGCTGGACCTGGGTGGAGAGCATTGGGTTCTGGCCAAAACCGATCTGCCTGCGGTCTGGAAAGGCGAGTTCAGCGTCATCTGGCGTTTGCCGGAAGATATTCCGGCGACCCTGCGTGTCGGCGATGCCGGACCCGGCGTTGCCTGGGTCAAGAAGCAGTTGGCGCGCATGGACTCGAACAAGGCCGATGACAAGGGCCCGGCGTACTTCGATACCGTGCTGGAACAACGCGTGCGTAAGCTCCAGGAAGCCTACGGCATCCAGCCCGACGGCATCGTGGGTCCTGAAACGTTGTTCGCGCTGTCGGCACTGGACGATGCCGGACCGCATCTATACCGCAATGTGGAATGAAACCATCATGAAGCTGGAACATGTCGCTGATTCTTGAAGCCCTGAAGAAATCCGAAGCCCGGCGCCGCCTCGGCAACGCGCCCGATTTGGGTACGCCATTCGCGACGACACAACCTCGTCGTCGGGTGTTGCCGTACATCATCATCGCGATTGCCGTCGTTGTCGGCTTCGGCGTATGGATACTGCACAAGTCGGCAACGCCGATTGCGCCGGCAGCAAACACCGAAACCGCGCCCGCGCAGCGCGCACCGGCGCGGCTGAGAGCGACGGCAATCGCGCAGCACAGCATCGCCGGCCCGGTACAACGACCGCAGGCGGTTCAGACAGCGCGGCAACTTCACGCGCTGCACGAACCTGCGCGCATGCTGCACGCGCAGGCGCAAGGATCGACGAAACGCCCAAGGGGAGAACGCCCGAACTATCAAATGCCGGCGCGACATCCACCCGCCAATCCGGCGCACGCCGCTGCTCCCGATACCGCCACGGCCAAAGTTGCACAGCCGGCCGCGACCGTGAGCACCGCGAAAGCAACGTCCGCACGCGCGGCCCTCAAGCCAGAACTGCGACGCGGCGATTCGACTCACCCCGACCCGACACGCATGGTTGTCGGCCCAAGCAGCGTTCCGACAAAACCCGCGCTTCCTGCAGAACCTGCGAGCGCGCCCACCGACGTACCGCCGTACTATCAGCTCGCGTATGATGTCCGCAAGGCGCTGCCGCCCCTGAAGTTGAGCATGCACGTGTATGCGGCCGATCCAGCCGCACGATTCGTGATTCTCAACGATTCGCGCATGACTGAAGGGGAAAAAACGACCGATGACGTGACCCTGGAGAAGATCGTCCCGGACGGTGTGATACTGGAGTTTAAGGGCCATCGCTTCTTCTATCCGCGTGACGCGCTCTGATTCGCGACGGACATGTTCGTCGAAGTCGCGCAGCCACGGAAATCGCACTTGCCGTGGGCCACAATCGCGATCATCGTCCTTTGCGTCATCGTCTTTGTATGGCTGGCCGGCACGCCCGCCGACGCACGCGCCACGCTGTTGCGGCGTTGGGGCACGGTGCCGACCAATCTGTTCGATCATCACCTGCCGGCACTGCATGAATGGCTCGAATTGCGGGTGGCGCGGCTGTTTACGGCACTGTTCATCCATGTCGACTGGTTGCATCTGATCGGCAATCTGTTGTTCTTGATGATCTTCGGGTTGTCCGCCGAACGCGTGCTGGGCTCGCCACGCTTTCTGTTCCTGTTCCTGGTTGGCGGTGCCCTCGCCAATCTGATTGGCGCGTTGACGCTGTCCGGCGTCAATGCACCGATCGTTGGTTCCAGCGGCGCCGTATCGGCGATCGTCGGTGCGTATTTCGCGCTGTTTCCGCGCGCACGCCTGGGCCTGGTATTGCCTTTGGGATTGTTTCTCGAGTTCGTGCGCATTCCGGCAGCGGTGTTGATCGGGTTCTGGATCGCGCTGCAATTCCTGTTCATGTTTGTCGGCCCCGCGTTCGGTGCGGTGGCGTGGTCGACCCATATCGCCGGGTTCGCCATCGGTATCGTTTTTGCGTTGATTTCTCGCGGAGCCATTTCGCGCAGGTTGCGCAATATCTGAACGCTCCGACCGCGGTGCCAGAGCGCTTGCGGCACTTTTCAAAGCCGCTTACTGTGCGACAATCAATCATGCGCAACAAGAAACTATACAAAGTCACTTTCTTGAGTCAGGGCAAGACGCTTGAGCTTTACGCGCGGCACATCGCCAGCAGTTCGCTGTGGGGATTCACTGAAGTTGGTGAAATCGATTTCGGGCAGGGTTCCGGAGTCGTAGTCGATCCAACCGAAGAACGCTTGCGCAACGAGTTCAAGAACACGCGGATGTTGCATCTGCCGATGCAATGCATCGTGCGCATCGAGGAAGTCGACAAGCGCGGCCCGCTGGCGATCCGCGACGCGGACAGCGGGGAAAAGATCATGCCGTTTCCGTTGGCACCACCGCGCAATGGCGAAAAATAGCCCACGCCACGCGGGTACCGGAATCGGCGGCGCGCGAACGGCGTTTCCACCTCTATCGCCCCCATTCGGCGATAGTTGATCGGAATCAAACCAGGCGACACATGCGCAAGATCGTGCATATCGACATGGATGCGTTCTACGCATCGGTCGAACAACGCGACGATGCGACATTGCGCGGCAGACCCGTCGTGGTGGCATGGCGCGGCCAGCGTTCCGTGGTTTGTGCGGCTTCGTATGAAGCGCGTCGATTTGGCGTGCGCTCGGCGATGCCGGCGTTGCGCGCCGAGCGGCTGTGCCCCGACGCCATCTTCGTGGCTCCGGATTTCAGTCGCTATCGGGCGGCGTCGAAACAGATCCGGGAAATTTTCCTGCGCCACACCGATCTGGTCGAACCGCTGTCGCTGGACGAAGCATTCCTTGATGTCACCGCCACGAAAACAGGACTGGCGTCGGCGACGGCAGTGGCTAAAAGCATCCGCGCAGAGATCCGCGAGGTGACCTCGCTAACCGCCTCCGCAGGCGTGGCGCCAAACAAGTTCCTCGCCAAGATCGCATCGGACTGGCGCAAACCCGACGGCGTGTTCGTGATCCGGCCGCACGAGGTCGACGCATTTCTTGCGCCTTTGCCTGTAGCGCGCATTCCGGGCGTAGGCAAAGTGATAGACGCAAAACTGCAAGCGTTGGGCATTCGCACCTGTGCGGATCTGCGCGCGTTCGACGTGCGCGAATTGCAGCAGCGTTTCGGCAATTACGGCCGCCGTCTGGGCGAGCTGGCCATCGGCATCGACGAACGCACTGTGAATCCGCACCAACCGGTGCAATCGATCTCCAGCGAAGACACCTTTTCGCAAGACCAGCCGCTGGACGCGCTCGAACCTTCGATCCGTGTACTCGCCAGCAAGACCTGGGCGGCGACGCGCAAGACGCAACGCGTCGGCCGTACCGTCGTGCTGAAACTCAAGACTGCGGATTTTCACCTGCTCACGCGCAGCCACACGCCGGCGCCGCCGCCGCATTGCGAAAGCGAACTTGTCGATATCGCGCTGGCGCTGCGCGCGCGAGTGCAGCTTCCGGCCAGCACACTGTTTCGTCTGGTCGGAGTGGGTTTGAGCAATTTCAGCGACGCCGACGAATTGCCGCAGCCGGATCTGTTTGCGTGAGCGTTACTTCAACCAGGCGCTGAACAGCTTGCGGAATTTCGCCACCTTCGGCGCGATCACGAGCTGGCAATACGGCTGCGTACCGTGCAGCTTGAAGTATTCCTGGTGGTAATTTTCCGCCTTGTAGAAGTGCGTGAATGGCTCGACCTGGGTGACGATTTTCCCGCTCCATTCACCGCTGGCCGCGGTTTGCGCAATGGCCTTTTCGATAGCGGCTTTCTGCTGCGGATTTCGATAGAACGCGATTGAACGATATTGCGTGCCGACATCGTTGCCTTGACGATTGAGCGAAGTCGGATCGTGAATGGTGAAGTAAGCGCGCAGGAGTACATCGACAGGCAAGACCTTCGGGTCGAACGTGATCTGTACGACTTCGGCGTGCCCGGTCTTGCCGCTGGAAACCTGGATATAGTCCGGATTGGCGACGTGCCCGCCGGCGTAACCGGATTCGACATTGGTCACGCCCTTCATCTCCTCGAAAACCGCTTCAAGGCACCAGAAGCAGCCGCCGCCCAGGGTCACGGTTTCGCTGGCGTCGCCCGTTGTCGGTTTGGCGGACACATCGGGCGGCGAGGCAGCAGACAATGTCGCTGCCAGCGTCATAAGCGTTGTGGCAATGAACGATCGAAACATGAACCTGGTCCGTAGAGACGCAATGCTCATACGACCGGCACGATGACCATCGTCTTTCACGAAGCGGCGTTGCGGGGCGACGCGCACGCGCTGCGTCCGCGTTATTTCACGCGGCCTGCACAACTGCGTTCAACAAGTGCCAACCGGATCACACGGAATGTGCGCACTATCGGCACGCATCGCCGGCGCCGGCTGATTACGATAGTCTCGCAGGGGAACTGACGGGAGGAGAACATGCAACGCCATTCCGACGAGCGGCTCTACGAACTTCACTGGATGCGTCACGCAGATCGCTATCTTGCGCTGGTTCGCGATGCGGTAATGAAAAACCCGAGCGATCTTGAACTGCAGGAATTGCTGCATGCGATGCAGGCAGCGATAGCCCAACGCAGCCGCAACCTGCACTGAGCTTCGGCGCGCCCGCATACCTTGACGCCGTCTGCACAGCAACGCGCGAATACTGTGGCGACAATGACCACGCAAGCAAAGAAATCGCGCCGGCTAATCGTGTCTGCCATGCTGTGCCTGAGCGCGGCCATTACCCTGTACGCATGCGCAGGCGCTGGCGTACACAACGACATGCCGAAACTGACTCCCGGCGTCAATATCGACCTGCCGCGCTACATGGGTGCCTGGTACGTCATTGCCAACATTCCCTACTTCGCCGAACGCGGCAAGGTTGCCAGCCGCGATGTGTATCACCTCGACAAGGACGGCAATGTCGCTACAACTTATGTTTACCGAAAATCCTTCGACACAGCGGAAAGGACCGCCGATTCGCTTGGCATCGTCCAGGCCGGAACGCACAATGCGTTTTGGAAGGTGCGTTTCTTCCGGCTGTTCCATGCCGATTATCTGATTCTGGATATTGCGCCGGATTATTCCTGGGTGCTCGTCGGCCAGCCCGATCGCAAGCTCGGCTGGGTGCTGGCGCGCGACGCGGCAATGGATGATGCCTTGTACGCAAAGTTGCTGATGAAATTTCACGGCTTCGGGTATGAGCCCGATAAATTCCAGCGCGTGCCGCAGTTCAGGGAACAGGTCGGCAAAGCGGGGTTTCAGTAGATCCGAATTCGCGCACAGCACGCTCAATAGACACTGCGTACCGGACTCGCTGGCTTGGATGCGAGCGTAAAGCGCGGCTCGACAACGCCGTTGGATGTCAGCAATCGACTGGCATATTCACCGACCGCCGGACCGTGCTTGAAGCCGTGTCCCGATCCACCGCCGACGATCAATACGTTGTCGATTTGCGGATGCCTATCGATGATGAAATCGCCATTGGATGTATTTTCGTACTGGCACACGCGCGTTTCCGTCAGCACCGCGCCGCGCAGTTTTGGAAATCGTCTGTTGAGATAGGCGCGCACAAGTGTCAGACGATCTTCGCTGGCCTGACGCACTCCTGTATCCGGATCGAACGCCGGGCCGTGCCGGTCGATACTGACCTTGAATCCACGGTTCTCGATATTCGGCACCCCGTAGACCAGTTCCGCGTGGTCGAGCCATGCCGGCATCGCCGGACTGGCAAACGAGACGTCGCCCGCGGGTGCTGCAAAAAAGAAGACTTCCTGCCGCGTCGGGAAAATGCGTTGCCCCAGCAGCTCGGGAAACAGTTTCGGTAACCATGCGCCACACGCGAACACGAACGCACCGGCCGATATTCGGTCGCCGGATGTCGTTTCCACATAATCCAGTGTCGCCTTCAAGCCCGGCGCAATGACACTCTGGGTTCGGTATTCCAGCCCGATCGCGAGGGCGTGGGCGACCAGGGTCTGTACCGACTGTCGGGCCATCAATACGCCGCTGCCCGGCTCACGCAACGCCCATTCGATACCGTCGCAGGATATCTGAGGGTATTCATTCTCCAGCGCGTGCCGGTCCAGGTGCTCGTGCTCGACCCCGAGGGCGTGCAGCACATTCTGAATCTCGCCGACGTAGGCGTCGCGAGAACCGGCCAGCCAGAGCATACCGGTGCGATGGAAAATCCGCCGCGCCAGTCGCTGCTCAATGGCCTTCCACATTTGCAACGAGCGCATCGCCCATCGCGAATACAGCTCGTCGGCCCCGTACCCCATGCGGATGACGCGCGTTTCTCCACCGGAACTGGCGCGACTGTGGCCGGCACCATGCGCATCGAGCAGCAACACCGAATGGCCATTGCGCAATAATTCGTGTGCGCTCCATGCACCGAACGCGCCGGCACCGACAACGACAAAATCAAAGGTTTTTGCACGCATTGCCGATGCAGCTCCCCAACCAAGGCCAGCGAATTGAGCATACCCGTATCGTTCTTGCGAACACGATTGTATCGAACCGGCTAGACTGCTTCCGTGCGGGTCGCCTCATGACGCCGCATCAACCGAAGGATGCTGCATGAACATCGAGAAGATCCCGGTACGCATCACCGAAAGCGGCAAGACCATGCAGGTCGTCGTGTTGACCAAGCACGCCCATCGCATCACGGTTGTGCTCGGCGAAGGCGTGCACAGCGTCAAATGCGACCTGTCGCCAACCCCGAACAAGACCGCGTTTTCCGGCAAGGCGCTGGGCCGCGAGATCGTCTACGAGCGCAGCCCCGATCAGGTGCAGGCGGATATCGATCGGCTCGATCCGGCGCTGAAGCGATCGAGGCCGCGGTGACTCGCCAATCCGGTTGAGTGCGCGCGAAACGCAATAGTTGCGCAAACGACGGATATCGCTTGTGCTCTGCCCATGTACAAAGGTGCCGGATCCTGTGAATTTCTATACGCCGACCGGATTTGGTTTGTCGGCGTCGATCTTCCAGGTCTTGATCGCGCGTGCGACGTCCTTGGCGGTCATCTTGCCTTCGGCGGCGAGCGCGGCGATGGCGGCGTGGGCGACGTAGTAGCGGTCGACTTCGAAGAAGCGGCGCAGGTTTTCGCGGGTGTCGCTGCGACCGAAGCCATCGGTGCCGAGCACGGTATATCTTTTGCCTTCAGGCAGGAATGCGCGAATCTGGTCGGCGTACTCGCGCACGTAGTCGGTTGAGGCAATCACCGGGCCGGCGCTGTCGGCCAGGCATGCGGCAACATGACAAACGCGCGGTTTGGCTTCAGGGTGCAGGCGATTCCAGCGTTCGCAATCGAAGCCATCCTTGCGCAGTTCGCTGAAACTCGGGCAACTCCAGATATCTGCGCTGACCCCGAATTCCTTCTCCAGCAGCTCCGCCGCCGCGATTACTTCGCGCAGGATCGTGCCCGACCCAAGCAATTGCACGCACGGCGCAGTGCTCTTCGCACTGCTTTTCGCCTTGCTCGTGTTCTTGCCCTTTCCCGAGTCCTGCAACAAATACATTCCCTTGATGATGTCCGCCTCGCATCCTTTCGGCATGTCCGGATGCGTATAGTTCTCGTTCATCACGGTGACGTAGTAGTAGCAGTCTTCCTGCTCGTGCAGCATGCGCCGCACGCCGTCCTGCAAGATCACCCCGACTTCGTAGGAGAACGTCGGATCGTAGGCGCGGCAGTTCGGAATTGCGCCGGCGAGCAGGTGCGAATGCCCGTCTTCGTGTTGCAGTCCTTCACCGTTGAGCGTGGTGCGTCCCGCGGTGCCGCCAACGAGAAAGCCGCGCGCGCGCATGTCGCCGGAGGCCCAGGCCAGGTCGCCGATACGCTGGAAACCAAACATCGAGTAATAAATGTAGAACGGCAGCATCGGCACGTCGCTGATCGAATAGCTCGACGCCGCCGCCATCCAGGCCGAAACCGCGCCGGGTTCACTGATGCCTTCCTGCAGTACCTGACCTTTCTGGTCTTCGCGGTAGTACATCAACTGGTCGGCATCCTGCGGTCGGTATTTCTGCCCGAACGGTGCGTAAATGCCGATCTGACGGAACATGCCTTCCATGCCGAAAGTGCGCGCTTCATCGGCAACAATAGGCACCACCCGCGGGCCGATGGCCTTGTCGCGCAGCAGCAGGTTGATGCCGCGCACGAACGCCATCGTGGTGGAGATTTCGCGGTCGCCGCTGCCCTTGGTGATCTGCTCGAATGCGCCAAGTTCCGGCGCCTTGAAGCTTTCGCTCGCCTTGCGCCGGCGCTGCGGCAGATAACCGCCGAGTGCCTTGCGGCGTTCGTGCATGTACTGCACTTCGTCGGAGTCCTTGCCGGGATGGTAGTACGGCACATCACCGAGCTTGTCGTCGGCGATCGGGATGCGGAAACGATCGCGGAAGTGGCGCACGGCTTCGGCATCTAGCTTCTTCTGCTGGTGCGTCGGGTTCAGCGATTCGCCGGCTGCGCCCATGCCGTAACCCTTGACCGTCTTGGCCAGGATCACCGTGGGCATGCCTTTCGTGTTCACTGCCGCGTGATAGGCGGCGTAGACCTTGTGCGGATCGTGACCGCCGCGGTTCAGGCGCCAGATGTCGTCATCGGACAGGTTGCGCACCATCTCCTGGGTTTCCGGATATTTGCCGAAGAAATGCTCGCGCGTATAGGCGCCGCCAAACGCCTTGCAGGCCTGATACTCGCCGTCGACGGTATCCATCATGATCTTGCGCAACTTGCCGTCGCGATCCTGCGCGAGCAGTGGATCCCAATAGCTGCCCCAGATGACCTTGATCGCATTCCAGTCCGCGCCGCGGAACACGCCTTCGAGTTCCTGGATGATCTTGCCGTTGCCGCGCACCGGACCGTCCAGCCGCTGCAGGTTGCAGTTGATGACGAAGATCAGGTTGTCGAGCTTTTCGCGCCCGGCCAGCGAGATGGCGCCGAGCGATTCGGGTTCGTCGGTTTCGCCATCGCCGAGGAAACACCAGACCTTGCGGTCGGATTTCGGAATCAGTCCGCGATGTTCCAGGTACTTCATGAAGTGCGCCTGGTAAATCGCCTGCAGCGGCCCGAGGCCCATCGACACGGTCGGGACCTGCCAGTAGTCCGGCATCAACCATGGATGCGGATACGACGACAATCCGCGCCCTTTGCCTGCGACTTCCATGCGGAACAGGTCCATGCGGTCGGCTTCGATGCGGCCTTCGAGGAACGAGCGCGCATAAATACCCGGACTGGAATGCCCTTGATGGAAAATCAGGTCGCCGGGATGTTCCGCACTCGGCGCGCGCCAGAAATGATTGAAGCCCACGTCGTACAGCGTGGCCGACGAGGCGAAGCTGGCGATATGTCCGCCAAGATCGCCGGGTTTCTTGTTCGCGCGCACGACCATCGCCATCGCATTCCAGCGGATCAGGCAGCGGATGCGCCATTCCATGGTCGGGTCGCCCGGCATCTTGGCCTCCAGATGCGGCGGAATCGTGTTGACGTATTCGGTGGTCGGCGAAAACGGTAGATGACCTCCGGCGCGGCGGGTCGCATCGACCATGCGTTCGAGCAGGTAGTGCGCACGCTCGGGACCATCAGCCGCGATGACGGCATCCAGCGCCTGTGCCCATTCGCGGGTCTCGGTGGGGTCGAGATCCTGATCGAGAACGTCGTTGAGGATATTCATGTGCAGCCTCCGCGCGGCGCGCAGCGGCACCGGGCCATTGGGTTAGAACTGTCCACGCAGTTTAGCCGTGCGCAATCACGGCGTCGATTTTTCTTTGCGTCGTTGCGAAAACCAGCGCCGCAACGACAACGGCATTGCGCGTAGTGGTCAGCCCGCGTTTTGCGCGCGAATCTGCGCCTCGACGCAGGCAATGGCGGTGACGTTGAGCACGCGCCGCACGGTTGCCGACGGATTCAGGATATGCGCCGGCTTGGAAACGCCCATCAGTATCGGCCCGATAGCCACTCCGTCGGTCAACTGGCGCACCATGTTGTAGGCGATGTTGGCCGCATCGTGGTTTGGGCAGACAAAAACGTTCGCATTGGCCTTGAGCGCGCAGTTGGGAAAGATACGGGCGCGAACCGCCTCGCTCAGCGCCGTATCGGCTTGCATCTCGCCGTCGATTTCCAGCTGCGGATCCTTGGCCCGCACCAGTTCGAGCACCTGACGCATCTTGCGCGCGCTGGGGTCTTCGTGACTGCCGAAATTCGAGTGCGACACCAGCGCGACGCGCGGTTCGATACCGAACAGCTTCAGACGCAATACCGCCTGCAGCGTCGCTTCGGCTATCTGCTCGGCACTTGGATCGTATTGCACGTGGGTGTCGAGGAAGAACCAGGTGCCGCGATCGTTTTGCACGGCGGACAGAGCTGACGGAGAACTGACGCCCGCATCCAGCGGCAACACGTCCAGAATGTGGCGCAACTGGCGCTGGTAGCGGCCGACCACGCCGCACAGCATGGCGTCGGCTTCGCCACGCGCCACCATCAAGGCCGCAATCAAGGTTGGGCGCGAACGCACCAGCGATTTGGCCAGCGCCGGGGTGATGCCGCGTCGCTCATTGAGGGTTAGATACAGGTTCCAGTATTCGTTGTAGCGCGGATCGTCGTCGACATTGCACAACTCGAAATGCTGGCCGGCGCGAATGCGCAGACCCAGGCGCTTGATGCGCGATTCGATCACCGCAGGTCGGCCGATCAGGACCGGCATGGCCAAACCGTCATCGACCACACCTTGTACTGCGCGCAGGATCGTGTCTTCTTCGCCTTCGGCATAGACGATGCGTTTGACGTCGGATTTTGCACGCTCGAACACCGGCTTCATCAGCAGGCCCGTGCGGAACACGAATTGGTTGAGGCGCTCGGCATAGGCCTTCAGATCTCCGATCGGACGCGTGGCGACACCCGAGTCCATTGCCGCCTTGGCTACTGCGGGCGCCAGCGACACGACCAGTCGCGGATCGAATGGCTGCGGGATCAGGTATTCCGGGCCGAAAGAAAGCAATTGATCGCCGTAAGCACGCGCTGCCACGTCGGACAATTCGCGTCGCGCAAGTTCGGCAATCGCATGCACACAGGCGACCTTCATTTCCTCGTTGATCGTGGTCGCGCCGACATCCAGTGCGCCGCGAAAAATGTAAGGGAAGCACAATGCGTTGTTGACCTGGTTCGGGTAGTCCGAACGCCCGGTGGCGATGATCACGTCGGGGCGAACTTCCTTGGCCAGCTCCGGCAAAATTTCCGGATTCGGGTTGGCCAACGCCAGAATCACGGGTTTGTCGGCCATGGTCTTGACCATATCCTGGGTCAGCACGCCGGCGGCCGAAAGACCGAGGAAAATATCCGCGCCCTTGACGATATCGGCCAGCGTGCGCGCCTTGGTCTTGCGCGCATAGCGTTGCTTGGCTTCATCCATGTCGCCGTCACGGCCTTCGTAAATCACGCCGGTACGGTCGGCGACCATGATGTTTTCTGGTTTGACGCCGAGACTGACCAGCATGTCCAGGCAGGCGATGCCCGCAGCACCGGCACCGGTGGATGCGACTTTGACATCGGCGATGTTCTTGCCGATCACGTGCAGCGCGTTGATCACCGCCGATCCGACGATGATCGAGGTGCCGTGCTGATCGTCGTGGAACACCGGAATCTTCATGCGTTCGCGCAACTTGCGCTCGACGATGAAACATTCCGGGGCCTTGATGTCTTCGAGGTTGATGCCGCCGAACGTCGGCTCCAGTGCCGCAATGACTTCGACAAGCTTGTCCGGATCGTTTTCCGCGATCTCGATATCGAACACATCGATGCCGGCGAATTTCTGGAACAGAACGCCCTTGCCTTCCATTACCGGCTTGGCGGCGAGCGGGCCGATGTTGCCAAGCCCGAGCACCGCAGTACCATTGGTGATCACCGCGACCAGATTGCCGCGTGCGGTCATTTCGGAAACTTGCTGTGGATCCTCGACGATCGCGTCGCAGGCCGCGGCCACGCCCGGCGAGTAGGCCAGCGACAGATCGCGCTGGGTCACCAGCGCCTTGGTCGGCGCAACCTTGATCTTGCCGAACGGATGACGGCGGTGGTAGTCGAGGGCGGCTTGCTTCAGGTCTTCACGGCTGGACATGGCCAAAGGCTCGTTGGGTTGTGCGCACGCAGGCGCGAATTGTCCGGCGAGCTTAGCACAGCAATTGTTTGCGTCAGACAGGCAAACCCCGGCTTGCCGGCCGCCCGGGCCGTCGCCTCGCTGGCCGCGTTGCGGTCAGGTCCGGTTGTCCTGCCGTGCGCCTCAATCGCGTCGATAACCCAGAAAATCCAGGCTTGCCTGCAACATCGCGCGGGTGCCGATGCGCAGCGCGCCTTCGTCTATAAAGAAGTGCGGGGAATGGTTACTCGGCGCAGTGGCCGGATCCGTGCCCACGGGGGTGACGCCGACGAAGAAATACACGCTCGGCGCACCGATGCTGCGGCCGAAATACGGGAAGTCCTCCGATGCCGTCCATCGTTGCGCCTGGATGACGTGATCCTTGCCGAATGCCGTCTCCAGACTGGTGCGCACGCGCGCCGTCAACGCCGGGTCGTTGTAGTTGACCGGATTGCTGTCGCCGAGCGGGATTTGCGTTTCGACCGTCGCGCCGTTGGCAGCGGCCACGTGTTCGGCGATGTTCTTCAGGCTGGCCAAGGCCTGCTTGCGCATGCCTTCGTCGAAGGCGCGCACCGTGCCCTGCAGTTCGGCCGAGTCGGGCACGATATTGAAGCGCTGGCCGCCGTTGAAAATCCCGAATGTGACGACGGCTGGATCCTTGTTGATATCGAGCTGGCGACTGACGATCGTTTGTGCGGAAGTCACGATTTCGGCCGCGGTCACGACTGGATCGATCCCCTTCCAGGGCATCGCGCCGTGACTCTGGCGGCCGTGGACAACGATGCGGAAGGTATCCGAACTGGCCATCGCGCCACCGGGTCGCACCGCAACAATGCCGACCGGCAGCGCGCTGACCACATGCATGCCGAATACCGCGTCGGGCTTGAAATCGCGGAACACGCCTTGCTTGACCATCAACGGTGCGCCGCCTTCCTCGCCGCGCGGCGCGCCTTCCTCGGCCGGCTGGAAAATCAGCATGACTTCGCCCGGCAGATCGCGGCGCAGCTTCGCGAAAATATTCGCCAAACCGAGCAGCATTGCCGTATGCGAATCGTGTCCGCAGGCGTGCATCACGCCTACTGTCTTGCCGAGATATTCGCCTTGTGCATGGGATGCGAATGGCAGATCGACCTGCTCGGTTACCGGCAACGCATCCATGTCGGCCCGGATAGCGAGCTTCGGCCCGGGCTTGCCGCCCTTGAGAATGCCGACGACGCCGGTATGCGCAATGCCGGTACGAACCTGATAGCCGAGGCGCTGCAATTCGATTGCGACGATTTTCGATGTGCGAAATTCGCGGTTGCTCAATTCCGGGTGCTGATGGATATCGTGCCGCCACGCGGTGATCTGCGGCAGTTCGGCGGTAACGAGTTGGGTCATGGTCGGCGGCTCCGCAGACGCCGCGGCAGCAGACCCGACCAGCAACCCGGCAATAAGTAGCCCTTTACGCATGATGGCTCCCCCTCAAAGTCCAAGCACCAGATCTTCCGCCTCGACCCGATCCAACCGGATCTTGTTGGCGAACAGCGAAAACGCGAGCGTGCCGGCCATGCCGCTGGCGCGCTGCATCCACGGCGGCAGATACAGCGGCGCGGCAATGTAGTCCGAATCGAAATACGGCTCCAGCGCGATAACGTCGTGCAACGCCATCTTGCCGGCGAACAGGTTGCGACACAGTTTCAGTTTCTGGTTTTTCAAAGCCCAACGGAAAAACGTATGCACCGACAGCAAACCATGCAGGTACACGGCATCCTTGGTGAATGCCGAACCACCGGCCAGCGGTGCGCCGCGAAACACGCGCATGGCCGAAGTGAAACTGTCCGATTCGATTTGCCCGGAGCCCAGGAAGAACTTGAATACTTCGATGAAATCGGCGCCGCCCAGCGCCATGTCGATCGCAAGAATGCGCAGGCTGATGCGTTTCATGCGCTCGATGTCGATCGATCCGGACATCAACTCGGCGAAGGTGGCCAGGCCTTCCTGGGTCGCGGTGATGCGCGGCGAGCTCAGCGCAAGCGAACCCAGATTCGGCTGTTCGCGACCGTTGAGCGCAGTCAGCGAATGCACAAACGCTTCGTGTTCGAGCAACTGGTGCTTGTCGTATTCGGAAAAACAGGTTGCCGAGCGCAGGCGGATGCGGGTCGGCCCGGCCGCCGCTTTCGCGATCAGGTTCGGATCGACTTCGACCTTGACCTGATGGTGATTGAAGAACGCGCTGATGCGCTCCTGCAATTCATGCTGCAACAACTCCGCCGGAATGCAGTAATCGGCTTCGCTGTTTACGATTTCGCGATCGAGTTCGTCGGCAAGTTCGATGAAATGGCGCGCCGCGTCGATGTTGCTGACTGTGCCGCCGGGCAGGCGATCGCCCGGGCGCCCGAAAAGGTCGACCGAATGTCGGGTGATCTCCGGCGTGGCGACCGCGTCAAGCAGCTGCGTGGCGATATGCCACGACCGCGCGGTGCGGCGTATGTAGTCGCCAACCGGGTGCTGCGCGTCGGCGCTGGCGATGATGTCGTCGAGTTCGGCTCGCACCGCCGAATAATCGTTCTTCGCATATTCCACATTGGGCAAATGTGGTCGCCGCGCGCGCCAGGCATTCAGAAACTCGCTCTGGACGCTGGCTGCCCAACTCACCGACGCCAGCAACTTGATGCCCTTGACGACCGCGACCATGCGCCGATCCAGGTCGGCGAACCGCGCGGGAACCGAAGCTTTATCGACCATCGGCATGCCGACCCAAACGAACTGCCGGCAACTATAGCGCGATTGTGGGTCGGCGCTATCGCGGCGTAAACGGCGCCAAGCCAAGCGCGCTTCGCAGCGGGTCGAGCAAGGCGCCATATTTATCAGCGCGGGCGGTGTCGCGTCGGATCGGTTCGCGTACCTGGGCCGCGCTCGGCGTGGCCACGCGCCGCGATGAGGCATGGAAGTTCAGGCAGTTTTGCTCGAACGGCAGATTGCAGTATGCGAGCAACTCGCGGATCTGGTTTTCCGGATCATCCTGCAATTGTTCGTAGACCTGTTCACGCACGCGATCGGGGTACCGATGTCGCCACTGCGTGACGGCACGGTCAAAGTCGCGCCAGCGGCTGGCCAGATCGGAAAAATCGTGCGTGTACGGATGCCGCCGAAACATGTATCGATAGCAGCCAAGACAGGTTTCCAGCGGATCGCGCCGACATACGACCACTCGCGCATTCGGCAGCATCGCCATGATCGCGCCGACATATATCCAGTTGCCGGGCATCTTGTCGGTATGCCGCGGTCGTTGCTGGCGCCAGCGCTGCGTACGGTCGAGATAACGCTGCCCCAGTTCACGCCATTGTGCAGGTGTGTGCGTACGCGCCCAGTGCGCGAAAGGTTGCCCCACTCGATCTGATTCGCGCAGGATGATCTGCGCCAGGTCCGGCAGCTCGGCAGCACCTTCGACCTGGGAATGCGATGCCAGTATTTGTTCGCTCAGCGTCGAGCCCGAGCGCGGCAGGCTGACGATGAAGATGACTTCCTCGCCCTGCGCCGATTCGGCGCCTGCCGGCGACTTCGAGAATGCGGCGAGGATGTCATCCACGCGTTTTCCGAATGCGTGCCCATCGTAAGGCTCGCTGCGTCGCGCCAAAGCGTGTGCGGTCTGCATTGTCTCGAAAGCCTGCGCCATGTCACCGTGATGTTCAAGCGCCATTGCCAGCGCGAAGGCAATGTTGATGCGATCGGATTCGGCCACGGAATCCTTTTCGAGCATTCGTTGCAGGGTCACGATGTCATCCAGCGACAACGGCATGGGCTTGAGCGTGGCCAGACTCCACCACGCCTGTCCCGCACCCGTTGGGTGATCGGCGATGATCTGTCGATATTGTTCTATCGCCAGCTGCGTCTTACCGTCGGCGTTCAAAGCATCCGCCAGCAAAGTGCGCGCCTGCGCATCGCGCGGCGCCAATGCAACCGCGTGTTGCAGTACCGGCACGGCTGCGTCGATATCGCCATCGACAAAAAGGCGCCATCCGTAGTTGAACCAGCATGGCGCAAATGTCGAATCCAGCGCGCAAGCCTGGCGCAAGGTTTCGCGCGCCCGGCCAGCGTCGTTTATCGCATCATACACGCCCGCCAGCGCGTTGTGGATCAACACGTCCCCAGGCCGCTGCGCGCGGGCACGCTGCAATGTTTCGATGGCCTGCGAGTAACGGCCCCGACACTGCTGGATCACGCCGAACAGCCGCAGAATTTCGGCATGGTCCGGCGCCTGCGCCAAGGCTGCGATCGCATCACGCTCGGCTGCGTCGAGCTGCCCGCGTTGCAGCGCCAGCGCGATGCCTGCGGCAACTTGTGTCAGCTGCGGCGACAAATCGGCGTATCGTTGTTGTGGGTTCAACATGCGTGAATTTCACGACTATTCGGGAAACGGCTGCATCCCCAAAGCCGATCGCAATGGATCGAGCAAGGCGCCGTACTTGTCTGTGCGTGCGGTGTCGCGGCGGATCGGCTCGCGTACCTGAGCCGCGCTTGGCGTAATCACGCGCCGTTGCGTGGCATGGAAATTCATGCAGTTTTCCTCGAACGGCAAATCACAGAACGCAAGCAGTTCGCGAATCTGGGTCTGCGGATTGTCCTGCAGATCTTCGTACGACTGTTCGCGTACACGATCAGGATACAACGCCTTCCAGCGCTCGCACGCACGATCGAAACCACGCCAGGCGGCAGCAAGATTGTCAAAACTGTGTGTGTAGCCATGACTATTGAAATAGTAGCGGTAGCAGCCGAAGCAGGTTTCCAGCGGGTCGCGCCGCGCGATCACCACGCGCGCCTTCGGCAGCATCGCCATGATCGCGCCGACATGAATCCAGTTGCCCGTCATCTTGTCGGTGAATCGCGGCCGGTGTTCGCGCCAGCGTGCAGTGCGGGCAAGATACTGTTGGCCCAACGCGCGCCAGTCTGAAGTCGTGTGCGTGGCTACCCATTGCGGGAACGCTTGCTGCATACGCACTGATTCAGATTTAATGAGCAACGGCAGATCCGGCAATTCACTCGTTCCTTGAACTTGAGAGTGCGAAGCCAGAATCTGCTCTATCAGCGTAGAACCCGAGCGAGGCAAACTGACGATGAAGATGACTTCCTCACCCTGATTCGTCCCGGCGTCTGTTGATAATTCGTCGAATGCATCAAGTACGCCGTCGATACGCTCGTTGAATTGATCGGCACTCCAACGCTCGCTGCGCAGCGCAATCGCATGGGCATGCTCCAGTGCCTGCATGGCTCCCGAATATTCGCGCTGATGTTCCAGTGCGTGCGCCATCGCAAAGCAAAGAGGTACGCGATCGTTTGCAGCCAAGTTTGGTTGCTGCAGTGCATGTTGCATAACCTCGATATCGGCGCGCGTCAGCGGCATCGGCTTGAGTATCGCCAAACCCCACCATGCAACACCGCAACCGGTATGGGATGCAAGCACCTCACGAAATTGCGCTTGCGCCTCGAGAGGCCGTCCATCCAGGTTCAGGATCGTCGCCAGCAGCGTGCGTGCACTGATGTGTTGCGGCGCCAATGCAACGGCGCGTTGCAGAATTTCAATACCCGCTGCCTGATGCCCGTTGTAGAACAGCATGCGCCCCAGACCATACCAGCAATCCGCAATTTGAGGGCCTTCGGCACACGCCCGTCGCATCGATGCAATCGCCTGTTCATGATCGTGCGCACTTTCGTAGGCCCGCGCAAGGGCATAGTGGATCAGCGGGTCTGTCGCCTGTCGTGCCTGCGCGCTGACGAGCAATGCGATTGCTTCGCCTGCCCGGCCTTGGGCTATGCGCAGAATCCCTGCCAGACGCAGCACTTCCGGGTGTTGCGGCGCCCGGACCATGGCAGCAGTGATGCCGCGTTCGGCCTGCTCAAGACGACCGTGCTCCACATCTTGCGCAATCGCCGATGTGTGCCGAGCCAGTTCGGGCGGCAGACCTGCCAGGCGTTGTCGCGAAGTCAGCATGCGTGTATTTCCCGATTATTCCTGGAACAGCGAGACACCCAGCGCCTGACGCAAAGGATCGAGCAAGGCTCCGTACTTTTTCGCGCGTGCCGTATCGCGACGGATCGGTTCACGTACTTGCGCCGCGCTCGGCGTAGTGACACGCCGCTCTGTGGCATGAAAGTTGACGCAGGCTTCCTCAAACGGCAGATTGCAAAAGGCCAGCAACTCACGAATCTGAGCATCCGGATCCGCGACCAGTTCTTCGTAAACCTGTTCGCGAACGCGATTCGGATACAAGGCTTTCCAACGCTTAGCAGCGCGGTCAAAATCGTGCCAGTGGCTGGCGAGATCGGCAAAATTGTGTGTATACGGGTGCTGGGTAAAAATGTACCGGTAACAACCTAGACACGTTTCCAGCGGATCGCGCCGACAAATCACCACACGTGCGTTCGGCAGCATCGCAAGAATCGCGCCGACATATTGCCAATTACCCGGCGCCTTATCGGTAAATCTTGCGTGTTGTTGACGCCATTGTGCCGTGCGCGTCAGATAATTTTGCCCCAGCATCCCCCACTGCGCGGGCGTGTATTCGCGCACCCATTGCGGAAACGGCCGACGCATACGATCGCATTCTTCCATGACTACCTGCGCCAAATCCGGAAGTTCTGTGCCACCTTTGACTTGCGAATGTGACGCGAGAATCTGCTCGGTCAGCGTAGAGCCCGAGCGCGGCATGCTGACGATAAAAATAACTTCCTCGCCCTGGGTTTCCATTGTTCCTTGCGGCGGGAGTGAAAACGCATCGAGAATGTCGTTGATGTGTTTGCTGAAACGATTCGCGTCGTAAGGCTCGCTGCGACGTGCATAGGCATGCGAATCACGCATCGCGGCAAACGCTGCCGCGAAATCGCCTTGATGCTCGAGCGCCATGGCCAACGCAAACCCGGTCGTGACCCGATTGAATCCAGTCGCTGTATTTTCCTGCAGTACACGCTGCATCGCCGCGATATCAGCTTCGCCCAACGACATCGGCTTGAGCATGGCCAATCCCCACCATGCCTGCCCGGCGCGCGCAGGACCGTCGGCGATCACACTTCGAAATTGCGCCGCAGCCTCGTCCGACTTGCCGTCGGCGCGCAGCAGGTTCGCAAGCATTGTGCGCGCGCTGGTGTGTTTTGGCTGCAATGCGATTACGCGCCGCAACACCGGAATTGCCGCATCGGTATCGCCGTCGGCAAACAGGCGTCGAGCATAATTGAACCAGCAAGGCGCGAGGTCCGGACCCAGCTCGCATGCGCGCTGCAATGCTTTGCGAGAGCGCTTATTGTCGCGGATTCCTTCGTAGGCGCCACCCAAACTGTTGTGGATCAACGGATCATCGGGTCGCAGCGCACGCGCCTGCAACAGAGTGTCGATAGCCGCTTCAAATCGTCCACGCTGTAGCTGGATCATTCCGAACAGACGTAAGACTTCCGGATGCTTCGGGGCTTGGGCGAGCGCGGCAATTGCGCCGCGTTCGGCCGCGGCGCAATTGCCGCGCCCCACCGCCTGCGTGATGGCGATAACCTGTTGTTCCAAATTCGCAGGCAACCCGGCCAAACGTTGTTGTACTGTAAACATGTTTTTACTCCATACGTGTGCAAACACGACGTGTAAATATTCATGAGCGGGAGGCATCCCCGCAGGTATGACAACTAGCCGGATTTCGCTCGCGTCGCTGTAGTATTTGCTACGCGTGGCAACCCTAGCGCCGCACGCAACGGATCCAGCAAGTCGCCATACTTGTCGACACGCGCCGTATCGCAGCGGATCGGTTCGCGAACTTGGCTGGCGCTGGCCGTGCGCACGCTGCGCCGGGTTTCGTGAAAACGCAGGCAGGTCGGATCAAATGCCACGCCGCAAAAATTCAACAATTCGCGGGTTACCGTCTCAGGATCAGCTACCAACGCCTCGTAGCGCTGTACACGATAGCGCCGCGGATAACGTGCTTGCCAAAGTTTACTGGCCCGATTGTAATCCTGCCAGTACGTGGCGATGTCGTCGAGGTCGTAACTGAACGTCTGGCTGCCATCGCTGAACGCCGTGCGAAAACACGAAAAGCACGACTCGACCGGGTCGCGCCGGCAATCGATCACGCGTGCGCCCGGCAACATCGCCAGGATCGTCCCGACCCGAATCCAGTTGCCTGGAAGTTTGTCGGTAAAACGCATGCCGGGCCTTTGCCAGCGCGCGGTGCGCGTCAGGTAGTCCCTACCGAGGCGCTGCCAATCTGCCGCCGTCGTCGAGGCCACCCACTGCGGGTACGGCAATTGCCGGCGTTTTGATTCGGCCGCGATGACGGCGCCAAGGTCGTCCAGTTCGCCGCCGCCTTCGATGCATGGATGCGAGGCGAGAATTTGCTCGGTCAAACTCGAGCCGGATCGCGGCAGACTGACTATGAAGATAACCTCTTCACCCAGATTGCCGGGAGCGCGTTCCCGGACGGGAACGGACGCATTGAGGATGTCGTCGACGAATTTGCTGAAACCGACTGCGTCCCAGGCAATATTTTTGCGGACCCGCGCGTTGGCCTCGCCATAGGCGGCAAATGCCTCGACATATCGCGCTTGATCGTCGTAGGCCTTGGCCAGCGCAAAGCCAAGCGAATTGCGCTGATCCGGTGTCAACGGGGACTCGCGCATGACCCGTTGCATGGTGGTCAAATCCGCATCGCTGAAGCGCAACGATTTCAGACCCGACAATCCCAGCCAGGCGGTGCCGTCAGACGGATTGTGCGCAAGCATGTTGCGGAAGCATTGCGCGGCTTCGTCGATATTTCCGCTCACGCGCAGTGCATACGCCAGACGCAATTGCGTGGCCGGGTGATCGGTCATCGAAGCCGCGCGACGCAACACCGCCAGCGCTTCTTCGTAGTAGCCGTGGTCGCCGAGGCTTTTGCCCAGATTCGACCATATCTGCGCGGTTTGCGGTGCAAGTTTGCTGGCGCGCCGGAACGCCGCGATTGCGCCCTCGCTGTCGCCACAGGCATCCAGAGCCGAGCCCAAACCGTTCTGGATCAGCGCGTCGTCCGGCCGCTGTGTTGCCGCGCGTTGGAGTATCGCCAGGGCTTCGGCATTGCGATTTTGCAAACGCAACGACATGCCGAGCAGGCGCAGGACCTCCGCATGATCTGGTGCTTGCGCGAGCGCGGCAAGCAGGCCCTGCTCGGCAGGCACGGCTTGATGCCGTTGCAACGCTGCTGCGGCGCTGTTCACCAACCGCACCGCGGCAGGTGGCAGCCCGGCAAGTCGATCGGGCACTTTGGTCTTGACAGGTTTCGCGGCAGTCATCGGCCGTCCATGAATTGCGGCGGGCGCACCTTATACCGCGTCACGGCATCCAGTGCACCCCGTGACCGCGTTTTCATCACGACTCATACTTGTCGTGATGGACACGTTTGACGGAGCCTTTGCCGGATTCACGAGCATGTGCCTTGCGTTTGAGTTGCGCTTCCAGGGCGTCGCTCGCGTTGCCGAGTTCGTCGCGCAATTTCACGTAGGCATGCCAACGCGCATCATCCAGCGCGCCGGATTCGAGCGCATCGCGCACTGCGCAGCCGGGCTCGTTGCCGTGCGCGCAATCACCGAAACGACAGTCCAGTGCCAGCGTTTCGATATCCGCAAAGCTGGTTTCACCGAGGTCTTCATCGCCAACCGGTTTGATTTCGCGCATGCCCGGCGTGTCGATCAGGCAAGCGCCGCCGGGCAGCTGGATCAGCGCGCGATGCGTCGTCGTATGTCGGCCACGGCTGTCGCTGTCGCGCACCGCGGACGTTGCCTGGCGTTGCTCTCCGAGCAACGTGTTGGTCAGGGTCGATTTCCCCGCACCCGACGAGCCGACCAATACGGCGGAATCGCCGCATTGCAGATACTTCGACAGCGGTTCGACGCTGTCGGCGGCTTTGGCGTTGATCACGTGCAAGTCGATATCCGGCATCGCGGCGCGCAACCGCTCCCGCGATTCGTCGGCATTGTCCACCTTGTCGCATTTCGTCAGCACCACGACAGGCCTGGCCCCGCTGCCTTCGATCAACAGCAAATAGCGCTCGACGCGGCGCGGATTGAAATCGCCATCCAGTCCCATCAGCACGAACACGGTGTCGATATTGGTAGCGATGGTCTGGCGCGCGTGGCGTTCTCCGGCCGCGGCACGACTCAGAATCGTGCGTCGCGGCAACACCTTTTCGATCATTGCCGGCGTACCGGCGGCAACCACGACAAAATCGCCAACTGCAGGACGCTCGGCCGGATCGGCGCTGCGACGCAGGAAGCGAGGTGCCGGCTGGGCACCGGATTCGCTGTCGCCGTCGTGCACGCGATAACCGTTGCGATGTTGAGCGATGACTCGCGCTACGAACCGCCCTGGCGCCAGTTCGGCCACTTCCATGTCGTTGTGCCAGCCGATGGTCTGCAGACGCTGGCATTGCTGCGCGTTCAGGGTCATCGGTGAAGTTTAGAACGCGGCCATGGGAAGGCATAGGGGGAAGCGACGGCATTCGGGAATCGGGAATCGGGAAAAACCGGAAAGTTTCGTCGTTCCGGCGAGTTGCTCTTCAACATCCGAAGGCCTGGTCAAGCGCGAATCAAGTTCCTGCTTTGTGCATGCGCACGCTTGAATCGAGAACCAGGAACCGGATCAAGTGGCGCTTCCTGCGGCATGCTCTGCGGACCATTGGTCACGCGAAGGTTGGTTTCGGCATTCCCGGACCATGTCCGGAAAGGGCTCTGCCCCGGCGGTCCGGGTTGCGCTGCGCGGCCCCGGACCGGCTTGTGATTCCATGATTCCGCGATTCACGATGCCCCAATCCCGATTCCCGATGACCGCCTGTCTTGTATTCGCCTGCTGTTGCGCTAGCATGTTGCATCACAACAATTAAGCCATGGCCTGACCCCATGCCGTTATCCATTCCGAACCCGGCGGTGCGCGCCAGCAACCGCCTGGGCAATGTGCGTTACGAAATCCGTGGCGAGTTGACGCGGCGTGCCAATGAACTTGAAGCGCAAGGTCGGCCGATCATCAAACTCAACATCGGCAACCCCGGGTTGTTCGGATTCGAGGCGCCTGAACATTTGCGCCGCGCGCTGGCCGAAAACCTTGCGCGCAGCGAAGCCTATGGTCATCAGCAAGGATTGCCCGAAGCGCGTGAAGCGATTGCTGCGCAACAGCAACAGCGCGGGGCGACGAACGCGCATGCCCGGCACGTATTTGTCGGCAACGGCGTCAGCGAGCTGATCGACCTTTGCCTTCGCGCCCTGCTCGACAGCGGCGATGAAGTGCTGCTGCCGGGCCCGGACTACCCGTTGTGGAGTGCTGCCACGGTTCTCAACGATGGTTGCCCGCGTTATTACCCGTGTCCGGCAGCACGCGCGCACCTGCCCGATCCGGATGAAATCGAAGCACTGATCACCGCGCGTACGCGTGCGTTGGTGTTGATCAATCCGAACAACCCGACCGGCGCGGTGTATCCGCGCGAGTTGCTGCAGGCGCTCGTTGACGTTGCGCAACGTCATCGTCTGGTACTGCTCAGCGATGAAATCTACGACGGCATCCTCTACGACGACGCGCAATTCGTGCCGCTGGCCAGGCTGGCCGGCGATGTACCCTGCGTGAGTTTCGGTGGACTGTCGAAGATGTACCGCGCCTGCGGCTGGCGCGTGGGGTGGATCAGCCTGTCCGGCGGGCCGCATGCGATGGACGAACTGGCCCACGCGCTGGATCTGCTCGCCGCCTTGCGTTTGTGTGCCAACGTTCCGGGACAATGGGCCATCGCTCCGGCCCTGAGCGGGCCCGACAGCAGCGCACCGCTGACCGCCCGCGGCGGCCGATTGCACGAAGCCCGTCGGGTGGTGATCGAACACTGTGCGCAAAGCGACTACCTTGATGTGGTCGCACCGCAAGGCGCGTTGTACGCGTTTCCGTCGGTACGCGCAGCCATATTGCCGACATTCGACGATGCCACGTTCGCCCTTGAACTGCTCGAACGCGAAAGCATCCTGATCGTGCCAGGCAGTGGTTTCAATATCGATGCGCGCAATCACTTCCGCATGACCCTGCTGCCACAGCCGGAACAGTTGCATGATGTGTTTGCAGGCATCGAGCGCGTGCTGACCTGGCTTGCGGCGCGACCCTCGTTGCAGCGCCATGTGGCTTGATCTGTTGCGCACGGGTTTGTCCGGCGTGATCCTCTCGACGCCCGCAGGCGCGGCGCCACCGCAATTTCTGGCACTTGGGGATTCCTACACCATCGGCGAGAGTGTGCCCGCGCAAGCACGCTGGCCTGCGCAGCTGGTCGATGCGTTGAACGCGCGTGGCATCCACGTGGCGGCGCCCGAAATCGTGGCACAAACCGGCTGGACGACGGATGAGCTTTCCGCGGCGATGGATGCGCACGAGTTTCATCCGCCCTACGCATTGGTGACCCTGTCGATCGGCGTCAACAATCAGTACCGCGGGCGCGATGTGGAAAACTACCGCGACGAATTCCGACGCCTGCTGGAACGCGCGATCAAGCTGGCGGGGGGACAATCGCAGCATGTGATCGTGGTTTCCATACCCGACTGGGGCGCTACGCGCTTCGGTGCGCAAAGCGGTCGCGACACGCAACGCATCGCTCGCGAGCTCGACGATTACAACGCGACCAACGCGAAAATCGCGTCGCAACTCGGCGTGCGCCGTGTCGACGTCGTTGCCATCTCGCGCAAGGTCGGTGCGGCCGCCGACATGCTCACGAACGATGGCCTGCATCCTTCCGCTGCGCAGTACAAACTTTGGGTCGATGCGATTTTGCCGCAGGCACAAGCGGCGCTGTCGTCGCGGTAGAATAGGCACCTGTCCGTCAACGAGTTTCCTCATGTCCGCTACCGACGTCCGTACCCGCATCGAATCGCTGTTGCGCGAGCATCCAGTCGTATTGTTCATGAAAGGCACGCGCAATGCGCCACAGTGCGGATTTTCCGCTGCCACGGTCGGCGTGCTCGACGACCTGCTGCCAGACTATTTCAGCGTAAACGTGCTTGAAGACGGCGAGATTCGCGAAGGCATCAAGGCCTACGGCAACTGGCCGACGATTCCACAGTTGTACGTCAACGGCGAGTTGATCGGCGGGGCGGACATCGTGCAGTCAATGTATACGAATGGACAATTGCAAAGTGTGTTCGGATTGCCCGCGCCGGATCGCACGCCGCCTACGATCACGATCAGCGCAACTGCCGCGCAGGCGATTCGCGAGGCGCTGTCCGACGCCGAGCCCGGCGTGGGCTTGCATCTGTCGATCGACAAGCGATTTCGCGCGCAATTCCATTTGGCCGAAGCCGACGCGCAGGCGATTCGCGCCGAAGCCGCAGGTATTGCGATCTACATGAATCCGGGTACGGCGCAACGCGCGCGCGGCATCAACATCGACTGGGTGGAAACAGCCCAAGGCGCCGGCCTGAAGATCGACAATCCGAATGCTCCTCCCGCGGTGAAGACGCTTTCGGTGCAGCAACTCAAGGCCCGCATGGACGCCGGCGATATCGCCCTGATCGATGTGCGTCCACGCGCGGAGCGCGCCCAGGCCGTACTTGCGCAATCATTCCATACCGTCGACGAAGGTATCCAAGAGCTCGCCGCGCTACCCAAGCAAACCGCGCTCGCCTTCATTTGCCACACCGGTGCGCGCAGCGCCGCTGCTGCAGAACATTTCCGCGATCTGGGATTTACCGAGCTCTACAACGTCGAAGGCGGCATCGACGCCTGGTCGCGCGAGATCGATTCGAGCGTGCCGCGCTACTGATCGTGTGAAAAATCGCCCGGCTCCACTGCAGGCTGCGCACCGGTAATGGAAATCCCTCAGACGTTCGGCCAATTTTGCGTTTTCCAGAATCGAAAGCGCAGCAACCCACGCGGCTGTCCATGGATACTGCTATAGTCTTGGCGCGAGCAAAAGCGGTTTGTGCACGCCGGTAACCCGCACGTAGTTGCGACCGGGGGTACAAGTGAGGAGGGCGGTTATGCGCGCGCGCATGTTGCTGGTATCGATTCTGTGTGTCGCCGCCACGGCGTGCGGCAATCACCGCAACGACACTGCGGCGGCGGCTTGTGGCAAGGAAATCGCCAATCAGATGGGCAGCAAGAATTACCAGGTCGATCTCGGCGATCTGGCCAGCCATGCCAAAGCCGAATCGGCCGATACCGTCTTGATGAATTCGACGGTCGTGTTCGACAAGGGCTTGTCCACCGAAGTCAAGCAAACCTACGAATGCCGCGCACGCGTGGACAAATCCGGCAACGCCAGCGTGCTGTATCTGCAATTCAACTGGAATACATCGGATTTGAAAAAAGCCGGTTGAGCTTTGCTTTTTCGCAGTCGCGGCGGATGATAGGCGCAACCCTGCTTCGCTGACGGTGCGCTCATGCTGATCACGTTCGTTCTGGCGCTGGTGCTTTTCGGCACGCTGTTGTTCCTGGGCTACGGCTTTTATGCGTGGACCGGTGCTGCGGCAATCTGGTTGATCGGCTGGCGCATTCTTGGCATTGCCTCACCGCTGGCGTTCGAGATCGTCGTCATCGTGCTGATCGTGCTCGCCGCCATCTTTGGCTTGCCGCCGCTGCGTCGCCTGTTGATCTCGCGATTCGCGATGAAGGCAATGGCGCGCGTGCTGCCGCGCCTTGGCGAAACCGAACGCATTGCGCTTGAGGCCGGCACCGTGTGGTGGGATGCGGAACTGTTTTCCGGACGTCCGCACTGGCACACCTTGCTGGATTTCCAGGCACAGAAACTCAGCGCCGACGAGCAGGCGTTCATGGATGGCCCTGTAGCCGAGTTGTGCGCGCGACTTGACGATTGGGAAATCAACCAGCAACGCGATCTGCCTGCCAACATCTGGTCGTTCCTGCGCAGCAAGGGCTTCTTCGGCATGATCATTCCGAAGGAATATGGCGGCCATGGCTTCTCCGCGATCGCCCATTCGCGCGTGGTGACGCGTATCTCCTCGCGCTCGGTCGCCGCAGCGGTGACCGTGATGGTGCCGAACTCGCTGGGTCCCGGCGAGCTGCTGCTGCATTACGGCACGGACGAGCAGAAAAAATTCTATCTGCCGCGACTGGCCAAGGGCGAGGACATTCCCTGTTTCGGCCTGACCGGTCCGGAAGCCGGCTCCGATGCCGCCGCGACACAATCCGAAGGAGTCGTTGAAAAACGCATCATCGATGGCAAGGAAGTACTCGGCCTGCGCCTGAACTGGAAGAAGCGCTACATCACCCTGGCGCCAGTCGCGACCCTGATCGGCCTGGCGTTCCGGATCAAGGATCCGGATCACCTGCTCGGCGACACGGAGGATCTGGGTATCTCCTGCGCGCTGATCCCGCGCAATCTGGACGGCATCGAGATCGGTCAGCGCCACGATCCGATGGGCGTGCCGTTCATGAACGGACCGATCGTCGGCCACGACGTGTTCACGCCGCTGGACAGCGTCATCGGTGGTCGCGAAGGCATCGGACATGGCTGGCGCATGTTGATGGAGTGTCTGGCCGCGGGACGTTCGATCTCGCTGCCGGCGTTGAGCGTCGGCGCCGCGCAGATGGCGACGCGTATCTGTGGCGCCTATGCCACGGTGCGTGAACAATTCGACACCCCGATCGGGCGCTTCGAAGGCATCGAGGAACCGCTCGCACGCATCGCCGGCAAGACCTACATGATGACCGCCACGCGCACGCTCACCTGTGGCGCGCTCGATGCCGGACAGAAACCGGCGGTGTTGTCGGCCATTGCCAAGGCGTATCTGACCGAAGGCATGCGCGAAGTCGTCACCGATGCCATGGACATCCGTGCCGGCGCCGCGATCCAGCGCGGACCGCGCAACACGCTTGCGCGCGCCTGGGATGCGGTGCCGATCGGCATTACCGTCGAAGGCGCGAACATCCTCACCCGTTCGATGATCATCTATGGACAAGGCGCAATCCGCTGCCATCCTTTCGTGCAGCACGAAATCGACGCCATCGCCAACAACGATCTGAAAAAATTCGATCGTGCGGTCTTCGGTCACGTCAATCTGCTGATGCGCAATGTCACCCGGGCCAAGCTACTGGCGTGGACAGGCAGCCGCCTGGCCGCCACGCCGCGCACCGAAGACACCGCACGCTACTACCAGCACCTGTCGCGATTTTCCGCGGCATTCGAACTGTTGTCCGATGTCGCCATGGGCACGCTGGGCGGCACCTTGAAGCGTCGCGAAAAAATATCCGGCCGGCTCGCCGATGCACTGGCGTATCTATATCTTGCCTCGGCTGCACTCAAGCGCTATCACGACGAAGGCAAGACCACGCCGAATTACAACCTGGTTCGCTGGAGCACCGAACTGTGCCTGTATCGCATCCAGGAAGCGTTGCTCGGCGTGCTCGAAAATTTGGGATCCACCGCGGACCGGGGCGGTCCGCGGCTGCCGATGCGCGGCGTCGCCTGGTTGCTGGGCTGGGCGATCTTTCCGTTGGGCGCGCGCTTTCGTCCGCCCTCCGACAAACTCGGTTCGCGCGTTGCACGCGACATTCTCGAAGACCGCGAAGCGCGCATCAATCTGACCCAGGATATTTTCGTGCCGCCAGCCAACGAAGTCGGTCTTGGTGCGCTTGAAGCCGCACTCGACAAGGCCGTGCGCGCAATTCCGATCGAAACCAAACTGCGCGACGCTGTGCGCGCCGGCAAACTCGACCGCGCGCCGGGACACATGCTCGACGACCTCGGTCTCAAGGCCGGCGTGATCACGCAAGCCGAGTATGAACTGCTGCAGCAAGCCGACGCCGCACGCAATGAAGTCGTTGCCGTCGATGCCTTCGATCCGGAAACATTCAAGACGCTGCACTGACGCCATTGACATGAACAACCTGCTGCCGCAATTGGCGTTGGTTTCCACGGCGTTGTTGTCTGGCGCGGCAACTGCCGGTGACGTCGACATCGTCTTCCTCGACGAGTTCGAATCGAACTGCGGCAACCTGATCTATTCCGAGCCGTTCACGCTCGACGACGGCGCCGCGTGGCCGTCGCCATGGAGTGTGCTGGGAAACGTCGATCTGGCCGACATCCAGCAGCACGCCGCGCGGCTGCGTCCGATGCCGGCATCCTACGCGCTCGCGCGCATGGGTGCGGCGGTGACCACGTCCAATGTCGAGGTACGTTTCACGCTGCGCTTCGAGGATGACACCACGCAGGGCGTGGGTTTCTACGTGCGCCAGAATGGCGGTTATCTGCAGAACACCATGCCGCACGGACAGGGTTATGCCGCGTTTGCAGAGGGCAGTTTCCGCGGCCTGCCCGGCATCGGTGTGTGGAAAGAGATTGACGGTATGGAAATCCAGATCGACCATCAGCCATCGCCGTATCCGACGATCAGTGCGGGTGTGGATTACCGCGTGCGATTTCAGGTGCTGCAATCCGGCCCGACGCAAACACTGGTGCGCGCCAAGATGTGGCCGGACGGCGATCCGGAACCGGCCGTATGGCAGGCCACTACGACCGACACCAGTCCCGAATTGCAGAACATCTCCGGCGACATCGCCATCGACTCGTGGAGCAATGTCGGCACGTCGGGTCCGATCACTGCGCACACCTTCGTCGACAACGTCGAATTGATCTCGCTGTGCGTGCCCTGACGCAGGGTCAGGCCCGATTCGCTGTGTCTGTCGCAAGCGCGCGCACCGCCACGTCGATTTCATCTCGCCAGTTCTTGTCTTCCATCGCCGGAGCGTGCCAGGCAACCATCACCGCGTGGCCATTAACCGGCGCAATGCCGCAAGCGCCGTGTCGATGCCTTTTGCATCGACATCCAGATGCGTCACTGCGCGCACGGTGTGCGAGCCCATTGCACCCATGCGTACGCCGGCATCGAGCAATCCACGACAGACCTTTGCGGCATCCAGGTTTTGCGCAATAACGTCGAAGTAGACCAGATTGGTCTGGACGTTAGCTGGATCGATGTGCAGGCCATCGATGATTGCGATGCCGTCGGCGAGTCGTTTCGCATTCGCGTGATCATCGGCAAGGCGTTCGACATGATGATCGAGCGCGTATTCGCAGGCCGCGGCGATGATCCCGCTTTGGCGCATCGCGCCGCCCCAGCGCAGCTTCAGGCGCGTGGCTTCGCGGATGAATTCGGTCGTGCCGGCGAGCACGGCACCGCCAGGTGCGCCAAGCCCTTTGGAAAAATCGATCCATGCCGAATCGTAGTCGCGCGCGTATTCAGCCGCGGCAATGCCGCTCGCCACGCACGCATTGAACAATCGCGCCCCGTCCATGTGCGTTACCCAACCTGCGGCATGCGCCACACCGGCAATTTCCTGCAAGGTCTTCACTGGCCAAATCGCGCCGCCGCCGAGATTGGCGGTTTGTTCGACTTCAAGCAGTCGTTGCCGCGGCGCATGCGGCATGTCCGGACGGATTTTTTCCTGCAACTGTGCGGCGTTGAATATCCCGCGCGTACCCGCAACCGGATTCAGCATGACCCCCGCCAGCGCCGCCGGTCCACCGCCCTCGAAGCCGATGATGTGCGAGGTGACATCGCAGACGACTTCGTCGCCGGGTTTGCAATGCACGGCCAACGCGATCTCATTGCACATCGTGCCCGAGGGCAGATATACGGCGGCTTGTTTGCCCAGTAGTGCCGAACAGCGCTCGACAAGACGATTGACGCAGGGGTCTTCGCCGGCGCGTTCGTCGCCAACTTCGGCAGTGGCCATGACCTGGCGCATGGCCGGCGTGGGTCGCGTCTTGGTATCGCTGAACAGGTCGATCATGCATGTGCATCCGGCGAAAAGTCCAAGCATCGCAGCCGCCAGCGCGGTCGGCAAGTCCTCGCGCTACACTGTGAATCGGAGAAACATGCCGATGCGTCCGTATCTTGTTTTGGTGGCTATCGTCTGTCTCGCGCCGCTTGTGCGTGCGGGCGAAGTGTACAAATGTACCGATGCGCAAGGCGACATCGCATTTCAGGATCATCCCTGCGCGAAAGGCAGCGAACAGGCGCTCGTACATGTAGCGGACGCGCCGTTGCACGCGCCGCCGCCGGCAGTATCGGACACGTCTGCACCTTCGTCACAGCCCGTGCAACGGACGCCCGTCGCGGCCACCCCACCACCTGCCCGGCTGCCTGCGCTGTGGATTTGTGAAAACGCCGAGGATGGCACGCAATATTTCAGCAGCAACGGCACACCTCCGGTGCGCTACGTGCCGCTCGGCACGTTGGGCTACCCAGGACAAAGTTTGAGTCAGGCCTACGGACCCGGCGGCATTGGCGTATCCGCTCCGGGCATGCGCCAGATTCCCGTCGACCGTTCGCGCGACGCCGCACTGGCCGGCGGATATACGCCACTGCAGGATCGCTGCGTCCAGGCAACGCGCGATCAGACTTGCACTTATCTGCGCGACCAGTACGAAAGGATCCACGAAAAGCTGCGCCGCGCATTCAAGGACGAGCGCGCCGTACTGCAACCCCGGGAAGATACGCTCGCAGCGCAACTGGGCGGGTGTTGACTGCAGTAACGCAGAGCACATTTGGGAAAACAGCAGGCTTGTCCACCAAGGACGCAAAAGATGCGAAGCGGTGAAGCGAGCGACAACGCATTTGTTGGACGCCGATTTTGCGCCGCCTGCTTTGCGCATCGTCCGCATTGCGCTGTGCAGAACTCCCCGGCTGTCGGGGTCGCACCCGCAGCCGACGCTCCGGGCCGCTATTTCAGGGTAAAGGTCGAATGCCGCTGTTCATGATCGAGGAGATAGCGCTTCGCCGCCAAGCCGCCACCGAAGCCGGTCAGGCTGCCGTCGGCCCCGATCACGCGATGGCACGGCACGATGATCGGCAGGGGATTGCGACCGTTCGCGGCACCGACGGCACGACTGGCTTTGCTGTCGCCCAGTCGCGCGGCCAGTTCGCCATAGTTGATCGTGGTTGCATAGGGAATTCGCAGCAGCTCCAACCAGACCTGCTGCTGGAATGGCGTGCCTTGCGGCGCCAGCGGCAAATCGAATTCGCGCAGGCGGCCGTCGAAATAGGCGGTAAGTTGTGCGCGCGCCTCGTGCAAGGCACCCGCACCTCGCTCCCAATCTTCGCCGAGCGAAACCGGATGGCGACCCTTCTCGAATTCGACGTGACGCAGCCCCTGCCCGTCCATGGCCAGAAGCAGGCGGCCGACCGGTGTTGGCAGATAGTCGTAGTACATGGCGTCGCTCAACTCATGCTGCGCCATAAATGTAGCACCGCATAGGCACGATAGGGACGCCATGCCTGCGCCAGCGCCTGCATTCTTGTCGTGCTCAACGGCATGCCGTCGGGCGATGCCGCTTTGCGCAAAATCAGGTCGGCGGCCGGAAATGCATCGGCATGGCGCAGGGCGCGCATGGCGATGTAGTGCGCGGTCCATGCACCGATGCCGGGCAACCTGGTGCAGCGCTCGACAAATTCCTCGAGCACCTGATCGGGGTCGAAAACCACTCGTCCGTCGCATACTGCACGCGCCACCTCGCGCAAGGTTTGCCCACGCGCGCGGGTGACGCCGATATCCGCGAAGTCCGCATCCACCAAAACATCCGGTTCCGGGAATAGCCGGATTTCTTCGCCATGCAGAGATTTCGCCGCGGCTCCAAATCGCTGCACGAGGCGCGCGCAAAGCGTACGCGCAGCGGCGACGCTGATCTGTTGGCCAAGCACCGCGCGCACCGAAATCTCGAAACCGTCCCATGCGCCGGGTACGCGTTGACCGGGATTGTTGTTCACCTGTCGCCGCAGCAACGAGTTGCGCGAAAGAAGCTTGTTGATGGCGGCGATGTCGGCATCCACGTCGAACATGCGTCGCACGCGGGTTTCGATTTCGTGCAGTGGCGTGCGGTCCGGAAAGTCCACAGACAGTTCGAGTGCGTGCGCGCGCCTGGCTTGTTCGACACGCAATGTGCCTGCGCTGCCATTCATTGCGAAGCAACGCGAGTAACTGTCGGTGTCGACGTACTCGATGCCGGGAATCGCGCGGCGTGCAAAAAATTCGAGCAGGGCGAGAAAATCGTATGGCGGCGTGTAATTCAGCAGGATCGTGGATGTCTGGCGCATTGCTCGGTCAACACCATTCCCGCCCAACCGGCCCCTTGAACGGGAGAGCCTGGCTGTGGTCCTGGCGGATGGGCCTAGAAACCATAGCGCAGGAATCCGCCGTCCACGGCGATGCACTCACCGGTCACGTAGGACGCCGCAGGCAAGCAAAGAAACGCGACGACCGCGGCGACTTCTTCCGGCTCGCCAATGCGCCCGAGCGGCGTGCGTGCGAGAACTTCTTCCAGATAATCCGCATCAGCCAACGCGCCTTCGGTGCGCCGGGTGCGGATGTACCAGGGCGCTACCGCATTGACGCGGATACCGTCGGCTGCCCATTCGCAGGCCAGGTTGCGCGACAGTTGGGTCAGCGCGGCTTTGCTCATGCCATACGGCGCACCGGTGCGCACGTGCGTCAATCCGGATACCGAACCGATGTTGACGATGGCTGCATTCGCGTGTTCACTCAGGTACGGATAGGCCAACCGACACAACTCGAAGGCCGACACGACGTTGGTGTCGATGATTTTTCGCAGATCCGCGTCGTTGTAGTCGAGGGTTTTCTTGCGCACATTGGCGCCGGCGTTGTTGACCAGCAGCGACAGGTCCACATCCAGGTCCGCGATCCAGTCGAACACTTCCATGCGTTGTTCGTGAAATGCCACGTCGGCGGCAAAGGCGAGAATCTCGCGTCCGGCAAATTCCTCTGCCACCTCTGCACGCGCGGTTTCAAGATGCGCCTCGTCGCGTGCGACCATAAGCACGTCGGCACCGAGCCCGGCGAATTCGCGCACACAAGCCAGTCCGATACCCTTGCTCGCCCCGGTAACCAGGCAGGTTTGGCCATCCAGGCGCCAACGCGCAGAATTTGCCGTCATCATCGTGCTCCGAAGCGCTTGAGATACGCGCGACTACAGCGCAGACTTTACCGACTCATCGGGAGATCGCCAAATGAAATTCGTCATCGCACTCGTCGCCCTGCTGCCGTTTGCGCTCGCCGCGTGTTCGAACGATGCGCCGCCGCAAGCCACCACACAGGCGCCCAAACCGCTACCGAAATCCAACGTGTTCAGCAGCGACGTCAACGCCCTGAACAAAGCCAAGAACGTGCAGAACATCGTCAACAAGCAGCAGCAGAAAACCGACAAGGCGCTAAACGATGACGGAGGCTGAGACCGGGCGCTCGCGCGATGTGCGCGCACGACAGGCCTTGAATGGTCTGTCGTGCGCGTTGCGGGGACAAGGCAGGGATGCCGACTGGAGAGCGCGCCATGGAAGGTCGATATCGAGTCGTTTGGCGAAATGGCGAGCGCACGACGAACGAGTCTGGCAACGGCACGAGCATGGCGAGTTGCGCGCAAACCCAATCGTCAGCCATCCTGATCCGACACGGTCCCCACACAACCCTCTTTGAAGGGGAGGGCTTGAACTGAAGACCCTGCGCTTGCGTTGTTGCGGTTCGATCGCGCGATTCGACTCAGCGCATATCGCAAAAACAATAAGCGAACACGCCGACTTTGCGGCTTTGCAGTGATTGCAGCAGACGCAACTGGTCGTGTACCTGCGGTTGCGACAACAGGCTGGTCGGCATGTCCGGCAACACGGCATGGGCGAAATGCGCAAGCGCGTCGCCGCTCATGTTCAGGGCCAGTTTTTCCCAGGTTGATAGCGGCTTTTCAACATAGACCACGCGGTATCTGTCGCCAAGATTCGCGGTTTGCGCGGCCGCAGCGATTGCATCCGTCAGCCCGCCGAGTTGGTCGACCAGGCCGCGTTGCAAAGCCTGCTCGCCACTCCACACGCGACCGCGCGCAATCGCGTCGATCTCTTCCTTGGTTTTGTGGCGTGCCGCGGCAACGTGACCGATGAAATCCTGATAGCCCTTGTCGATCATCGCCTGGATCGCGGCACCGACGTTCGGATCGAGCGCCCGGCGCGGATCTACGGCGTCTGCCAATGCGGTGGTGCCGACACCATCGGTATGCACGCCAATCTTCGCCAACGTGTTGGGAATGCCGAAGAACAGGCCGAAGATGCCGATCGAGCCGGTGATCGTGGTCGGTTCGGCGTAGATTTCCGTGCCATCCATGGAAATCCAGTAACCTCCCGATGCGGCGACATCGCCCATCGACACAATCACCGGTTTGCCCGCCTGTTTGGTCAACTCGACTTCGCGTCGGATCAGCTCCGACGAAAATGCGTCGCCACCCGGCGAATTCACCCGCAACACGACTGCCTTGACCTTGTCGTTGTTGCGCGCCGTGCGGATCAAGCGTGCCGTGGAAACGCCGCCGACGGTGCCTTGCGGCTGATCGCCGGGCAGAATCTCGCCTTCGGCGACGACGACCGCAATTCGCGGGCGGGTATCCAGTGGCGAATCAGGCGGCAGCGTACCGAGATAGTCGCTGAAATCGATCTGGCGGAAAGTATGTTCGTCCTTCGCGCCTTGGGCGATCAACATCGCATTTGCCTGGTCGCGCGTTGCCAGTTTGTCCACCAGTTTATTGTCCAGCGCAAGTTTGGCCATGTCGCCGCCTGCCGCCTTGACCGTATCGGCATAGTTGGCGATCAACGCGGTGAGCTTCGAAGGATCAAGATGTCGCTGCGCAGCGATGTCGTTGAGATAGTCGTTCCACACGCCGTTCATCCAGTACAGGTCGGCCCGCTTGGCATCCGCTGAGGCATCGTTGCGGATATACGGTTCGGCATACGACTTGTATTCGCCGACGCGGAACAGGTGCACGTCGACGCCAAGCCAGTCGAGCGCATCCTTGAAGTAGGTGCGATACGATGCGAAGCCCGTCAACAACACGCCTTCCATCGAATCCGGATGCAACAGAATCGTGTTCGCATGCGCGGCCAGATAGTACTGACCCTGCGTCATTCCGTTGGATACCGCCACGATGTCCTTCCCTGATTGCTTGAAGCGATCCAGCGCCGCACCGATTTCGCGCAAGGTGGAAATCCCGGCGCTGTCGATCCCGTCCGGATAGAGCACGATGCGTGCAATGCGCTTGTCCTCGCGGGCGTCATCGATGGCGCGGACGATGTCGCGCAGTTGCACTTGCTTGAGCTTGTTTCCGAGTGCACCGGACAAGGCCCGCTGAGTCGCGTCGCTGGTGTACTGCTCGACGATATTGCCTTTTGGATCCACGACCAATGCGGTCCGATCGCGCAATTCCGGGGCGCTGCGGTGCAGCGCGACAAAAAACACGATCAACACAAATAGCGCAATCACGCCGAAAACCAGGCGGCGGGTGAAGTTGAATACGACCCAGATGCCGATGAAGAACCGGGCGATCACGCCGCGCATTTTATCCACCATATCGAACTACTCCAGATGCAAATCCATCAATCGCGAAGCGCAGCCTAGCCCAAGTTTCATCCGCTGACATGCGTCAGCCGTCATGTCCTGTTCAATCGCCCAGTTTGAAATCGCCGCGCCTGGCGGAAAAAACGCAGGAACAACAATACCGCAGCCACGCTCAAACCCACGATCAAGCCGACCCACATGCCGCGAACGCCTGCCCGCGAGTGGAATGCCAGCCAATAGCCAACCGGCATGCCGATGCCCCAGTATGCGAGCGCCGTGAAAATCATTGGCACCGTGGTGTCCTTGAGACCGCGCAGCGCGCCGTTTGCCGTCACCTGGATGCCGTCGGAAAACTGGAACACGGCGGCGAGCAACAACAACTGTGCGGCAAGCGCGGCAACCTTGGCGTCGTCGGTGTACAGGCCGGCTATCCAATGCGGAAATACGGCCATCAACACACTCGAAAGCGCTTGCGTGATCAGCGACGTGGCAATGCCGATAAATCCGGCATAGCGCACGCCATCGTGATCGCGGCGACCGACGGCGCGACCCACACGCACAGTAGTAGCCATGGCAACGCCCAACGGCAACATGAACGTGACCGAGGCCACGTTGATCGCAATCTGGTGACTGGCAATCGCGTCGGTGCCGAGCGAGCCGATCAGCAATGCGGTGGCAACGAACAGTCCGGCCTCCATCAGCACGGATACTCCCATCGGCACGCCCAGGCGCAACAGTTCGAGAATCTCGCCCCAATGGGGACGCGCGAAATGGGCGAACAACTGATATGGCCGATAGTGGCGTCGTAACGCCAGATAGGCGGAAAACGCTGCCAACTGCAACCACAACACGATCGCGGTGGCCATTCCCGATCCCTGCGCACCGCGGGCCGGCCATCCAAAGCCGCCGTACATCAACACGTAACCGATCGGAACCAGCACGACCAATCCCAAAAAACCGAAATACATCGTGGGACGGGTCAATCCCAGACCTTCGGACAACCCGCGCAGCGCAAAATAACCGGTCAGCGCGGGGGCACCCCAGGAAATCGCATGCAGAAACTTCTGCGTGTCCGCAATAATGGCGGTGTCGATGCCGATGGCACGCAACAAGGGGCTTGCATGGCGCACGCCAAAAAACAGGATGACCCCGAGAATGAAAGCCAACCACAGCGCCTGGCGAAACACGGCGCCGATGCGCACATCGTTGCCCGCCCCTGCCAGCTGCGCCACCGTCGGCGGCAACGCCAGCATTACCCCGATCGCCGCCACAATGACGAGCGACCAGATGCTGGCGCCCACCGCGACGGCAGCCAGCGTGGCTGCGGCATAGTGGCCGGCCAACACGGCGTCGACGACATTCATGCCGATAGCCGACAATTGCCCAAGCACGATCGGAACCGCCAGAATCAGCGTTTCACAGAATTCGCGGCGTACACGCTGCGGTTGGTCAAGTGACAGGAACATGGCTGGCAATCTTTCGGGCTGCGCAGTGTAGCCGATGGCATTGTTTCGACGTCTCCTGAACGCACGCGGTTCGGCTCGAGTTAAGGAGACTCTGCACGGCCTGGCGCAGGTGCCACCTGCTGGGTCTGCTTGCAATCCTGCGTTGCGCCGGTTCGACAGGTAACCAGCCTGCACTGCGCCACGCGACACGGGCTGCGAACTTTCTGGGTACCATGGCACCTGTGCCAGGCCGTGCAGAGGTTCCTTAAATGGCGATGAACACCTCGAACGCAACCGAATCCTCCGCTGACGTGCCTGCCGCAAACGGCGACAGCGTGACGATGCCGGCACCCAGAGCGCTGTGCGCAAACTGCGGCGCTGAATTGCAAGGCGCGCATTGTCACGCTTGCGGTCAGCCGGTCAAAGGCATGATCCGGCCGCTGTCGAGCATGCTCAGCGATGTCGCCGACACGATCTTCAATATCGACTCACGCATCTTCCGCACGCTGTTCCCGCTGTATTTCCGCCCCGGCTATTTGTCCAACGAATACTTCTCCGGGCGCCGGGTGCGCTACGTCACGCCATTCCGGCTGTATTTTTTCCTGAGTGTGGCGACATTCCTGTTGATTCAGCTCAGTGTCGAGTCGCTGGCCAATCTCAACATAAATGTGGTCGAACCTGGAGCCGGCAGCAGTATCTCTCATGCGAAAACGGCGCAGGAAGTGGTTGCGCAACGCGACGCTGCACTTGCGGCGCTCAAGACCGCGAAGGGGATGCCATTCGTTCCCGACAAAGCAATGGACAAGGCGACGCGCAAAATTCAACAGGAAGCCGAGAATCGTCTGGCCGAACTGAGCAATACAAAGCGCGGCGCATCGCAATCTGCGCACGGGGAGACCACAGAATCCGACAAAGCAGGACGGAAACACGAGATCTGGATCGGCAAATCCATATGGGACCCGCGCGCCAATCCGATACACATCGGCTGGCTACCCGCATTCGCCAACGAGCGACTCAACGGCGCGGCGATACGCTTTCACGACAACCTGCCGCGCATCACGGAAAATCCCCGACCGTTCTTCATAGGCGCGCTTGGCGTGCTGCCAGGCGTTCTATTTGTCCTGATGCCGCTGTTCGCGCTGATGTTGAAGATTTTCTACATCTTCAAACGACGTTTGTACATGGAACATCTCATCGTGGCGCTGCACAGCCACAGCTTCATTTTCATTTCGCTGATGTTCCTTACGCTGGCCGGACTGACGAAGACGTGGGCAAGTACGGCTGCTCCCTGGCTCGCCGTGGTAATGGACTGGGCAATTTTTCTGATGGGCTGGTGGCTGCCGCTCTATCTGCTGCTGATGCAGAAAAAGGTATACAAGCAGGGCTGGGTATTGACCGTGCTCAAGTACTGCATAATCGGCATTGGCTATTCGACCCTGATTGGTTTCGGTGTTGCTGCGGCATTCGTGGTCAGCCTCGCCACTACCTGATCATTTGACCGGCCCTTGCGGCTCGGGCGCAGCCGAATCCCTGACCAATTCGGCAGCGCGCTGATCGGGCGTCATGGAGAGCAACCGTTGCAGCCACGCCGCGCGTTTATCCGGTTGCTGGCGGGTCAATGCGTAACGAAATGCATGCCGCTGTTCGGAACTGAAGTTGCGCAGCATCCGGCGCACCGGTTTGCGTTGGTCTGCGGGAATCGACTGGAAGAATTCGCGTGCTCTGCTTGCGCGCTGCTGCATTTTCGCGCCTTCCATGAATGCACGGCGCTGGTCCGGCGTCATGCGCGCAAATCTCTGCTGCAGTCTTTCCCGCTGTTCCGGCGCAAGGCCATGAAAACGTTTGAACGCACGCCGGATTCGTTGCTGCTGTTCCGGTGCCAGCTTCCGGAACTGCTCGTAACGTTCGCGCAAACGCGTGCGCTGTTCAGGACTCAAGCTTTTCCATTTCTCGAAGCGCTGGCGCAATTGGATGCGCTTTTCGGGCGTAAGCGCGCTCCAGCGTCGTGCGCCTCTGATCAGACGCTGTTGCGCGGCTGGCGACAACTGGTCCCATTTTTCCCGCATCGGCGCAAGCACCTGCTGGGCATCGGGACTCAACGCAGACCACGGCGTGGCTTGGCTCGCGGACGCGGTTTGCGGCGCCGCCAGCGCGCATGGCATGGCCGGCGCAAGCAGTGACAGTGCGCACCATATCGCGAATTTTCGGGGGGATTTCATGGCTTGTGTTCCGCCTTGTCTTTGCTCAGCTTCACTTCCGGATGCTCGGCCAGACCCATGGGATCCAGGCCATCTGCGGCATCGCCGTAGTCACCGAGAAAGCCGATCAGCGCCATGGTCGGCGGGTCAGCTTTCGCGTGGATAGCGGCCGCATCCGGTCGCGCATTGTGGCGCTGGTCGGGCGCTTGCGTTGCTGCGTCGCTTCGTGATTTGGGCGGCGCCGGTGTTGTAACCGCTTGACCGAAATAAAGAATCGAAAACGCAATCAGTGCACTCATCCATCGCCATCGCGATCCTGGGTATCCAGCCAGGCGTAGAAGTCGAGATTCTGATAAAGGTCGAGGCTGTCGTCTCCGTCGACCATTTCCATGTCGTCGGCCTGGAAGCTGCCAATCGTCTGGGAGCCCGTATCGGTTGCTGCCGCGAAATGGTGCGGCAGGTGCGTCCGCCAGACACCAAGGGTCAACAACAGCGCGCAGGCACTGGCCAGGCCGGTCGGCACCAGCCACCGGCGGGCGGTCAGGCGGTGCCGTTGCGTCAGCGCCGCCTGACGCGAGCGATTGAGTCGCGACAGCGTAGCTGCATCCAGATTCCGGGTCGACGCATCGAGCAGGGATCTGGCCTTCCGGGTCCACTCGGGATAGTCGGGTGCGTTCATACGTGTTCCCCCAATTCACGGCGCAGCGACGTCAGCGCGCGCGACAGATGCGTCTTCACGCTACCCTCGCTGCAGCGCATCGTACGCGCAGTGGTTGCGACATCAAAGCCCTCCCATATGCGCAACAAGAACGACTGACGCTGGCGCGCCGGAAGCCGGTGCAGGGCACCGTCCAACGCTTCGGCGACTTGATCCGCGGCAAGGCGTCGCAAGGGCCCGGGATCATTCGTGTCTGGTGCATGCGCAATCTCGTCTTCCTCAGCGCTGCCTGCCGTGCGGCCGAACAGGGATGTCCAGCGGCCACGCACACGTTTACGCCGATGCCAATCGTTCAGCCGGCTGTCCAGCACTCGATAGAACAGCGGCGCCCAATCACCTGCCGGCTTTCTTGCGTAGTGGCGCACAAATCCAAACATTGCTTCCTGAACTGCATCGAGCGCGTCTTCACGATTGCCCGTAGCCAGTTCGGCCATGCGCAGGGCGCGGCGCTCGACATGCTTGAGGAACTCATCGAGCGTTTGCTCGTCCGCTCTGGCCGCATCCACGCGCTCGATCATCCAATTGTTGAGGTGGCGGCTATTGTGAAGCTCGCAGTTGAGAGGCTTGCAGATTGAGGGGTCAAAGGCAATTGTATGCGCCATTTCGTTGCTGTCGTATGCTCACTGGTACCAGCTACAACGCTCCGGGACGGCAAGGGTTGACAGCCGTGGCGCGGCGCTCAGGCGTTGCGGTTGTGCACAACCGCGAAATGCCTGCCCGCCGGTCCCACCCGTTACCCTGAATTGCAACAAAATATACAAATTTTCCATTTGCAACACTTTGATTCAAAATGAATATTTCGAATTGGTTAAACTTTCGCCAAGCCGTTGCAGGGCTCGCTGCCATGCGCCCCGCGCGTGCCTGCACGCCGACCCATGCACAGGGTTATCCACAGATGTTGTGGATAAGCGAAAAAAACTTTGAATGACAGGCGGATGGAAAACATTCATCAGTATTTACTTACGATTCTTCGCCAAACCGTGAATTCTGCGAAAAAGCGACGCATTCAATCCTTCGAGGACCGAGTATGCCGGGCGTAGTGCGCGTGGCCATTCCGGTGCCGTTGCCGCAATTGTTCGACTACCTGCCTCCCGGCGATACCGGAACGCACGCCATTGCACCAGGGTCGCGCATTTTGGTTCCGTTCGGGCGCAGCCAACGCGTTGGCATCGTCATCGAAACTGCCAATGATACGGCGCTCGCGCCGGCGAAACTCAAGAAGGCAATTGCCTTGCTGGACTCCACACCATTGCTCGACGTGGAGTTACTGCAAACCCTGCGCTGGTTGGCGCGGTATTACCTGCATCCGCTGGGTGAGGCTTTGGAAACCGCATTGCCCGCAGGTCTGCGCCATGTGCGCGCGTTGCCACAAGCCGGCGAGTCGGCATTGATGTTGGCAGAGGGTGCCGATCGATCGGCAGTTCGTGTCGGCAGCAACAGTGCCGCGCTGTTTGAGTTGCTTGCTCATGGTCCGATGACTCTCAGCGCGCTCGATGCACGCATGCCCAAATGGCGCGGGGCGGCGGCCAACTTGCGCCGACGCGGCATGATTGCAACTACGCGAATGGCTGCGGCCGCATCGCCGCCACGCTTGCGCATCGACCCGCCACGGCTGACCGCAGACCAACGCGCGGCGATCGCGAGTGTGGGCGAAAAACTCGGACAGTTCGCGCCGTTCGTGCTCGATGGCATTACCGGCAGCGGCAAGACCGAGGTTTATCTGGCCCTGGCCGAACAAACGCTGGCTCGCGGCGGACAAGTGCTGGTACTGGTACCCGAGATCGGGCTCACGCCGCAACTATTGCGGCGATTCCGGGAACGTCTGCCGGGTCCGATCCACGTATTGCATTCGGACCTGGCCGACGGCGAACGCACACGCGCCTGGATGGCCGCAGCCAAGGCCGAACCATGTGTCGTGCTCGGCACGCGTTCGGCGATATTGGCGCCACTGCCACGTGCCGGATTGATTGTGGTCGACGAAGAACACGACGCGTCGTACAAGCAACACGAGGGTTTGCGCTACAACGCGCGCGACGTGGCGTTGGTGCGCGCCAAAGCCTTGCGCGTTCCGGTAGTGCTCGGTTCGGCCACTCCGTCACTGGAAACGCTGGCCAATCTCGATGGCGGACGTTACGCAGGACTGCAACTTCACGCACGTCCTGGCGCGGCGCGCGTTCCCGCCATCCGCTGTATCGATCTGCGCGGCAAACCGCTGCGCGAAGGTTTCGCGCGGGAGTCTGTGCAAGCCGTGGGCGAGTGCCTGGCGCGGGGCGAACAGGCGCTGGTGTTTCGCAATCGGCGCGGCTACGCGCCTGTGCTGATGTGTCATGGCTGCGGCTGGCACGCCGCCTGCGCGCGTTGCGACAAAGACTTGACTTGGCATCGCGGTGCGGCACGATTGCGGTGCCATCACTGCGGCGCCGAACAGCGTGTCCCCTCGGCTTGTCCGAACTGCGGCAATACTGCGCTTGAGGCGCTGGGATTGGGTACCGAACGCCTGGAACAAGGATTGACCGCGCTGTTTCCCGACACACCGGTGATCCGCATCGACCGCGAAACCACACGCGGGCGCGACAACGTCGATGACCTGCTGGCGCGCCTCGGGCCGGATCAACCCGGAATTTACGTTGGCACCCAGATGCTCGCCAAAGGACACGATTTGCCCAACCTGACCTTGGTCGTGATGGTTGGTGTCGACGATGGCTTGTTCAGTGTCGACTTTCGCGCCGGAGAGCGTCTCGCGCAACTGATCGTGCAGGTCGCTGGCCGTGCAGGGCGCGCGCGCAAGCCCGGCGCGGTGTTGCTGCAAACCCATCAGCCGGATCATCCGTTGCTGCGCAATCTGATTCATCACGATTACGCGCAAGTCGCTCGCGATTTGCTGGCCGAACGCCGTGTCGCCGGGTTGCCGCCGTACGCATGCCTCGCCCTGTTAAGCGCGCAGGCCAAGCCGGAAACGCGGATGGAGGAGTTTCTTGCCCGCGCCGCAGCGCTGGTCGAACAACCCGACGGCGTGACCATGGTCGGGCCGATGCCGGCACCGATGCCACGTCGCGCCGGCATGTATCGCGGTCAACTATTGTTCAGCGCAGAAAAGCGCAGCGATCTGCAAGGCTTCCTGCCGCAATGGATTGCGCAGGTGCGCGAATTGCCGCAGGCGCGCAATGTGCGCTGGTCGCTGGATGTGGATCCCGCAGATTTGTATTGAGGGCCGGGATTGATGAGCTGCGAGTAGCGAGTCGCAAATGCAATTCCCGTCATTCCGGACGGCACTGAGTGCCGCTCCGGAATGACGAACCTTCGAGAAGTTTGCTGCCGACTCCCGATTCGCGATCCCCGGCTCTCAAGCTGCAAACAGCGTGCGCATTTTCTTCATCGCGTTGACTTCGACCTGGCGAATACGCTCGGCAGAAACGCCGTACTCGTCGGCCAATTCCTGCAGGGTTGCCTTGTTTTCGTCGCGCAGCCAGCGACGCTGGATGATGTCGCGCGAACGCGCGTCCAGTTTCGCCAAGCCATGCTTGAGCGAATCCAGATCGGATTCTTCCTGATTGTCGTTTTCCAGCGATTCGTACGGATCAGCCCCGTGATCTACCAGATACGCTACCGGCGCCGGGCGTACGTCGTCCTCGGTATCTGCCGGCGCATCGAACGCGGTATCGCGTCCGCTCAGGCGCGATTCCATTTCGAGCACATCGGCCGGACTTACGCCAAGATCCTTGGCCACAGCCTGGACTTCCTTGGCATTCATCCAACCCAAGCGCTTTTTCGACTTGCGCAGATTGAAGAACAACTTGCGCTGGGCCTTGGTCGTGGCGACCTTGACGATGCGCCAGTTGCGCAGGATGAACTCGTGCATTTCCGCTCGAATCCAGTGCACTGCAAACGACACCAGGCGCACGCCGACCTCGGGATCGAAGCGCTTGACCGCTTTCATCAATCCGATATTGCCTTCCTGGATCAGATCGGCGAGCTGCAGACCGTAGCCGTTATAGCCGCGCGCGACATGCACGACAAATCGCAAATGCGACATCACCAATTGCTTGGCCGCATCCAGATCGTCGTCGTCGCGATAACGCTGAGCCAGGTCCTGTTCTTCCTCGAGAGTCAGCACCGGAATCTGATGCACGCTCGAAACATAGGCATCAAGGCTGCCCACGGCCCCCAAGACCGGAATATTGTTCGCTACCAACGCAGTGGACATGTATTGAGTCTCCATTTGTTGATTTTAGCACTCGCGTATTTAGAGTGCCAAAGGCGCTATTGGTTCCGCGGCGAGAACGACTTCCGCCGATTTAATGTACCGAATGGTACACCAAAAGAGAGGAAATGTCAGCCTTCTTCAACTTATTGACAAACAAGCATATTTTGTCGTGAGGGTGGTGGCGGCTTGCCCCGGCCGAGGACGTTGGATCAAGTATCGAAGACCAGCTCGTCGGCAGCCGGCAATTGCCAGTCGATCGGGTCGCGTCCCTGGGTCGCCAGGTAGTGATTGGCCTGGCCAAAATGGCCGCAGCCGATAAAGCCGCGATGCGCCGACAACGGTGACGGGTGCGGCGCGCTGAGCACGCGGTGCCGCGTTTTATTGATCAACTTGCCCTTGGCCTGGGCATAACTGCCCCATAACAGGAATACCAAGCCTTCGCGCTCGCGATTGAGACTGTCGACCACTGCATCCGTAAATCCTTCCCAACCTTTGCCCTGATGCGAACCGGCGCGACCGCGCTCAACGGTGAGCACTGCATTGAGCAAGAGCACACCGCGCTGCGCCCACGGCAGCAGACAACCGTGGTCGGGTCGCGGGATATGCAGATCGCGCTCGATTTCGTTGAAGATGTTCAACAGCGAAGGTGGAACCGGCACGCCCGGCAGCACGGAAAAACACAATCCATGTGCCTGGCCGGGGCCGTGATACGGATCCTGACCCAGGATCACGACTTCGACCCGATCGAACGGTGTCGCATCGAGCGCGGCAAAAATGCGCGGCGGCGGTGGATAAATGGTTTTGCCTGCACGGATCTCGCCACGCAGAAATTCCGACAAGCGCTGCATTTCCGGTCGATCGAAATAATCGCCGACCTTTGCCTGCCACGATGGATGCAGTTTTAGAGGATGCGCGCTCACGCCACCCCGGCGTCACGCTTGCGAATGTGGGCAGCGACTCGCATCTGGAACAGCAGCTTGGTGATGAGCAGGCGTTCCTCGATGGGTTTCTGCACCAGGTCATTGGCACCTGCGCGCAACAATGCCGCCTGGTTTTTCGGATTGTCGTCGCCGGTCATGATCAGCACCGGCAACTGGCCTTTGCCGTAGCAAAACTCGTTGCGTATTCGATCCAGCAGATCGCCGCCTGTCAATTCACCCTTGAGATTCACATCCGACAAGACAATATCGGCGCCGGGAATGCGCCCTTGAGCCATCGCGGTTTCGAGCATCGCCACGGCGTCCTCGACGCTGGTGACGTGCAGAACGGTCAAGCCGTATTTTTCGAGCATGCGCCGCGTGGCCAACGCCACGACGCGACTGTCTTCCACATACAGAACTTCGCCGCTGGCTTCGGATTGCGGGCAGATATAGCCGCGAATGAACGCAGAAAGCGCGTTGAAACCGAGCGATTTATCGAAATAATCCGTGACGTGCTCGGAAAATTCGCGGTTGGCCAGGCGTTCGTTGACATCCCCGGAAACGATCACGATCGGGATATATGCTTGCGGCGCATGTTCGCGAACATGCCGCGCCAGTTCCATGCCATCCATGTCCGGCAGGCGCAACGCCGTCGTCACCAGATCCACAACTCCGGTCTCAAGCTGTTCACGAGCTTCTGCACCGGTCTCGCAAGAAAGGATGGTCACGTTCGGCAAATCGGACTTGAGCAACTGCTCGATCAGGCGACGCACCACCTTGGACCCGTCCACCACCATGACGCGTGGCGTTTCGCTGGTGATATGGCGTGTCAGCACAGCTTCCATCAACACTCCTTCGTGCGGCTCATTGCGGCTGGCCAAGGGCAATATGGCGTGAAGCGGCAATCCCCGCGCCAAGCCAGCCAAGCAATGTACTGGCTGCCAACAACGTTAGCATGCCAGCGAACGACAATCCGTGCACGTCAAAGCGATGATCGTAGCTCGCGGCCAGTTCCGCCAGAGGCTTGGCCAGGACCCATTCGACGATACCGGTCAGCAACAAACTGAACAGTCCGGCAAGCAGGCCATACCAAAAACCCGTGTACAAGAACGGACGCCGCACGAAGGCGTCGCTGGCGCCAAGCAGTTGCATCACCGCGATTTCCTCGCTGCGACCTTGAATGTCCAGACGCACGGTATTGCCCACGATAAGCAACGCCGCGAGTGCCAGAAGAACGGCAAGCACGGCAGCGCCACGACGGGCCACGCCCAGAATTGCGTTGAGGCGTTCACGCCAGCGCGCGTCGTACTGCACCTCGTCCACGCGTTCGTTGTTGCGCAACTCACCGACCAATTCCGGAGTGCCGGCGCGTTCTTCTTCCGATTTGCGCAGATCGACAACCAGGACCGTCGGCAATGGATTGTCGTGCAACACTTGCAACGCATCCGCAAAACCAGAGCGCTGGCGAAATTCTTCGAGTCCCTGCTGCGGTGTTTTCAGCTCAACGCCGGCAACATCCTCGCGCTCGCGCAAGGACCTCAGCAATTCCTGCGCAGCTGCAGCATCGACATCGGGTTTCAGGAACACGCTGATCGCACGCGCCTTGCCAACGCTGCTGCCCAAGTTGCCGGCGTTGCTGAGCAGTAATCCGAACAGCAACGGCAAAGTCAGCGCCACGCTCAAAACCGCAAGCGTGAAAACGGTTGCCACGGGCCGTGCGCTGAGTCGCCCGAAACTCGTCGCCAATCCGTAAATATGCTGCGCTCGCCATGCGCGAATTCCGGCACGAGAAGTTCGAGTAACGACCGCGGCACGCACCGGCGCAGCAGGTTTCATCCGGTTTTGCTGCTTGCGCCGATTCATCGGTCAGGCGCTGCCTTGTGGTCGGTAATCGTCAATCAATGCACCATGATCAAGTACCAACACGCGCTTGTTCATACGCTTGATCAGCGCCAGATCGTGACTGGCAATCAAAACCGTCGTGCCGACTTGTTGGAACTGCGCGAACAGCGCCATGATTTCTTCGGACAGTTGCGGATCGAGATTGCCGGTCGGCTCATCGGCAATCAGCAGCGGCGGCTTGACCACGATAGCGCGCGCGATACCAACGCGCTGCTGCTCGCCGGTCGACAAGGTTTCCGGCAACGCCTGTTCGCGCGCGAGCAGGCCGACCTTGTCCAGCGCAGCGCGCACGCGCTTGCCGATCTCCTCGCGCAGTGTCCCGGCAATGACAAGCGGCAGACCGACGTTGTCGAACACGCTGCGATCCATCAACAGGCGATGATTCTGGAACACCATGCCAATGCCACGCCGCACTTGGGCTATGCCGCGGCGACGCACAGCATTGAGATTTCGTTCATTGACCAACACTTGCCCACGCGTTGGGCGTTCGAGCAACGCGATCAGTTTCAACAAGGTGCTCTTGCCCGCGCCGGAATGTCCGGTGACGAACGCCATTTCGCCCGCTGCCAACTCGAAATTCAATTCGCGCAACGCCTCATGTCCCGCGGGATAGCGTTTACTGACGTGCTCGAAGCGGATCATTGGAAAGCCGGCAGTGGGAATGGACGAGCGGGAACACGGAAAACCAGCGAGCGACCATTGCAGCCGCACAAGTTCCGGAACCAAGGCTCTGTGCGCGGTCTTGTCTCCACCAGCCACTCCCGCTCTTACTTGACCATCTGATTCATGTCGAAAATCGGCAACAGGATCGCAAGCACGATGAACAATACCATCGCGCCAACCAGCAAGATTACGAGCGGCCCCAGAATCGTGGTGAGCGCGGTCATCCAGCGATCCAGTTCCCGCTGTTGGTGACTGGCGGCTTCGTCGAGCATGTGCTCGAGTTGGCCGGCGCGCTCGCCGCTGGCGATCAGGCGCAGCGCGACCGGCGGGAAATAGCCGCTGTCGCCCAGCGCACGTGAAAAACTGCCGCCTTCGCGCACCTTCAGCGCGGCGCGTTTGACGGCGGCACGCATCGGCAGATTCGGCATCACCTGTGCGCCGATTTGCAGCGCGTCGAGCAACGGCACGGCGCTGGCCGTGAGCAAGGCGAGAGTGCGCGTGCAGCGTGCGGTGTTGGCGGCGCGAACCAATGCGCCGACGAACGGCAAACGCAGGATGAAACGATGCCAGGCGTAACGCACTTGTTCGGTGCGCAAAGCCAGTTTTCCGCCGATGCCGGCGACCACCAGCAACACCAGCAACAACCAACCCCAGGCTTTGACGAAACCGCTCAATGCGAGCAACGCACGCGTGGCCCATGGCAAGGTTTGATGCATTTGCGTGAACACCCCGACAATCTGCGGCACGACATAGACGAGCAAGCCGCTGACGACCGCAACGGCAACCAACGTCAGCAACAGCGGGTAGGCCAGGGCCGCCCAGACCTTCTGGTTCAGCGCGTCGCGCGCTTCGCTGTAATCGGCCAGGCGCGCGAGCACCTGACCCAGACGACCGGACTGTTCACCTGCGGCGATCGACGCGCGAAAGATTTCCGGAAAACTTTCCGGATGATCGGCCAGGCTCGCCGCCAGACTCGAACCTTCCATGACCCGCGAACGCAACGACACCACCAGTGCGCGCGTTCGCTGCTCTTCGTTTTGCTCGGCAAGCGCAGCGAGTGCCTCGTCGACCGGCAAACCGGCTCGCAGCAGGGTCGCCAGTTGACGTGTCAGCAACGCCAGTTGCGCGCCGCTCAGTCCACGTCGGAAAAGCCCGCCGCGCTGTTGTGCCTGCGTGACCGGTATGACTTCGAGCGGATTCAATCCGCGTTCGCGCAGCACGCCGCGCACGGCACGCGCGGTATCGCCCTGCAGAATCCCCCGCTGAGTCTTGCCGACACTGTCGAGCGCTTGGTACGCAAACGCAGGCATGACGCAATCAGTCGGCGTTTGCCAACGCGCTGTGGCGGATGCCATAGGCGAAATACACGACCAGTCCGATCGCCATCCAGATCACGAAACGCCAGATCGTGACCATCGGCAAGCCGCCGAGCAACTGGAAATGGCCGCCGCCGAACCATGGCCAGCCGATGATCAGGAACAGCGAGAACAGTACGCCGACCGGCGCCACCAGCCACAGCAGCGGCGTGCGGAAACTGCGCTGCAGTTGCGGCTTGCGCACACGCAGGATCAACACTGCCAGACAGATCACGATGAACGCACTCAGCGTGCCGATATTGACCAGTTCGGCCACCTCGCCGATCGGCAGGAAGCCGGCAACGATCGCGGTGAAGACACCCAGAATCACGGTCGGCCGGTACGGCGTGCCGTAGGTCGGATGCACGCGCGCGAACCAGCGCGGCAACAGGCCGTCGCGCGCCAGCGCGAAGCCGATGCGCGCAGCACCGAGCATGAATGCGAACAGCACGCTGGTGATCCCGGCAATCGCGGCGATATTGATGATGCCGCGCACCCAATTCAGGCCCAGCGCCTTGAATGCCGCGTCCACCGGTGCGTCACTGGCCAATTGCGCGTAAGGGACCATGCCGGTGAGCACCAGCGACACCAGCAGGTACAGCGTCATCGACACCGCCAGCGACAACAGCACCGCACGCGGCAGATCGCGCTGCGGATGTTTCGACTCCTCGGCCGCCGTGGTCAACGTGTCGTAACCGAACACGGCGAAGAACACGATACTGGAGGCGGCCAGCACGCCGGTCCAGCCGAAATGTTCCACACCGTCGACTCCGGTTACGGCCGCCGGAATGAACGGATGCCAGTTGGCCGGATCGACATAGAACGCGCCGACACCGATCACCAGCGCCACACCGATCACCTTGATCGTCACGATCGCGGTATTCGCGCGCGCACCCCATTCGGTCTTGACCGTCAGCATCCACGCGATCAGCAACGAAATCCCCGCGGCGATGACATTGAAAACCTTGCCGCTGTGCGGATGCGCCGGATCCCAGGCTCCCTGCAGCCACAGCGGAAGATGCAAGCCGAACAACTGCGCCAGCAGGGCCTGCACATAACCGGACCAGCCGATCGCCACCACCGCGACGATCAGCGCATACTCAAGCAGCAGATCCCAGCCGATCACCCAGGCGAGCAACTCGCCGAGCACCGCGTAACCGTAGGTATACGCGCTGCCCGTCACCGGGATCATGCCGGAGAATTCCGCATACGCAAGCGCCGCACAGGCGCTGCCGATACCGGCGACGATGAAACTCAGCACCACCGCCGGGCCTGCGTTGGCCGCGGCCTGCTGACCGGCGAGCACGAAGATACCCACGCCGATGATCGCGCCAACGCCGATCGCAGTGAGCTGCCAGATGCCCAGTACGCGACGGAAATCGCCACGCGTGCCGGCTTCGGCCTGCAGCGCCTCGACGGATTTGTGGCGTGTGAGTTTTGCGATCAGGCTCATTGCATCTCCCCGGTAATAATGATTATTCCTCGCGCGTCACCCGCAGCACTTCGTCGGCCGAGGTGATGCCGGCAATGCATTTGTCCCAGCCGTCGGCGAGGATGCTCGGTGTGCGTGTGCGTGCGTGGCGTTCGAGTTCGGCCTCGGCAGCATTGGCGTGGACAAGACGACGCAGCTCCTCGTCGACCGGCACGTATTCGTAGATTCCGCTGCGACCGCGATAGCCGGCGTGGCGACCGGCAGTCTGCGCCGACGGTCGATACAGGTTCGCGCGTGTGTCGGCAGGCTTGCCGAACGCGGCCAGTTCGCGCGGCGTGGCGGTATACATTTCGCGTGTGGCCGGATCGAGCACGCGCACCAGACGCTGGGCGAGCAGACCGATCAGGCTTGACGACAGCAGGAACGGCTCCACGCCCATGTCGCGCAAACGCGCGATCGCGCCAACGGCCGAATTCGTGTGCAACGTGGACAAAACCAGATGTCCGGTCAACGAAGCCTGCACCGCGATCTGCGCGGTTTCCAGATCGCGGATTTCGCCGATCATGACCACGTCCGGATCCTGGCGCAGAATTGCACGCAGCCCGCGCGCGAACGTCATCTCGACCTTGGTGTTGACCTGGGTCTGGCCGACGCCGTCAATGTAGTACTCGATCGGGTCTTCCACGGTCATGATGTTGCGGCTGGAATCGTTCAGTCGCAGCAGCGAGGCGTACAGCGTCGTCGTCTTGCCCGAACCGGTCGGACCGGTGACCAGAAAGATGCCGTGCGGTCGTTCAATGGTTTCGGCAAGAGTATCCAGCGTGGCAGGTGACATACCCAACTGGGCGAGATCAAGCTTGCCGGCCTGCTTGTCGAGCAGACGCAGCACGACGCGTTCACCGTGGCCGGCCGGAATCGTCGACACGCGCACGTCGACGGGACGGCCCGCAATCTTCAGGCCGATGCGCCCATCCTGCGGCAGCCGTTTCTCGGCAATATCGAGTTTGGCCATCACCTTGATGCGTGATACCACGGCGTTCGCGATCGCTTTCTGCGGACTGAGCACCTCGCGCAGCACGCCGTCGATGCGGAAGCGCACGAGCAGGCGATTTTCGAATGGCTCGATGTGGATATCCGACGCGCCTTCCTTCACCGCCTCGGTCAGCAGCGCGTTGATCAGGCGGATGATCGGCGCGTCGTCTTCGGATTCGAGCAGGTCCTCGGGTTCCGGCAATTCGTCGGCGAGGGTTTTCAGATCCATCTCGTCGTCGAAATCCGCGACCATCGCGCGCGCGTCGTCGCCGGATTCGTAGAGCGTGCGCAACAGGCGTTCGTAGCCGGCGGCATCGTAGCTCGTGAGCTTCATCGGCGCGCCGAGGTAGCGCCGCAGCTCCGCCAGTACTTCAGGTTTGACGCCCTCGCGCCAGGCAACTTCGGCCGCATCGTCGCGCCACGCCGTGAGCGTTGCGCCGTTGCGCCGCGCAAAACCGAAACTCGGCCGCGACGGATGCATCTGCAATTTCGTCTGCGCCTTCGTCATCTCGGAAATCAGTGCCGCTTGCCGCCGTGCGCGTCCTTGGGCGCAACGTCGAGTGCGGGGCTGGCGAGGAAGTCGTGCACTTCCGGCAGCATCGGCTGTTGTCCACGCGGCGTAATCGTTTCGCGGTTCTCGCGCATCTGCAGTTGCTCGGTACGCAGAAAATTGTACTTTTCCTGCGATACCGATGCTTCCGTGGCCGCATCGAGCAAAATCTTCGGATGCAGGAACACCATCAGGTTCTGTTTCTGGTGATCATTGCTGCGATAGCGGAACAGGTTGCCGATCAGCGGAATGTCGCCCAGCGCCGGTACTTTCTGCACGCTGTCCTTGACGTTGTCGGAAATGAGCCCGCCGAGCACGAGCAGCGAATCGTCCTTGACCAACACCGTGGTCTTGAGTTCGCGCTTGTTGGTGACCAGGTCCACCGCACCTTGCACGGGCGGCAACAGGTTGGAGACTTCCTGATGGATGTCCAGGCGCACCGAATCGCCGGAATTCACGTGCGGGGTGACGGTCAACGTCAGACCAACGTCTTTACGCTGGATGGTCTGGAACGGATTGCCGATGCCGGTGGTACTGCCGGTCGTGGAGCCGGTGTTGGTGGTATACGAACCGGTAACGAACGGTACCTCCTGGGCCACCTTGATCATCGCTTCCTGATTGTCGAGCGTCATGATCGAGGGCGTGGAAAGGACATTGTTCTTGCCGTCGCTGGCCAGCGCCGAGACCAGCGCTCCGAGATTGAGCAGCTTGGTGCCATTGATCGAAACCGTGCTCAGATAACCCAGGTTGAAACCGTTGCCCAACGTGCTGACCGGCCCGTCGGAATTGTTCAGGCCGGCGGCGGCGGTAAAAATGTTGTTGCCGGCAGAAGTGCCGGTGAAGTTGGTGCCGCCGATAACGTGATTGCCGTTGCCCAGCGGCAACTGCCATTGCACGCCCAGTTCGTTCGCGGTTTCGTCCGAGACTTCCGCGATGACTGCTTCGATCAGTACCTGCGCGCGACGGATATCGAGTTCGCGCACCACCGAGGCAAGCGAGCGGAACACCGCCGGTGGCGCGCTGATGACCAGCGCGTTATCGCCTTCGTGGGCCTGGATCGTGGCAGTCGAACCGCCCTCAGCTGCGCCGGTTGTCGCGCCGGCTGCGGCACCGGCCTTGCCTGGCGGTGCCTCGCCGGTCAGCGTGGCGGCCACACCTTGCAGGATCGGCACCAGATCCTTGGCGCTGGCGTAGTTGAGATAGATTACCTGGGTATCGCCACCGTTGCCGACCGGCGTATCCAGATGTGCAATCAATGCGCGCATGCGCAGGCGTCCGCTCTTGCCGCCGGACAACAGGATCGAATTGGTGCGTTCGTCGGCGAGCACGCGCGGTTGATCGGCGTCCACACTGCTGTTGTTGCCGGCAAGCTGGGTCAGCGTGCGCGCGAGTTCCGCAGCACTGGCATGCTGCAACGGAATCACTTCGACGCCGGCATCGGACACCGTGTCGATGCGATGGATGATGCTGATCATGCGCTCAACGTTGCCGGCGCGATCGGATATCACCAGTGAATTCGAGGCTGGATGCGCGATCAGTTGCGCGCCCTGCGGCATCAACGGACGCAGGATCGGAACCAACTGCGTGGCGGGAACGTGTTGCACCGGAATGATCTGGGTGACGAGTTCGTCAGGCTCATGGGCATGCTTGCCGTTCAAGCCGCCGGAACCGTCCTGCTGGGCGACAGCTTCGGGCACGATCTTGACCATGCTGCCGGAGCTGATCGCCGCATAGCCGTGCACGCGCAATACCGAAAGAAACACGTCGTAAATTTCGTCCGCCCTCATCGGCTTGGCCGAGATCACCGTCACCTTGCCCTGCACATTCGGGCCGATGATGAAGTTCTTGCCGGTGATTTCAGACACGGTTGCGATCAGCGTCTGGATGTCGGCATCTTTCAGGTTGAGCGTGTGCAGGCCTGATGAATCCGTCGCGGCTGCGCGATGTGTGGCGGGTGCCTGCGCTACAGCGGCAAGCGTCGTGAAAATCAGGGCGGCGGCAAGGCAAAAACGGATCATTGTGTCTACTCGTTGAATACGGGGTCGCGACTAATTCAGGTTCAAGGTCAACGTTGCGGGTTTGCCATTGCGCATGACGGTCACTTGCAAACTCGATGCATCTTTCAGATTGTCCATCAATTGCTGCGGATTCGACAGGTTCGACAGCGATGTGCCGTTGACGGCGGTAATCAAATCGGTGGGTTTGAGCCCGGCCTGTTGCATGAGCTCGGCGACGCGGCCGCCTCCGGACAAGCGCGCGCCGGCAATCTTGCCGTTCTCGAATACCGGTGCGATATGCACTTGCCGCTGCAGTTGTGCCGGATCGATCTGCAGTTGCTTTTGCGCCCGGCTCCAGTCGACCGCGCCATGCGCCATGCGTGGCGCCACGAACGCAGGCGGAATACTGCTGGCGCGATGCCCTTGTGTATTGGCAAGATTGCGCTGATTGCTTGCAGGCAGCGGCGGTGCCGACGTTTCGGCGACAGGCAGACGCAACGTCTCCTGCGCACCCTCGTGATTCAAAACGACGTGATCCGGATACACCTCGGCCAGCTTGGCGCCGGCGGTGACTTCCTCGCCGATCCTGTAAGCGTGTTCGCTGCCATGTTCGTCTTCGATCATGGCCAGGCCCTGATGCGGATCATCAAGCGCCCAGGTCCCGCGCAACGTCAGTCGCAACGTTGTCGTCGGCGCGTTGCGGGCGAGGCGCATCAACGCCACGTTTTGCGGATTGCCGAACAAATGCCATTTGGCCACCGACAATGGCGCGCCCGAGCTGGTTGGAGTGAATGGCGGCGCGATATCGACTGTGGTTTCGCCGGGCGCAAGAAACAGCCAGAACAGGCGCACCGTCAACCACAAGCACGCGAGCGCGGCAATCGCGCCCACACTCAACGCGGCATAGCGCGACAGACGAGCTTGGTCGGCACGGGTCAGCGAATGGAGCATTCGATTCGAGGTCGGCAATGGCTCACGCGCGAACTGTAGCAGGATTGACTATGAACGCTTGAAGATACGCCCGAGGCGACGTAAAAACCCGGTTTTTTTTTGCGTTGCCCCGGCCGTTTGGGAGCTGTGCCCGGCGTTTGCGGAATTGCCATGCCGATCTGTCTCAGCGTGACCTCGCTGAGACTTTTTGTGCCGCTTGCCGACTGCCATTTCCGCGGCCGCACGGATCGGCGCGGCGGCTTCATGTCCATTCGCAGCGCCGGTTTCGGCAGCGGTAGCGTTGCGGCGACGGCCACGACCGCCTCGACTGCGGCGCTTGCGCTGGCCGGTGGGCGCCGCAGCCGCGGTGGTGGCGGCGGGCTCTGCAACAGCCTCAGCCGCAGCTACTTCAACCGCGCGGCGCGGCTCTTGGCGCGGCGATTTTCCGCGCCGCGGTGCATGTTGACTCGAACTGCTGTGCGGCGAACCGCTTCGAGACGATCCGCTGCGCGCACGCGGGGGCGCGCTGACAATTACCTCGTCATCGCTGATCGGCGTCGCGGATTCGCGCGGCGGTGGTATCACCAGCAATTCCGGCGACACGCGCTCGACCGGAATCTTTTGCTCGATATAGGCCTCGATATCCGGCAGGCCTTGCGCATACATGTCACAGGCGAAACTGATCGCATCGCCTTCGGCACCCAGGCGCGCGGTGCGACCGATACGGTGCACATAGTCTTCGGCATCCTGCGGCAGATCGTAATTGAATACGTGGCTGACATCCGGGATGTGCAGGCCGCGTGCGGCCACATCGGTGGCAATGAGAATTTCGATCTCGCCGCGCTGGAAGCGCGCCAGCAGGCTCTGGCGTTTCTTCTGCGGAACGTCGCCTGACAGCATGCCGACGCGGAAACCCTGTCGCTGCAGCCGCCGCGCGACTTTTTCCGCAGCGACCTTCATGTTGACGAACACCATGCTGCGGTGCGTGTCGATGCGCGACAACAGATGGATCAGCAGCGGCAGCTTCTCTTCCGTCGACGGGAAATACACGACCTGGCGCACGCGATCCGCAGTGATGTTCTCGGTCTCGACAGTGAGCTTTTCGGCCTCGTTCATGTGTTCGTAGGCCAGTTCCAGCACGCGGTGGCTGAGCGTGGCGGAGAACAACAGGCACTGGCGTCGATCGCGTTCGGGCAGACGCCGCAGGATATAGCGCACATCCTTGATGAAGCCCAGATCGAACATGCGGTCGGCTTCATCGATCACCATGATTTCCACGGCGCTGAAGGCGAACACGCGCTGCTTGAAATAATCCAGAAGGCGTCCGGGCGTGGCGATGACGATATCCACGCCGTCGCGCAATTGCTGGCGTTGCTTGTCGTAGTCCACGCCGCCGTAGATCAGCGCCGAGGTCAGTCCGGTCCCGGCACACAAGCTGTGGAAATCCTTGTCGATCTGGATCGCCAGTTCGCGCGTCGGCGCAATGACCAGCGCGCGTGGATCGGCCGGACCGCGTTCATTGAACGCCGGACGGGTCAGCAGGCGTTGCGCAATGGCGACCAGAAATGCGGCGGTCTTGCCGGTGCCGGTCTGCGCCTGACCAGCCACGTCACGCCCGGCCAGTGCGACCGGCAGGGTCAGCGCCTGGATTGGCGTGCAGCGGGTGAATCCGGCGGCATGCAGGCCGGCGAGCAGATTGGTTTGCAGCTCAAGGCTGTCGAAAAAGATGTCGGTAAGGGGTTGTTGTGGCATTCTCGGGAAGTCGTCGATCGGCCGCGGCTGCGACCTGGCTGAAAGCATGCGTGCCGCGCCGCGGTCTTGAATTGGCGGCGTCCGGCCCAACTTGAATTGCATCGCGGCTTGGGCTCAAATGCGGTTTCGGTGACCGGAACCGAGCCTTTCGCGTCGTACAATGGTGCGAGTGTAGCCCAAGCCAGTCCCGGCCGCTTCTTTTGCGGCTTTGCCCAACAACGGAGAATCCATGTGAGCGCAGCAATTGCCCAGGTAAGCGACGACCAGTTCGAGGAACACGTATTGAAATCCAGCGAGCCGGTCCTTGTGGATTTCTGGGCGGAATGGTGCGGCCCGTGCAAGATGATCGCGCCAATTCTCGACGAACTGGCGGAAACCTACGCCGGCAAACTCAAGATTGCCAAGATCAATATCGACCAAAACCAGAAAACCCCGCGCAATTACAGTGTGCGAGGCATTCCGACCCTGATGATTTTCAAGGACGGCAAGGTCGAAGCCACCCAGGTCGGGGCAGTGAGCAAGACCCAGTTGACGCAATTGATCGACAAGGCCATCTGATCGTCTGCGTCGGTTACCGGCGCCGATCACTCCAACAAAATTCAGGCTTAACCACCGCTCGCCAGCCGTGCAAAAATGCTGGACTGGCGGCGGTGGGAGTGTTAGCGTAGCCAAGCAAAGCGGGGCAATCGCCCCCATGTGAACCATTACGCAGGCCCTGCCCGCGCTTAAGCGCGTGAAAATGTCCGGGTAGACTTTTTCGGCAACCTGCAGTTTTTCGTCTCCTTGAAGTCAAACCCTTCCGTTTCCCAGCGGTACCCATGAGGTACGTCCGTGTCCGATACCGATAGCAAAGACGGCGGCGAGAATCGCTCTGCCGAATCCAGTCCCGAACCGCAAGCGCGCGCGCCGAAAGACGATGCGCCCAAAACCGATCGTTCCAGCAACGCAAATGGCGAGGGCAGCGACGGCGGCGACGGCGGCGACGCTGCATCTGCCAACAGCAACAATGCTGATGGGGCGAATACTGGCGGCAATACTGCCGGCAACGGCAGCAACCGTCAGAATCGCGGACGTCGCGATCGCGGTCAGCGCAATTCGCGCGGCCAGCGCCACCAACAGCAACCGCGTGATCGCGAAGAAGGCGAAGAAGCCTACGAACTGCGCGAGGGCCCGAACACCGGCGTCGTCATCGATCTGAACGAACTCAAGCGCAAGCCTGCGCACGAATTGCTGACGCTGGCCGACAGCCTCGGCATTCAGGAAGGTGTCGCGCGCGCGCGCAAGCAGGACATCATCTTCCTGATCCTGAAAGCGCATGCACGACTTGGTGGCAGCATCTACGGCGAAGGGGTCCTGGAAATCCTGCAGGACGGTTTCGGCTTCCTGCGTGGCCCGGATGAGTCCTATCTGGCGGGTCCGGACGACATCTATGTTTCGCCCAGCCAGATTCGCCGATTCAATTTGCGCACCGGCGACTACATCACAGGGCGCGTGCGCCATCCCAAGGAAGGCGAGCGCTACTTTGCCTTGCTCAAGGTCGACAATATCAACGGCGAGCCGCCGGAAGCCTCGAAGAACAAGATCCTGTTCGAAAACCTCACGCCGCTGTTTCCGCGCAAGATGTTCCGTCTGGAACGCGGCAATGGTTCCACCGAGGACATCACCGGCCGCATCATGGACCTGATCGCGCCGGTCGGCCGCGGCCAGCGCGGCATGATCGTCTCGCAGCCGAAAGCCGGCAAGACGATGATGCTGCAAAACGTGGCCCAGGCCATCGTGCACAACTATCCCGACGTGCATTTGATCATCCTGCTGATCGACGAACGCCCGGAGGAAGTCACCGAAATGCAGCGCGGCGTGCGCGCCGAGGTGATCTCGTCCACGTTCGACGAACCGGCCGTGCGCCATGTGCAGGTCGCCGAGATGGTGATCGAACGGGCCAAGCGCCTGGTCGAGCACAAGAAGGACGTGGTCATCCTGCTCGATTCGATCACGCGTCTGGCACGCGCCTACAACACCGTGGTTCCGGCTTCCGGCAAGGTGCTCACCGGCGGTGTCGATGCCAACGCATTGCAGCGGCCCAAACGTTTCTTCGGTGCCGCGCGCAACGTCGAGGAAGGCGGTTCGCTGACGATTCTCGCCACCGCACTGGTGGAAACCGGCTCGAAGATGGACGAAGTGATCTACGAGGAATTCAAGGGCACCGGCAACATGGAAGTGCACCTGGATCGCCGCATCTCGGAAAAGCGCGTTTACCCTGCGATCAACATCAACCGTTCCGGCACGCGCCGCGAAGAGTTGCTGATCGAGCCTGACCTTCTGCAAAAGATCTGGATCCTGCGCAAACTGCTGCACCCGATGGACGAAATGGCGGCCATAGAATTCATGCTCGACAAAATGAAGAACACCAAGTCGAATGACGAATTCTTCAACGCGATGAAGCGCTGACCCGGACTGCGAATAATTTCGGCCGCTCGAGTGTCGGCCGACGCAGCACCATCAGCTACGCCGCGGCGGCTCGAAATTCCTCAGCGCGGCACGCGTGCGCTCGCGTCCGAGTTCGACCAGCTCGGCGGCACGATGAAACTCGTAGAACGCACACGCCGTGCGCGGAATCGAGACGAGCAGATCCGGGGGTTGCGCCGCGAGCTTGAATCGCGTGACTGTTTCCTGCACGGCGTCCAGCGACAACGCAAACGCCTCCAGCAGGCCGGGATCGGCAGACAGAGCGGGCTTGTCGCCGCGCCGAACCTTCAGGCGACCGAAAAAATCCGCGACAACCTGCCGGTAGCTGCGTTTGATTGTCGGCAACTCGATAATCGCCGATTCGCCCGGCGCCGATTCGTTCGCGAGACCTTCGTCAGTGACGAATTCGTTCGTGTCCAGCTCTGTTGGAAACGCATTCGATTGCGCAAGCGACGACCGGGCCGCCACATCGGACTCATGCCCCGGATCACTCGACCCGTCGTCGATCGGCGTCAGCTCTGCCGCAGCCGGGTGCAGCAGGCCGCCGTCGGATCGCGTCTGCGCCGGCGCGTTCACATCGACTGCAATCGTGCAGTCGGTCAGGTCGCGCAGCGTCGGTGTGACCGGCACCGGATTGAGCAGGCCGCCGTCGACCAGCGTCCGGCCCTGGTAATGATGCGGTCGGAACACGGCGGGAATGGCGATCGACGCACGGATAGCCTCGAACAGCGAACCGCGTGAAAACCACACTTCGCGTTGCGCCCGAAGATCCACCGCCACGGCGGTATAGCTCAGCGGCAGGTCTTCGATACGCACATCGCCGATCAACTCGCGCAGCTTTTCGATGATGCGATTGCCCTTGATCAGCCCGCCTCCGCGAAACGTCCAGTCGAGCATGCGCAGCACGTCGAAGCGCTGCAAGGTCAGCACCCAGTCGCGATAGGCGTCGAGCTTGCCGGCCGCATACACGCCGCCGACCAGCGCGCCCATCGAACTGCCGGCGATGCAGCGGATGTCGTAACCCTGGGCAAGCAGCTCCTCGATCGCGCCAATGTGCGCATAGCCGCGCGCGCCGCCGGAACCGAGAACGAGAGAAACCGTTGGAGAATTCATCATCACGGATTATCGCATCAAACCGCGGCGCGCAACCGGCGTACGCGCGCAAACCCGGTCGATCCGTCGCAGCGACGTTCGCGGGCCGTTTGCGAACCGGGTGACAGACACTCCCCGAGGGTCGCTATTGCAAGGCGCCCCCAGGATTAGTCAGTCATCCTTGGATCGGCACCATCGGTGATGCCGCATGCTGCGTGAGTCTACTCGCGCAGACTCACCGTCTGGCTTTTCCACATCGGGTCCTGCCAGCGGTAGAACACACTGAGCGAGGACGGCTGATCGGCATGCTTGATAGCAGCCAGTGTGCGCATGTCGAGAATCTCGAAACGGTGGATGAAGTGTCCGTCAACGCGGGCCTCGCGCGCGGCGAGCATTTTCCGGCCTCCGGGCACCCAGCCTGCAAATTCGATATAGCCCAGTTGCGGATCGTCGTCGGCAGGCGGCACGACATCGATTTTCCATTTGCCGCGGCTCTCGTGGAACAGCCACATTTCGCGCCAGCTGATCATCGGCTGCACGGCGACGGTCAGCGCGGTGCCGTGCGCATTGGCGCGCGCGGAATTCGCCCACACCGTAGCGTACGTGCAGCGCCGTGCCAGTGGCGACTTCTCGTCGTGTTTGCGGTCCAGCAACCAGATGCAGGTTTCGCCGGGCTGACCCTGTGTCGTGGCGATGTGCAGCCCCTTGCCGACCGGATTCGTCGGTCCCGCCGCCCAGCGTGAGGCTCCCACGCGGATCGCGGCATTGTTGTAGATCACACGATCCTGCCCGGCCAGTTCGTGCGCGTTGACTGCGACCAATTCGTCGAGCGCGCGCTTGCCGGCCTGTTGCGACGGCTGATGGCGTCGGGTTTGTTCGAAAGCGATGGCCGACCACACCGATGCTGCGCGCATGTGCAGACGATTTTGCACGTACTTGGGCAGATCGCCGCTCGGCACGCGGTCGAGAACGTCGGCGCGCCAGGTGTCGAACGCATCGCGTTCGACCGGCGTCAGCTTCGGATCGATGCAGGCCGGGTCCGTCAGTGCGAGCGCGGCGATGGCCTTGTCCATCGCGCCGGCCTTCAGTGCCATGACCCGCCGGTAGGCCTCGCCGTCGTAGCACAGGCGCATCCGTCCATCACGGTCGATGCTGCGAATGGCAACCCCGTATTCGGCCGCGACATCGAGTTGGCCGGAAACGAGGGATTCTTGCGACTTGCGCGTGTTTGTCGATGCCCGTTGCGCCAGGCGCCCGGCCATCGTGCCAAGGGCGGCAAACGGTTCGGCATCGATGGCGTTGGCCGGTGCCGCCCTCAGATAGGCCGCCGTGTAGGCGATGCCGAGCGATTCCGAACCCGGCATGTCGCGCAGAAAACGCACGACAGCGAGCAGATCGGGAGCCGCTTCGGGCTTGAGCGACACAATGTGTACCTCCGAGTCACGAACAAATCCGGCGCGTTCGATGCGATGGTCGTATACCTGCAGGTAGTCGAGCACGCGGCCGCGCACCTCCAGGCTTTCGCCCTGCCAGAGCACGGCATGCGGTGCGGCCGTATCGCGCGCCTCGGCGCGTAGCGCGACGCCATCCTGGGTGACGATTGCCAACATTGTATCGGCGCGCACGACGTGTGCCAGGCACACGCCGAATGCGATAAGAACCCACGCCGCGGTTTTCATGGCGTACCTGCGCCGGACGCGGTATTGCGCGCGGCCGTGCGTTGCTGCGTGGCCCCCAGCAACGCCTGTCCAATGAATCCACCGTCGGCAGGCGGTGGCGCAATGATCACCGAAATCTTGTCGGACAGCTTGTCCGCCAGGGTCTTCTGGATCAGCAACGGATGCTTGCTGATCAAATCGCCGTCGCGTTCCAGTTGCTCGCTGTTGGCCTTGCCCACCTGCTCTAGACGATAGGCTTCGGCATCGGCCAGCTTGCGGCGCGAATCCGCTTCACCGGCGGCCTCAATGCGTCGCGCCTCGGCATTGCCCCTGGCGATGCGGATGCGCGACTGGCTGTCCGCCTCGGCTTCCAGCTTGCGTTGCTCGATCTGCTTGCGCTTGAATGGCAACACATGTTTCATCGCTTCCTCCTGGCCCTTGGCGGCGATGACCTGTTCATCGGCTGCCGCTTCGGCTTCCTTGTCGCGCCGTGCCTTGTCCGCTTCGGCCTGCAGTTCGGATTCCTTGACCTGCTTTTCCTTGAGCTGCAACGTGTATTTCATCTGTTCGGTCTGCAGTTCCGTGGCCAGTACCTTGTTCATGCCTTCGCGATAGTCCGGTGGCAGATCGACGTTGCCCATCATCACGTTGCGCAGAATGATGCCGTCTGCGGCCAGCATCGGTTTCAATTCACCCTCGATCACATCCTGGATCTCCTGACGTTTGGTCGAGAAAATCTCGCGCACGGTATAGCGCGTGAACACCTTGTAGATGACGCCCTGGACCAGCGGTTCGACAAGATCGCGGTCGATATCATTGGGCAGCAGTTTCGACACCTGCGGCAATCTGGCCGGATCCATGGCGTAGCGGATCGCCAGTTCCACACCGATCGACAACCCTTCCGACGACTGGAACGGAGCGGGGCCGTTGGCCTTGGTACTGCGCTCGGGACGATAGATCTTGTCCTGCAGCGGAAACCGGCGCAGCGTGTGAATGCCGGGAATCATCAGGCACATGCCTTCGCCCACCTCGGTGACCGACCCGGTCAGAGTGTTCAGGCGCAGGCCGACTTCCTGGCGTCCGATGGTTTCGATCGGCGGGTGCCGATAGATCCAGTATCCGCACACCACGATGGTCGCCAGCACCAGCACCTTGCGATTGAACAGCCGCCGCGCCGTGTCTTTCATCCGTTTCGAATAATCCGTCATGACCCTTCCCCTCTCGAAGTTCTGTCTGGTCCTGCATGCGATCCGCGTGCGCGGACCGAAGTCCGGGCCACGGCCGGGGACCATGCAGCATTGCGTCCCGCGATCGTGGTCCGAGTTCAGTAGAACGTGGCCGACCGCGGTGCCGCGGCCGAAGATGCGGCAATCAGCAGATCATTCATGGCGGATTTCGGGCGGCTGGCGCGGGACCGGTTCCAGCGAATATCCGGGTCAGGCGAATATCGGCAAATATCGGGCTCAGCCCTGGGTTTTCTCCCCTGGAACATCGGCGTCGGCTCGCCCTGACCCCGCTTCGTCCGCCGGGCATCAATACAATCAATACGTTACGCCGCACCCCAGAACTTGAGTCGCCAGATGGCACGAATTTTCGCGCGACAACGAGTAAACGTAGGATCCGGTTCGACGCAGAACGCGACGCCGAACCGCACAAGCAACGAACCCGGAGACAAGTCGATGCCCTATTTTGTTTATGGCAACAGCGCCACGACCGGTGAACCGGTCAAGCGGTCATACAGCGAGGCGGCGACCGAGGACGAGGCCCGCGCCGAAGGCACACAGCAAGGAATGCGCGTCACCGCGGTGGTGGCATGCAAGGCCATGCAACGCCCCGGCGAATCCGAAGCCGCAAACGGCGATACACGCGGCCGCAAACCTGGCATGCCCCGGCCGCCGGCAGTTAGCAGCGCGCAGCGCAATGTAGTTGCCGGCGTTGCACGCTATGCGGGCATTGCCGGTATCGGTTCGCTCGCTATTGCCGCGCTATCGATCACCATCGGAATCCTGTCGCATCGGGTCACTGTCACCGCCGGCATCAACATCATCGTTTTGTTGATCACCGCGGCGCTGACGTTGAATGTTGCGAGCAGATTCCGCTCGCTATATCGCGCGTACGACACCGATGCCACTGCGCTCACAACCGCACTGGGCAGTGTACGCACACTTTATTTGTTTCAGGCAGTGGCACTGTGTCTTACCGGCGCCTTCATCTTGCTGGTAATCCTCAAGGCAGTGTTGTAGGTCGATGCCTCGCATCAATCAAATCGCGTCGTTTGCTGGGCTTGCGCGGGTCAGGGGTCAAGTCTTGCCTTTTGCCCCCCGCCAAACCAGAGCCTGGCGTTGTTCCTGAAGCGATGACATCCAATCCGTGCCTGACAATACCGCCCTCCCGCTTCGCCTGTACCGAAACCAAAAAGCCACATCACTGATACGCCCCGATCGCCAACTGCAGCATGATGCGCAGTTCTTCGCGCAATGAGACGGGCGCGACGACTTCGGCGTCGGGGCCGTAGCGCAGCACGTCCATCAGCAGTTCGCGCGAGTTGCTGTACGGCACCTTGAGTTCGTAGCGGCCGTCGTCGAGCCATTCGCCGTGTTGCTGCGAGTGCCAGTGTTCGTCGGCAACCCAGCGTGCGGCGTGTTTCGAAAAGCGGATCGTAGCCGTTGCCTTGGGCGCGCCGGAGAAGATGCCGTAGCTCGAAGCGAGGTGCTGGTTGAGTTCGGTTTCGTCGCGGTCCTCGGCGGTCTCTTCGAGCACGTCGACGCGCACGATTCGATCCAGCGCAAAGCTGCGCAGGGCGTCGCGGCCATGATCCCAGGCGTCCAGATACCAGTTGTCCCGATAGTGCGTCAGCCGTTGCGGCGACACGGTCCGCGCCGTGGGTTGGTCGGTCGAACGCGCGCGATAATCGAATTTCAGGCGTCGCCGTTCAAGCACGGCACTGGCGACATGACGAAACGTGGTCTCATCGACGCTGTCGCGAGCCACTGCCGATGACGCGAATGCGCTCCAGCGAAAAATTCTTGCCATCGAGCTGGTTCGAAAGCAGCTTGTCGATGCGCGAGCGGAACGGTTCAAGAGCACTGGCGAGTATGCCCGGCCCGGTGCGTCCAACGAGTTGATTGAGCGCAAGCAGCGCTTGCAATTCTTCACTGTTCAGCCACAGTCCGGGCAACTCGAAACGCTCTGCTTCACCAGTCGCGTAGTGGAAGGCGGCCTGTTCGCCGTCGCTATCGATAGGCGCGCCGAGCGCGTCGCGCAGGAACGCAATATCGCGGTATGCCGTCGCCCGCGAGCAACCCAATTCGTCCATGAGCCGCGCCAGCGGCACGGGATAGCGCGTGGATTTCAGTATCCGGTGCAGGGTGGAGATACGTTCATAGCGGTCCATGGCGTGAGTATAGCCTCACGCCGATGCGTATCCGCTACCATGTAGGCCCACCAAATATTGCCATTCATGCCGCACGCCAACCTCAAACTCGACGAACCGGCCGGCGACGACGTCAAGACGTCGACGTGCTACATGTGCGCGTGCCGATGTGGGCGAGCGGACGCGCTTGCGCGATGCGTTGAAGCGCATCGCGCGCGGACGCGAGCGACCGGACAGGGATGTCCGGGCCGGCGCCACGCACCAGGGAAGGTTCGCGTACCACGCAATTTCGCTGACATGGCGGAGCATCACGCGCATGCCGCACGCTAACCTCAAACTCGACGAACCGGCCGGCGACGACGTCAAGACGTCGACGCGCTACATGTGCGCGTGCCGATGTGGGCGAGCGGACGCGCTTGCGCGATGCGTTGAAGCGCATCGCGCGCGGACGCGAGCGACCGGACAGGGATGTCCGGGCCGGCGCCACGCACCAGGGAAGGTTCGCGTACCACGCAATTTCGCTGACATGGCGGAGCGTCACGCGCATGCCGCACGCTAACCTCAAACTCGACGAACCGGCCGGCGACGACGTCAAGACGTCGACGTGCTACATGTGCGCGTGTCGCTGTGGCATCAAAGTCCACCTGAAGAACGGCCGTGTGCGCTATATCGAAGGCAATCGCGCGCACCCGGTCAATCGCGGCGTGCTGTGTGCCAAAGGTTCGGCCGGCATCATGCAGCACTACTCGCCGGCGCGGTTGTCGAAACCGCTGTTGCGCGTCGGCGAACGCGGCGCGGGCGAATTCCGCGAGATCAACTGGGATGAGGCGCTGGCGCTGGCGACGAAGTGGCTGGGCGATATCCGCGCGACCGAGCCGGACAAACTCGCGTTCTTCACCGGCCGCGACCAGTCGCAGGCGCTGACCGGCTGGTGGGCGCAGCAGTTCGGCACGATCAACTACGCCGCGCACGGCGGCTTCTGTTCGGTCAACATGGCTGCGGCCGGCATGTATTCGATCGGCGGCTCGTTCTGGGAGTTCGGCGAGCCGGATTGGGAGCAAACGAAATATCTGTTGCTGTTCGGCGTGGCCGAGGATCACGATTCGAATCCGATCAAACTCGGTCTGGGAAAGATCAAGGGGCGCGGCGCGAAAATCGTCGTGATCAATCCGGTGCGTACCGGCTATGGTGCCATTGCCGACGAATGGATCGGCATACGCCCCGGCACGGACGGGCTATTCGTTGGCGCACTGATTCGCGAGCTGCTGATTCACGACTGGATCGATTTTGAATATCTGGTCCGTTACACCAATGCGCATCATCTTGTGGTGCGCAACCCTGGCGGTGCGGACGATGGGTTGATTGCTCGCGATGCCGACGGCCATCCATTGTGCGCAGCGCGAAATTCCCTCTCCCCCATCGCCGGCGATCGGGGAGAGGGTTGGGTGAGGGGGCAGCACCTCGCCGACCTCAACGCCTCGGCAGAACCATACGCCGCCCCCTCACCCCAACCCTCTCCCCCGACAGTGGCGGGGGAGAGGGAGTCATGCGCCGATTCGGCATCGGCATCGATTGATTGGAGCATCCTACGCGCCGATGCAACCGGCATCGCGCCGCTGATCGCGGGGGAATTCCTGCTGCCCGACGGGCGCAAGGCGGTACCCGCCTTTCAGTTGCTGGCCGAACGCTTTCTTTCCGACGAATACGCTGCGGACACGACAGCCGCGCAGTGCGGTGTCGATGCGGACACGATCCGGCGCATCGCCATGGAAATGGCCGATGTCGCCTTTGCGCAGGAAATCCGTCTGGCGCAACCCTGGACGGACGCGTTCGGCCGACGGCATGAGGAAATGATCGGTCGGCCTGTTGCGATGCACGCGATGCGTGGCATTGCCGCCCACGCGAACGGCTTTCATACGTGCCGAATGCTGCACACGTTGCAAATGCTGCTCGGCGCGATCGATACGCCGGGCAGTTTCCGCTACCAGCCGCCGTATCCGAAGGCGGTGCCGCCGGCAAACCGGCCGGGCAGGACGCGCAAGGAAAATGGGGTGCTCAACGCCGGTCCGCTGGGCTATGTGCAGGCGCCGGAGGATCTGGTCGTCGACGCTTCCGGTGCGCCGCGTCGCATCGACAAGGCGTTTTCGTGGGAATACCCGCTGGCCGCGCACGGGATGTTGCAGTGCGTGATTCGCAATGCCTGGGCCGGCGATCCCTACCGCATCGACACGTTGTTCCTGTTCATGGCCAACATGGGCTGGAACTCGTCGATGAACACCACGCAAACTCGTGAGATGCTGTGCGATCGCGATGCGGACAGCGGCACATACAAGATTCCGCACATTATTTACGTGGATGCCTATTCGTCGGAGACCGTGGCGTTTGCCGATCTGGTGCTGCCGGATACCACGTACCTCGAACGCTACGACTGCATCTCGCTGTTGGACCGTCCGATTTCGGATGCGGATGCTGCCAGCGATGCTATCCGCCAGCCGGTGTGCACACCGGACCGCGATGTGCGCCCGTTTCAGGACGTGCTGCTCGATCTCGGCGCGCGACTGCGCCTGCCGGGGATGGTCGACGTCGATGGGCAAACGATTTATCGCGACTACGCCGACTACATCATTCGCCATGAGCGCGCGCCGGGAGTGGGCTTGCTTGCCGGATGGCGTGGTCGCGATGGCGACAAGCAAGGCATCGGCGAACCGAATCCGGACCAGCTCGCACGCTACAAGGCGGACAACTGCTTTTGGCATGTGCGCGTCCCGGCCGCGGGTCGCTATTACAAGATGGCCAATCGCGATTATCTGCAATGGGCGCAATCGCTGGGGTTCGTCGGTTCCACCAATGCGATCGTGCTGGAGCTGTATTCGGAACGGCTGCAGAAATTTCGCCTTGCCGCACTTGGCCACGGCGAGCACCAGCCGCCCGACAGCGAACGCGAGCGCGTGGCGCGCTATTTCGATGCGTTGCCGTTCTGGTATTCAACGCCGAATGCCGTTGCCACGCGCGCGGCTGAAGGTGCCGCAGGCGGAAGTGGGCAAGGCTCGGCAATGGCCTCATCTTACGAACGCGCTGGTGTCCCCCCCTCGCCCCAACCCTCTCCCCCCTCGCAAGCGACGGGGGAGAGGGAGTTCAATCTGCACGCCATCACCCAACGACCGATGTTCATGTATCACTCGTGGGGTTCGCAAAACGCATGGCTGCGCCAGATCACCGCGCGCAACTTCTTGTATCTGCATCCGGATACGGCGGCGGCTTGCGGCGTTGCAGACGGTGCGTGGGTGTGGGTTGAATCGGCGCACGCACGCATTCGCGCGCAGGCGAAACTGCATGCAGGCACGGCGCCGGGCACGGTGTGGACATGGAATGCGATCGGCAAACACAAACCTGCGTGGAAGCTCAAAGCAGGTGCTCCCGAGTACACCAGGGGATTCCTGCTCAATCATGCGATCGACGATTTGATGCCGCCACGCCAGGATGGTTACCGCTATGCCAATGCCGATCCGGTGACCGGTCAGGCTGCGTGGTTCGATTTGCGCGTCAAGGTTTACCCGGCAACGGAGAATGTGCCATGACCTGGCAGGCTTGGTCGGTGGCGGGCATTGTCATTGGTGCGATGGCGCTGTTCGTGAGCGAGAAAGTGCGCTTCGACGCCGTCGCGCTGCTGGTACTTTCTGCGTTGCTTGTTCTCGGCATCGTTACGCCAGCTGAAGGTTTGTCGGGCTTCAGCAATGAAGCGACGATCGTGGTCGCGGCCATGTTCGCCCTCAACGCCGGCATTGTCGGCACCGGCGGCCTGGATCCGCTGATCCGCGTGCTTTCGCGCATCCGCCGACCCTGGCTTTTGACCTTGTCGATCATGCTGGTGGTATGCGTGCTCGGCGCATTCGTGAAGAACACGGCGCTGGTCGCGACATTCCTGCCAGTGACATTGAGCGTGTGCGCGCGCAGCCATACTTCGCCTGCGCGTGTGTTGATTCCGATGTCGTTCGCCGCGCAGATGGGCGGCGTATGCACACTGCTCGGAACATCATCAAATCTCCTGGTCAACTCCCTGGCGATGCAGCACGGCATGTCCGGCTTTGGCGTATTCGATTTTCTTCGACTCGGTGCGATTCTGGCCGTTGCAGGCATCATCTATCTGATGCTTATCGGGCGTTGGTTGCTGCCACGTCACATCGATACGGAATATGCGGAGAGTTTCAACCTGGGCAAGTTCGTTACCGAACTTCGCGTGATGAGTGAATCTCCGTTGATCGGCGAGTCGATTTCCGAGGCGAAACTGGGCGAAAAATATGGCGTCTACGTGCTCGAATTGCTGCGCGGGGAGCAGCACCTTTGGGCGCCGCGATCGCAAAAGCTTCAGGAAGGCGACGTGTTGCTGACTCGCGGCGACTGGTCGCGGCTGCAGGAGTTCAGGCAACGCCTCAAACTCGAAATCGCGCCTGCCGCCGAGATTCCCGATGCAGCCGAAACCGAACAGCGGCGCGTGGTGATTGAGGCAATGGTCGCACCGGGCACACGCATGCTCGGACAAACCGTCGAGGAAGTCGATTTTCGCTGGAATTACAAAGCCAGCGTGCTCGCGGTGCAGCGGCGCAACCAGATCGTGCGCGAACAGATCAAGCGCGCGCGCCTGGCCGTCGGTGACATACTCCTGCTGCTGGTCGATGAACCGGCCTTGCGCCATCTGCGCAACGATTCCGGTTTGGTCGTGCTCAGTGAGCGTGGCGACAAACGCGCCTCGCGACGCAAGGCTCCACTGGCAATCGCAATCCTGATCGCAGTGATCGCACTCGCCGGATTCGGCGTGTTGCCGATCGTGGTGAGTGCCGTAATCGGTTGCGCGGCAATGGCGGTAACCGGTTGTTTCAGCTTCGAGGAAGTATATGAAGCGATGGATTGGAAAGTCATTGTCTTGCTCGGTGCCATTCTGCCGCTCGGCATCGCTTTGGACAAAACCGGACTGGCCCATCACATCGTCGATGCCGGCATGTCGCTGGTCGGCCCGCATGGGCCGCTGGCGGCGCTGTTGATGGTTTACCTGTTGACCGCGGTGCTGACCGAAATGATGGGACACAATCCGTCAGTGGTGCTGATGGCTCCGATCGCCATTTCCATCGCCCACGCGATGCATGTCGACGCGATTCCGTTCGTGATTACTGTGGCATTTGCCGCGGCAACATCGTTCGCCACGCCGGTAGGCTATCCGACGAACACGATGGTGTACGCGGCCGGCGGGTACAAATTCACCGATTTCATGAAAATCGGCATTCCCCTGATCGCGTTGTTCTGTGCGCTTTCGATGTGGCTGATCCCGCATTTCTGGCCGTTTCATCCCTGATTGATGTTGCCATGACGATGCTGCCCCCGCCAACGCAGAAGAAGCTCGGTCTGGTGATCGATCTGGACATTTGCGTGGGCTGTCACGCCTGTGCCGTCGCCTGCAAGCAATGGAACGACGGCGGCCGGTTCGGGCCGTTGCCGGACGAAGATGCCTATGGTCGTGAACCGTTGGGGGTCTGGTTCAATCGCGTCCACAGCTATGAGATTACGGTAGCCGGGAGCCCGCAGCCGGGATCCGCAAAGCTCACCGGAGCGATGGGCTCTTCGGCTCCCGCGTCCGGGCTCCCGGCTACCGGCATGACGGTACACTTCCCGCGCTCGTGCCTGCATTGCGAGACTCCGGACTGCGTAACGGTGTGCCCGACCGGCGCCAGTTACAAACGCGCAGAAGACGGCATCGTGTTGGTCGACGAGGACAAATGCATCGGTTGCAAATTGTGTTCGTGGGCCTGCCCCTATGGCGCCCGCGAGTACAGCGAAGTTCGCGGCGTGATGCAAAAGTGTACCTTGTGCGTCGACCGGATCTACAACGAAACGTTCGAGGAAATCGACCGGCAACCAGCTTGCGTGATGGCCTGTCCGACCCGTGCACGTCACTTCGGCGATCTCGGCGATCCGGATTCCGAGGTCTCGAAACTTGTTGCGCAACGCAACGGCTACGACCTGATGCCGGAAATGGGTTACCAGCCGGTCAACAAGTATCTGCCGCCGCGTCGACGGCGTTGCAGTGATGCGCCACGAGCCGACGATGCACAAGAAAACGCTGTTGATCTGTCTGAGGCACCACCACTGCTTCGCTGGCTGGACAAATTGTTGTCACGATAGTCTTGCGTTCTTCCTGATTGCGAAAATCACTAGCCGCCTTCCCCGTCCGCACTTTCACCATGCATCCAGCTCTATCCGTCATTTTCTTTACCGTGGTTTCCGGAACCGGCTACGGGCTGCTGTTTTTGCTTGGCCTCGCGCTGGCATCGGATTCCGGCGTAATCGGCCGTACTGAAGCATTGATCGCGCTGGCAACGGGCGTGGTGTTTGCCGGCGCAGGTTTGCTGTCGTCGAGCTTGCACCTGGGGCAACCGCAACGCGCATGGCGCGCGTTCAGTCAATGGCGGAGCTCGTGGTTGTCGCGCGAAGGAGCGCTGTCGATCTGCGGTTTCGCCCCCGCGCTGCTGCTTGGACTGATGTTGTGGCAAGGTCAGCATGCGAATCTTCTGCGTATGCTTGGCGCCATGCTTGCCTTGTTTGCGCTGGCCACAGTTTTCTGCACCGCGCGAATTTATTCTTCGTTGAAGACCATCCATGCTTGGCACAACGGCTACGTGTTGCCAGGCTATTTGCTGCTCGGGTTGCTCGGCGGCACTTCGTGGATGTTGCTGCTGCACGCACTGTTTGGCACATTGATTCCGGATACGCCGCTGGTGGTAATTCTATGCGCAGTGTCCATGGCAACAGCGCTATGCGGTTTTGTCTGCAAGCAGATGTATTGGCGATTCATCGATACGACGAAACATCCGGCAAGCATAGCGTCAGCAACAGGTCTGGGGCACCTGGGCAGCGTGCGCGGGAGCGAATCCCCGCATACCGAACAGAACTATCTTACCCACGAAATGGGCTTCGCCCTCGCGCGAAAGCACGCAAAGCGACTGCGTACGATCGCTTTAATCGGGCTCGGACCCGTGCCGATTGTTGCAGCGGCAGCCACCTGGTTGCTGGCTCCGGAACCGTCGATGCTCGCAACGGTTTTTGCGGGCATATCGGTGGTGGCTACGACGGCAGGTTTGTTTGTTGAACGCTGGCTTTTCTTTGCGGAAGCCAGGCACGTAGTGATGCTTTACTACGATGCCGCACAACCGGATTCTGGCTGAATCCAACCCGAACCGGATGTCGCGATTTTGCGCAAAAGTCCACATTGCAGCATTGTGCCTCGTTACAATGATGCCTCCGTCGCATCGACGGCGCTTCCAAATCAAGGAGATTGCATGAAATACAACCTGCTCGCGTCCGCCATTCTGCTTTCGCTGCCACTTGTCGCGCTGGCCGATCCGCCACCGCAAGGATGGTCGGGCAGCGGCGAGGCTGGATTGGCCCTTGCCAGCGGCAATACCAAGTCACAGAACCTGAACGCCAAACTCGATCTCAAATTCAACAACGATACCTGGAAAGACGAATTTGCCCTGACTGCGCAACGCAACAAGGCCAACGTTGCCAATGCCAACGGTACCTCGAGCTATGATTTGACTGCGAACCGTTATGAAGCGGCAGCTTCGGCCGGTTACAAGTTCGACGAGCGCAGCTACATCGTTGGCGCCCTGCGCTACGAACACGACGAGTTCTCGCCGTACGACTACCAGTACGTTGCCTCTATCGGTTACGGATATCAGGTCCTCAAGAACGCCAGCGACGAACTTTCGTTCGAAGCCGGACCGGGCTACAAGGTTGTACAACCGAGCAAGTTCTCAGTCCCCAACACTTCGCCGCCACCGCCGTCGATTGAAGTCGACCCGGATTCAGACAGCAATGTCGTTTTGCGCGGCAAAATGGACTACAAACATACGTTTAACGCAACTACGGCATTCGTGGATACTTTCGTGGTCGAAGCCGGCAGCGGCAACAAGTTCATGCAGAATGACGCCGGGGTGAGCGTGAAGATGACAAGCGCGCTTGCGTTGAAGGTTGCTTACCAGGTACGCCACAACTCGCAAGTGGAAGCCGGCTTCAAGAAGACCGATACCCTGCTGACGACGAATCTGGTTTACAGCTTCTAGGCCCGGGAATCGGCATTGGAGATTCGTTAATGCAAAAACTCGTCATTCCCGCGAAGCGGGAGTGACGGGGTTGTCGGCTGGAATTTCCGACAGCGTCAAACGGCGCGCAGTCGCGATGATCGGGGCGGCAAGCGCTAATCGAGCCCAAGCAGCCCGTCGGCGCCCAAATCGCGAAGTTGGTGCGCGACCAGCTGGCCCAACTCCTCCGGGGTCGCGCTTTCGCCTGCGGCCTCTGTGCGAAGCAGGCGACCGCTGGCAGCATCGCCGACCAGTCCGCTTAGATGCAAACCGGTTTCCGTTTCGATACAAAACGCCGCGATCGGAACCTGGCAACTGCCTTGCAGGTGTCGGGTCATCGCGCGTTCGGCGTCGACACAACGTGCAGTCGTAATGTCGTGCAGCGGCTGCAGCAAGGTTCCGATCCGCAGGTCGCCACGACGTTGCTCTACTGCAATCGCACCCTGGGCTGCAGCCGGCAACCAGTGGGGCGCCTGCAGTCGACTGCGGATGCGCGACGCCAGACCGAGTCGCTCCAAGCCGGCACATGCCAGCACGATAGCGTCGTAGTCGCCCGCATCAAGTTTGCTCAATCGCGTATTGACGTTGCCGCGCAGATCTCGCAATTGCAGATCCGGGCGCGCAGCGCGCAGTTGCGCCTGACGGCGTAACGATGAGGTTCCGACAACTGCGTCGTGCGGCAACAAATCCAGGCGCGCGAAATTCGGAGACACGAAAGCGTCCGCTGCATCCGCACGTTCGAGTACCGCACCAATTGCAAAATCCGCTTCCAGTACCATGGGCACGTCCTTGTACGAATGCACGGCGATGTCTGCGCGATTTTCCTGCATCGCTATTTCGAGTTCCTTCAAGAACAAGCCCTTGCCGCCGATGTCGGCCAGCGGACGATCGAGTATCTGGTCACCCCGCGTTGTCATCGCAACCAGTTCAACGCCAAGTCCTGGGTGTGCGCCGCGCAACAGGCTGGCGACGTGCTCAGCCTGCCATAGCGCCAGCGCACTGCGCCGCGTGGCGATACGTAGTGGCGCACTCACAAGCTGCGTACCAGTTTTCGCAACGCGGGCAGATTGCGGCGACTGACTTCCAGCGAAGCCGGGCTGTTTTCGAGATTGACGAAGACGGCTCCATCCGCGCCACGAACCAACCCTGACAAACGCCTCCGCGCAACCAGACAGTTGCGATGGATGCGCACGAACTGCTCCTGGAACTCGGTTTCCAAAGACTTGAGAGTCTCCTCAATCAATACTTCACCACTGCTGTGATGGACGACGACATACTTGTCTTCCGCTTGCAGGTAGAGAATGTCGGCCACTGGAACCAGTACCAGATTTCCACGCACGCGTGCACACAAGTGCGTGCGTTGCCGCGATGTGGCTGCGTTTGACTCGATACGTTCGATCTCGGTGGAAGCGTAACGGCGCGCACGTTCCAACGCCGCCTTGAGTCGCTCCAGCCGCACGGGCTTGACCAGATAGTCGATCGCGCCAGCGTCGAACGCGGCAAGAGCATGTTCGTCGTAGGCAGTGCACAGGATGATCGCCGGGGCGTCGTCCAGGCGCGTCAGGTGCCGTGCCGCTTCAAGCCCGTCCATAACCGGCATGCGTATGTCCAGCAATACCAGGTCCGGGGCCAGCCGCGCTGCGGCCTCCACAGCCGCACGACCGTCGCCGGCATGGCCAACGATTTCCACATCGTCGCAATCGCGCAAAAGCGTTTCAAGCCTTTCGCGCGCCAACGGCTCGTCGTCAACGATCAGCGCTTTCATCGGGTAATCTCAGCGTGCAGGCGAAATAATGCTCGCCAGCGTCGATGTCCAGTGTACCGCGCGCGCCGAAATGGAACGCAATTCGCGAACGCGTGTTGGCCAACGCCATTCCATGTCGCTGCGCCACACGTGCGCCCGGCGGTGGACACGGATTGCGTATTTCGATTTCCACAACGCCTCCGCTGCGGCGCGCGCCGATGGCGATCGTGCCGCCTTCCGGAAGCGCTGCGATGCCGTGGTAGACCGCGTTTTCCACCAATGGCTGCAACAATAGCACCGGCATCGGCATCGACTGGGGGACATCGCGAAGTTCCGTTTCGATGCGCAACCGGTCGCCAAAGCGCAGTTTCTCTATAGCCAGATAACGTAAGGTCAGATCGATTTCCGCGGCCAGAGTACTCAGCGCCTTGTCGTTGCCGAGTGCTGCCCGAAACAGATCCGACAGATTCTCGACAGCGCGCTCGGCATCCTTCGGCCGCGCGGATATCAGGCTCGCGATTGTATTCATGCTGTTGAACAAAAAGTGCGGGCGAATGCGCGCCTGCAACGCTTCGAATCGAGCTTTGGATTCCGCGCGCACGCGCGCTCGCCACTGCTCGATGACGTAGAAGTAGCGCAACAACGCCGCCCCTAGCAACGCACATAACGCGGCGCTGCGCCAGACAAAGCGTTGCTTGAATTGCTCAGGCAAGGTGAGGCCCAGATTGAGCTGGTGGTCGATCTCGAACACGATGGCGCTGCCCAATACCGTTATCAGCAGCATCAGAATGTAGGCCGTCAGCACGCCGATCCCCGGGCTCAGATGCCGCAGTTGTGGCCGCAATTTGCACAAACACACCGCGCACACCAGTCCCAGCCATTGCACGAACACGCTTGTCGTCGCCAGCCGTGGCAATAATGCACGGGTCTCGTCGCTGGGTGCGATCAGGATCACCAGAACCAAAAGTTCCGCCACAACCATCACGGCGAACAGCACCGGCAGACTGCAAAAGTCAGGCAGCCAGCGTGGTTCATCTGCCTGCAATTCGGATGCGGCGGGACGCGGCATGCCAGTTCAGCCCAGACGGGCACCGATCCAACGCTTGAGGTCCGCGATTTCTTCCATGCAAACCTGATGCGCCATCGGATACGCGTGCCAGTCGATATGGTATCCACGCTGCTGCAGGTAGTCCCGACTCAGCTCTCCCAACGCACGCGAGATCGTCGGATCCAGGTTGCCGTGGGCCATGAAGATCGGCGTATTGCGATTCTCCGATGCCGCTTCCGCATCGGTCTTTTCCGCCATGGGCAAGTAAGTTGAAAGGGCAACCATGCCGGCAAGTCGTTTGGTATGTCGAATGCCGCCGGCCAAAACAATGGCGCCGCCCTGCGAGAAACCGGCAAGCAGGATGTTTTCCGGCGCGATGCCGCGGGCGGCTTCGCGTTCAATGAGTTCTTCCAGAAGTCCGATAGACGCGCGAATGCCGCGCTCATCCTGGAGCTGAGCGATTTCGAGCCCGGAAATGTCATACCAGGCACGCATCGACATGCCGCCGTTGATGGTAATCGGGCGGGTTGGTGCGTGCGGAAACACGAAACGCAGCGCCGGCCATGAGCGATCGACCAGTTCCGGAACGATCGGGGCAAAATCGTTGCCGTCGGCTCCCAGTCCGTGCAGCCAGATGACAGCGTGCTTCGGGTTCGGAGCAGTTTCGATTTCAACACAAGGCAATGGCATATGGGCGGCTTGTAAATGGCAGGAAGAGATGTTGCCGTATTCGCCCTGCATTCGCCAGCGATCCGAGTCCAGATGTGACTTTCGGCGGCTTGCGATGCGCCCTTCCTGCGTTATCCTGCAAAGCCCGTCTGAAGTCATTCAGAATTTTTGGAACTCGCTATGTCGCGTATTGCCGTCGCCCTCACGCTCATGTTTTTGTCGTTTGCAGCCTCCGCCGGTCAACAATCGCCGTCAGGCCGCCTTACGCTCGAACGAATCATGGCGGATCCGGATTGGATCGCCGGCCAAATCCAGGTCCCTGAGGAATTCGAGCGACGAGGCGGCGCACCTTATTTCGGCGTCGACGGTGCCACCGTGTATTACAGGCTCAAGCGTAAAGGTTCGCCGATATACGACTTGCATCGCATCGTTCTCGGTGACGGCAAAGACAGCGTGATTGACGCGGCTTCAATGAAGTCCGCTGATGGCAACCAGACTGTGTATTCGCAAACGAATACGCACGCGGCTTTCATACGCAATGGAGATGTATTTCTTCGGGATCTGCGCAATGGCACCACGATTCAGATTACGCGAAGCGAGGAGCACGAATCCTCGCCCCAATTTTCTGCGGATGGCAACAAACTGAGTTTTCGTGCTCACGATTCGTGGTTCGTTTACGATCTTGCCAGTGCGACGACCATGCCGGCGGCCATACTCAAGACTGAAAAGGACCCGGCAGCTGCACCCAAAGACGACGCGCAGCGCGCCATGCAACTTCGCTTGTTTTCAACCTTGCGAAAGATCGATGACGACAAGAAATCCGCGCGTGAACACGCACAGCAGATGCAGCGCGACGACACTTCACGCGCAGCGTTGCCGTTCTATCTTGGTGCCGACACGCGCATCGTCGACGCGCAGCTATCGCCCGATACACGCTGGATGTTGGTTACAACGCAAGCAGTCGGTTTCGATGAGGGCAAGAAGGGAAAGCTGACGCGATATGTCACCGATTCCGGTTATGCGGATTTTGAGTCCGTGCGTATTCGCGTGGGACGCAACGGCCCGGCACCGCAGACATTATGGCTGTTCGATTTGGCCGCACACACATCGACGAAACTGGATTACTCCACCTTGCCCGGAATCCATGACGATCCTTTGAAGGCAATTCGCGCGGAAAATGCAAAGTCGGGCACATCCAAGACCAGCGATCAAGGTAGTTCCGGCAAGCACGGCAGCCATGACAAGCCCGCAAAAGACCGGAAGCCAAAAGACCGCTCGCTCCAGGTTGTCGGTATCGTTTTCAATCGCAGCGGTTCTACAGCTGCCGTGCAGTTGCGCGCCATCGACAACAAGGATCGCTGGATTGTCAGCGTGACACCAGCCGATCCAGCGTTGAAGGTGCAGCATCGTCTGCACGACGACGCATGGATCAACTGGACATTCAATTCCTTCGGCTGGGAGAACGACAACAAGACCCTTTGGTTCGAATCCGAGCAAACCGGGTTTGCGCAGTTGTACGTCAAAGCGCCGGACGCGAAGCCGCGAGCGCTGACTCACGGCACGTTCGAAGTCTCTCAGCCCGAGCTGTCCTCGGATGGCCGCTGGTTCTATGTGCGTAGTAACGCCGAAGCACCGTACGCATACGATGTCTATCGAGTCGCCGCGACAGGTGGCGACCTTGAGCGCATCACCCACTATCAGGGTATGGACGCCTTCACATTGTCTCACGACGGAACGAGGTTATTGGTCGTGCACTCGACCAGTTATTTGCCGCCGCAACTGGCGGTTGTCGGCTCCGATGGCCAATCTGCGCCGATCGAACTGACCGATACTCGCACGCCCGAATACAAGGGCATGCGTTGGGTTGCGCCAGACTTCGTCAAAGTGGCGTCATCGCATTTCAACGGTGGCATCTGGGCCAAATTCTATAAGCCGGCTGACTACAACAAGTCTGCACAACATCCTGCAATTCTGTTCGTTCATGGCGCGGGATATCTGCAGGACGTAAACAAAAGCTGGTCGTATTATTTTCGCGAACAAATGTTCAACAACCTGCTGCTGCAGCACGGATATGTCGTACTCGACATGGATTATCGCGCATCGGAAGGCTACGGTCGCGACTGGCGGACCGCAATTTATCGCGACATGGGCCATCCGGAATTGGAAGATCTGCTCGACGGCAAGCAATGGCTGGTAAAGAACTGGAACGTTGATCCGCAACGAGTCGGAATTTATGGTGGATCGTATGGCGGCTTCATGACGCTCATGGCGATGTTTCGCGCACCGGGTCAGTTCGCAGCCGGTGCCGCGTTGCGTCCCGTTTCCGATTGGACCCAATACAACGACGGCTATACAGCCAACATCCTGAATCGGCCACAAGTCGATCCAATCGCCTATCGACGTTCATCACCTATCGAATTTGCCGACGGCTTGAAAGGGGATCTGTTGATCTGCCACGGCGTCATCGACAACAACGTGCTGTTTGAGGATTCGATACGGCTGTATGAACGCCTGATCGAATTGCACAAGGACAATTTCTGGATTTCACCCTATCCACTGGACCGGCACGGCTTTACCAACGCCGATTCGTGGCTCGACGAATACAAGCGTATTTACCACTTGTTCGATCGGACCATTGGTGCAGGCAAATAGGACAGAAGGGCAACGCGAAATTGGGCCGTTGCGTCCGTCGAAAACCTCAGTGACCGCGCCTGCGTGGGGCTTGGACGCGGTACTGTTGCGCGCGGCGCAGGCTGTTTGGGCAGGTCGCGTGCGCAGCCAGGGGTAAAAGACAAAACCCTCAGCCTTTCGACCGAGGGTTTCGATGGTCAAGCCCCCCTGGTAGTGACCGCGCCTGCGTGGCGCAGGAACGCAGCACTGGTGCGCGCAGCGCACACCTTGCAAGTAGGTCACATGGGGAAGGAACAAAAGCAAAATCCCCAGTCGTTGGACTGAGGGTTTTGGGATCAAGCCCCTGGCAGTGACCGCGCCTGCGTGGCGCAGGAACGCAGCACTGGTGCGCGCAGCGCACACCTTGCAAGTAGGTCACATGGGGGAAGGAACAAAAGCAAAACCCCCAGTCGTTGGACCGAGGGTTTCGATGGTCAAGCCCCCCTGGCAGTGACCGCGCCTGCGTGGCGCAGGAACGCAGCACTGGTGCGCGCAGCGCACACCTTGCAAGTAGGTCACATGGGGGAAGGAACAAAAGCAAAACCCCCAGTCGTTGGACTGAGGGTTTTGGGATCAAGCCCCTGGCAGTGACCTACTCTCGCATGGCTTAAGCCACACTACCATCGGCGCGGGCGCGTTTCACTTCCGAGTTCGGGATGGGATCGGGTGGTACCACGCTGCTATGTCCGCCAGGGAAGCGGTGCTGGAGACGCGCAAAGGCGAGAAGTCTGGCCACGGATGGCCAGGTTCTGTGCGAACGGATTCGCATGAGCCTGCGCGTGCTCTGGCATAGGGTTGGGACGTAACAAGTGTCTGAACTCTCATCGAGGCGATGTGCCATCGAGATAATTAGTTATGCAAGCTCTTTTGAAAAGTGCGGTCTGGAACCGCTTTGGCTTCCGCAAAAGGGACTTTGCACTAATAAAGCGACTTTGAGTTATATGATCAAGCCACACGGATCATTAGTATCGGTTAGCTCGGCATTACTGCTATACACACCCGACCTATCAACCACCTAGTCTTGATGGTTCCTTCAGGGAGCTTGAAGCTCCGGGATGTCTCATCTTGAGGCGCGCTTCCCGCTTAGATGCTTTCAGCGGTTATCGCTTCCGAATATAGCTACCCGGCAGTGCCACTGGCGTGACAACCGGAACACCAGAGATTCGTCCACTCCGGTCCTCTCGTACTAGGAGCAGCCCCTCTCAAACATCCAACGCCCACGACAGATAGGGACCGAACTGTCTCACGACGTTCTGAACCCAGCTCGCGTACCACTTTAAATGGCGAACAGCCATACCCTTGGGACCGGCTACAGCCCCAGGATGTGATGAGCCGACATCGAGGTGCCAAACACTGCCGTCGATATGAACTCTTGGGCAGTATCAGCCTGTTATCCCCGGAGTACCTTTTATCCGTTGAGCGATGGCCCTTCCATACAGAACCACCGGATCACTAAGACCTACTTTCGTACCTGCTTGATCCGTCGATCTCGCAGTCAAGCGCGCTTATGCCTTTACACACACTGCACGATGTCCGACCGTGCTGAGCGCACCTTCGTGCTCCTCCGTTACTCTTTGGGAGGAGACCGCCCCAGTCAAACTACCCACCATACACGGTCCCCGACCCGGATTACGGGCCTAGGTTAGAACGTCAAGCACTTCAGGGTGGTATTTCAAGGTTGGCTCCATGCAAGCTAGCGCCTGCACTTCAAAGCCTCCCACCTATCCTACACAGAAGAACTCAACGTTCAGTGTAAAGCTATAGTAAAGGTTCACGGGGTCTTTCCGTCTTGCCGCGGGAACGCTGCATCTTCACAGCGATTTCAATTTCACTGAGTCTTGGGTGGAGACAGCGCCGCTGTCGTTACGCCATTCGTGCAGGTCGGAACTTACCCGACAAGGAATTTCGCTACCTTAGGACCGTTATAGTTACGGCCGCCGTTTACCGGGGCTTCGATCAAGAGCTTCGCCTTGCGGCTGACCCCATCAATTAACCTTCCGGCACCGGGCAGGCGTCACACCCTATACGTCCACTTTCGTGTTTGCAGAGTGCTGTGTTTTTGGTAAACAGTCGCAGCGGCCTGGTCACTGCGACCCAGGAATGCTCAGCTCCGCATGGAGCCACATCCCCGGGTGCACCTTCTCCCGAAGTTACGGTGCTATGTTGCCTAGTTCCTTCACCCAAGTTCTCTCAAGCGCCTTGGGATTCTCACCCTGCCTACCTGTGTCGGATTACGGTACGGTCCTCGTGATCTGAAGCTTAGAAGCTTTTCCTGGAAGCGTGGCCTCGGTGACTTCGTCCATAAAGGACTCGTCTCGGTGCTCGGTGTAGAGGATCCCGGATTTGCCAAAGTCCACACCTACCGCCTTTCCCCGGGACAACCAACGCCCGGTACACCTAGCCTTCTCCGTCACTCCATCGCAATCACGAGCGGTGCCGGAATATTAACCGGCTTCCCATCGACTACGCGTTTCCGCCTCGCCTTAGGGACCGACTCACCCTGCGCCGATGAACGTTGCGCGAGGAAACCTTGGGCTTTCGGCGGGGGGCTTTTCACCCCCCTTATCGTTACTTATGTCAGCATTCGCACTTGTGATACCTCCAGCAGACCTTACGATCCACCTTCACAGGCGTACACAACGCTCCTCTACCGCGTATAGCCCCGAAGGACTACACACCCTGAGCTTCGGTTTACCGCTTGAGCCCCGTTAAATCTTCCGCGCAGGCCGACTCGACCAGTGAGCTATTACGCTTTCTTTAAAGGGTGGCTGCTTCTAAGCCAACCTCCTGGCTGTCTATGCCTTCCCACATCGTTTTCCACTGAGCGGTAAATTGGGGACCTTAGCTGCAGGTCTGGGTTGTTTCCCTTTTCACGACGGACGTTCGCACCCGCCGTGTGTCTCCCGTGTAGCACGTGTTGGTATTCGGAGTTTGCCATGGTTTGGTAAGTCGCGATGACCCCCTAGCCATAACAGTGCTCTACCCCCAACAGTGTTCGCACGAGGCGCTACCTAAATAGCTTTCAGGAGAACCAGCTATCTCCAGGTTCGATTAGCTTTTCACTCCTAGCCACACCTCATCCCCTACTTTTGCAACAGGAGTGGGTTCGGGCCTCCAGTGCGTGTTACCGCACCTTCACCCTGGGCATGGCTAGATCACCTGGTTTCGGGTCTACTACCTGCGACTGTTCGCCCTATTCAGACTCGGTTTCCCTTCGCCTTCCCTATACGGTTAAGCTTGCCACAGACAGTAAGTCGCTGACCCATTATACAAAAGGTACGCAGTCGCCCCACCTTCAAGCCTGCCACTGAACCAAGGGCTGGGGCTTCCACTGCTTGTACATCTACGGTTTCAGGTTCTATTTCACTCCCCTCTCCGGGGTTCTTTTCGCCTTTCCCTCACGGTACTGGTTCACTATCGGTCGGTCAGGAGTATTTAGCCTTGGAGGATGGTCCCCCCATGTTCAGACAAGGTTTCACGTGCCTCGCCTTACTCACTTTCATTGAACGTGCCCTTTCGCCTACCGGGCTATCACCGTCTATGGCCGGCCTTTCCAGACCGTTCGACTAAAACATGTTCAACTTTTGGGCTACTGCGCGTTCGCTCGTCGCTACTTGCGCAATCTCGGTTGATTTCTTTTCCTCCAGGTACTGAGATATTTCAGTTCCCTGGGTTCGCCTCTCTCACCCCTATAGATTCAAGATGAGATACCGC
>CAVQCW010000009.1:0-265602 GCA_963711075.1 uncultured Pseudomonadota bacterium | reverse complement strand
GGATTTTTGCGAACGGCTTTGAGTGACCGACGTCGATAGCGACCCGCTGGTTGGCAGTGGGTCGCTCGCCGTGTGCTTGGACTGAGTGCGGGTTTTCGGGATACCGACGCATCTGTCTCCTGGTATTCGGCCAGGTTTGCAAAAGTAGCACTGTGCCTGGGATTACGGCGTGCTTGCGCGTCCGTCAGGTCTTGAATCCTGAATTCATCCCGTACCCGTCTACGTGGCTGGCGCATTTGCTTTGTGCGGAAGCGTGTTTCTCAAAAAATTGCGAGAAAACCGGACATCGGGACGTAAGCCGCCGCGCATTCGACCCCGGAAGGCGGTAGCCGGAAAAGGAGACGGAAGAAGTTATCCGTTTGCGACGCGCCTATTTTCCTGCGGGGAATCGAGTGCGCAAAACATTGGTCCAGAGTGCACTTGCCAATGCACAGATATGCAACAAAGTGGAGTCTGACCCATGCTTTCCAATTTCCAGTAGTAGCCATCTGGCTACGTGGCGACGACAGTCTCGTCGCTGCATAATCCGAAGATTGACCTCGAAGTTCCCGCGCATGTTGTGATGTGTCGGGCTGGTCGTCGACATCGCCCGGCATGCCTGCTTGCATGGCCTCCTGAATCAGCAAGGTCGAGCCTGCGCCTGATCAACGAATATCGCCCGCCGCCTCGGCCGGATCGACCTGTGCAGACCGCATGACTTTCACCGGCACTGATACGCAGTCAGCCATGAATGCGTAGTTGCAGGGTAGCTGATGAACAAGTCACGGGAGATATTTCGATGCGCAGCAGCAGAAAACGGGCAATTGTCGATGGATTGTGGGCATGCTGGTCGCGCTCGCGCCAGGCATGGGCTGGGCACAACTTGCCCTTGATCCCGGCTTCGGCGACGGCGGCAAGGTCACAACGTCAATTGCCTCATTTACCAGCGAAGGCGCCGCTTTCACTGGTGATCGATTCCCAGAACCGGGCTCGTGGTGGCCTATGCGGGATACAATTGCGCAAGGCATCAGCAGGCACGATGGAGACGGCTCGCTCGACACGAATTTTGCCGACACGGGTCAGCCGACTCGCGGTCACGCCTTCCGATCAGGTGTTGCAGGCTGATGGCAAAATCGTTGCCGTCGGCACGGACCAGACCGGCGGCTTGATCGCCGAGGACTGGCAGGTGGCACGGTTGCTTGCCGATGGAAGCCTGGATGCCAGCTTTGCCAACGCCGGAATACTGACGGTGGACTGGTATGGCAGCAGTGATGAGGCGAAGTCTGTGTCGCTGGACAATACCGGCAACATCATCGTGGGCGGGCTCGCGTATTACCCTGGCGTTGGCACGTCTTTTGCCGTGCTCTCCATTGACACGACCGGCAGCATTCTCCACTCGGCGGCGACCAAGATTTACTCGGCTACGGCTGATATCTGCCAAGACGTTCTGGTCCAGCCCGACGACAAGATCCTGTGTGTCGGACTGGCACGCGAGTTTCAACGCCGCCCAGATGGTTGCAGTCCGTTTCATGCCGGACCTCCAACTCGATACGAGTTACGGCACCGGTGGTATCGCCACTGTCGCATTCGACACCAGTCCCGCGGAAGCCAACAGTGCGCTGCTGCTGAGCAACGGCGCACTGATTCTCGGCGGATTCGTCAATCGGTCTTATGACTACAGCCTCGCCATGGCGAGGTTGACCGCCAACGGCGCATTGGACACAACGTTCGGCACGGGCGGTCGCGTCGAGCGGGCGATTGTGGTGAAACCGCCGAAACGATCCAGGACATGGTGCAATTCCAGGGTGCCGTGTTTGTTGCTGCAAGCAACACCGATATCGGCAAGTTCGCACTCTTGCGTTTCGCTACCGACGGCACGGCGGACACCAAGGGTTGGCAGCTCGGGACTGGCATTGGCCGATTTCCATGGCAACCACGACTCAAGCCAGTGCTTGGCTGTTCATCAAGGCGCATTGCTGTTGGGTGGCTCGGTGGGAGCGCAGGCAGCCAGCGAAGGCGACAACATAGGACTGGCGCGATTTCTGCCGGGCGGGGCTCTTGATAACAGCTTTTCCGCTGACGGCAAGAGTGAGGTTTCCTTGCGCGGCCCGGTCAATGCCGAGGCGCTCGGCGCAGCGCAGCAGGCCGATGGCAAGATTGTGGCTGTCGGCTATGTGGGTTTGTCGTTTACTGATCGCGACTTCGCCGTGGCGAGATACAACAGTGATGGAAGTCTGGATAATAACATTCGGCCAGCAAGGCATCGTCACCACCGACTTCGCCGGTGGCGAGGACGACGCAATGGCGATCGCCGCGCAGGCGGACGGCCGCTTGCTGGTTGCCGGTCAGGTACGCGAGCCCGTCACCGGCGGTGATATCGGTATTGCACGCTACACGACCGCCGGTGCGCTTGATACCGGTTTTGGCGTTGGCGGATTGGTGAGCATTGATGTCGACGGCGATGGGGATGTCGCGCGTGCCATCAAGTTGCAGAGTGATGGCCGCATTCTGCTTGCCGGTGACTCGAGATATCCCAGTCTTGGCTATTCGCAGAACATGACGGTTGTGCGGCTCATGGCAGATGGTTCGGCGCTATATGAACTTTGGACAATGGCGTTGCCTATGCTTCCGTTGGCGATGATGACGAAGGCCACGCTTTGGCCGTGCAGTCCGATGGCAAGATTCTGGTCGGTGGTATCGGCAATGGGGATTTCGTAATCGCCCGCTTTCAGTCCGATGGCACGCTGGACAGTTCTTTTGGAACCGCAGGCGTCGCCACCTACGACTTTGCCGCCCAGTTCGATTTTCTTCACGACTTGCTGATCGTGCCGGACTGGAATGGTCAGGGCGAACGCATCCTGGCTGTCGGTAGTGCCAACACCGGTTCGTCGGCATCGAGCGGCGAGTTTGCGGCTGCGCTGTTCGACTTGAATGGCAATCCCGAGCCCGGCTTTGGCAGCGGGGGTGCGGTCATGGTCGATCTGGTACCCGGACAAGCCGAAGGGGCGACGGCAGCCGCAGCGGTGGGTAATACCCTGGTGCTGGCAGGTAGCTCCACGCTGGATGCACAAACCGATTTTGCCTTGCTTGGTCTGACCCCGACCGGGGCCCTCGACACCTCATTTACCAGCGACGGGAGCAGCAGCTCTGTCGATTTCTTTGCCTCTTCCGACCAGGCCAACGCCATCGTAATCGACTCATCAGGCGACGTCGTGCTGGTCGGATCGGCTTTCGATCCAAGCCAAATCTCTGGACAAAAGTTTGCCCTCGCACGCTTCGCCGATGGCGATCTGATCTTCAGAAACGGTTTCGAGGGTCAGTGACGGATATCCGATATGCACGAGGCCAGGGCGTGCAGAGGTTCCCTGGCAGTTTGGCCACCGAATGGTAGCGAAAGCGGTCGCAAGTACCAAAAAGGGGCGCATGCAATTATTGCCAACCAGTTACCTTGGTTCCGCTTCCGGATAAAGGCGTTGCGATCGCGCTGACTGCGCGACACATCAACACCCACATCACCAGCCATTGCATCGTTTTCATTTGTTCCTCGAATGCAACAAGAATAAAAAGTTGTGTGGACAGGTGCCAAGCAACTCTGCCATGCGGGTTTGCCAGACCGGCCCGGTGGCCTTTCATTTGGCAAGCACTGATTCCGGCAGACGGATCGGGACTTGGCGCCGCCGATGGGCCGCTTTTGGGCCAGCACGTTTGCGCTCGTGCATCGGCTTATTCCAGGCTGAAAATGTGGCGGACTGTGCCTCGCGGCGGATAGCCGGGTCATCAAGGTTCACTCGGCCCTTGCATCGGATCCGTGCTCAGAACGCTGCGTGTCCAACCAGCGGTAAATAGCAGCTATGAGGTGAAGACCATTCGTATCGAATGTGATTGCCGCAACCATCGGTACGTCCGCATACGAAACCTTGAGCAGTTTGCACGATCCAGCGCGGCTTGCTGTGGGCTTTGGTCCGACCGCATGGCGCGCCAGACTTTCGGGCGTGCGCGAAGCACTACACCAGCGGCGTCATCCCAATCAAAGACCACGCACGGACTGATCACTGTTGTGCCCGAACAGTATGAATTTGTGGTCCCGATTGGCAAGGTCGCTTCGCGGAAAAAAAGATACATGCTTCTGGCACGTCGCGGTGGCTTCGGGAATGCACCGTCACGGATTTGTCCCGGCTCGTCCGAACGCGTAGCATGAAGGGTTATTGTCAGCCCGGGGAGAGCCTGCCATGCGTCGTCAAGCCACCGTTGCTCTTGTGTGCGTCATGGCCGTTGCCGCTGTTTCGGGCATGGTCCTGCATTCTGCCTCGCGCTCCACGCAGCGCACGCCGTTTCGACCGGGCGACGGGGCAGAGTCCCGCGACGATCAGCAACGCCTGTTGGAATGGCGAGAGTCGCTGCACAATCACGCGCCAGGTATTGATTGGCGTGAATGGATACGGTCACGCGCTCCCAACTCGTGGTGTTGCGCAAGCAACAGGCGGCAATGATGGCGCGCGGGCTGCGTCCCGATGCGTTGGCTGCCGTGCCGGCCGGTATCTTGGCGCGAGCAAGGCTCCAATAACTGGGCCGGGCGCGCCTCTGCCGTCGATTACGATCCCGCCACCGACCGATTGACCGTGTTGGCCCACGGCGGCCAGCTCTGGCGTGCCACGCGCAGCAGCCTGAACTGGAAACCGCTAAACGAGTCCCGCTTCTGAAGCCCAGGGAAATGTGCAGAATTTCGTGCGCTTGAACGGGTCCATGGCGACGCCGGAACGCTTTGTCGTTGCCGACGACACCGGCAAGAATTTTACTACTCCGATGACGACGGGCAACGTGGACTGCATCGACCGGCTGAGTCGGTGAACTGGAATGGAACCACCAACATGGTGGCGCGCGACCCGGGCGGAACGGAGCTTTACGCAACCGTACAGGACTACAACTTCAACACCAGCAGCTATCAGGTGCGTCTGGTGGAATCCGACAACGGCGGCGCGCCTGGAACGATTTTGGTTTCATCGACACGCCGGGAAAGGTCGCCTTGTTCGCAATGGGTCAGGGCACCGGGCTGGTGTACCTGCTCCACGGTAACGTATTGGCCACGATCAACACCGGCACGACGCTCAGTCTCACGCCAGTGGCAACCATCAGCAATACACCGGCTCAGACGGCGGCCGACAGCGTCGGTCTGGCGGGGGGCGTGGACCCAACCAATGGGCCGTTCCTCTGGGCATTCTTCGAAACCACGGCACTTCGACCACGCCGTTCTACTCGCTCGATGGTGGCACGAGCGGACGCAGGCCGCAGCCACGATTCCGTCGTCCAGTACCTGCGCGTTGCTGCCGGCACATCGTCAGTGAATGCCAGCATCGCCTGTTATGGAAGCGTCAACCTGTATTGCACGTCCGATGGTGGCGCCACGTTCAATGCGGTCAACGACTGGACCGAATACTACGCAAATCCCGCAAGCAAGTTGCACGCCGACATCAGTTTCGACAAGTGCTATTCCGCCGGCGGCGACCTCTGCTTCATCGGCACGGACGGCGGAATTTACGAAACGACCGGCGGAAGCAACACGGTCAGCAACGATAACCTCAACGGCATGGACGATTCGCAGTACTACGGCAGCTACACCGGGCGCAATCCGCCGTATTCCCTTGCTATCGGTGCCCAGGATCAGGGATACCAGAACAGTCCTGCCCCTTCCACAGGCGTGGCGCCTTAAAGCCAGCTGTCAGCGGCGACTATGCCGACCTGACCAGCAGCAACAATGGCGCGACGCTGTGGCTGAACTACGCGGGCACAACCATCATCGATCCGGCGCCTTCAGCGCATGCGTTGTACACGACAGGCAACACGTTGAGTTTCCCAAGTTGGGATTTCACGTCCGACGGCGAGCCTGGATACCCAGGCCATGCTTTTCTTCCCGCCGTTGCTCGCCATGCCAGGGAGTCCAAACAGCGCCTTGCTGAGTACGGCGAACCGCGAACGGTTCAGGTGGCGATACCTTCGCGATTACCCAGCTGAATTGGGATGGTGATGTCAACCACAATCCCGTCAGCACCACCGGGACGTTCGACTTCCACAGCAACGTTACGGCGCTTGCCAGCGACGGTGTCGGCGATTACTACGCAACAGCCAACAATGGCAGCGGCGCAGCTTTCTACTCACAACGACGCCTGCCGGAAACTGGACTGCCGGCGCGACCACGCTTCCCCAGGGTCAATACCTGACCGGATTGACCATTGTGGCAGACCCCCAAAGGGCGAACTATATCTATGTCGGCGGCAGCGGATATAGCAATCCCGCGGTGTATGTGTCCACGGACGGTGGCGCCAGTTTCAACCAGATGAACAACGGTTTGCCGAGCACGCTGGTTTACGCACTGGCGATTTCGCCTGATGCCACCAGGCTCTTCGCCGCGACCGAAGTGGGGCCATATTTCTACGATCTAACTGGCGGCAATCTTGGCGGCACGTGGACCTATATCGGAACCGGCGCGCCAACCAATATTTTCTGGAACGTGGAATACGTCCTGCGCTGAACGTTGCGCGATTCTCGACCTACGGCCGCGGCATCTGGGACTACGACATGGGAGGCGGCGACCTGATCTTCCGCAATGGCTACGAATAGCCTTGCATGGGGCGGGCAACTTACCTCACTCGCCATAATGTGCGACCTTGAGCAACGGGTGGCACCTGCGTCAGGCCGTGCAGAGGCTCCCTAAGCAAGATTCCGGCGCGGCCGGAAGGTGCTCGCGACTTCGCACAACCCGCGGCAACGGTACTTGCTAATTGCAGCGGATTTCGCCTGAAGCGGCCGATCGTCGGCGCCCTGTAGTATGTGTACCTGGTCGGCATCAATCACGCGAGTGCGGGCACGTTCGTCGCTTCGCCAATTGTTATTCCGAGCAAAGTCGTACAACGTCTTATTCCGGGACGTTCATTGTTTTCCAGCCGTGTCGCCGCAATTGGCTCCACAAAAGGGACAAAGGTAATCATTGCCATTTAATTAACTGCGTCACGTTATTGCTTATTGCAGGCCATCGAGAATCACTCTCACCTGGCATCGGCGCCGTGCTCGGAAAGCTGAGCGCCGAACCAGCGGTGAATGGCAGTTATCAGGTGAAGATCAGTTGTTTGGAATGTGATTGCCGCGCCCATCGGCAACTGCGTATACGGAACCTTGATGCGTGAGGCGCCACCTTGAAGTTCCTTGAGGCCAGGCATGTCCGCGCCGTGCAGCTTCATCGGGTCCGAAAAGTCGCCGCGTTGAAAATTTACAGCCTCGTGCTTGAGGTGCTGGCGAATCAGCGACACCTGGTCGGTATCGCCTGGATCTCTCACGACGATCCGCTGTACGCCCCCGACTCAGTCATCCTGAAGATATGCATGGTCTTTGACATGTCGAAAGGCATGACGCTGTGGGACATCGGTGGACGCGCTTTTGCGGACTTTGCGCAACCGCCGTGAAACTACTTAGCAGCGCAAGTACGGCGACCGCCCTCATTACAGCGCAAACATTGCGTGTTTGTGACTTCATGAATCTTTTTCCTTGTCCCACAGCGGCCAATAGTTGCCCACTGTTTGTGTCATGCCCATCAAGACTAGTTCTTCTCAGGCATTGCTGAGGAATGGTGACTGGTAATCAGCCACTCAGAACCATTCCAAAGGTAGGTGTAGGTGTAGCGTCCGCTTACGCTATCCCCTGTCTTCGCGAACGTGAATGTGTAAAGACCTGCATCGAATGCCGTGTTGCAACCGAGTTCAATGAATCGCATGTCAATCTTGCCGGAGGGGCTGTTCTCCAGAAAATGATGGAAGTAATCTTCCTTCTCGGCTGGCGTGAGACGCGGCTTGTTTGAAACCGTGGGTAAGAGTATTGACCGCTCTGCGTAGTTGGCGACCACTTTATGTGGATCACCTGTCTGCAACGATCGATTCCAGCGATCGAACAGTGCTGCGATTTCCGCTTCGGAAGTCGCCTTGCAGCTTTCCGTCCGCGCGCCCTGCGCACTGGTCTGTGCGACCTGGTTTGATGCGCATCCTGCAAGGGCTGTGACAACTAAAAACAAACATAACGCCTTAATCTTCATGGAACGCTCCTATGGGTGAGGACAGTCCTGAGCGTGCCGCCTGAATTAGGCCGCAAGCAGCGTCGGCCTGAATTGTCATGGGCGAACTTCATTTTGCGTCTGATGCTTTACTCGTCGCCGCCGGATGTTCGCAAGTTTAGTACACAGCCACCTCGGCGTGGCTTTGATCGTGATGGCCACAAAAAAGTGAAAAACTCCCCGGTGTACCAGCGTTTGCGAGACGGCTCCGAAACTTGGTCAGATTCACTTGTTCAACTTGGATTTCGGCAAAAAGGGAACCTGACTTCGCCCTTGCCCTAGTCAGGCCGGGCGACACCGCGAGTCAGATGACGACGGATACGAAGTACACGACAAACACCACGATCGCCGCAACGCAGGCTCCGTAAACAACCTTCATTGGCCAAGAGATGTTCGCGCGCTCTACTGCCGGAAACGGACGCTCAGCGCGCGAATGGAGGCCACGTAGCCGACCGAGGCGACCGCGATTCGCAACCAGTCGAATATGACCCACTGCCGGACCATTGCCACGATTGCCTGAGGATCACGAATCGCATTTGGTGCGCCGCTTGCGTACGCCCACAGTGCTGCGTTCCGGGGCCAGAACGCGACTACGGTGAAGATCAAAGTGGCAAAAATTGCTGCCGTTGGACGACGAGCATATTTCGGTACCAACCACTTGTGCGCCACCCGCTGATCGTCGCGCCGAGCGTGGCGAGAAGCAGAGCAGCCGAGCTCGGATGAAGTAGTCGCCGGTATCAACCCGTACCTCGGGCCGTACGGCAACAGATTCCAGCGACTCGGGCGGGAGACGCGCTCCACGCCCCAACCAGCACACGAAGGTCGAACAGCTTGGCGCCGAGGAGCATGCCCCAAGCAATGACGGAGACCCAAAAAGAAAGAATCGTGTGGCGCGTTCGGGCGAAAATCGATAATGCGATGTCATGCACCGACTCCTCAACGGCCTGACGAGGCCGTAAAAACCAGGGTCTCGAAATACTGCAGATTCAGAGTGGTACTTTTGCCCTTCCCAAAGCGACGAACCTCGATTGTAGCGTTTCCTGCACAGTTGGTTTGCGACATTGTATACATCGATTCCAAACGACGGGCGATTTCCGCAACTTCAGCATCTGAATCAGGCCGACCCGTGAATCGCGTTTGGTTTCAATGAATTGTCTGGTTGCAGCTTTTTCCGGTAAGGGAAGCACCAAAGTCGGCCATGAAGATGCCTTTGAGGCCCCGAACACGCGAAATCCGACAGCTTCGTAGAAAGGCCGAGCGGCAGCCGTGCTGCACAGGTACAAGGCCTGAAGTCTCCACAGACGCCCTTGTTCCTCCAGCAACGCGTACATGGCCCGACCCAGACCACGTCGTAGTGCACCTGGAGCTGCGTAGATAAAACAGAACTGGCATCCTCACCGCTGCGGTGGAGAAGGCCAACGCCGGCAAGCACACCGTCGAGTTCGCCGACAACGCAGAGATTTTCCGGATTTTCCATCCAGGACGCGAAATTCGCAGGTGTCTTGTTGACGAGCCAGGGATCAAGTGTGCCCGGGTCGGCATGATGGTCAGCAACACAAAGCTCGCGTATGGACTGGCGAACGATCTTCATGGCTGGCACTGCATCTGACGCTTTTGCCGGACGCACCTTGATCATCATCTGCGACCTGCTTGTTGAACTTGACGGCGGGCGTCGCGCATGAGTGTGACTTTTACACCGTGGCGATTCGCAGCGGTCCGCTTGAGGGAGGGATTGGCCAACACCGCAGTTCGAGGTTGAGCTCACTGATGCTTGACGATGTCGACCGAGATCTCGGTCGCCGCAACAGCGCCTGTGTTTTCAAGCCAATGTGTGGTGTTCCTGTCCTCGGGCCAGCCCACTCCCGGCCCATAGTCTGTAGCGACCCCATTTCGATGGTCCGTGATTGTCCCTTGCAGGATATAGACGATGCCTGGCCTGTCTTTATGGTCGTGAACAGGGCCGAATACACCTCCGGGTTCGATGGTCACCATGCGCATTCGAAGTTGGCGCCCTGCCATGCCCTCGATCTCGGGACCCAGGTCAACCGTTGCAAGTAACTTCACCGTAACTCCCTTCGTCTCGGGTGCCACCGGTTCGTCGCTCATCGTGCTGTCCTCTCTGTGGTGCCAGGGCAAAACGTTTTGTAAGCAAACGCCGAAGGCCGTGAGAAGTTTGCGGTTGCGATGCCACGGTTTCTTCTGTCCGCGCAATTCAACAAGGCGGTGTGCCGCTGTTGTCGCCTGTGAGGCATAACGCCTGAGCTCAGCCGCACTGCGAAGCGGCGTCGGCTGCAGCGAACTGTTAGGCGGCATCGCGTGATCTCATACCGTCAGGGTAAATCCGCCATCCGGTGTCAAAGTTGTACCGGTTATGTAGCTGGCCTCCTGCGAGCATAAGAATACGATCGCTTGGGCGATCTCTTCCGGCCGACCCGCGCGCCGAAGGTGAACGCTCGGAAGCGCACCTTTGTCGTATAAGTCGTCGCCCACTATCCCCCGCAGCCGGTGATGCATCGGTGTATCGATGATGCCCGGGCACACGAGGTTGACTCTGATGCCCTGAGAAGCCAATTCTGCGGAGACGCTCGTCGTCAGTCCAATAAGTCCGTGCTTTGACGCCACGTAGGCGGCACCGGTTGGGAAGCCGAGGAAAGAGTTCACGGATCCGATATTGACGATGGCCCCGCCGTTACCGCAGCTCAGCATGGCTCGCGCTTCGTACTTCAGGCACAGAAAGATCCCTTTCAGGTTGATGTCCAGCACACTGTCCCAGTCTTCTTCGGCCAAATCGGCGATCCCGGCGAACGCCCCTTCGATGCCTGCGTTGTTGACCGCGTAGTCGAGCCGGCCGAACTCGTCAAGGGCGTGTGCCACCATGCGCTCCACATCCTTCGCGACGGACACGTCCGTCTTGATGGCGGTCGCCTTTCCGCCGCGCGCCTCGATACCGGACACCAGCGATGTGAGCTCCTCTTGCCGCCGCGCGGCCACCACGACCCTCGCCCCCTTCGCTGCGAAGGCCTCCGCGGTTGCCTTTCCAATGCCACTGCTCGCTCCGGTAATCAATGCAACTCTGTCGTTCATATCTGACATCTGAATACTCTCTTGGTAGGTGATGTATTTGCCGTCCAACGCCTGAGTCAAGCGGCGCCCGGCTTTTCGCGCGTCCGCTTGGACGACTGGCCAGACCGCACCTTACGTCAGAACCGCCGCATTTGCCCGGGCCTTTCGCTGATCCGAAAACAGAATTCGAAATTACGTTGGCGAATTGAAACCGAATACCCACTTCCAGGCGTTATCATCCTTCACATAGACGGTATTGCCATAGATCTTTAGTCCGCTGATGTCCTTGTCGCCGCAGGTTCCGTTAACCGTACCAGTCAATGTCAGGATGGCGACCTTTGGCGAAACGGTCGTACCGACAGCCATTGGTCAGCGAAAAGCTCGAAATCTGGCAGGTTGATCCCGTCCAGACCTTTATCGCGGCGGCCTTGTTTGCGGAGTAGGCGCCGAATATATCGACGAACGCAATGTCCTTGGCCGTCAGGTCTTCGATCTTTTTGGCGTCCTTTGTCATCCATGCGTCCCAGGCGGAGTTCTCAACCGTCATCAGGGCCTCAGTGATCGGGTCGGCAGTCGGTTCGGCAGATGCAGGAACGGCAGCCGTGCTGGTGTTCGCCGCGGCCTTGTCGTCCTTCTTGTCGGCTGGCGGCGGAGCTGTGGGATCGACGATCAGGTTCTCGCCCTGAAATGCGGCCAGCCATTTTTCGCCGTTTCTGACCCAGACAGTCGCCGCACGGACGGGGCTGGGAATCTTTTCGCTCTTGCCATCCACTGTGCAGCTGCCTTCAATGTTTGACTCATAGCTGAGGACATAAGTGTCGTCGTCGATCTTCAACAACTGCGGCTTGGTGAAGGTCCAGCCATCTTGGACCCCGCACTTGACCCCGCTGATCATCTTCACGAAGTCAGTCTTGCTGAGGCGAAATCCGCCCTGCTGCATCACCATCTTGTCGCTGAGAAAGTTTTCAAAGAATTTGCCGTCGCCCTTGACGTAGGCTTCGGTCGCCTGTTTATCCAGTGCAAGCAATGCGTCTGCGGTCGGCGCGGCAGCGACTGGCTCGGCGGTGCGACGTTGGCGGCGTCGGCTTCGCGTCGTTGGCCGACCACATGCCGCAAGTGCAACGGCAGCGGCCAGAATCAGCAGTGAATTTCTTGAATTGCGGATCATCGGATTCCCCTTGGTGGCTTCATGAGTTTATCGAAAGCTCGGTGATGTGAGCATTTGTGAGGCCAAGTGCGTGAGGCAAATGATCACGGCAACGAGTTGCATGACGATACCGCGGCCATTCGCTGTGAACCAGTTGGCCGGGTCGTTAGCGTGCGATTGCTGCCAACTCAAAGATTGGAGCGTAGGCTGCCCACGCGCCAAATACAAACAGCAGCGTTGCAGACGAGAAACCAAACACAAGCGCGGCCGTGCCCCTGTTCGATGGGTTAGGCCAGAACACCCAGAGTACGAGCGTAGCCAGAACAACAATGCCCCACCAGTGGAATGTGCCGAGCAGGATCCTTGTTTGAAGGGGAAGCGCTGCGCCAAAATTGACAAAGACGTGTTGAAATTGCGGAACGATGAGCAGTGCGCCAACTGCCACCACCAAACCTGGCACGACACCGAGAACCAAGAACAATAGACTCTGGCGGTTGCGATCCATAGGAGGCCAATTACAGGCAGGCTCGGCAGCCGGGGCGTTGCACTAAGTATGAACGGCGCCCACGGATGATACAGTCATCGAGACGTTTTGAAATAAGTTTACAAGTTTACAAATAAGAAAATATCCAGTTGGTCATTACAACAACCCAGAAATGCCGGTGCTAACCCGATCAGGTCGGCACCTACGACGCGCGCTTGCTAAGCAACTCAGCCATGCGAGTTTGCCAACCCGGCCCGGTGGCTTTCCATTTGGCGAGCACTGACTCCGGCAGACGGATAGTGACTTGGCGCCGTGGATTGGTTGCAATGGGTCGGCCCGCACGTTTGACGGTGCTCCACTTACACATGCTATGGCTCGATGGCGTGTACGAGCCACGTGGCCGCCGCAGCCGGACAAGCCGCGCCTGCACCGCGCCCGCGCGCCCACCTCCGCGCAGTTGACGCAGCTGGCCGGACAAGATCGCCCGTCGCGTATGCCGGCACCTGGCGCGCAAAGGCTGGCTCGAAGGCGAGGGCGAGTCCGCCTTCCTGTCGGACAGCGCCGGCGGCGACGACGGCATGGACGCGCTGCGGATGAGTTCGATCACCTACCGCATCGCCACCGGTGCGCAGGCCGGGCGCAAGGTCGTCACCCTGCAGACGCTGCCGGGTGATGCCGGTCCGCTCGAGGGCGATGCCGGCAAGGTCGGCGGCTTCTCGCTGCACGCCGGCGTGGCCGCCGAAGGCGCACGAGAGCCAGAAGCTCGAACGCCTGTGCCGCTACATCGCGCGCCCGGCGATCAGCGAGCAGCGGCTGTCGCTTTCGGCGCGGGGCAGGGTGCGTTACCAGCTCAAGACCCCGTGGCGGAACGGCACCACGCATGTGGAGTTCGAGCCCATCGAGTTCATCGCCAAACTGGCGGCGCTGGTGCCGCCGCCGCGCGCGCACCTGACACGATTCCACGGCGTCTTTGCCCCGAACGCCGCCCTGCGCGCACAGCTCACGCCCGCGCATCGTGGCAAAGGCAACAAAGCGGCGAGCGATGATGCCGCCAACCCGAATGATCGAACGCCGGACGAAAAACGCCGCGCCATGACCTGGGCGCAACGCCTCAAGCGCGTGTTCGGCATCGACGTGGAAACCTGCGACCACTGCGGCGGCAAGGTGCGCATCGTCGCATCCGTCGAAGAACCCCACGCCATCCGCGCCATCCTCGCGCACTTCGCCCAGCACGACGCACTCGAGTCCGCGCACTACCGCCCCGCCCCGCGCGCACCGCCGGCCGCCGCGTAACACCCCGTCGGCCGAGCCGCCGACGGCGAAAGTCCGTAAACCTTGCGATGCGGCCATGCACCCGCAGGATCGCGCTCGGCCCGAGGCCGGGAATCGGCGAGACTTGGCCGTGCATCACGACGCGGAATACTGCCGAACGCCGATCAAACCGCGGAAATGCTCTGCGACGACGCGCCAACCACGGCCAAACCGAGCCAAACCGACGCTTGCGCCGCCTCCGGCGACCCCGCAGACTGTCCCAAAAGGGCGTTTGAATTTCCTACACAACGGCTTATGGCCTATCCATCGCTGATGCTCGCGACTATCGGTAGCGGTCGAACTCGGTTCCCGGGCGTTCGAACCGGCCAACGAAGGGAAGTCGTGGTACGAAGGGAAACCTGCTGGGATGGGGCCTCCAGCCATGAAGGCGATGGGTGAGCGACATGGGGTAAAAAATGGGTATCGCCGAACGACCGAGCGTACAAACACTAGCAAAACAGTAATTTAGACGTCGTGTTCGAATCCTAGTCTCCCAGCCAAAACAAAAGCCCCCGCTTCAGGCGGGGGCTTTTGTTTTGGCTCGGACCAAGATCGAACCCCTGGGTTCGACACTTTCGGCAGGACAGCCGACAGTGAACAGCGCAGCTGGCCCGAAGGGGCGGCGCACAGGGATGTGCGCCGTATATCCTAATCCCCAGCCAAAATCAAACGGCCCCCGAGTGGGGCCGTTTGCATTTTGGCCGAGGGCTACGATGAACCCGCAGGGTTCGACAAAATCGCCGGGAGCGATTTTGGATGGCCGCAGGGCCGGCCCCGGAGCGCGCAGCGCGGAAGTGCGAGCTCCATGGATGGGGTGAACAATCCTGGTCCGTCAAATCGCACATGACCCTTTTCGAAAGCAGGGTTTTTGCTTGGCTGCGACTTTTATCGAACCCCTGGGTTTCACGCTTTCGGCAGGGTTGCCGAAAGTGAACAGCCCAGCCGCGCAGCGGCGAAGCCGGCCCCGAAGGGCGGCGCACAAGGATGTGCGCTGTATTTCCTAGTCTTCCAGCCGGCAGAGCCCTTGATTTTCAAGGGAGATTTATTTTTTGATTCATGCGGCCGGATTCCCAAGATGTCTCAGGGATGTCCGTAGCAGAAAATGACCCCGCAGAAGCGCTGGGTTTTTGTCTTCCTACGCTCCAGGTAGAGTCAAGGCAGCGCACGCAACGTGCGGGGTAATTCGGGGGTAATGCCCTTCGATGGCTCCTGTTTACCCCGCAAAGCGATTTCGAAGCTTGGTAGATTCCTCTGCGACCCGCTAAACATTGGATTCCGCAGGAAGATTTACCCCGCATGGCTGTTGGCGCGAATCCAGGATTTACCGGGGTGCCATTCTGGCAGTGATCCAGCGATGTGGCGGACGAGCTGCGGGACTATTGGTGTCTCACGAAACGAGGCTGGGTCAGTCAAGCGTCGGCACAAACGGCGGAAATGGCTCAACTCGAGATCGGCGCCAGCAGACATGTACCACCGCCAGCGTTTCACCGACGATCGCACGCTGCGTTCAGCCCTACGCAGCTACATCGGCTTCTACAACCAGCACCGATTACACTTGGCCTTGGGTTTTCGTTTACGATCAGTTCGGGGCTCAAGGTGTTTGACCAGTGGTGTCCACTTTTTCGTAGGAACCGTCCATGTCTGGCTGCACGCAAATCGGCCAGGCATGCTTTGATCCGCTGCGTTCAGAACGGTTGCGGTTCAATACAATACGCAGCCTGGTCCCGGCGTCGTTTCGAATCCATTCGTGAAAAGCACGTCTATCGATGCGACGGCAAACAGAGACGACGCTGCGGAGGCCAGGTACTGCGGACTGCCGTCATAGTTCGCGCTAAGCGTGCATTCGGTCAATGAAGATACCGCTATGCGACAAGTACCCGTGCCGTTCGCGTCGGTGATCGCGTTGCACGTCTGACCGGCGAGTGTGAACAGCAGCGTCGCACCGGCGATTGGTGCAGGCGGTATCGCGGATTGATCAAAAAGCGTCGCAGTCACTTGCTGCGAGCTTCCGATCGTGGCCGATGTCGCGGAAGCATTCATGTCGATGAAGGTGGCGTGCTTGCCGGACGCCCACGTTACCTGCACAGGATTGGAACTGATTTCGTTGCCGCCGATGACGGCAGAAGCGACGACTGTGTCGCTGCCGCTGAAACGCCCGCTGTAGCTGAACACCACGCCGCCGAAACCGACCGTGGTCGATCCAAGCAACGGATTCGCTCCGGAAACTTCGTATCTGATTGGCGTGCCCACCGGCAAGTTCGGCGTGTGCGGGAAGGTCACGTCGAAACGAAGTGGCGTGCCCTGCACGGCGACTCCCGGATCGCTTTCCGGACGCAGCACAATCGACGGATTCGGCGCCAGTCCCAGCAACGGGCAGCTACCATCTGCATTGCTGAGTTTGTACACCGCGTTGCTGTTGGTGAAATACATGCAACCATCGGGTCCGGATAATTTTCACGCTGCCGATGTCCGAATCAACCAGCGTGGTGCCGCTGAACGCGGGCGGTGTCAGGGTCATGTCGTAAACGGCGACCGAGTGCGCGAAGCCACCGACATTCGCGGCGCTGACGATCAACGACTGCGCACCGCCGCCGGACGGATTCGTGCCGATGGGCAGCGCGGCGAAACTGCTGCTCACGCCGGTGGACTGCACCGGTGGCGGCTGAGTGCCGTCGCTGCCGCCGATACGGTCGATGCCGGCGAACAATCCGCCGAAATTGCTGTAGCCATAGACAACGTACATCGTGCCGTCCGGCGCGAAGTTCACGCTGCCGTTCGGCGCGATTCCGGATGAGGCGTACACGGACGTCACCGGACTTGCGCCGCCCGGATCGGCAACACGCCAGATCGAATCGCTCTCCTGCGCGCTGCCGAAACAGAAATCGCTGACGAACAGATCGCCACTGAGCGGATCGGTGGCGATATTCGAAGGACAGGGAATATTTGCAGCGACCACGGTGGCGTTGCCGTCGCTCGTGTCAATCTGCAGCACGGCACCGGTGGTCGCGCTGTCGCTGCTGGCTACGCGTACCCCATACAGCTTGCCGTCGGTGCCGAATGTCAGGCCGGCGAGCGATGTGCCAATCGCGGTGCCGGTGATCTTGTTGCTAGCGCCAGCCACGCCACCACCCGACGGGAATTCATAGACGTCGCCAGTGACGTAGTCGGACGCGAACAGGTTCTGTGCGTCGTCGAATGCAATACCCGAAACGCCCGCGCAGCCGTTGAGGGTGATGCCGCCGAATGTGACATTGCTCTGCACCGGGAACCCGCTCGCATACACGCTGAGGGCATAGCCCGGTCCGGCTACCGGTGTCGCACCGACACCGCAAGCATTGGAAGCGGCGCTGCTGAAATTGACACTGGCTGTCTGCGGGATTGGCAAATCGCCGTCGCTCACGTCGACCCCGGAATACACAGCCGTTTCCTCGACCTGATCGGTGACATCGAACTGGACTTCGCCATTGCCATCGGTCGTGCCCGGGTTGGCGCCGAGGATCACTGAGCTTCCGTTTTGTGCAAGCCGCACCTGCTTGCCCGGCGTCGGGTGACCCTGCGCATCCTGCAGGGACACCGTGATCGTGCTTGTACTGGTGCCGTCGGCTGTCTGAGCGGTTGGCGACGCGACCATGCCGCCGGATGCGGCTGGCGGACCGACGAAAATCACTTGTGCGGTATTTGTGACCTCGTTGCCGCCGATCTTTGCCGTAAGCGTCACCGCTTCGGCGACCGTATCGGTCAACGTGAAACGTGCGGCACCATTTGCGCCGGTACTGGTGCCGTCCACGATGCTGATCGCGGCGTGTGAGCCGGCATCGGCGCTGAGCGTCACGCTCTGGTTCGGCAGCGTGTTGAAGCCGGCATCGAACACGATTACCGATACGCCAGCTACACTGCTGCCGTCGGCAAACACCTGCGGCGGAAACGCGACGACGGCGGAATTGGGAAAGGCTCGGTGCATCAGCAGTGCCGCCCGTCAACAAGCGTTTGAGTTCACTGAAATTCGGCGAACCCAATCCAACGTGCGCGAAATCGCTGCCCATCGACGCCGCAGAATGAAATGCGCTGTCGCTGGCAAGTGGATATATCTGCGGATTGAGAAAACCCAGATTGCTTCCGACGTGCTGATTCAGAACCGCAACGGCCGATGCCCAGATCGGCGCGGCGATGCTGGTGCCACCGTACAGGAAGTTGCTCGGGCAGCCGCCACCATCGGCCTGGCAGATCAGCACGCCCTGCGCGGGATCTGCCGGCGCGCTCACGTCCGGAATCGAGCGCTGCGCTTGCGCGTTCAATCCGTTCTGATAGGCAGGCCGCGCAAAAAAACGGCTGTTGCCAAAGCCACCCTGCCCGCTCGGCGGTGTGTGTTGCGAGCCGTCCCACCAGGTTTCGCTGCCGTAGGTACCATCCAGTCCGGGCAGTGCCGTCGTGCCGCCGACGGCGGTGATGTTCGGCGAATCCGCCGGCACCGCGATCGTGTTCGGCGCGCCATCCAGGCATGTACTTCCGCTGTCGCCCGCACCGGTCAACACCGTGATTCCCGATGCCTGTGCGCTCTGCAGGATCGCGTCGAGGCTCTGCACATCGGCCAGCGTGGTCTGATCTTCGCAATAGGCCCAGCTGTTCGAGATCACGTCGACGCCGGCGCCGATCATCACGTTGAACATCGTCTGGAAGCTGCCCTGGCCGCGGAAACCCGCCTCGTAGGTAACCACGTTTGCGCCAGGCGCAAGGCTCAACGTGGTGTCGATGTCGAGCAACACTTCGCTTTCGCCCTGCACGGTGAAGTTCGGCCCCGCACCAATCACCGTATTGGAAAGTTGCGACATGCGCTGCGGATATCCGACCAGATTCAGGAATCCCAGGACGTCGGAGGCGTTGTAGCTGTCGAACTCCGCAAGGCCGATGGTCTGGCCTGCGCCGGACGCCAACGCAGAACCTGGCGACTCGAGTCCAGGCGCCGGGCTCGCGGCGCCACCTGCGTTGGCGGCATATGCAGCCACCAGGTTCAGCTCGTCCGCAGCACATTGATAGTGCAGAACCGTGGTTGCAAACGAAAGCGCTGCCGACCCCTTGAACTCGACGCCAGTGAGTTTCTCGACGTAGCCGATGCGCTCTTCCGCACCATCGAGTTGCGAGGACAGCTTGCAGGTATCGGCCAGAAACGGATCGTCGTCGGGCTTTGGCTGACCCTGGGTCAAGCCGCTGGGCCGCGTTGCCTGCGCCAGGTTCGACAGGCCCAGCACCGCATCGACGTGCCCGGCCACGGCGATCGGCAGCGTCGGCGCCTCCCGGTTCGCGAAGAACGTGCGCTTGCCCAATGCATAGTCGCCGATGTGCACGCCGAACGCGCGCTCGACATCGGCGCGTGCAGCATCGACCGTGAGCGTGAGCCGATTCACCGAGCCGAGTGCCGGCCCCAGTCCCTGTGCACGCAGGAAGTCCGCGACCTGCAGGTAGGATTGCCGTGACGGACCGAAACGGTCGGCAATCTGCAACGGCGTGAGAAAATGCCGGAAATTCGGTGAGGCCGGATCGTAGACGTCGTGCAGAAACTGCTGAAACCCCGCCTCGTCGTCGCGCTTCAACACGATCGTGATGGTCAGCGGCGCAGCGCTATCTGATCCGCTCACCGCTACGGCATGTTGCAGCGCCGGCAGCACATGGCTCGGTAAAGCGGTTAGACCCTGACTTTGTTCGTCTGCATTCGCCGGCGGCAGCGCACTCAAAATGACTGCGGTGGCCGCAAGCACGCGCAGCGCACGCGTGATCTTCCGCACTTCGCGCATGACTCCACTCCCAAGACTGCTGACGTGCTTACCAATGTGCCGCACCGCGGACCGGCAGATCCACCGTGTGGTGTTGAATCAGTGCGGATGGTTGCGCGGAACACCGTCGCTGGCATCCCCCTCCTGATGTGGGGGTGCAAACAGCGCATTCCCTTCGCCGCGAAAGCCGTGGCGCGGATACAATAACCCTGCCGCGAGTCACGTGGGAGCGCATGTGAAAGTCCTGCTCGTCGACGATCATGCCCTGTTTCGTGCCGGTTTGCGCATGCTGCTTGCCGCACTCGGCAAGGACCTTGTCATTCGTGAAGCAGGATCCGCGGACGAAGCCCTCGCCATACTCCAGGCCGAGCCCGACGTCACCCTGTGCCTGCTCGATCTGTCGCTCAAATCGAGCGATGGTCTTGCCCTGCTGAAAACGCTCAAGCAAACAGCCCCCGATCTCATGGTCGTGGTGGTGTCGGCGAGTGACAACAGCCTGACCGTGCGCGACTGCATCGAAGCCGGCGCGATGAGTTTCATTCCAAAAAGCGCTGCGCCGGAGGTGCTGACGTTTGCCCTGCAGCAGGTTCTCAGGGGCGCGGTCTACCTGCCGCCGGAAATCGCCCTGGACAATCAGGAGCCACCGTCTGCCGCGTTGACCGCGCGACAACGCGAAGTACTCAAGTACCTCAGCCAGGGCCTACCGACGAAACTCATCGCGCGTCAACTGAGTCTTTCCGAATACACGGTGAAAGAACACATCACCTCGATCTTTCAGGCGCTGCACGTACGCAATCGTACCGAAGCCGTGATCCGTGCCAGCCGACTGTTCATGCTGCACTCGCCTTGAATCGAATCACGTGATGTCAAAAGAGGAACAACGCGCCTCTGTGTACGGCCGCGAAGTGCTGGTCGAGCTGATCAGTCTGCATGCGCGGATTTTGAAGCGCATGCCGGTCGTGCAAGCCCTGCTCGCATTCGGCATCGGGTTGTTCGTCGTGCCCCACGTGACGCTGCTCGTATTTGCGTCATGGTGCGCACTGAGCATCGGGATTGAAGCAACGCGCGCAACTTATGCTGCCTACGTCCTGCGCCGCGCCGGGTCGGTCGACCCTGCGCGTGCGCATCGTTACTTCGTGTCGCTGGCATTCGCGGCCGGTCTCGTGGCGGGTGTCGGTGCGGCGTTGTGTTTTCCGCATCTGCCAATTGCCGAACAGGCGACCCTGGCCATCGTATTGTTTGCAATGCCCGCCGCTGGTGTCGCCGTGTCGCAGTCCTCGCGTTACATCATTGCGGCGTATTGCTTGTCGATCCTCCTGCCGGCAACCATCAGCTGGGGGCTGCTGTATCCGCACCAGGCGATTGCCGTGTTGCTCATGTCCATGCTGTATTGCGGATTCATCATACTGGTAGCTGCCGAAGGCGAGCAGTTGCTGCTGCGTTCGGTCGTGATCCGCCATGAGCGCGATCGGCTTGTACGTGACCTGGAGCAGCGCAATGCGGACGTGCGCGTCGCAATGGAACGTGCAGAACAGGCCGCGCTTTCACGCGCGCGCGTGTTGGCCACCGCAAGCCACGACCTGCGCCAGCCGCTGCATGCGCTGTCGATCTACAGCGCGGTTCTTGCAGCGCAGCCGCAGCCGGACCAACTGCGCGAAGTCGCCGCCAACATCGACCAGATCGTGCGTTCGCTCGGCAGTTTGCTGCACGGTTTGCTGGACCTTTCCCGGCTGACCGCAGGGCACTACGTTGCGGAACAGAAACCGGTCGATCTGGACGTAGTGATTGCCGGCGTCTGCGGCGAATACCAGCGCATGGCGATCGGGAAAGGGTTGGCATTGCGCATCGAGCTGCGTCCGATCCGGCTCATCGGCGACGCCGTAGCCATCGGCCGTATCGCGCGCAATCTGCTGGACAACGCAATAAAGTATACCGATCGCGGCACAGTGAATGTCACCACACATGTCGATGATTCGGCAGATTCGCCTGTGGCCGTGGTGACCGTAGCCGACTCCGGCGCCGGCATTCCGGCCGATGAACAAGCGCGCATCTACGAAGAGTTCTACCAGACCGATAATCCGACACGCGATCGCAGCAAGGGTGTTGGCCTCGGGTTGGCGATCGTCAAGCGACTGTGCGAGCTCATTGGCGCACAGATTCTGCTGGAGTCCGCGCCCGGCTGTGGTGCGACATTTCGCGTCCGACTGCACGGTGTTTCCGTGTCCTGTGTAAAGGCATTGCCCGGCTCCGCCGCACTTGAGGCCGGCTTGTCCGAGGGCTGCCGTATCTATCTCGTCGACGACGAGGCCGACATCGTACGCAGCACGCAAATCCTGTTGACGTCGTGGGGTATGCAAGTCGCGTCGGCCGACTCGGCCGATGCCGCGGAACGCTTGTTCCTGGAATCGGGAATGCCTGATCTGTTGATCACGGACTTGCGCTTGCGCGGCGAGTGCAACGGTGCCGAACTGATTCGCCGCATGCGCAAGCATTTCCCTTCTTTCCCGGTGCTTGTCATCACGGGAGAAGTCTCCGCCGCCGCCGCCGCGCAAATTGACGAACTCGGTGCGGCCTTGTTGTACAAGCCGATTACTGCCGAATCGCTGCACGCCACGGTCCGGCACTTGCTTGCCGGGGGCGAGCGTGTGCATGACTGATTCCTGGACGCACATCCAAGTGGAGAGACAACGATGCCAAACGGTCGATGCCAAAACCTGGGATCAACACGCGTCTGTGCACAACTTGGCCGCGTTGTATCTCCACCCGTTTGGCCGTTTTCCCACCAGGCCAGAGTGCGCTGGCGGTCGCGCTAAACCTGGATCGCCAGGTTCATGCAAAGCCTGTCGTGCGGGTCAGTCGCGGCCAGTGCTCCTTCCAACAGTGGAAGACTTCCCGAAATTTCTCCGCGAAACGACATGAATAATTGCTTGCGCTGGTCCAGGCCCACTTCCGATCATCTCAATATGCTCCAACTTCCACCGCTGTTAAGGATTGTCCAACACCTGCCCTTCAGCTGCCGTCGCGCATCGGCAGCTCAGCGCATGCGGGCAGGCATCGAACAATCCTTAACAACACCTGTCAGTGGCGCTGCGTAGCGAGCGTTTCCTCATCAAAGTGATCTTGCCTTAGTCCCAAAATGGGACTACACTGAGTTGCAATGAGAATCATCGCCGTTGCGACGCTCAAATCATTCTGGTCCGACAAGCCCCAGTATGGTGATGCCGAAAGACCGACATTGGCGTGGTATCGCGATGTTCTTCAGGCTGACTGGGCGAAACCGGCTGACGTCAAGGCGCAGTTCGGCAACGCCAGCATCCTGCGCGATGGACGTGTCGTATTCAACATTCGCGGCAACAAGTATCGTATCGTCGTCTGGATCAACTATCCGTATCGCGTGGTGTACATCCGCTTCATTGGTACTCACAAGCAATACGACGCTGTCGATGCGCAGACGATCTGAGGAGTTCGCATGAATATCAAACCGATTAGAACCAAATCCGACTATCGCACCGCCTTGGCAGAGATCGAGTCGCTCATGACCGCGAAGGCGCACACGCCGCGGGGCGATCGTCTGGATGTAATGGTTACCTTGGTCGAAGCCTACGAACGCGCGCATTTCCCGATGGACTTGCCAGACGCCGTGGACGCAATCAAGTTCCGCATGGAACAGCAGAACCTCTCCATTGAAGACCTTGAACCTGTCATCGGTCGCAGGAACCGCGTGTACGAGGTGCTTGCACGCAAACGACCGCTGACCTTGCGCATGATTGAAGGTTTGCACCGGCGCTTCGGCATTCCAGCAGAAAGCTTGATCAAGCAGAGCCCGCCCAAACCACAACGGGCAGCTTGAGCCAACGAATCCGACAGCCTGTCGTCCTACGGCCGGATGCTCGCGACTGTCCGTAACGGACGAACGCAGTTCCTCGGCGTTCAATTGCTGTCAGGAAGAGACGCTGTGATACGCGGCGAGACGCGATGGAATAAGTCTTTCTAGTGAGTTCTTGCCACGCAGCGCGATTGGCGATCAACGTGGGGTAAAACGCGGGGTACGCCAAAATCGTGATTGAATAAAGTCTGCAGATATAGCGTGTTGCAAGCGGTGTTCGAATCCTAGTCTCCCAGCCAACAAACAAAAAAGCCCACCCTTGCGGTGGGCTTTTTTGTTTGCTCTCTGAGGCTCGGTTCGAACCCCTGGGTTCGACACTTTCGGCAGGATTGCTGAAAGTGAACAGCCCAGCCGCACAGCGGTGGAGCTGGCTCCGAAGGGGCGGCGCACAAAGATGCGCGCCATATATCCTGGTCTCCCAGCCAAAACACAGAAAGGCCCACCCTTGCGGTGGGCTTTTCTGTTTGCTCTCTGAGGCTCGGTTCGAACCCGCGGGTTCGACGCTCTCGGCAGGATTGCTGAAAGTGAACAGCCCAGCCGCGCAGCGGCGAAGCTGGCCCCGAAGGGGCGGCGCACAAGGATGTGCGCTGTATTTCCTAGTCTCCCAGCCACAAAACAAAAACCCTTGCGGTGGGCTTTTTTGTTCGCTCTGCGAGGCCAGGATCGAACCCGCGGTCGATTCGGCAATCTACCGTGCATGGGCACCCCACTTCCTGCATCTGGTCGCAGGACAATTGGCAGTTGAAAGAAGTGATGTCCTGAAAACGCAAAAAAAGGCCCGGCGCAGGAACCGAACGAACGCGGCCTGGCCGGGCAGCAGGGCTGAAAGGTGGCGCGTCCGTGCGCCTTTGTTTCGATCTCTCCGGATCGAAGACTGAACTTGCCTACCTGCTGCCCGCGGGCTTCAGGCTGAACTCGCCGACGGCGACGCCGAGGTCGACACCCTCGCCGGCGCCGGCGAGCGCAAGCGAAACCGTACCCTTGGTCAGCAACTGTACGTGACCGGCTTTGACCACGCCGGCATGCGCTTCGCCTTGGGCGTAGTTGCCAAGCACATCGTTGATGGTGTGTACGTCGGTGAACTTGCCGGTGCCGTTGTCGATGTGGAATTTGCCGACCGTGAGGCCGCCGCCTTTTGCGGCAATATCCACCGGCATGCTTGCGCCGTTCTCGCAGGTAACTGTGCCGGTACCTTCAGCGTGCTTGTAGATTGCGGACCAGCCGGTCAGCGAATAGTGAAGTTTGCAATCCAGATCGGCGCTTCGCGCCGAGGCGTGACTCGCACCAAATCCGATGGCTCCGATCGCTGCCGTCAAGGCAATGGTTTTGATCGTCGTATTTTTCATGGTTTGCTCCTGATGAATGAACCTTCAACAAGACAGTTGTGGGCTTGCCACGCAATGTCCTGCAGAGATACAACGCAAGCGGCATGCCAGCCGACGCAAGCGTATAACACGCTGTTTTAAAAGAAATTAATTGCCCATTCACATGGGCGGAATAAGCGATTCGCTGTATGCATCGTGCAGAATGCAGCGCACACGTCAGGCTCGAAGAGTGGCGATGCAACCAGCGAATCTTGTCTTGTGCGCATTCACGCGATTGCGACAGCCATGGCGCGCAACAACGGGTGTGCTGCAGTCCGGGCGCGGCTCAGTCGCCGCCAATCAGGACGAACACCGGATTCAGGATGCGCACGTGTCGGCAAACGATGCGAAAGCAGGCCAGCAACGGTCCGGCCAGCAGGATTCCGGGGATTCCCCAGAGCCATCCCCACAACAGCAACCAAATGAAAACGACAGCCGGATTCAGCGACAGCCGATGTCCGATGATCATTGGCGTGATCAGTTGTCCTTCCAGACATGCCATGACAAAGAAGACAGCGGGCACGGCAAGCGCTTGTCCGAGCGTATCGAAGGTCGTAAATCCCACGAGTGCAAGCGCAAAAATGGTGCACGCCGGGCCAACATAAGGTGCGAAATTGAGCAGCGCGGCAGCCGCGCCCCACAGCAGGGGATTGGGCACGCCCATCAGCGTCAGCGCGGCAGCAAGCGCCAGGCCCAGACCGATGTTGATCAAACTGACCATGACCAGGTAGCGCGACATTTCCTGTTGCACTTCGCGTGCGATCGCCACCACCAGACGTTTCTCGTGCAAATGCGGTGCGACTTCGACCAGGCGACGCAAAAAACCGTTGCCCGAGGAAAGAAAGAAATAAACCAGCAGCAGCACGCTGGCAATTTCGCCAAGCGCGCGCGGTGTGCTGGCAGCCATGCTCGAGAGCAGGCTGGAGTCGTTACTGACCACGGTTTTCGGCGTCGAGGTTTGCGTCATTTCCTCGATCTTCTTGCTCGCCTCCTGCGCCTTGCGGATCGGTTCGCGAATACTGTGCAGGCGCTGCTGAATCGTGCGCATCGTTTGCGGGGCATGTGCGATCCAGCTTTGCGCCGGTTGCGCCAGACTCGCGACGGCCAGGAGCATCGCGCCGACCAGTGCCAACACCGTGATCAGGCTGCCGAGCATGCGCGGCAGGCGCACGAAACGTTGCATGGCACCGACCAGTGGCGACAACAGTAGCGACAGCAACAACGCCAGAACGATCGGTATCAGAACCTCCTGTGCGAGGTAGAACAGTCCGAAAACCAGTAACACCAGAATGGCCACGACGCTGCGCTTGAGCGTGCGCAGGTCCGAACGTCCATGCCGGGTGGTTAAGGGCGCCGTCGTTTCGGCAACCGCCTCGATGACCGTGACCGGACGTTCTGCGGTCTCGCGCTTTTCCGAACGGGTCGAAACGAGCGGGGGCCTTGCTGGAACGTCATTCACGGGCTTTCCCGGACGCGGTGAGGATGATCAAGTCTGCCACATCCGGCTTCCCATGCGCGCATACAAAAAACCGGCGCCTGACATCCAGGTCAGGCGCCGGTAGCATCCCGGCATCAAGACTGCGATTGCATTGGGGGAGGGGGCATCCGCAGTCTGCATGTCGGGGTCGTCCATCCCTGGACTGGTCCCTTCTTCCTGTGGGACGGATTACAGACGGTCCTGAAATTCCTTGACCTGTTTGTCGGCGATATCCCTCGCCACTCCATAACGTTCCTGAATCTTGCCGGACAGGTATTCGTAATTACCTTCGGCACGTTTCAGGTCGTCGTCCGTGAGCTTGCCCCAGTTGGCCTTGATCTTGCCGGTCAACTGTTTCCATTGGCCTTCGATTCGATCCTGATTCATGTGACACCTTCACTTGCGAGATTGCGCTACGGGTTCGATTTGCGTTGCCTCGATCCATCAGCCGCGTGTCTTCAGCGCCGAAGAATCGACTCTTTTCACGCCCTTGACCGCTTTGGCCACGGCAATGGACTTCTGCACCTGCGCCTTGCTGTCGAGCAGGCCGGACAACGTGACGACGCCATTGGTCGTGGTCACATTGATGTCGGTGGACGAAATGCCTTTCGTCGTCATCAGCTCGGCTTTCACCTTGGTGGTGATCCAGGTATCGGTTCCGGGCTGATTCGATTGGTCTTGCGACATGGCCGTCGAGGGCGTGCTTGGCGTATCGCCTGCGTAGGCGATGCCCGCCGATCCGATTGCCAGAGCCGCGCCGAGGCTGGCGATTAGCAAATTGCTTTTCATGCTGGATCTCCTTTGTTGAAACACTGGATGAGGCATTTCATCCAGGGCAGCGATTCGTGCCGCTGCCATTGGCGGATCAATATGCGTGCCACCAACAAAACAGCTTGTCAATCAGTCTGCTACAAGCATTTAACAATCACGATGAATGCAGCTTGCAAGGCCGGTTTGTGGTGCTGATTGCGACTTGCACGACGCTTTGGCCATTGCCCGGCGTCGAGCAAGAAAACCGGCAAATATTCCGCGTGTCCGCGCTATGGCGCGGCGGTCAGTGCGCGCAACACATGCAAGCGGCAAGCGCCTTGCGCACCATTGGCGGGTGCTGCGTCCGCGATTTCGGCGTCGGCTTACACCGGGAGAAGAATGGTGAACGTCGTCCCGTGTTTGGGTAGCGACGAGACGCGAATCTTGCCGCCGTGCTGTTGCACGATTTCCTTGCAGATCGCCAGCCCGAGGCCGGCGCCACCGCGTTTGCTGCCAACCTGCACGAATGGATCGAAGATCAACGCCTGGCGCGAAAAGGGGATACCCGCGCCGCTGTCGGTAACCGCGATTGCCACATGCTCGGTAACGCGATGGGCACTGAGCATGATGTTGCCGCCCGCCGGCGTGTGGCGCAGCGCATTGCCAATAAGGTTGTCGAGCACACGGTTGAATGCACTTTGCGACAAGGACAAGCGCGGCAAATCCTGTTCGACCTCCAATTCCAAATCGATACCCGCGTCGTTTGCGGGTAGTTTGAAACGCGCTACAGCCAACTCAAGCAGTCGCGCGATGTCGGTTGGTAGTCGTTCCAGCACCTGTTTGCCTTCGCGCAATCGCGAAAGGTCGAGCAGATCACCCAGCAGTCCGACCATGCGCGTGAGTTCCTGCTGCACGGTTTCATACAATTCCTTGTCGCGCGATCCCGGCGCGAACTGCAGTTTTTCACCGAGCAGTCCCAGACCCATGCGGATACTGGTAATCGGCGTGCGTAGCTCGTGCGATGCGCGCAATACGAATTCGCCGCGCATCTGGTCGAATTCGCGTTGTGTCGTAACGTCGCGCATGACCAGAACAACACCCGGTCGTCCGCTTTCGCTTTCCACGAAACTGTGCAACCAGTAGGCGAGGATGCGCGATTCACCGTCGCGGTCAACGGTAATCTCGGGCTCACCGGTATGCGCGGATTCGCCGGTCTCCAGAACGTCGCGCACACGTTCGCCGATCCGGACGTCGCCGATCTCCTCGAATCGCTTTCCGTTTGCGTCGCCGGACTCGATCCCCAATTGACGCTCAGCCACGGGATTGATGCGTTCGATGCGACCGGTTTCCGAGAAGATCACCAGGCCATCGCCGATGCTGTCGAGCACGGCCTCGGTGCGGCGTTGTTCGACGATGAGTCGCTCCAGATTCGCTTCGCGAACCATGCGCAGCGACTGCCCCATCGATTCAAAATGACGGCCCAGCACATTGAATTCGTCGATCGAACCGTCGAAGTAGGCGATGTCGAAATCGCCGTCGCTCATGCGACGTACCAGATTGTAGAGCTGATCGGATTGTTCGGTGACGCTGCGCACCAGACGAACCGTCGCAAACAATCCGATCAGTAGCGCCAAACCGGCAAGCGCTCCAACCAGAACGATCATGTCTCGGGCAAAATTGCGTGCTGCCTCGGTGGCTTGGTGCAGTTCGGAATTCTTGATCTGACGCAATTGCGACAATGCGTTGCCCATGGCGTCGAAGTCGGCGGACAATTCCTGCGCGCTGGACTGGGTCATGCGTCCGGCTTGCCAGATGCTCACCGCATTTTCGAAATGGGTGTAGCGCTCCTGGAAGGCGTCCAGCGCTTCGCTCTCGGATACCAGCGCAAAATCGTTACGTGCCTGTGCGATTGCCTGACGCATCTTGGTCGCGCTGGCATCATGCTCTTGTGTAGCGGGACTTTCGCCGGGCGGCACGCCCGGTGCTGCGACTTGATCGGAATTCGTCGGCGGCGTCAGCGTCATTTCGATCAACGAAGCGATTTCGACATGCAGCGCGCGAGTGATGCGTTCTATCGCATTGTTCGCGTTCAAGTCCGCTTTGGCCAACACGTCGACCTGATGCGCCAGATTCCGAATCGCGAACAAGGCCAGCGGCATGACCAGGCACATGATCCCGATCATGATGCCGTGGCTCAGGGTGAGGCGGGCATGCAGTCTCATACGCGGGCAAAATCCGTACGCTCACAGGCCATACTGTTTGCGCTTGCGATACAACGTTGACACATCTATGCCCAGGATCCTGGCTGCCGCGTCCAGTGAGGAACTGGCAGCGATAACACCGAGGATGTGCGAGCGTTCGAGATCTTCGAGACTCATTGCCGCACCGATGCGCGGGCGCTCGCTGGCCTGACCGGATCCGGCAATCGACAACATCTCGTCGTCGATCTGTACGTCCGAGCAAAGAATCACCGCACGCTCGATGACGTTTTGCAATTCGCGAATATTGCCCGGCCATGGGTAGGCGCGGATCGCGTTCAGCGCCGACTTGCTGAACGTGCGCGCGGGGCGGCGATAGTTTCCGGCAAATCGCAGCAGGAAGGTCTCGGCGAGATTGCAAACATCCTCTGGTCGTTCGCGCAGTGGCGGCATGCGTACGGTGATCACGTTGAGCCGGTACAGCAGGTCTTCGCGGAACCCCTTTTGCTTCACCATTTCGTCGAGATCGCGGTTGGTTGCGGCGACGACGCGCACGTCTGCCCGGCGCGTCACCGGGTCGCCGACGCGTTCGTATTCGCGGTCCTGGATGAAGCGCAACAGTTTGGGTTGCAATGCCAGCGGCACGTCGCCGATTTCGTCAAGCAACAAGGTGCCGCCATCGGCTTGATCCACACGGCCCAGTTTGTTTTCGGTAGCGCCGGTGAAGGCACCACGCTTGTGGCCGAACAATTCGCTTTCCAGCAGTTCGGCCGACAATGACGGACAATTCACGGTGACGAATTGATCGTTGCAACGCGGGCTGCAATTGTGGATCGTGCGCGCGGCCACGCCCTTGCCGGTGCCGCTTTCGCCGAGAATCAACACAGTGGCGTCGGTATCGGCGACTTTGCGCAGCGTTTCGAGCACTTTCTTCATGGCCGAATTGCTGCTGTCCATTTCGACCATGCTGGTGGCGCAGTCTTCCTGTTCCAGCGCTTCGACCCGCATTTCGAGTTGGCGGGCGTGTATCTGTTTGGTCGCCGCCATGCGCAATTGCTCCGGCGAGCACGGTTTGACCAGATAGTCGACCGCACCGGCGCGAATCGCATCCAGGGCGCTGTCGATGGAGGAGTGCGCGGTAACGATGACCACGCGCATCCATGGCGCGGACTGGCGCAATTTCGGCAGCAAGTCCAGTCCGGACACTTCGCCCAGACGCAAGTCCAGGAAGCACAGGTCGAACACGTCGCGCTGTACGACTTCCTCGGCCTGTTGCGCATCGGCAACCGCGGTGACGCGATGGCCGGCATCTTCCAGGCAGTAACGGAACGTTCGCAGGATGTTTTGTTCGTCGTCGATCAACAGGATTCGAGACTTGAGGTCCGCAGTTTCAGCCATTGCAGCAAGCTCCTGAGCGATGTCGGTGCGTTCAACGCGGGATGCGATGATCTTGTCGCTTGCATGATGGTTTACAGGGTAGTCATGCAATATGCAACGTTCCATTTTCTGCCGCGTCTTCTAAAGAATTGATTACAAAGGCAATAGTCGTTTGGCACGGCACGTGTAAAGCACTGGTTGCATGAGGCAAACCTCGTCGAACCGGGTTATCGAGATGAACCGTCAAGAAGACATCCTGCAGCAGATCGTTCGCATCGTTCAAAGCGGCCACGATTTTTTTGTCGATGTGTACGCGGGTCTGACCGACGCGGAAATTCGCTCGGCATTCAGCTACGTCATCGATGTGAAAAGCCAGTTTCTGATCGACTTGTCGCCATGGGCATCAGCTTCGGATCAGCTTCTGGAAGATCCGGATTCGCCGACGGTGGCGATCGAACGGATTTACGCGGATGCAAGGAAAAATTTTCACGGCAACCGACTCGATGCAAGTGCCAACGAACTGGGTTTCGGCGAGGCGCAACTGTTGCGTGTGATCGAGCGTGCGTACGAACTTGCAGACGACATCAAGTTGAAGCGTCTGTTCAAGGCGTATTACCCGCAGTTCGTCATTTGCCGTGAGGCGATGTGGCGCCTGAGTGCACGCCTGGCCGCGTGAATCATGCACGGTCGGCATGTCCGACCATCAACCTGAGCGACGGATCGCCACTGTGCAGAGCGCCCACCTGGTCAATCCTTGCACGGCGCCGACACCGATGGGGCAAATCCTGTCGCGCCGAGGATTCATTCCACAAAATTTCAGGAGTCCACCGATGAGAACCGAAAAATCAACGAAATCCGGCATCCATTCCACCGCAGCCAGACTGCATAACGGCATCGATGCCGCCGACGCAAAACTCGATCAGGCGGTCGATGCGTTCAGCACGCGCCTGGCGTCGCTCGAAGCGCGCCTGCGCGATTACGGCGAGCAGATCATGTCCGGTGCCAAGGACGTCAGCAAGACCGCGCGCAGACAGGCGACCACGCACCCGCTAGCCGCTTTTGGTATCGCCTTCGTGGCCGGCGTGACGGCCGCGCGTCTGCTGCGTCGTTAAGCGACTGCCGGGCAAGTCCGAGTCGGGATTTTTTCGGCCGCGCGCAGCGCCAAATATTGGTCCATGCCTCAATCAACTCACCGGGAGATCGCGCCATGCAAGACGCAGATTCACGGACACACCCGGAAATCCCGGCCCCTTCGCTGGGCGATGTGGCCCACGACACGTCGCAATACGTACATGCCTGGAGCAGCTTGCTCGCCAGCGAAACGCGCTTGGCGCGCGCGAGCGTCGCGCGTCTTGCGATGTCGGCATTGCTGATTCCGGCATTGGCGTTGGCAATCGGATTGTGCGTCGATGCATTGATTGCTTCGTTGCTGCATCGCTGGCTGCAGGACTGGAGCAGTTGCGTCGCCATCGTGCTGTTCGTGAATCTGGTCGGCCTGTATGGCCTGATCGTGGCGATGCGTCGCTGGTGGCGCAACCTCGGCTTGCCGCGCAGTCGCCGCGCGTTGTCGCAACTGTTGGAGCGCATCGCATGAAGCGCACCGATCCCGCCAGGCGTGTGCGTCAGGCGCGCATGCAACTCGAATCCGCCGAGCGCGAACTGGTGAAATCCGCGCGACCGTGGAGCGAGCGCCTGCGTCGAAATCGCGAGGCAATCGCGCTGTCCGCCGGGTTTGCCGGCGGTCTCGCACTGGCGGTTTTTCCGTCGCTCTGGTGGGCCCGAGCCGGCGCCTTTGTCGGAAGCGCGGCCGCAAATGCGGCGCGATCGGTGCTGACGCCAATGCTGATCGGTGCCGCCATGGCGTGGCTGCGCCCCGATCGAGCCGTTGGTTCCGTGGCCACGGAGAAGGACGCGTAGCTGTCGTGGCAGCGTCGATCGGATCGTTGCCGGCATCAAATATCCGTGCGCCGGGCGCCCAAGCCGAGCCAAGGCAGGCGCAGCGCGAATTCGGCACATAGCGGCAACCCGTTCCCGCTTTGGCACCGCGTCACTCGAACCCGGCGCGGAAGATCGGATCGTTGAGAATGTTGTCGGTGATGATGTGAGCCGCGCCGCCACCGTTGTGGAACGGATCGCCGGCGATCACGTTGGGCACGCTCAAGGCCAGTGCATCGGCGCGGTTGGCATCGGGATCGCTGATCGCCGTGGTTTCCGAGAAGCTCCAGCTCCAGGTACCCGTCATGTCTGCATGAAACACGTCGAGGTAGCCAGGATAACTTGCGTCGCCTACGATAACGAGACCCTTGTCGATGTCCAGCACTGAACCGAAATTCGTCCGGTTCTGCGGATCGGGTGCGGCGATCTTGCTCGATTCGGTCAAGTCGTAGCCGACGGACGTCTTGCAGCAGAACACATACACCGCGCCCTCGCCGCCGCCATTGTCCGCATGCGGTGCGGCCACCACTGGCACCCCGCCGTCGATGGCCACTCTGGCCCCGAACTGGTCGCCGCTGGCGCCATCGCTGGCCTTGAGGCGTGAGTTCAATGCCCAGTTGAACGCACCGGAACCGGTGTCGTAGAAACGCCGGATCAAGTAGGCCACGCCCTCGGGATTGTTGCCGTATGGCCAACCGGTCGCCCCCGCGATGATGAAGTCTCCGCTGATGTCCAGCGAATGGCCCAGTTCGTCGCCGCCGACAAGGTCGCCCGGCACCACCTTGGTGATGGGGCCCCAGCCACCCAGGCCGGTGGGTGGTCCCTGGAACACGTAGACCGAGCCAACGTCGGGGCCCACATTGACGATGTAGTCGGTTGGCGCGGTCACCGCCAGGGTGAACACCGGCACGCCGCTGGGGCTGTCGCTGGGAACGCTCAAGTCCAGGGCGATGGCGTAGCCGAACTGGTCGTAGTTCTGGCTTTCGTCCGACGACACGATCTGCTGGTAAGAAAACGTCGCCGCCGGCGCGCTGCGTCGATACATCGTCACATTGCCGGTATGGTCCAGAACTCCCGGACCATTCACGCTGCCGACGGCGACGACATCATCCACGCCGAGGCGCTCGTGCCCGGCGACCACAGCCACGGAATAGCCGAATTGGTCGTCGGCATTGGCGCCGTAGAACGTTTGCAGCAATGTCCAGCCCATGATCGTTTGTTCGTAGACATAGGCAGCGCCGGCGTCATTGGCGATAGTGTCGTCGCCCGGCATGCCGACCACGGCGAGGGGTCCGTCGATGGCCACGGATGTGCCATACGAGTCGGCAAACGCGGGCGTTTCGGCGCGAAGTACCTGCTCGCTCGCCCGCGCGTGTGTGCAGTTCAGCAACAGCGCCGTGGCAATCACCGTCCATTTTCTGCTCATGTCCGAATCTCCCGAATGCCTGTCCGGATGAACAAGCGACGGAATGCACCGAATCACGCCAATGGATTTTGCGTCGGAGGTGGCGAACGGGTTGCGGGCCGTGGCGAATCAGCCCAGGCGAACTTTCATCCAGGCGCGGGCGGCGCGCCAGCGACGATCGACGGTTCGCGCCGACACCTGCTCGATGTCGGCGACTTCTTCGACGCTCAGACCGCAAAAATAGCGCAGCTTGACCACCTGCGACATTTCGGCGTCCTTGGCATCGAGTTCGTCCAGGGCCTGGTCCAGCGCGAGCAGGTCGACAATGCCGCTGTCCGCTTCGTCACCATACGATTCCTGCAGGGTGATGCGGGTCGCCCCGCCGCCGCGCTTCTGGCGGCCGGCGGCGCGGGCACGTTCGATCATGATGCGGCGCATCGCTTCGGCCGCAGCGGAAAAAAAATGGCGCCGATTCTCGAAATCGGGCCAGCCGCCGCCGGTGAGCCGCAGCCACGCCTCATGCACCAGACCGGTAGCACCCATCGTGATCATGTCCGATTCGCGCGAGATCCTGCCGCGGGCCATCTGCTTGAGTTCCGCGTACACCAGGTCGAGCAGATCGGCAAAGGCCGCATCGCCTTTTTGCAATCGCTGCAATACGCGGGTGACATCGGTTTGTTCCATGGTCGTGAGTCTAGTGTACTGCTTCACTCTTGCCGGCCCATTCAGAGCACACCGGATTGGCCAGGACAAGGCGCATTGCGCAGCCAAGGGTTGTTCCCTTGGCAAGTGCTGCAACGCAGGCATGGTCAATCCGGTGTGCTCCCGCCGGGCGAGCCGCTGGGCACCCGTCTGCGGCGTTGCATTCGCTTGAAAGGGAACCACCCTACCGGCGCGAATGCGTCTTGCAGCCAGGTGCCCAGCGACTCGCTGAATGGGTCGTCAAGAGTGAAGCAGTACACTAGCCCGGACTGTGCGGGACTGAAACGCCATCGGCCGACGTCCACAATTTCCATTCACCCCAATTTGCTTGCAGCGCGCGCCGTGCACAGCCCGCGCTTTACTTTGCGGGTATTGTTCGGCACCCTCCCGGTGAGGGGTACCGCAAATGCCGTGGCACAATCCCGGCGCATTCGTCGCGCCGACCGGCTGCGGACAAGTGCGGTGCCGCCAAACACATGAACGATCCGCGCTGGCAACAACTCTGGGCCATGTTCGACGAGCTGGTGGATCGAACGCCGGACGAGCGCGACACGCGTCTGTCGGAACTGATGGCGACCGATGCGGAGCTCGCCACCAAATTGCGCGAACTGCTGCGCGCGCACGATGGCGGCGATTCGCCACTGGACATCAGTCCGGCCTCGCTGGCTCGCGCAAGCCTGGACGAGTTCGTGCCTGGCGCCAGACTGGGACCATGGGTGCTCGAACGCCTTGTTGCCGAGGGCGGCATGGGCCAGGTTTGGCAGGGTTCGCGCGGCGACGGCGAATTCGAGCAGCAAGTCGCGATCAAGTTTCCGATCATTGCCCGTTCCGGACCGATGTATCTGCGCTTCGAAAGCGAACGCCAGGTGCTGGCACGGCTCAATCACGCGCACATCGCGCGTCTGCTCGATGGCGGCAGCAGCGCATCGGGCTGTCCCTATCTGGTCATGGAATGGATCGACGGTGCGTCGATCACGGCGTATTGCCGCGAGCGCAATCTCGGCGTTCGTGACCGCCTGCAGGTATTCGTGCCGGTATGCCGCGCAGTTGACCATGCGCACCGCAATCTGATTCTGCATCGCGATATCAAGCCGGGCAACATACTCGTGACCGGCGGCGGCCAAGCCAAGTTGCTGGATTTCGGCATTGCCAAACCGCTATCCGGAGTCGACGCCAACGTCGATCAGACCCGCACTGCGCTGGCGTTCACGCCGGACTACGCCGCGCCGGAACAGATCCGCGGCGAAGCCGTCGGCACGCCCGCAGACGTGCACGCGCTGGGTGCGGTGCTTTACGAATTGTTGACCGATCGGCGCGCATTCGAGCGCCGCGACAAGACCCTGGCGCATATCGTCGAAGAGGCGACCCGGAACACGGCCGTGGCACCGAGCCAGCGCGTCGTCGCCGACCGCCGCCGTCGCCGCGAATTGCACGGCGATCTGGACCAGATCGTGCTCAAGGCATTGCACCGCGATCCGGAGCAACGCTATGCCACCGCATCGGCGCTGGCCGACGATATCGAAAACTGGCTGCAGGGTCGCCCGGTCACGGCGCGCCCGGACACGGCCGGCTATCGCCTGCGCAAATTCGTCGGTCGCCATCCGCAGGGTATGGTGGCCGGTGGGGCGGCCTTGCTCGGCCTGATGGTTCTGTCGGTGTTTCTCGCGCTGCAGACCCATCGGCTCGGCGTGGCGCTGCAAAAGGCACAGGCACAGACGCAACGCGCGCGATCGGTTTCCGGATTTCTGTCGGACCTTTTCAACCAGGCCAACCCGCGCATGCGCGACAGCAAGCCACCCGATCTGTCGACGCTGCTCAAGCAGGGCGTGCAGCAGATCGATGGCGCCGGACTGGCGCCGGACATCTCCGGCAGCCTGAAACAGACCATGGGTCGTGCCCTGGTAGACATCGGCGAGCTGGAGCGCGGCCGACGCACCCTGCTCGAAGCGCTCAAGCAATTGCCTGCAAACGAAATCGACCAGCGTCTGCGCGTGTTGACGAGTCTGGCGCAGGAGGAAAACCTCGCCGACCGCACCGACCAGGCTTTGCAGTACCAGCGCCGGGCGCTGGCGCTGGCACAGCGCAGCGGCGATGGACTCAAGATTCGTGCGGCCAAGGCCGGGCTGGCCTCGATCTTGAGCAACGCCGGCAAGCGCGAACAGGCGCGTGCGCTGCTGGTCGAAGCGCTGGACGGACTCAATGATCGCGGCGACAAGCACGAGCGCGTCCAGCTTGCCGAAGCGCGCGGCAAGATGGCATCGCTTTACTGGAGCGATGGCGACTACAAGAAGGCGCAAGCGCAATACGAACAGGTTTACAAAACCATTCGCGCCATCTACGGCGATCATCATGTGCGCACTGCCGATGCGCTGTACGCCCTGGGCGTAATTCACCTCGCGCAGGGCAATTATGCGCGTGCGGAAACGTACCTCCAGCGCGCGCTCGCGTTGATGCAGAGCCTGTACGAACCGGTGCATCCATTGACGGCGCGTACGCTCAACGCGCTGGGTGCCACGCTGTATCAATCCGGACACTCGGCCGCAGCACAGCAACATTATCAGGCCGCGCTGGCCATGGAGGAAAAACTGTTCGGCACCGATTCGCCGCGACTGATCCGCGTGCTCGGCAATCTGGCTCTGGTCGAACACGATCTCGGTCGTTTCGACGACGCGCAGCAGCTTTACCAGCGCGCGATTGCCCTGGATACTGCCGAGCATCTCAAGGGTTCCGAACGCCAGATCGCGCCATTGATCGATCTGGCCCTGCTCAACCTGGACCGCGATCGCCCCAAAGCGGCACTGCCGCTACTGGATCGTGCTGCCGCAATACGCAAACAGCGCCTGCCGCAGCAGCATCCCAGTAGCGCATTCATTGCCCACGTGCGCGGCATGACGTTGCTCGCGTTGGGGCGCGCGCATGCGGCGGTCGAACAACTGCAAGCCGCGCGCAAACAGCGGGCGAAACTCGGCGACGGCCGCCACCCGCACCTGGCCGACACGTTGATCTGGCTGGCGCGGGCGCAGCAGCGCGATGGCAAGCTGCCGCCGCACGACGTTATCGCGCTGGCCGAACAGGCCTATCGCATCAGCCTCGACAAACGCGGTGCCGGCGACTGGCGTACCTGCGACATCGAGGTGGCATTCGGCCGCTTGCTGCAATGGGCGGGCGAGGCCGAACGTGGCCGTGGGCTGGAAACCGCCGGGCTGCGCGAGCTGGTCAAACTGCGCGGCGCCGACGACTGGCGCGTCGCGCGGATTCGACGCGATCGCGGAATCGCGATGACGCATTGAGCCGGTTCACCGGTTCGCGCGGATCACTCGGTTGCACCGCTGTGATGGCTCCCGACAGTGGCGTCCCGGGCGAGGCGGGCGCCCGGCGCGATTGCGCGAACGACCACTCTTGCCGCGTTTCGGGCACCTGTTGCATCGTGCAGGAACAGCTATTGCACGGCGAAGGTCGCCGAGCCGATGTTGTCGGATGAATCCAGATCGCCCAATTGAGTCAATGTGGCCGTATACGTTACCGTCGTGCCACTGGCGTTGGGCAGTACATTGAATTTCGTGGTGCAACTGAACATGTCGCCGGGTGCGAGTGCCGGCACGTCTCGCGACCGAAAATAGAGGGTGTCGCCGATGGAGTTGTTGCTGTTGGTGAATTGGCAGGTATCGCTGACTGGCGTCTGCAGGCCCGTGAAATACAAATCGGAGAAACGGAAACTCGGACAGGATTCCCCGCTGACGTTCTTCGCCACCAGATGGAACAGCACGTCTTGATTCGCGCTGATCGGCGGCGTCGTCAGCAGGCTGACCTCGGCGGCGACGTCGCAGGTAGCTCCCAGATGCAGCAGCGCGGTCACCAGTTGCTGTCCCTGTTCACCGACCGTTTGTACCCGCGAATTCACGCCTGGTGTGGGGCTGTAGGTGGTGACCACAAGATTCGACACTGAACTGCTGACACTGCCGGGTGCCTCGAATCCCGAGGCAAAGATGTAATCCGGGTCCGCTGCGGCATTGGCGACCACGTCGATCAACCCGGGTGTGTTCGCCGGTAATTCCGTGTCCTGGCTCCAGGTCTGGCCGTCGTAGATCCAGACAACGCCCTCGTTGCCGCCGCCCGCGGCGGGCTCGTAACCGGATGCGATCACGAAATCCGGGCCAATTCCGGTGATCGCGGTCAGCACCTGACCCGACGGTATCGAAATGTTCATATTGATCCAGGTCTGGCCGTCGAAGCGCCAGAACTCATTGAAATTGGCGATGGCGAACAGCGTCTGCGGCGGAAACGCGCCGGGCAGGCAATCCAGTTGTGGCGCCCACACGGCGTTCAGATTCAACGGTAACGACTGCGAAAAGATTGGATAGGTCGAATCCAGATCGGCGAGCGTGTTGTCGACATGAAAAATGTCGCCGTTCTCATTGATGATCTTGATATCGCCGCTGTGGCCGCAGGCGGCGACCATCGCCGGGCCGAACGTGCGGCAGAAGCCCTGCGTCGTGGCGCCGGGAACGTACGGACAGACATAATCGAAGATGCCACCGCTGATCACGTCGTAGAGAACGAGGTCTTGTTCCGGTGTGATCCAGGTGCCGGTATATATCGAGCCGTCGCTGCTGGAACGGATCGGGTTCCAGTCGTTGCCGTCCCACAACAACACGGTGTCGCGGCCGGCCGCAGCGGCCATCGAGGGCGCGGTCGCGTACACATCGAACAAGTCGTTGGTGGTGCCAGAATTCATCAGCGTGCCGGTGCTGCCGTTGTCGAAGCGCACGATGGTGCCGCCATTGCCGACAGCCATGGCGAAATCCAGCGACGGCGCCGAGATGCCGTTCAGGTCGCCACTGGCGGGCGTGGCTTGCAATTGCCAGATTGAGGCCGCTGTTGCGGTGACTGCCAGCGCCGCGATGCTCAGGGCGAATGCGGACGCAATGATTTTTGTGCGATACGGTCGCATCGTGGCCTCCCGATCCGTGTGCATGACCCCACATGCGCCAAAACGCCGGCGAATACGCCACCTTGAACCTTCGCGCTGCCGCGGACACGCACGCTTTGCGCGCAGGGGCCGAGGTGTTCCATGGTGCGCCGGCGTTGCTTCGCCCGTGCACTGAAGCGAATACGTCAGGCTTCGAATCGGCCAGGCAGCCGCTGCCTGGTTCCCAGCGACTGCTCATTGCCATATTGTCCAATTCGCCGCAGCGCTGATCCCCCAGTCGACATCGCCGTGGCATGCGGCGTGCCCGAGCCTCGGTCGCCTGCTGCCGCTTGCTTCGGAAACAACCACGCAGGCGGAGTATTCTGCGTGAGTCCGGCAAGCAATCGATTTGTGCCATCGAGGCCAGCGAATGACACCAGCGCACCCGACTGCCACCGCAACCCCGCCGCTGATTGCGCGCCTGCTGCAGGCCGACGCGTATTCGCACGAAGTTGCCGAGATCCGGTTGGTCGAAACGCATATTTCCTGGGTGCTGCTGACCGGCGAATTCGCTTACAAGATCAAGAAACCGGTGGCGCCGGGATTTCTCGACTACTCGACTCTGGCGCTGCGCCATGCCGCGTGTCTGGAAGAACTGCGCCTGAACCTTCGCATGGCGCCGATGCTGTACGTCGATGTGGTGGCGATATCCGGACCGGTGGAGCGAGCGCTGGTGCTCGGTGCAGGCGAGCCGATCGAATACGCCGTGCGCATGCACGAGTTCGCGCAGGCCGATCAGCTCGACCGACTGCTCGAAGCGGGCGGTTTGCGCGAGAGCGATATCGTCGCCACCGCCGAATACATTGCGCGTGTTCACGCGCAGTCGCCGGTGGTCGACGCGGACAGCGCGTACGGCACGCCTGCAGCGACGCGACACGCGGTCGATGAAATCATCCGCGAGCTGAAGGAACTGGCGATCGACGCGCCGCAGCGCAGGATCGTCGATACCCTCGACGGCTGGTGCAGCGATCGCTTCGACCGGCTCGAGGCGAAGATTGCAACGCGGCGCCGCCTCGGTCGCGTGCGCGAATGTCACGGCGATCTGCACCTGAGCAATCTGGCGCGCGTAAATGGCGAAATCGTCGCATTCGATTGCATCGAATTCAGCGCCGAGCTGCGCTGCATCGATGTGATCAGCGATATCGCGTTCCTGATGATGGATCTGCTGCATCGCTCGCAACTGCGGCTGGCCTATCGCCTGATCAACGTCTACCTTGAGGCGGGCGGCGATTATGCCGGCGTGGCCTTGCTGCGTTATTACCTGGTGTACCGGACGCTGGTGCGCGCGATGGTCGCTCTGCTGCGCAGTCAACAACTCGACCGGCAAGGCGCCGCCGCTCAGGAAGCGGCAGTCCGGGCCGACGGCCATTTGCGTCTGGCGCAGGTGCTGACGTCGCCGCCAGGGCCGGTGCTGTTCCTGATGCATGGCTATTCCGGATCCGGCAAGACGCATTTGAGCGGCGAACTCATGCTGCACTGGCCCGCGCTTCGCGTGCGCTCGGATGTCGAACGCAAGCGCATGCTTGGTCTGGGCGCGGCGCAGACGACGCGATCCGCTTTCGGCGCCGGAGCGTATTCGCAGGACACCACGGCGGCAACGTATGAACACCTCATTGAGGTGGCAGAGACCGCTGTGCAGGGCGGGTTTTCCGTAATCGTCGATGCGGCTTGCTTGCGGCGGCAACAGCGGCAGTTGTTTCGTGCGCTTGCGCGCACGCACGACATGCGTTTCGTCATCGTCGACTGCGTCGCAGCCGAGCCGGAATTGCGCAGTCGCCTGCGCAGAAGAAGTGTGCACGGCACCGATGCTTCGGAGGCGGACGAAGCGATTCTCGACCAACAACTGCAGTTCGCCGAACCTCTTGACGCGGAGGAAAATGCCGAAGCCGTATGTTTCGATGCCGCTGCCGGAAAAGACACTGCCGCATTCATCGCAGATATTCGCATGCGGCTTGGCCAAGCCTGATGCGCAACCCATGCCGCGAAGCGCGCAGCCGCCATGGCCTTGAACCTTTGACGTACATATGTGCCTGCGCCATGACGTTCAGCGCAAACGGCGTCGTGGAATCACCGCAACAGCGGAAACAGCACGGCGATGTAGATCGGCAGACCGATGGCGGTCAATGCGGCGAGGAATTTGTGATAACGCTCGTTGCGTGTCCAGGCCGCGACAGCGCAAGTGGCCGCGAAAACCGTCTGGAAGTACAGGTCGGCGTGGTCCCGAAAATAACCGTAGAGCACGTACGTTTTTCCGATGCTGGTGACGATCAGCGCGACCGCCATGAAGAAGAACCAGCGGTGATTGTCGTAATAGTGCGTGCGCAGGTCGACCTGGCCATTGTTATCCATATCCGGAAACACCAGCGCGGCCAGCAGGTACAGCGGAATGGTCTCGGCAAGCACGATGGAGAAGGCGAGAAAAGTCCAATGGACATATTCGCGCAACTGATAAATTGCCCACCAGGCCTGCACATTCATGAACAGCAGCAGGATTGCCCACAACACGCACGGCCAGTAGCCGCGCAGGTGTTTGCGCGCCAGGATCAAGCCACGGAATCCCTGCAGGATCTGGGTGATCGCCAGACCCAGCACGATCGACAGCAGCACGGTCAGATAACTGAATGCATCCATGCGCAGGCTAATACCATCGCATCAGCCGGTCATGCAAGCATCGATCTCGAGAATGTTTGCCGGCGACGCTCAGCTCGCGCGCTTGCGCTCGTAATCGTCCAGATGTTCGCGCATCGACTTGCTCGCATTGCGCAATGCCATGAAGCGTTCGCGCAATTGCGCGGCACGAAGATGCGCGCGTTGCAGGGCGAGCTCGGCACTGTGCCGGTCGGCGCGGACGATGTCGGCGCCAGTCACATGATCGGTGACCGCAGTCAGCAGTGCCTTGACCGAGCCAGGCTTTCCACGCTCAAGAACGCTCATTGGCTGTCTCCGGAGTTGTCTCGCTCGGCAACTTTGCGCAAACCCGCGTGAACAAGCAGTGACGAAAAGCACACTTTCAGGTGAAAACGGTGCCGATCATTCCGGTCCGGGATCGCGCGCCACGCCCTGATCCGGCGCGCAATCCGCGGGTTCGCGGGAGATGCGGTGTTGCGGTTTCGACTGCTGCGGCAGCGCGGTGATCCACGTACGCCCCGGCGTATCGGATACCCCTTGTTAGAATGGACCGCATCATTGATCTGCGCAGGATGTGCCATGCCTGTTTCACGATTTGCGATGTTCGCCGCGATCCTGTCCGCCGCATGTCTGCCCGGTGCGACTCATGCGGCGCACACGCTGCGGGTGATGACGTTCAACGTGCGCCTGCCGCTGGCGTCGGACGGCGCCGAGCGCTGGGAGGCACGCCGCGATCTGATGGTGGCCACGATCCGCGAACAGCAACCGGACATTATCGGCACGCAGGAACTGTACAAGACGCAGGGCGATTTCATCGTCGCGAAATTGCCCGGCTATGCCTGGTTCGGCGAAGGCCGGCGCGGCGGCGACGGCGACGAGCATATGGGCGTGTTCTATCGGCGCGACAAATTGCAGGTGAAACAGTCCGGCAATTTCTGGTTGTCGGATACGCCGGACACGCCCGGCAGCATTTCCTGGGGTAATCCATTTCCGCGCCTGGTGACGTGGGCGCAATTCGAGACCCGCAATGGCCAGCGTTTCATGTTTTACGATACGCATCTGCCGTACCGCGAAGGCGACAAGGCAGCGCGTGAACGTTGCGCCGAACTGATCCTGAAACGGGTGCGCGAATTGCCCGCGGACATGCCGTTCGTGCTCACCGGCGATTTCAACACCGCGCCCGAAAGCCGCGTGCATGCGCTGCTGACGCAGACCCTGCACGATGCCTGGATGGACTCGCCACGGCGAAGCGGTCCGGCAAAAACGTTTCACGCGTTCAGCGGCAAACCGGATCGGCGCATCGACTGGATTCTGCTGCGCGGCCTGCGCGTGCACGATGCACGCACGGTGACCACGCACCGCGGCAAGCTGTATCCGTCGGATCATTTCCCTGTTGTTGTCGATCTGGACTGGCCAAAGCGGACCGCAACCGGAATGGATTCTGCCCGCACCGGCGGATAGATGATCCTGCAGCGGTCACGACGGCGCGTATTGCAGCGCCGTGTGCCGGCCATCGCGTTTTCGACGCCGCTATCACCGGGTCAGCTTGCGATCACCTCGAACCCGTCGATGAAAATCTCGTCCACCACCACTTCGACGGCGCCGATATCGCAGTGCGATCCCTGCGGACGGGCGACGCCGCGCTGGTCATCGGCCAGACACGTCGAATCGTTGCCGGCATCGACCGCCGAGCCGGCGGGTACCTGGGTTCGGGTAAAGCCGCCGTTGTCCTGCAGCGGACCCAGCAGGGGATCGGAGGTGATGATGTTGTTGCAGGTGTTGTCGTTCGTGCAGGCCGGCATCACGGTGTCATTGATGGTCAGGCTGCCGGAATACGCGTTGAGCGTTTCCGCTCCGGCAATGGATGCCGTGTCGCCCCACGCAATGACGTTGTTCAAGGTCGCGGTACCGGCTTCGTTGTAGATGGCGCCGGCGTTGTCCGCGCTGTTGGCGCTGAACGTGACATTGTTCAGCAGCATCGTGCTGGTGCCGTCGTAGCCGGCGTTGTACAAGGCGCCGCCGCTGGTCGCGCTGTTGCCGACGAAGGTGACGTTTTCGAACGTGGGCGAACTGTGGCCCTGATAGCCGATGCTGGTCATGGCTCCGCCGTTGAAGGCCGCGTTGCCGTTGAAGGTGACGTTGATCAGGGTGGGACTGCTCAAGCCGAAACTGCCGTCGTTGCACAGGCCGCCGCCGGAACCTGCACGGTTGCCGCTGAAGCTCAGGTTGCGCAACGTCGGGCTGCATTCGTGCGTGCCGAACTGGCCATAGCAATAGGCACCGCCGCCGAGGTCGTCGGACGAGGTGCCGTTGGCGTTGCCACCGGTAATAACGAATCCGTCGAGTACGGTGTCCGCGAGAATCGGCCCTGTAGCCGCAGCCGCATTGAAGTAGACCACGTGGTAGCTGTTGTTGCCGACGTTCTGGCTGGCGTCGGCGTCGATGCCGTCCACGCCGGTGTCGTTGTTGTCGATATCGCCGGACAGCACCGTGGGGTTGACGCGCGGATCGCGTTCGCTGCGCAGCGTCTCGCCACCGGCAAAGCCACCGTAAATCTGTGCGCCGCCCACCGGCCGGAAACTGATCGTACGGTCGGTGTCGCTGGTGGGTTTGTAGATTCCCGCGGTCACCCAGACTTCCTCGCATGTGGGGGAGGCGAGCGCAGTCGACAGATCCATGGCTTGCGACGCCCAATCGCTGCCATCGCCGCCGGAGGATCCGGCGGTCGTCACGCGACACGTGGCAGCCACGGCGAGGTTCGCAGCGAACGCGATCATCAATATCGCGAGCCGACCGCTCGAACGCAGCACCGCACAAGGCTCGCGCAAAAAATATTTCTGCATGATTTTCCCCATCCCCGGCTGTCGCCAGATGCGTTGATCACACGTCGAGCAACGCCTGTCAAGCATCGAGAGAAGATTTTGCGCTTGGTGCCGCCCGTCGTGCGCATCATTTTGGGTCACCGCGCATCGGATGCCGCATGCCGCAATGCGATCGTCCTGAAACACCCGGCCAGACTGACAGGCGGCGTGCACGGAATCGGGCGTCGCTGCGGCGACAGCAGGCAGGTCAGTTCACGGACAGGATTCGCTGTGCGGGTTCCGCGCATGCGGGCTGAACGCTGCTCCCCGCGAATTCACCGAGGATCGGCAGCCGGCGTTACAGCACGGCAGCGATCATTTGTGCGAGTTGCGACTTCGACGCCATGCCGACGTGCGTGGCCTGCACCGCGCCGTGATGGAACAGCAGCAGCGTCGGCGCCGAACGCACGCGCCACGCAATCGCCGTCTTCTGATTCTTGTCCATCTCGATCTTGACCACCTTCACGCGATTCGCATGGTCCGCGGCGAACTGCTCCAGCATCGGCACCATCGCCTCGCACGGCCCGCACCATTCGCCCCAGAAGTCCACGAGCACGGGCAGGTCGGATTGCAGGACTTGCGCGTCGAAGTCGTTGTCGGTGGTTGTGGCGATCGAGGTTGTCATGATCGGGATGGAAGCGATGCGGGCTTGTGATAGTTACTCTGACTCGGTTCTTCGGGCAGAAGCGGCGAGAGTTGTCGTCATGTCACAAATTTTCCGAGGACGTAGGGTGTGTCTTGACCCACCGCGTTCGCGCACTTATTCATGACGGCGGGTCAAGACCCGCCCTACGAGATCTACGGACTCACTTGGCCTTCCTGCCAATGCGCATACGTTTCGCCCTCGTTTTTGGATGCCCAGCTCGTGCGACCGTTGGCAGGTCGGCCCGATACAACCGCCGCTGCCGCGCTTGGACTTGAAAATGCGTAGTCAGTGGTAAAGGTACGAATACCTGAAGTCGGTTGCGAGAGGACTCCCTCCTGCACGAGTTGATCGTAGAGAAGTTTGTATCCTGTCCATTCGCTCGCCCAGTGGTCGCGAGCGGTCGATCCTTTGAGCACGACAAAATCACCATCGATCTCGCGCGCTTCTGCCGCGACACCGGACTTTCGCACTTCCATCAGGAACAAGGGCGAACGTGTGACTGGATCCGCAAGTTTCGTTCCGATAGCGGAAACGATTGGCTGGGCACGTAAAAAGTCGAATCCAAGGACCGGAAGCACAGTGCGAATTTGTTCGAGAAAAAAAGACATGTCCGCGATGTCGGCTTCGGGAAGTGCGCCGTAGGCAGGTGCATTTCCGTTTTCGAGTACGCAACGTCGAGTTTCCTTCGCAATTTCGATCAGTTTGGCTTCCAGATGTTTGGCATGTGCTTTAGTGAGGTTGAAATCCTTGCTTGTGACGATGCAGACCTTTTCCCAAAAGTCCTTTCCTCCCTGATCTTCACCTCGATTGTGCTGTCTCAAGCGAGTCGCAACGTCGTCAGTTTCGCCAATGTAAACGCGAACCCTTGCGGATTCAGCGTCCGGCCCGATCAAGAAATAGACACCCGTGCGAGCAACTTCGGTACGTCGCAGTAACTCAGCGATCATGCTTCGTGGGCCGGTCAAGACATGGCCGGTCCAATTCATAATCTCTGCGGTGATCAATCCGCTGGGCGTACCATCCACCAGGAATAATCGCAGCGTGCGCCCGCCGGTCATATTCACTTCACCCACACTTCGTATACCCGCAATTCAAACACGTAGCACACCCATCCATCAGGATGACGGCGTTGGTGTTGCACTTGTGGCACAGGGTCGCGCCGGGGGGGAAGGCTGCGGCGTCGGATGAGGCGTCGGTCTCGTCCGCGTTGCGGACGCCGTGGGCTTGCGCGCGGTTTCGCCGCCGTTGCCGGCCATGTCGGCGTCGATGGTCTGGCCGGATTTGCGCTTGGCGCTTATTTCAGGCTTTTTTTTTGCGCTGTCCTTGTTCGCGCGTGCCTCGTAGGCGGCACGCTTTTCGGCGATCAGCTTGCGTTGATGTTCGTCGAGTTCCGGATCGTGCATCAGGCCGATCATCTTCAGGTGCTGTTCGATCAGTGCGCCGAGTTCGGCGACGATGCTGGGCATGTACACGCCGCCAGCCTTGAAGTAGCCGCCGCGCGGATCGAACACGGCTTTCAATTCCTCGACCAGGAAGGTGACGTCGCCGCCCTTGCGGAACACGGCGGACATGATCCGGGTCAGCGCCACGATCCACTGGAAGTGGTCCATGTTCTTCGAGTTGATGAAGATCTCGAACGGACGGCGCAATTCGAATTCGGTGCCCTGGTTGAGCACGATGTCGTTGATGGTCACGTACAGCGCGTGCTCGAACAGCGGCGACTTGATCTTGTAGGTGGCGCCGATCAGCGTATCCGGACGCTCGACCTTCTCGTGCATCTGGATGACTTCGGCACGCGCCGGTACGGGCGGTGTGGCGGCGGTGGTCTTGGACTCGGGTTTGACGACTTCGTAGCCGCGGATTTTCTTGTCGATCTTGATGGACATGGTGTTGCCTTGAACGGGAGTGGAGACCGGCGCGGCGGGCGCGCCGATCAGAATTTGCCGTAGTAGCCTTCCTTGAGCGCATCAAAGAGATTGGCGGCGGTATGGGTTTCGCCGTCGTATTCGATCTCTTCGTTGCCCCTGGCTTCGACCACGGTACCGTCTTCTAGCTCGAAGCGGTAGCGGGTGTTTTCCAGATCCGTTTCCTTGACCAGCACGCCCTGGAACGCGGCCGGATTGAAGCGGAACGTGGTGCAGCCTTTCAGGCCCTGCGCATACGCGTAGCGATAGATATCCTTGAAATCGGCGTAGGGGTATTCGGTGGGCACGTTGGCAGTCTTGGAGATCGAAGAATCGACCCATTTCTGTGCCGCGGCCTGGATATCCACGTGCTGTTTCGGCGTGATGTCGTCGGCGGCGACGAAGTAGTCCGGCAGCTTCTGTGCGGGATCGTCGGAAAACGGCATCGCCTCGGCATTGATCAGTTCGCGATAGGCGAGCAGTTCATAGCTGAACACCTCGACCTTTTCCTTGGATTTCTTGCCTTCACGGATGACGTTGCGCGAATAGTGGTGCGCGAACGACGGCTCGATGCCGTTGCTGGCGTTGTTGGCCAGCGACAGCGAAATGGTGCCGGTCGGCGCGATCGAGGAATGATGGGTGAAACGCGCGCCGGTTTCGGCGAGCTGTTCGACCAGTTTCGGCGCGACTTCGGCCACGCGCTGCATGTACTTCGAATACTTCGCGTGCAGGATGCGCCCGGGAATGGTGTCGCCGATCTTGTAGCCGTCGGCCGCCATTTGCGGACGCTGGCGCAGCATCGCCGCGGTGACGGTGAATTCTTCGGTCATGATCGGCGCCGGGCCTTTTTCCTGGGCCAGGCTCAAGCCGACTTCCCATCCCGCCAGCGCCATGTCGCGCGCGATCTGCTCGGTGAACGCGCACGATTCGGCCGTGCCGTAACGCATCTTCAGCATCGCGATGGTGCTGCCCAGACCGAGGAAGCCCATGCCATGGCGGCGCTTGCGTGTGATTTCGTCACGCTGCTGCGGCAGCGGCAGGCCATTGATCTCGACGACGTTGTCGAGCATGCGAGTGAACACGCGCACGACTTCCTTGTATTCCTCCCAGTCGAACGAAGCCTTCGGGCCGAACGGATCGCGCACGAACGTGGTCAGGTTGACCGAGCCGAGCAGGCAGGAACCATAAGGAGGCAAGGGCTGCTCGCCGCACGGGTTGGTCGCGCGGATGTTTTCGCACCACCAGTTGTTGTTCATTTCGTTGACGCGGTCGATGAGGATGAAGCCGGGCTCGGCGTAGTCGTACGTCGAGGTCATGATCATGTCCCACAGATGCCGTGCGCGCACGTGACCGTAAATCTTGCACGCGACCAGACCGTCGTCGCGGTCGACGTAGTTGTTGTGCGTCGGCCATTCGCGCCACACGACGACGCTCGGATCGTCCAGCGCGATTTCGTCTTTTTCCTTGAGGTTGACCGGAAACACCAGCGGCCAATCAGCATCGTCTTCGACGGCCTGCATGAAGCCGTCGGTAATCAGCAGCGACAGATTGAACTGGCGCAGGCGCGCGTCTTCGCGCTTGGCGCGAATGAAATCGCGCACGTCCGGATGCGACACGTCGAATGTGCCCATCTGTGCGCCGCGGCGGCCGCCGGCGGAGCTGACGGTGAAGCACATCTTGTCGTAGATATCCATGAACGACATCGGCCCGGACGTGTACGCGCCGGCGCCGGAAACATAGGCGCCATGCGGGCGCAGCGTGGAGAATTCGTAGCCGATGCCGCAGCCGGCCTTGAGCGTGAGTCCGGCTTCATGGACCTTGTCCAGAATGCCGTCCATCGAATCCTCGATGGTTCCCGACACGGTGCAGTTGATCGTCGAGGTTGCCGGTTTGTGTTCGAGCGCGCCGGCATTGGAGGTGATGCGTCCGGCCGGGATCGCCCCGCGGCGCAGCGCCCACACAAAGCGGTCGAACCAGTACTTGCGCTTCTCGGCTGTCGTTTCCGCGTCGGCCAAGGCGCGGGCAACGCGCTGGTAGGTGTGGTCGATGCTGGTATCGACAGCGTCGCCCTGCTTGGTTTTCAGGCGGTACTTCTTGTCCCAGATGTCATAGGACGCCGGCTGCAGCGGGATGTTTTTGGTGCCCCGGTCGAGGGCCTCGATACGCACCGTGCTCATGTTTTTGTTGTCCTCCCGAAATTCCGCACGGCGTGAAGCTGTGCACGTTTCTTGTTTTTTTGACCCTGCCGCGCCGAGACAGTGCCCGGCGTGGGGGAAAAGCTACCCGTCAGCGCTTGTCCGGCGTTTTGGACGGTTGGCGCTGAGCGTTCAAATCGTCTGCGTTATATGTACCTCCGGCCTTTGGCCGTTTTCGGCCGACGCCCGTCCCCGCCGCAGAACCCAAGTATTTGGGTTTATTTATCGACAGCAAACACAAGATGTTGTGATTTGCGGCGAAATGCAAATTACGCCATGCCAAAGCCAATGTCAAAAGCTTTTTTTTCTGCAGCGCAATCAATCAGTTGAAATGACAATTTCGCGTATTGCTGGAACAGGGGCATTTTGCTGCGAAAATCGCCGCCCGCGTGGGTCGAAAATCGGCGTTGAGCAGTCGACGCCAGAAACTTTGGCGCGGGATTGATGGTCTGGATAGGCATTCGTTTTACTGGCTTTTGAGGTGATCATGCCGATTCACAATGTCCGCTCCACCTTCTGGCGGGCCAGCTGTGGCCTGTTGATCCTGATTCTGGCGGCTGTGCTGGTGCGTCCGGCGCCGGGCACCGCGGGCGTCCTGCCTGCGCAGGTTGATGGCCAACCGATGCCTTCGTTGGCGCCGATGCTCAAGCGCGTCGTCCCGGCCGTGGTCAACATCAGTTCCAGGACGCGCGTGCGCGTGCGCAATCCGCTGATGGAAGACCCATTCTTTCGTCAATTCTTCGGTTTGCAAAATGCACCGCGCGAACGCATCGAGCAGTCGCTGGGTTCAGGCGTGATCATCAATGCCGATAAAGGCTATGTACTGACCAACAACCACGTGGTGGAAGGTGCCGACGATATCTCGGTGACCCTGCACGATGGCCGCACCTTGAAGGCGCAAGTGGTGGGAACGGATCCGGATACCGATGTCGCGGTCATCCAGATTCCTGCGCAAAACCTGGTGGCGTTGCCGCTCGCCGATTCAGGCAAACTGCAGGTTGGCGACTTCGTGGTCGCGCTCGGCGATCCGTTCGGTCTGGGCCAGACGGTGACCTCGGGGATCGTCTCGGCACTCAACCGTACCGGCCTGCGCGGCTTGGGCTATCAGAATTTCATCCAGACAGACGCCTCGATCAATCCGGGCAACTCCGGCGGTGCGCTGGTGAATTTGCGCGGCGAACTGGTGGGCATCAACTCGGCGATCTTCTCGCCGTCCGGGGGCAATGTCGGCATCGGCTTCGCCATTCCCTCGAACATGGCCCGCCAGGTCATGCAGCAATTGATCACGACCGGCACGGTCGCCCATGCCGATCTGGGGGTGCAGACGCAGGACCTCACGCCGGACATTGCGCGCGTGCTCGGTGCCCGACCCGGCGCCGGTGCCGTGGTGACCAATGTGCGCGCCGATTCGCCCGCGGCGACGGTCGGTGTAAAACCCGGCGACGTCATCGTGGATATCGACGGCAAGCCGATCCATGGACAGGCCGGGCTGCACAATGCCGTGGGTATCCTCGCGGCCGATTCGAACGTTGCCATCAAGCTGTTGCGGGAAGGCAAGACCATGACGGTCAATGCGCACTTGAGCGCGGCTCCCTCCAACATCGCGGTCGGGGCAAAGATCGACTCGCGTCTTGGCGGCGCGCAGTTGTCCGAGGCCGACGATCTGGTGGCGGGTCAGAATGTGACCGGAGTTCGCGTGAATCGTGTCGCAGCCGGCGGTTCGGCCGCCGACAACGGCCTCAAGCCCGGCGATCTGATCGTCGGCGTGAATGAGGTCGATATCGATGGCATGTCCGATCTGAAGAGGTTGTTGGCCCAGCATTCGCGTCGCGCACTGCTTTCCATCGTGCGCGGTCAGGCCGTGTATTTTCTTGCGTTGCACTGATTGACATCCCGGGTCCGGTTGCAGCGCTCCGCCGGAGCGTGGCAACCGGAGACGAGACGTGGGCGCGTTCGTGCGCGATAATGGTGCTTCCCTTGTGCGTGGGGAAATCGGGTGGACATTTCAAATCCTGCGAAACGATTGGGACCGATCATGGCAATCCTGGTCGCCTCACTGCTGTTGTCACTGCAGGCCGTCGCCGCTGCGCCGGATCATGCCGGCCCTGCCACCGTCAAGCATGCCGGAGCGGGCGGGAAACCAGCTGCCGAGGTGCAACCGACCATCATCTGGCGCGGCGATCATTGTGCGGCGCGAGTATTCGCCGATCTCGCCGCACGCTACAACGCGCGAGGGCAGGGCATGGTCGAGGTACAGCCATTCAGTACCATCTCCGGACTCGATGCGGTGGACAGCGGCAGCGCCGATGTCGCCGGCAGCGCACGTTCGGCGATGCCGGGCCGCGAGCAGGAAGCCGGCACCAAATTCTATCCCGTGGCGTGGGACGCGCTGGTGCCGATCGTGTCGATCCAAAATCCGGTCAACGACATCAGTCTCAAGCAGTTGCACGATCTGTATCTGGGCCACATCACCAACTGGCAGCAACTTGGCGGCGACGATGCGCCGATCAACCTGTATGCCGTGGCCGCACCGCTGGATGGCGTGGAATACAGCACGCGAAAACTGTTGTTCTACTACGGGGACACATCCGTTTCCGCACCGCGTCTGTACATCAATACGGTGCAGCTGGAAGCTGGCGTGGTCATCGACCCGCATGGGATCGGCATGAGCACGCTTTCCGGGGTTGCCCGAAATCGCAAACTGAAGACGCTCAGTGTGGAGGGAGTCAAAGCGACCGATGCCAGCATCGCCGACGGCAGCTATCCGCTTTACAGCACGTTGTATCTGGCTTCGCGAAGCGACGACCCAAAGCACGATGCGGTGGATCAGTTCGTCGCGTTCACCGGCAGTGATGCGGGCAAGGCGATCTTGCGCAAGCACAATCTGGTGCCGTATGCCGATGCGTCGGGCTTGATCGGCATGCAGCAGCAACGTGTGGCTTTCATCAATGCGCATGTGCATCCGCCCGCAGTGGCGGTAGCCGATTCCGAAGCCGAAGCCGAGACCGAGGCATCGGAAATTGCGCCTGGATCCGCACCGAACGCGACGGCCGAAACCAACAAGCCGGTTGCGCCGACATCGAAATTGGCTGTCGAAGCCGAAGGCCGCACTGCCACAATCAAGGCACCAAAGCAGGCTGCGAAGAAAGCCGGCGCGGTCAAAGCAACAGCGACCGACAGCAACAGCAATTAGAGATGAACCTGGTTGCCATCAGTCTGGATCTGGACGATACGTTATGGCCGATTCTGCCGGTTATCGAGCGTGCCGATCAGCGCCTGCACGACTGGATGCTGCTGCATTGTCCGCGCGCGGCCCGTGCCTGGCCGGTTGCGGCGATGCGCGACCTGCGCGAACGCATCGCCAGCGAGAATCCCGAACTGGCGCATGATTTCAGTGCGCAACGCCGCTTGAGTCTGCGCTGTGCATTGCAGCCACACGGTTACGACGAGACCCATGTTGAAGCCGCGTTCGCCGCGTTCTATGCCGCGCGCAATGAAGTCGAATGTTTTCCGGATGTGGTGCCTGCGCTGGAACGACTGGCCAAGCGGTTTATCCTGGTCAGCGTGAGCAACGGCAATGCCGATTTGCAGCGTATCGGTTTGTCGCGATTGTTTCGTTTTTCGGTCAGCGCGCGCGAATTCGGCTTGGGCAAACCGGCGCCGCAGATCTTTCTCGCGGCCTGCACGCGCCTCGGGTTATCGCCACGGCAGGTCTTGCATGTCGGCGATGATCCGCATCTTGACGTGGCCGGTGCCCGGTCGGCAGGGCTGCGCAGCGCCTGGCTCAATCGCACGGGTGCGGCCTGGAAGCAGCCGAAATTGCCCGATTTCAGCGTCCGCGATCTAGCCGAGTTGGCCGATGCCCTCGACACGATGGAGCTTGCAGGTCCCGCGCAACAGAAGTTGGCATAGTCCCTGCTTGAGTGAAGGCATTACCGCAGTTTGTCGGTATAACTCATTGAGTCTCAAGACACAGATCAGGGAACAGCTATGCTTGGACTGACTGAAACAGGGCGGGGCAAGCGAAAGACCATCGGTTTGATCGCGGTGCACGCCGATAATCTGGACAAGGTGACGAGGAAACTCGGTGCCGCTGCAACGCGCTGGCTACGATCCAGTGGGTTCAATGCCGAACCGGGAAGCACCTGCTTGTTGCCTGACGCGCAAGGTCAATTGCGTGCGGTGCTGGTCGGAATTTCACGCGACCATGACATCTACGCGTTTGCCGGCCTGGCGCAACGCCTGCCCGAAGGCGATTACCATCTGGATGCCTCCGGCGAGGCGGTCAGTCCGGGGCAGATCGCGCTGGGCTGGGCACTGGGCGCGTATCGGTTCGAGCGTTACCTCAAACCCCGTCGCGCGCCGGCCCGGCTCGCCGTGGATCGCAGTGTCTTGCGCGCCATCGAGCCACAACTTGAGGCCGTATGTCTGGTGCGCGATCTGGTCAATACACCGACGCAAGACATGGGTCCGGCGGAACTGGCTGCGGCGGTCAAGCGATTGGCACGAACGCATGACGCGAAATATCGTGAATGGGTCGGCGAGCGCCTGCTCAAGGCGAATTTCCCGACGATCCATGCCGTTGGACGTGCCAGCCATCGGCCACCGCGCCTGGTCGAGCTGACCTGGGGCAAGCCCGCCGATCCGCATCTTGCGCTGGTCGGCAAGGGCGTGTGCTTCGACAGTGGCGGGCTGAATCTCAAGTCCGGCGACGGCATGCGCTGGATGAAGAAGGATATGGGTGGCGCGGCACATGCGATCGCGTTGGCTGGCCTGATCATGCAAGCCGGATTGCCGGTGTACCTGCGCTTGCTGATTCCGGCAGTGGAAAATTCGGTTGCGGGCAATGCATTTCGTCCCGGTGAGGTGATTCGTACACGCGCCGGGCTGACAGTCGAAGTCGACAACACCGATGCCGAAGGGCGCCTGGTGCTGTGCGACGCGCTTGCCTATGCGGTGGAAAACAAGCCTGCGCTGATTATCGATTTCGCCACCCTGACCGGCGCAGCGCGCATTGCGCTTGGTCCCGAGTTGCCGGCCTTGTTCGCCAATCGCGACGATTTGGCCGGCAAGGCGTTGTCGGCCGGTGAACGCGCACAGGATGCGCTTTGGCGCCTGCCGTTGTGGCAGCCCTATTCGCGCATGCTCGAATCGAATATCGCCGATACGACCAATTCCGCCAATACACGGCACGCCGGTGCGATCACCGCAGCGCTGTACCTGCAACGCTTCGTGCCCGATTCGATCGCATGGATGCATCTGGATGTTTACGCATGGAACGACGCGGATCGGCCTGGCCGGCCGCGTGGTGGTGAGGCGCTGGGATTACGCGCGCTGTTCGCCATGTTGACGGAGTGTTATCCGCCCAAGCGAGCCGGCAGCTAGACGTTGCCAGCAGTATTCGCCGCAATGCCCCGGCGCTGACGGTTGAAATGGCAGGCGGAAGGCCGTGCCGTGACGCGGTTGAACCCGCATCACGGCAATATCGCAAGCGTATGCGTCGACGCAGAATTCAGTCGACAGAATCCTTGACCGGTTGCGGGTGCGGCAAGACCGACGCGGCGAGTTTGGTATCGCCATCCACCAGCACTACCTCGTCGGCGAGTATGTGTGCGGCTTCGTCAAGCACCACATCTTTCTCGGCCTTGCGGGCCTTCTCTGCGGCCAGTTCGGCTTTCAGACTGCGTTCGTCGGCTTGCAGGCCATCATCTTCCGGATGTGCGCGGGCATTTGCTGCGGGTTTGGCTGTGTCTGCCTGCGTTTTCGCTGGCGAATCGACCGTGGCGACGTGCGAGCTGCTGTCGGCGTCGGCGTGCGATGGCGTCTTGGCCGGATTCGTCTTGACGTCTGCTTGCTGCGCCGACGCCTGCTTGTTCAGGGTTGGTGACGATGCCGTCGCATCGGCCAGTTTCGGATGCCGCTGCTTGCGTTTGGCTTCCTGCTCGTCGCGCTCCGCACGGCGCACGCTTTCATTGAGCGAGATCGATTTCTCCGCACGCAGTTTGCGTGCATCGCTAACGTCTGCCTCGTAGGCCAACCAGCTGGTCTGCCTGGCCACGCGCGCGTCGTGCCGTGCCACCAGCATCGGGACGATCGTCTTCAGATTCGACGTCGGCGTGAAATCCGCCGCCGGCACCGCGGCCCAGGGCAGCGCGTTGTCGTTGGTCTGTTCGCCATTCTGCGCAAAATCGCCGGTGATCGGAAAGGCGATGTCGGGCGTCACCCCGCGCAGCTGGGTCGAACTGCCATCGACGCGAAAGAATTGCTGAATCGTCATCTTCAACTCGCCATAGCGCGGTTTCTCGGATGGATTCATGCGGTCCAGATCCACCAGGTTCTGCACGGTGCCTTTGCCGTAGGTCTGTTCGCCGACGATCAAGCCGCGGCCGTAGTCCTTGATCGCGCCGGCGAAGATTTCTGAAGCCGACGCCGAATTGCGGTTGACCAGGACTTCCAGCGGACCATCCCAGACCATGCTCGTTTGCGTGTTGCGGCCTTGTTCGATGCGCCCATTGGCATTGCGCACCTGCACGACCGGGCCCATGCCGACGAATAAACCGGTCAGATTGATCGCTTCGGAAAGCGAGCCGCCGCCATTGTTGCGCAGATCCATGACGACCCCGTCGACGTGCTTCTGCTTGAGCTTTTCCAGCAGCTTGGCGACATCGCGCGTGGCGCTCTTGTAGTCGGCATCGCCACGTTGGCGCGCTTCGAAATCCTCGTAAAACGTCGGCAACGTAATCACGCCGATATGCCGTGTACTGCTGCCATCCTTGATGTCGATCACCGAACTCTTGGCCGCCTGTTCCTCGATATTGACCTTCTTGCGTACCAGCGCGATGTGCTCGTGCCTGCCGTCCGGGCCGGCATCGACAGGCAACACTTCCAGACGCACGGTGGTGTCCTTGGGGCCGCGGATTTTGTCGACCACGTCATCCAGGCGCCAGCCGATGACGTCCGTGATCGTGCCGCTGGCGCCCTGGCCGACGCCGACGATGCGGTCGCCGACCTTGAACTTGTGCGATAGCGCGGCCGGGCCACCCGGCACGATTTCGCGGATCAAGGTGTAGTCGTCGTCGCGTTGCAGAACGGCGCCGATTCCTTCGAGCGAAAGCTTCATGGCGATATCGAAATTCTCGGCCGAACGCGGGCCCAGATAATTCGTGTGCGGATCGATCGACAGCGCATAGGCGTTCATGAACGTCTGGAACACGTCTTCGCTGTCGAGCTGGCGCAGGCGATCCTCGTAATTCGCATAGCGCTTGTCGAGCGTGTCGCGAATATCGGCGGGCGACTTGCCGGCCAGCTTCAGGCGCAGCCAGTCGTTCTTGACGCGTTGGCGCCACAGATCATCGAGTTCAGCAGTGGTCTTGGCCCACGGCGCCTTCTCGCGCTGATACAGATAGCTTTCGTCCTTGCTGAAATCGAATCCTTTCTTCAACAAGGCGCGCGCATCGGCAGTGCGTTCTGCCACGCGTTGCTCGTACAGATTGAAGATCGCGAACGGAACGGAGAGGTCTTCGTTGTAGATGTCTTCGCCGAGTTTGTCGCGATCCGGCAAGAAGCGATCGATATCGGATTGCAGGAAGAACAGGCGATCGCCATCGAGCGAATCGAAGTAGCGATCGAAGATCTTCTTCGACATGCTCGCATCGAGCGGCTCTGCCTTGTAATGAAAACGCGTGAGGAAACGCGTTGCCAGCAATGCCGCCTGGGCCTGGTCTTCGGTCGGCTTGAGCACGACGCTGGCGGACGGCGGCGCCGGTTCTGCCAGCACGGGGGCGGCCGCGACCAGCGAAAGTGCGATCAGGGCCAGAAGGTTACGCATTCAATTTCTCCGTAGCTTTTGCGGTACTTTTGCGATTATCCATGATCGCTGTAATCAGCATTCGACTGCACTTTTCGGATCGACATCCATGACCACGAGTCGGAAGCTGTCATCCTGACTGCACTTTTCAAAGGGTTATTCCCTCATCTGTTTGCGCCGGTTCATCACTGCACCATTGCCGTGAAACCTTCTTTCACGCCACATCCACGTAGCCGGCGTCGTGGGCCATTTGATCGGCGTGGTACGACGAGCGCACCAGAGGGCCCGAGGCGACGTGGTGGAAACCGATGCGGTAACCCAGGTCTTCGATCGCCTTGAATTCATCCGGCGTCCAGTAACGCACAACCGGATGATGGTGGGTTGTGGGTTGCAGGTATTGCCCGATCGTCACCATATCGACCGCGTGGGCACGCAAATCGTTCAATACGCCTTCTACCTGGGTCATGGTTTCGCCGAGACCGAGCATGATCCCGGATTTGGTCGGAATTTCCGGATGTTGCGTCTTGAAGGTCTGCAGCAGGCGCAGCGACCAGTCGTAGTCGGCACCGGGACGCACGTTCGCATACAGTTCGCGCACGGTTTCCAGGTTGTGGTTGAACACATCCGGTGGTGCGCTTGCGAGAATCTCCAACGCGCGTTCCATGCGGCCCTTGCCGCGGAAATCCGGGGTCAGGATTTCAATGCGGATGTCGGGGCTGGCAGCGCGTACCTGGCGGATGCATTCGGCGAAATGACCAGCGCCGCCGTCGCGCAGATCGTCGCGATCCACGGAGGTGATGACGACGTAGCGCAAGCCCATGTCGGCGATGGTTTCGGCGAGGTGACGCGGTTCTTCGGGGTCGGCTGGTTTTGGCCGACCGTGCGCGACGTCGCAAAACGAACAACGTCGCGTGCACACCTCGCCGAGAATCATGAAAGTCGCGGTGCCCTTGCCGAAGCATTCGTGGATGTTCGGACACGACGCTTCCTCGCACACCGTCACCAAGCGGTTTGCGCGCAGTTTCGCCTTGAGCTTCGCCACGGCGTTGCCCGGCGGGATGCGCACGCGTATCCAGCTCGGCTTGCGCAGCATCGGCGTGTTCGCGTCGAAGCCCGCGCGATTGCGGGCGATCTTGTTCTCACCGACTTGTTTCACGCCAACGCCCGGGGCATCGCCCAGCAGCGCGATGGGAATGATCTTGTCCGCAGTTGTATTCATGCATTCACGCTAACGCGAGGTTCGTCTTCGGCGCCAGCACCGGAAGTCGTGTTTGGGTTGGCGGGCACGACTTTCAATCCCAACTGCTGAGCGAGTTGCCCAATCAGTATGGATTCCACGTCGGCCACGCTCGACGGGCCGCCCAAGTCTAGCATCTGCGTGACTTCAAGACCCTGGAAACCGCAGGGATTGATGCGTCGGAACGGCTCCAGATCCATGTCGACATTGAATGCCAGGCCGTGGAACGTGCAACCGCGACGCACGCGCAGCCCGAGTGCGGCGACCTTGGCCTCGGCGACGTAAACGCCCGGTGCGCCGGATTTGCGCGCGGCTGCGATATTCCATTCGGCCAGGGTATCGATGACGGCTTGTTCGATACGGCTGACGAATTCGCGCACGCCGATGCCGGCACGGCGCAGGTCAACCAGTGGGTATGCCACGATCTGGCCCGGACCGTGATAGGTGACCTGGCCGCCACGATCCACCGGGACCACCGGGATGTCCCCGGGCAGGAGCACATGTTCCCATTTGCCGGCCTGACCCAGGGTGAACACGGGTTCGTGCTGGAGTACCCACAATTCATCCGCGCTATCGGCGTCGCGCGCATCCGTAAACGCCTGCATCGCGCGCCAAACCGGTTCATATGGCTGCAACCCGGGCAACCGGCGTACGAGCAGCGGCGGCAAAGCGCTGCAGGATGCGTCGGCTGCGCCGTTGCGCTTGGTCACGATACGAGACACATTCGATTCCCGATTCCCATGCCCGACCCGATTCACAACGTCCAGCGCACCGCCGGATCCGCGCGCAACGCCGCGTGCACGGCTTCGTACTTTTCGCGCGACGGGCACGTGAATGTGACGCTGACCGAAATGTAATTGCCTTCATTCGATGGGCGCGTGCGCAGACTGCCGTTGAGTACCGCCATGCCCAGCCCGACAATGATTTCCGGCACGCGCTCTTGCAGCCCCGAATGCGCCTTTCCAAGCACGGTAACTTCAAATGCGCCGGGAAACTGGAAGCCCTGTTCGGGATTTTGCGGTTGGATGTCGTCGAGCGATTTCATTTTGGACTCGGTGCCGACGATACGTCGGCTTTGGTGCCGCCTTTGAACCATAATACGACGCTATCGGACAAGCGGCCCCAGAATCCGGCGGCCGGCGCGTCGGCCAGAGCCACCAGCGGGCGTTCGAGCAACGTCTTGTCATCCAGCTTCACGGTAAGCGTGCCGACTTTCTGGCCCTTGGCGAAAGGCGCAATCAAACGTCCGGGAAACTGCACGCTGGCCTTGAGGTCCTTGTAGCGACCGCGCGGCAGCGTGACCAGTACGTCCGAGGTGACGCCGAGAGCGAGCGTATTGTTGGCACCTTTCCACAATTCCGGGTTCGCCAGCGCCTGCCCGGCGGCGTAAAGCCTGTGGGTTTCGTAAAAGCGGAAGCCGTAGTTCAACAGCGCCTGGTTGTCGTCGGCGCGCTGTTTGTTGCTTGGCGTTCCCATCACCACCGCGATCAAACGCTGATCGGCGCGCTTGGCCGAAGTGGTCAGGCAATAACCGGCTTCGGATGTGTGCCCGGTCTTGATGCCGTCAACACTGGGATCGCGCCACAGCAAGGTATTGCGGTTGTGCTGGGTGATGCCGTTCCATTCGAATTGCTTGATCGCGTAGATCTTGTAGTCTTCGGGATAGTCGTGAATCACCGCGCGCGCCAGCGTGGCGATGTCGCGTGCTGTCGTGTAGTGGCCTTCGGCCGCCAGACCGGTGGCGTCCATGTAGTGCGTGCCGGTCATGCCGAGTCGTTTGGCGTATTCGTTCATCAGTGCGGCAAAACTTTGCTCGGACCCAGCCACGTGCTCGGCCAGCGCGATCGCCGCGTCGTTGCCGGACTGGATGATCATGCCGTACAGAAGATCCTTCAGCGGCACTTTCGAATTGACCGCAAGAAAGCTGGTCGAACCGTCGGTCCCGGCACCACCGGTCTTCCATGCGTTCTCACTGATGAACACCGGATCGTCCAGTTTGATTTTGCCTGCGGCTAGCTCGGCCGAGACGATGTAGGCCGTCATTACCTTGGTGATCGATGCCGGAGCCACGCGTTCATCGGGATTGTGCGATGCCAGAATCTGCCCGCTGGCGTAATCCATCAGCACCCAGCTTTTGGCGTCCAGTGTCGGTGGCGGCGGTACCGGCACGTCGATCGGACCGGGCTTCGGCGTAGTCGACGGCTCGGGAAAAGCGCCGGTGGGAGCGGCCAGGCCTGCGCTCGCCGCGAAACAGAAACCACAAAGTAATGCCAGACTCAGATGCCGCAAAAAATTCATTTTGGATTCCGGTTGTGCTGATGGTGATGGAAAAACGGGGATCGAGTGCAGAAACCCGTCGTCGTAGCGAACAGATTGCATCAATTATCCACTGCAATCTGCGCGGTGCCTAATCCCAGCGCGCGCAGCTTCGGTGCGATACGCCCGGCTTCGGAACGACTGTGCAGCGGACCCAGCCGAACCCGGTACAGCATCCGGCCGTTGATCCTGGCTTGCACCAGGCCCACCGTTCCCAGCCGTGCGGCGCGTACCCGCGACGCGGCACGCTGCGCATTACGTGCATCCGCATACGCGCCCACTTGAAGGTATACCCGGGATTTGTGTGCGTTTTCTGGCGACGTTATGACCGCGCGCTGCCGATCCGGTTCCCGCTGCTCATGGAAATGCTTCGGATCAATGCCGCGAACTTCGACGCGTGCAGTGCCTTTCGGCCACACGCCGAGTTTGACCGCAGCCACATAGGAAAGGTCGATGATGCGATTCGCGACAAACGGTCCCCGATCGTTGACGCGCACCACGACACTGCGACCGTTGTCCAGATTGGTCACGCGCACGTAGCAAGGAAGCGGCAGCGTCTTGTTCGCCGCAGTGTAGGCGTACATGTCGTAGCGCTCGAGATTCGACGTGGTGTAGCCGTGAAACTTGTTGCCGTACCACGACGCAATTCCGCGTTCGTCGTAGCCGGCGCAGGTCGGCAGGACGCGATAGGTCTTGCCCAGCACCGTGTACGGCGACTTGTTTCCGTAGCGCGAGCGCGGCTCGGTCTTCGGCACCGGCTCGGGAATCTTGCTGATGTCGGGAATCTGCGTGGGCGTTGAATCGCGCGATTGCGCGTACCTGCCCGCGTTGGTCCCAGGAACGTTGTTTGAGCTTGGAGTTTCGGCAACATTTCGACGAATCTGGTGGCGGTGAAAACAACCGCACAGGGTCAAAAGCGACAGCGCGATGAGTACGCGCGCGCCGATCCGCATCATGGATTTGCGTTGGTCGCCGCGGCGATCGCCTGACTGAGCTGAAACGCGGCCATGCTGTACAGCGGGCTCTTGTTGTAGCGCGAGATCACATAGAAATTCTCGAACGTGATCCAGACCTCGGGTCCATCGTCGCCATCAAGCGTGAGCAGCGTCGCCGGTGTCATCGGGTCGACTTTTTCGGTCGTCGTGTAGCCCCATTCAGCCAGTTGCTGCAGCGGATAGACCGGTGTCAGGCCGGCGGGATCGATCTTGCGCGCATTGCTTGCAACGATCGCGCGAACAGCGATCGGTCCGCCGCTTTGCCAGCCGTGCGCGACGAAGTAATTGGCCACGCTGGAGCAGATGTCCGGCAGCGAATTCCACAAGTCCACTTTACCGTCGCCATCGCCGTCGCGGGCGAAGTCGGCGATGCTCGATGGCATGAACTGGCCCCAGCCCATGGCGCCGGCGTACGACCCCATCACTTCGTCGAGCGCGAACGGAAACTGCGGTGCACCGAGCAGGAACAGCTGTTTGAGTTCGCTGCGAAAATATTTCTCCCGCGGCGGATAGTAGAACGCCAGCGTGGTCAACGCATCGAGCACGCGATAACGCATCGGCGTGCGTCCGTAATTGCTCTCCACGCCGATGATGCTCACGATCACCGATGCCGGGACGCCGGTGGCTTTCTGGATGCGATCAAGCAACGCGGCGTTGTCGTGATAGAAGGTTGCGCCACCCAGAATGCGCTGCCAGGTCACGAATATCGGGCGGTAGTCCTTCCACGGCTTGGCCTCGGCCGGACGCGTCATCGTGTCGATCACGCTTTGCTGGAACTGCGCCTTGGCCAGAACGGCGAGGATATCGGCCGATTTCAGGCCGTGATCGCGGGCGAGCTCGCGGGCGAAGGCGCGTTGCGCGGCGGTCACGCTCGCGGCGTCAGGTGTCGGTACAAGGTTTGCCGTCGGCACCGCACCGGCAATCCGCACAAACGCCAGCAGAGCGAAAACGACGGCGAAATTGCGCATCGCAACAGCGGAAAAAATCAGCTTGAACATGGTGTTGAAGGGTAACATGGGTGCGGTTGTCATCGCGGCAACAACTTGCGATGGCCATGGATCGACATCAGCACGCCGAACCCGGCCAGCAATGATACGGCCGACGTGCCGCCATAGCTGATCAACGGCAACGGCACGCCCACCACCGGCAATAGTCCGGTAATCATTCCGCCGTTGACCATGACATAGACGAAAAAGGCCATGCTCACGGAACCGGCGAGCAGGCGCGAATAGGTATCGCGCGCGTTTGCCGCAATTGTCAAACCGCGGCCGACAATGAAAATGTAAAGGGCCAGCAAGGCCAATACGCCGATCAATCCCCACTCCTCGGAAAACACCGCAAACACGAAATCGGTCGTGTGCTCGGGCAGAAACTCCAGTCGCGATTGCGTGCCGTGATGCCAGCCTTTGCCGAACCATCCGCCGGAGCCGACGGCGATCTCGGACTGGATGATGTGCCAGCCGTTGCCGAGCGGGTCGGCTTCGGGATTGAGGAACATGCGCAAGCGATCGCGCTGGTACTCGTGCATGAAATGCCAGGCAAATGGCGCAACCGCCACTGCGGCGCCGAGCAACGCCGCGATCCGCCACCAGGCCAGGCCGGCAAGAAACACGGCGAAGACGCCGCTGGCAACCACCAGCAATGCCGTACCCAGATCCGGTTGCCGTGCGATCATCCAGGCCGGCACGCCGATCAGCACGGCGACGGCGGCGAGCGTGAGCCAGCGCGGCGGCAGCTCGCGCGCGTGCAGATACCACGCGACCATCATCGGCAGGGTCAACTTGACCAGTTCCGATGGCTGGAAACGCATGATGCCGAGATTCAGCCAGCGGTTCGCGCCACGACCCTGGCCGAGCAAAGCCACCGCCACCAGCAACAACAGGCTGATCGCGTACAGCCACGGCGTCCACGTGCGCAGCGTATTCGGCGGAACGCGCGCTATGACCAGCATCAGTATCGTACCCATGAGCAGGCGCAGCGCCTGGTTGAGCACCAGGCGGCCGTTCAGATCGCTGGCGCTGTACAGCGTTGCCAAGCCGCAAAACGCGAGCAGCAACAGGGCGCCGAGCAATGGCCAGTCCAGATACGCCTGGCGAGGCGACCGCCGCAACCGCAGCAACCAGCGCTCGATGAAAGGCGAACTCATGGTGCGCGGCCCTTGTCGTCGTCGTATTTGACCCAGGCATCGAGAATGGTGCGTGCAATCGGCGCAGCATCGAATGCGCCCGTATGTCCGGCTTGCAGTGCCACGACTACGGCGATGCGCGGTGCGTCTGCCGGCGCGAACGCCTCGAACAGCACTTCATGATGTTCGACCGATACCGTCATGATGTTTTGCCAGGCTTCGTCGGTGCGCGAATAGCGTTCCGCAGTCCCGGTCTTGCCGGCAATCGTGTACGGAAAACCGTCGCCCAGACCGTTGGCCGTCCCGCCGCCGTTGACGACGTCCACCATGCCTTGCTGAACCGGAATCCAGTTCGCCGGATTGTGCAGGAAGCTCGGTGCTGCGGCTGCGATCGGCAGCATTTTCGGTGCAGCATTGATGCCGTCCTGCAAGGCCCGCAGCAGATGTACCTGGTGGCGGACGCCGCGATCGGCCAGCGTTGCCAGGGCTTGTGCAAGCTGGATCGGGGTCACCACCCAGTAGCCCTGGCCGATCCCGGCGATCACGGTTTCGCCGGGATAGAACGGCTGCTCGAAATGCTCGCGTTTCCACTCGCGCGAGGGCAGCACTCCGGCGGCTTCGCCGCGCAGGTCGATTCCCGTTGGTTGACCGAATCCGAATTTTCCCATCCAGGCGCTGAAGCGGTCGATGCCCATGTCCAGCGCCAGCGAATAGAAATAGGTGTTGACCGAATGCGCTATCGCCTGCACCAGATCGACGCGACCTTGGCCGCCGCGCTTGTCGTCGCGGTAGGCACGAGCGTGACCGGGGATGAAAAACTCGCCGGTGGAAAGTACCGTATCTTCCGGTTTGCGCAAGCCCAACTCCAAACCACCCAATCCGAGAAACGGTTTCACCGTCGATCCCGGTGTGTAGCCTCCTGCAATGGCCCGATTGAGCAGCGGCTTGTCGGGCGCGTTTACTAGCGCCGAATAATCGCTTTGACTGATGCCGTTCACGAACAGGTTGGGATTGAAGCTGGGCACGCTTACCATCGCCAGCACTTCGCCGTTGCGCGGATCGATCGCTACGGCCGCTCCGGCGCGACCATCGAAGGCATCCATGGCGGCATGCTGCAGACGTGCGTCAATGCTCAAGTACACATTCTCGCCCGGCGTCGGCGCGACGCTGTGGATGACGCGCAACGGGTGCTGGTCGACGTTCACCTCGACCTGCTCGTAGCCCGGTTCGCCATGCAACTCGTCTTCGTAGGCGCGTTCGATACCGGATTTGCCGATGTGGGTGGTTCCGGCGTAACGGTCCGCATCCAGATTCGCCGCATCCGCTGCATCGATGCGCGCAACATAGCCGACCACATGTGCGAATTCCTCGCCGTGCGGATACACGCGGGTGAGATAGGGCACGAGGCTCACGCCCGGGAAGCGCCAGCGCTCCGTGGAAAAGCGCGCGATCTCGTCCTCGGACAACTTGAAGCGCAAGGGCAGGCTCTCGAATGCATGCTTGTTTCGGCGCAGCGCATTGAAGCGTTGGATATCGTCGTCCGACAGGGCAACCACGCCGCCCAGGGCATCGAGCATCTGTTTCATGTCGTGGACGTGCTCCGGAACGACCTCGAGCTTGAACGCTGCGGCGTTCTCGGCCAGCAGCACGCCGTTGCGATCGTAGATCAGGCCGCGTGCCGGCGCGATGCTGCGCACCGATATGCGGTTGTTGTCCGAACGCGCGCTGAACTCGTCGTGACGCGCGATCTGCAGCCAGGCGAATCGTGCGGCGAGCGCTGCCAGGCAGACGACAATGAGGACGAATCCGGCAATGGCCCGAGCGCGGAAATGCGCCGATTCACGATATGCGTCCTTGATCCCGCGGCGAGAGGATGGGTCTCTGCCGCCATTGCGCTGCCACAACTTCATGACTCGTGCGCGCGCAAGCGCGAACGCAGGTCGTCAAGCAACAGGAACACCCAGGGCCACGCCAGCATGCCGGTTACCGGTGCCCACCAGAAATCAGGCGGCGGCAAAGGGTCGCCGGTACATGCGCGAATCATCAACTGCAGGATGCGGTCGTTGAGCAGCAGCGCGAGTACCGCCAGGGCCTGCTGCCACATCGGAAAGAAACGCAGGCGTGAACGAAAGCGCAACACGATGAAGCAGAACACGCATAGCCGCAGCGCGTGCTCGCCGAGCAGTCCGCCGGCCAGCGCATCGCCGAACAGGCCGAGCACGAAGGCCAGACCCAGACCAACGCGATCCGGCGATTCCAAAGACCAGTACAGCAATACCAGCGCCAGCCAATACGGCTTGAATGCGAGTAGCACTTGCGGCAGCGGCATCAGTTGCAACAAATAGCTCAGCACCAGGCTGCCCCAGAAGAAGACCCCGGCCGTTCGCATGCGGTTCATCGGCGCGCGCCTTTGATCGGTGCCGCCACCGCGGGCGCGTCGTCGGCGCGCGGCGGTCCAATCAGCGGTGCCGGTGCCGGCGGGCCGACCGGATCGGGCAGTTCGTGCAGAATCAATACCTCAACGCTGCGATCCAGCGCCGCACTCGGCGTTGCCGTCGCCACCACGAACATGCCGTCGGCGCCAGGCTTGATCGAACGCACCACGCCAACCGGGAATCCGGCCGGGAAGTGACCGCCGAGGCCGGAGGTCATCAGTTTGTCGCCAACCTTGATGTCGGCGCTGATCGGCACGTTGGGAAGTTCCAGAGTGTCGATCTGGCCGATGCCGTGCGCGATCGCGCGCATGCCGGTGCGATCGACCACGACCGGAATCGCGTGAGCCGCATCGGTAATCAACATCACCGTTGCCGAGTTCGGTAACGCCTCCACGACCTGGCCCATGACGCCTTGTGCATCCAGCACGGCCAATCCGACATGCACGTTCTGGTTGATGCCGGCATCCACGGTTACGCGTTGCCGAAACGGATCGGGATTTACCTCAATGATGCGCGCAAGCTGCACGCCGAGACCGAGACTGCGTTGCGCATCGAGCAATTGCTTGAGATGGCGATTCTGGTTGCGCAGCAGGTTGACCCGGTCCAGGCGTGCCTGCGCAAGCAGCAATTCGCGTCGCAGGCGCGCATTTTCTTCGGTGAGTCTGGAACGATCGGCCAGACCCATGCCGGCACTGCGCGCCAGTTGCGATGGCATCGCGGCGATGCGATACATCGGTTCGATCGCGACACTCAAACCCCAGCGCAGACGCGCAAGATAGTGGCCACGATGATCGACCACCATAAGAACGATTGCCAGCGCCAGATAACCGACAAGGCGCAACGTATTGGCCGCGTCGGCGGCGAACAGCACTGCTTTGTCGTTGCGGGCGATAGCCATTGAAGCGAGGACTGGGACTGAGGGCTGAGGGCTGCGTCACGGCGGCCCGAAACATCAGGGTAATCGCACGGGCGCGAGTCTCAAAGTATACGGCTGCGGCAATATTGCGTTTGGTCCCCGGCCCTCGGCGCTCGCTCTCGGGCGCTAAGGACCCTCTGATTAACCCTGCGCGGGTGTCACCCGCTGTGTCTGTTCGCAAGACAAGGCGCACTGGCGCAGGCAGGCTGGTTGCCTGTCAAGACAGTGCAACGCAGAATGGCGGACAGACAGAACGGGCCCAACATGTTGATTTTAGACATGAGGGTGACGCCCAGAAAGCCCGCACCCCGCGCCGCGCGGCTTGTCCAGGCAACCAGCCTGCACTGCGCGACGCAGCACGAGTTGCGAACTTTCTGGGTGTCATGCCACCTGCACAGGGTTAATCAGAGGGTCCCTAAGCCACGCTCACGCGTCACTCGGCCGCGAAGAAATCGCTGCCGTGTCGATCGATCAGCTCCAGTGCGCGCCCGCCGCCGCGTGCGACGCAGGTCAGCGGATCGTCGGCGACATGCACATGCAAACCGGTTTCTTCGGAGATCAGCCGGTCCAGGTCGCACAACTGCGCGCCGCCTCCGGTGAGCACGATGCCGCGCTCGGCCACGTCCGAACACAATTCCGGCGGCGTTTGTTCCAGCGCCGAACGCACCGCAGCGACAATGCCGGACAAGGGCTCGTGCAAGGCTTCGAGAATCTCGTTGGAGTTGATCGTGAACATGCGTGGCACGCCTTCGGCGAGATTGCGCCCGGAAATCTCGATTTCCTTGACCTGGGTCTGCGCAAACGCGCAACCGATTTCCATCTTGATGCGCTCGGCTGTGGATTCGCCGATCAAGGTGCCGTGATTGCGCCGCACATAGTTGATGATGGCCTCGTCGAATCGATCGCCGCCGATGCGCACCGAGGCCGAGTAGACGATGCCGTTGAGCGAAATCACCGCGACTTCCGACGTGCCGCCGCCGATATCCAGCACCATCGAGCCGCGCGCCTCGTGCACCGGAATGCCGGCGCCGATCGCCGCGGCCATCGGTTCCTCGATCAGGTACACATCGCGGGCGCCGGCCGACTCGGCCGACTCCTTGATCGCGCGCCGCTCGACCTGGGTCGAGCCACACGGCACGCAAACGAGCACGCGCGGGCTCGGACGGAACAGGCGCGTGCGATGCACCTTCTTGATGAAATGCTTGAGCATTTCCTCGGTGATCGAGAAATCCGCGATCACGCCATCCTTCAGCGGTCGCACCGTGACGATATTGCCCGGCGTTCGCCCGAGCATGCGCTTTGCCTCGCCACCCACGGCTGCGACCGAACGCGGTCCGCCCGGGCCCCGATCCTGGCGGATCGCCACGACCGAAGGTTCGTTCAGGACGATGCCCTGGCCGCGCACATAGATCAGCGTGTTGGCGGTACCGAGATCGATCGACAGATCGTTGGAAAAAATGCCGCGTAAGCCTTTGAACATGAAGCGCCTGAGCCTGATTTGAGGGGATCGGATGAAGATTGTGTGAAAAGCGCGACAGTGTAGTAACGGGGTTGTATTTACGCAAGGAAGAGGGTGTTAAAGAATGGCAAACCAGCCGGGATCCGGTTCCGGGATTCGCCCGGAGCCGGAAGCCGGGATACGGGAAGTCGAGGGCCTGTCATTCCTGCACAGGCGGGATCGCGGGGGCGGGGCGCCGTAACGGACATTCGTGTTGCGAATGGCCCGAAGGGCACGCCACAGCAGCGGCATGCAATCCAGTTCGTTCTTTTGGCATATCGCCTATGAACCGCAGGCAAGAACGCGATTCCGGCTTGACCACCCGTTTGCCTGTTGGAAAGAGCCACGCCGGAACGAGGGACACGTCGAATGCCCTTTTCCGGCGACCGGCGACCAGCCTTCCCCAGCCACCACGCTTGCTGGTATCGTTTCCCGGCCCACTACGAGCCGCTTCGCGCATGTCCATCGATTCAATCAATGTGCGTCATGTTGCCCGGTTGGCGCGGCTTGCCGTCGCCGACGATGCGGCGCCACGCCTTGCCGGTGAGCTGGCGCGCGTGCTTGATCTGGCCGAGCGGCTGGCAACGGCGCCGTTGTCGGATGTCGAGCCGATGGCGCATCCGCAAGCGCACGCCTTGTTGTGGCGCGAGGATGCAGTCACGCAAGGCGATTGCGCCGACGCGCTGCTGGCGCTGGCGCCGGATGCGCGCGCGGGGTTGTACCTCGTGCCGAAAGTCATCGAGTGAGATTGAGATGAATGCTTCCATCGCGCAATTGGCGCAGGCATTGCGCGCGCACGAAACCAGCAGCATCGAACTGACTCGACGCGCGTTGCAGGGTGCTCGCGATCAAGCAGCCCTCAATGCTTTCATCAGTTTGAACGAGGACGCTGCAATGAATGCAGCTCGCGCGGCGGATGCGGCGCTTGCCCAGTCCGGTGAATCGGCGCTGACGGGTATTCCCTTTGTACATAAAGATATTTTCTGTACAAATGGAATCCGCACCACTTGCGCCTCGCGCATGCTGGAACACTTCGTGCCGCCGTACGACGCGACGGTCGTGGATCGACTGCATGCGGCTCGTGCCGTATCGATCGGCAAGGCGAACATGGACGAGTTCGCGATGGGTTCGTCGAACGAGAACAGTTTCTTTGGGCCAGTGCGCAATCCGTGGGATGCGACGCGCGTGTCCGGCGGATCGTCGGGTGGTTCGGCGGCTGCCGTGGCAGCAGGAATTGTCGCCTTCGCAACGGCGACCGACACTGGCGGTTCGATCCGGCAGCCGGCGGCGTTCTGCGGCGTCACCGGCATCAAGCCGACCTACGGCCGCGTTTCGCGCTGGGGCATGATCGCGTTCGCGTCGAGCCTGGATTGCGGCGGCGTGATTGCGCGCAGTGCCGAAGACTGCGCACATGTGCTGGAACATATCGCCGGTCACGACAGGCGCGATGCGACCAGTGTGGATCGTCCGCGCGACGACTATGTCGCCGGCTTGGCATCGCCGCTCGAAGGACTTCGCATCGGCGTCGCACGGGAATATTTTGGCGCGGGCGTCGATGCGGGCGTCGGTGCGCAGGTTCATTCGGCACTACGCGAGTTGCAAAAGCTCGGCGCAGTACTCGTCGATATCGAACTGACCCATTCGAATCTCGCAATTCCGGCGTACTACGTGATCGCGCCGGCCGAGGCATCGAGCAATCTTTCGCGCTACGACGGCGTGCGCTACGGCCATCGCTGCGACGACCCGAAAACGCTCGAGGATTTGTATACACGCAGTCGCAGCGAAGGCTTCGGCAGCGAAGTGCAGCGCCGGATTCTCGTCGGCACCTACGCGCTGTCGGCAGGTTATTACGATGCCTACTATCTGCGCGCGCAACGCGCGCGTCGCTTGATCGCGGACGACTTCTCGGCGGCGTTCGAACAAGTCGACTTGATTGCCGGACCGACCGCACCGACGACTGCCTTCAAACTCGGCGAGAAAACATCGGACCCGCTGGCGATGTATGCGGCTGACGTGAATACCGTGGCGGTGAACCTCGCCGGCTTGCCGGCGATCTCGTTGCCGGCTGGATTCGCTGAGGGGATGCCCGTTGGCTTGCAGTTGATCGCTCCCGCCTTTGCCGAAACGCGCCTGCTCAACGCTGCCCACCAATTGCAACAAGCGACGGACTGGCATTTGCGGGCGCCACCGGCATGAACGATTCCCGGTTCCCGATTTCCGAATCCAGGGGCTGGCAACCCGTCATCGGCCTGGAAATCCACGCCCAATTATCCACTGCCAGCAAACTGTTTTCCGGAGCGTCTACGGCTTACGGTGCAGAACCCAACACGCAGGCAAGCGTGATCGATGTCGCCTTGCCCGGCACGTTGCCGGTTCCCAACCGCGCTGCGTTGGAAAAGGCCATTCGTTTTGGTCTGGCAGTCGACGCGCCGATCGCGCGACAAAGTGTATTTGCGCGCAAGAATTACTTTTATCCGGATTTGCCCAAGGGCTATCAGATCAGCCAGTACGAGCGGCCGATCGTCGGCAAGGGAAAACTGTCGGTTCGACTCGACGATGGCAGCCTCATCGACGTTGAAATCGAGCGCGCGCATCTGGAAGAAGACGCCGGCAAATCGCTGCATGACGCGTTTCATGCGTACACCGGCATCGATCTGAATCGTGCCGGCACGCCGTTGCTGGAAATCGTCTCGGCACCGGTCATGCATTCGGCGACGCAGGCAGTCGCCTATATGCGCGCCGTGCATACATTGGTGCGCTGGCTCGGGATTTGCGACGGCAACATGGCCGAAGGCTCGTTCCGATGCGACGCCAACGTGTCGGTTCGCCGCGCCGGCGAAAGCAAACTCGGCACGCGCACGGAAATCAAGAACGTCAACTCGTTTCGATTTGTCGAGAAAGCGATCGAATACGAAATCGAACGGCAGATTCGCGCGCTGGAAAACGGCGAATCGATCGTGCAGCAAACGCGCCTTTACGATGCCGCGGCGCATCGCACACACCCGATGCGCAGCAAGGAAGACGCCGACGATTATCGCTATTTTCCCGATCCGGACTTGCCGCCGCTGACCGTTTCGGATGCGGATATCGAAACGATTCGCGCGACCATGCCGGAGTTGCCCGATGCGCGTCGCCGGCGGTATGTCGACGAGTTGGGCTTGCCGGATGCCGACGCGACGCAATTGTGTTCGGATCGAGCCGGCGCGGATTATTTCGAAAACCTGCTCGCCCTGCTTCCCGGCGAGCAAAAGCTTTGCGCGAACTGGGTGCTAGGTGATGTTGCCGCGGCACTGAACGAGGCGACGCTGCACATCGAACAAGCGCGCGTTCCCGCGCCGGCGCTGGCGCAACTGCTCGCACGCATACTCGACGGCAGCATCTCCGGCAAGATCGCCAAGGATGTGTTCGCCGCGATGTGGGCAGGCGCGGGCGACGCCGATGCGATCATCGCCAAACGCGGCCTGCATCAGATATCCGACAGCACCGCGCTCGGCGCAATCGTCAATGCCGTCATCGCGGAATTTCCAACCCAATGCGCCGACTACCGCGCCGGCAATGCAAAGTTGCTGCAATTTTTCGTCGGCCAGGTGATGAAGCGCACAAAAGGTCAGGCCAACCCGCAGCAGTTGAATGCGTTGCTGCGCGAGAGACTGGGGGCTGAGGGTTGAGGGCAGAGGGCAGAGGGCAGAGGGCGGAGGGCGGAGAACGGGGGAGTGAGGAGTGGGGAAGCGTTGCCGAGAGCGAGGCGAGGCTGCTCCGCCTCAAGCCCCTCTCCCGCTGGCGGGAGAGGGGTTGGGGTGAGGGTGGCCCTTCAGATGCAAGCAAAATTCGGACAATACGAATCTCGGACATGGAACTACGCCAAGGCACACGGCAAGCCCGAAATCTGCGCAAAACGGCAACCGATGCGGAGCGCTTGCTGTGGCAACATCTACGTGCGAGCCGTCTATGCGGATTCAAGTTTCGCCGCCAGATGCCGATCAACGGATTTGTCGTGGATTTTGTGTGCTTGCAAATGAGACTGATCGTCGAAGTCGATGGTAGCCAGCACGCCGACCAAGCGGAACACGACCGACATCGCACGGAGATTCTTGGCAAGAGCGGATTTCGCGTCTTGCGTTTCTGGAACAACGATGTTTTACAAGGTATGAACGACGTGCTGACGGAGATTTTGCGACAGTTGGAGGCGCCACCCTCACCCCAGCCCTCTCCCGCCAGCGGGAGAGGGGGTTGAGTCGCGGCGCGCCTTGTCCTTTCTCGTTGCTGGCGCGGCTCAAAAATCGCAGCAACACGACTGAATCTGCGACAATGCGTCGAATCCGCTTGCGGCGACGCGTCGTCCACCACGGATTTTGCAAGCTGGTTTGACCGTGTACCCGGTCCGGGCAGACCAATCGATTCCCGTAGGATGGGTTGAGCAACGCGAAACCCATCGATCCCAAAGCCATAAGCATTGAAAAGACATGTCAGCACTCATCTGCGGTTCCCTTGCCTACGACACCATCATGGTGTTTCAGGACCAGTTCAAGAATCACATCCTGCCGGACAAGGTGCACATTCTGAATGTTGCCTTCCTGGTGCCGCGCATGCGCAAGGAATTCGGCGGCTGTGCCGGCAATATCAGCTACAACCTGAAATTGCTTGGCGGGCATCCGCTGCCGATGGGCACGGTCGGCCAGGACTTCGGTCCGTATCGCGAACATTTCGAACAATGCGAAATCGACCTGAGCCAGATCAAGGTCATCGACGATCTGTATACCGCGCAGGCGTTCATCACCACCGATCTGGACGACAACCAGATCACCGCGTTTCACCCCGGCGCGATGATGCGCAGCCACGAGACCCACGTGCGCGACGTGCCCGAAGTCGAATTCGGCATCGTCGGTCCGGATGGTCGCGAGGCGATGATGCAACACGCCAGCGACTTCGCTGAACGAGGCGTACCATTCATCTTCGACCCCGGCCAGGCCATGCCGCTGTTCAACGGCGAGGAGTTCCGCGCCTTCATCGAACAGGCGCAGTACGTCACTGTCAACGACTATGAATCCAACCTGTTGCAGCAACGTACCGGCTGGGACGAAAAGCAGATTGCCGATCGGGTCAACGCTTATATCGTCACGCGAGGCCCAAAAGGTTCGCTGATCCACACGAAGAAGCAGACTTTCGACATCCCGCCTGCGCACGAGCGCCGCGTTTCCGATCCAACCGGTTGCGGCGATGCGTATCGTGCCGGCTTGATCCATGGACTTATCAAGGGCCGTGACATGCCTACTTGCGGGCGCATGGCGTCGCTGATGGGCGCGCTCAAGGTCGAACACCCCGGCACGCAAAACCAGCGTTTCACCTATTCCGAATTTGCCGACCAGTTCCGCCAGCAGTTCGGTTACGCGCTGGATTGATTCATGTACGTCTACGTCAGTGTTTCGGGTCGGCGTTGCCGATGTCGACAAGACCTTTCCACTGACCTTTTGCGTTTTTGCGCCAGACCGTGACATAGCTGCCGCTCAGCGTCTTGCCGCCGGTTCGCGGCGTGGAACTCCAGCGCCCGCGCGATACGCCCATGTCGCCGGCCCTGGCCGCAAATACCTCGATCGGACGCCAGGCGAGCACGTTGTTGTCCGGGGCATCGCCGCCCATCATGGCGTAAATCGCGTCGCGCCCGACGGCCGGTTTCGACCCGACGCCATAGGTCACTCCATCGACGCCGTCCATGCTGTCGCGAAACGCGCGGGCGGTGCCGATGCGTTTCGCAAGCGCGCCAAAATCGGTATCGGCCTTGGCGATTGCTTTTGCCGCGTGAAGGTTGCCGTGCAAACGAGGTTGCTGCGCGTGGACGTTTGCGACGCCGACAATCAGCAGCCCGCCGATCAGAAGTTTACGCATGTTGGAAACCCTCGTGTTCGTGGCAGATTCGGTCGTCACGGTGTACCCAGAGAGAATGGCGTGAAGTCGGTGTCGCGGTCGTAATAATCCTCGTGCTCGGCGCGCTTGAGCGCTGCGACGACGCGATACGTCAGCGGCGTGGCGAGGATTTCCCACAGCACCTTGAGCACGTAGTTCGAAGCCATCACGGTCAGCACCTGCCAGGTTTCCCATACGCCGAGGAATGCGGTCGGATAGAACACCAGCGAATCCACGCCTTCGCCGCAAATCGTCGATCCGACGATGCGCGACCATAGCGCACTGCCATTTGTCCACAATTTCATTTTTGCCAACGTATAGGAGTTGACGAATTCGCCGCAGAAGAACGCGGCAATCGAAGCGAATACGATGCGCGGCGTCTGCCCGAAAATTGACTCATAGGCGGCTTGCTCGTGCCAACTGGAAGCCGGAGGCAATTTGACGACGACCGTGGCCATGATTGAGGCAAATACCAGTGCCGCCAGCCCGGACCAGATCACACGCCGCGCCCGCGCGTAGCCGTAAACCTCGGTCAGGATGTCGCCGAAGATGTAAGAAATCGGAAAGAACAGTACGCCGGCGCCAAACGTGAGTTCGTGGCCGAACGGAAGCGGCAATTGCGCGATCTTGGCCGGTCCGATCAGGTTCGAACACAGCAGCACACAGACGAATGCGCCGAGGATGAAGTCGTAGTAGCGGTAGGTGCGCGGTGGTACGCTGCTGGCGTTCATCGCAGTTCCGGGCTGGAAATTCGCGCGACATTAGCACGCAGAGACTGGCGGATGCGCGCGGTTTGCGCAACCCGGGCAAGTGCAGGTGCGGGCCTTGAAGTTCCTGTTGGCTTGCCGGTGCCGTAACAGGCATTGGTTGAATCAATGGAGTCTGACTCCGCTGAATGGCCCCCATCGGATGGGCAACGATCGATGGAGGGTGACTGCGCTGGCGCGTGAAAGGACTCGCCGTCCGTGACGGTCAGTTGTGAACGATTGCCACGGAGATCGTCATGCGCATACGTATATTGATCGTGAGCCTGTTTGCCCTGCTGTTTGTGCTACCGCTAAGCGCACACGAGCGCGCAATCGCCTGGCAGGGCAAAGGGGCGGATGGGCAGACGATTCGTTTCGATCCGTCACATTTGAAACGTCCCGCACTGTTGCTTTTCTGGGCGACGTGGTGTCCGTACTGCGAGGCGTTGATGCCCAATCTGCAACACGTGTACGACGCGGCGGGCAGCGAAAAGCTCGACGTGTACGCCATCGACATCAAGGACGACGGCGATCCGGTCGCAGCGCTGCGCGAACGCAAGGAAACGTTCACGTTGATACGCGACGGCGATGCAATTGCCGACAAATATGGCGTAAAAGGCACACCGGGACTTTTTCTGGTGAGTAAAAAAGGTGACATTATATACAAGCGCAACGGTGGCGCTGCTCCGGAACACGTCGAAGCGATGCTGCGCGAGAAGCTGGGATTGCCGCCGATGCCTGCCGGAATGCGCTGAACCCGTGTTGGAACTGCGCTGTCATTGCGAATGCTGCGGCAAGGCTTTGCCGCCGAATGCGCCGGACGCGATGATCTGTTCGTTCGAGTGCACGTTTTGTGCGGATTGTGTGACGCAGAAGCTCCATGGCGTTTGTCCCAATTGCGCAGGCAACTTTGCGTTGCGGCCGATTCGCCCGACGCAACTGCTGGAGAAATATCCGGCGTCGACGACGCGCAGGGCGCTGATTGTTGGTGACTCGACCGCTTGACTGCAGCGTTTTGCCGATGGCGCAGTCCGGCCCTCCGACTTCGTTCCTTCGGCGCTACGCTCCGGACCTGCTCCGGGGCGCACCAACCTGGTCGATGCGTTGTGCCGGGTTCTTCGCCCGGTATTTGCCGAGCGCTCGCCGATGACCTTTCGCACATCCAAAGTCGGCGCAGATGCGCTAGGCTGTGAGTCGTTGGCTGGCAATCGCGGAGGAGACGACCATGTTGAAATTGTTGATCGCATTGTCGCTTTTGATGTTTGCTCCGGTCCTGTTCGCGCTGGGGGCTGCACTGCTGTTGCCGCTTTTGGTATTGTTGCCGACGCTTTTCGCGCTTGGCGCGGTAATCTTCGCCATCGTGCTCGGCCTCGGATTGTTGTTTCTCGTGTTGCGCGTGCTTGGCGTGGTGTTGCTGGGCGTCGGCGGACTGATGTTCGGGATCGCCGGATTCTTCGGCCTGTTCGTCGCCGGGATTGTCGTGTTGGCGCTTGGCGTGGCGCTGACGCATCTGCTGTTCCCGTTGTTGTTTATCTGCGGCTTGATCTGGCTGATCCGTCGTGCGTCCAGACCGGCGCCGGTGCCGGCAATCACGCACGCCCCGAGTTGAGGGCCCGCATTCGCGAGAAGTTGTTGTAGGTTTGGCGCAGTTGCGCGAGACTCACGTTTTTCGCAACTCAAGGAGAAGCAAATGCGTCGAGTTCTCGCGTTTGGTGCACTGGGATTGGTGGCCGCTTGTGTTGTGTATTCTGCCGGCGCTCATGCCGCCAATCAGATCGATTGCCGGATGCGTTTCAACCTGACCGGTTGGGCGGCGATCTACAAGCACGCGGAAGGCCACGGCACGATCACCTGCGACAACGGCCGCAGGTTTTCCGTCAATATCGTCGCCGTCGGCGGTGGTTTGACGGCCGGCAAGTTCAAGATTCGCGATGGCACCGGAAGGTTCTCGTCGGTGTACGACACGGACGAACTGTTCGGCAGCTACGCTCAAGGCGAAGCCAATGCCGGCGTGGTCAAATCCGGCGTCGCCCAGGCGTTGACTAAGGGCAATGTGTCGCTTGCGCTGGCGGGCAAGGGCGTCGGCATAAATCTCGGCATATCGTTCGGCAAGTTCACGATCAGCAAAGCTCGATCCCACTAGTGTAGTGCTTCACTAGGAGCGTGGGCGGCAGAAACTTTGGATAGCGAAATTGTGCTATCGCGATAGGCTGCGTCTATCGAAGGGCGCGCATAGTGGTTCTATGTAAGCCCGCCGATAGGCGCAGCCTATCGCGATAGCGCGATTGCAGCCCGAAGCGTTCTGCCGCCCACGCTCCCAGCGTCAAGCCTCGAACAAGCGCCGTATTTCCACTTGCGGGAGCCCGTCTCTATTCCCCTCTCCCGTTGGCGGGAGACGGTGCCCGGAGGCCGGATGAGGGTGGTATTTCGGATTGCCATGCGATTCCACGCACTGCCGTGACCCGACGCGCTGCGCGTGTCGAGCCCGGAGCGCGTCCGGGCCAGGTTCTCTCCCGACGGCGCGAGAGGCGTCGGCGTGGATTTGAGGTGGCTCAAGAGGTGAAATTGGCGGCAGCGGCAAGCCCACCTTGGCGGCCAAAGAGGTGCTCTGGTTCGACGTCATTTGCCGCAGCGCACAAAAATCGATAGTGTTGCAACATGTCCGATGCCATTGTGCATTCCCGCTACTCTCCCGGTGAGGAACTGGCCAACGCCTTGACTCACGCGCTCGGCCTTGTGCTCAGCGCGGTTGGTCTGATCGTGTTGATCGTGGCGGCCGGCCTGATGAGTGCGGGTGCCATCGCCATCGTCTCTTGTGCAGTTTACGGCGCGAGTCTGATCGCGTTGTATGCCGCTTCGACGCTGTATCACAGCGCGCGCTTGCCGGCATCGAAAAACGTGCTGCGCACGCTCGATCATCTGGCGATCTTTCTGCTGATTGCCGGAACCTACACTCCGTTCGTGCTGATCGCGTTGCATGGCGTCTGGAGTTGGCTGCTGTTTGGCGTGATCTGGACGCTCGCGGCGTTGGGCATCGTATTCGAGCTCACTGCCTTGCGGCGTTTTCGCGGCGCGATGGTGGCTTTGTACATCGCCATGGGCTGGGTCGGATTGATCGCGATCGAGCCATTGGTCGCAGCGTTGCCGGGCGCCGGATTATGGTTGTTGTTCGGAGGCGGCGTAAGTTACACGCTTGGCGTGGCGTTCTATAAATGGCGCAGTCTTCGTTACCACCACGCGGTCTGGCACTTGTTCGTGCTCGGCGGCAGCGTGCTGCAGTATTTTGCGGTGCTCTTGTACGTGTTGCCGCAGGCGTGAACGACCTTGTGGTCCATCGCGGCGGCTGCCATTGCCGCGGCGTACGTTTCGAGGTCGGTGCGCCGGCCCGCATCGCCGCGATCGAGTGCAATTGTTCCATTTGCCGCATGACGGGATTCGTGCACCTGATCGTGCCGGCGGCGCGCTTTCGCTTGCTGCGCGGCGAGGAATTGTTGAGCGAATATGCGTTCAATACCGGCGTGGCCCGGCATCGGTTCTGTCGCATTTGCGGCATCAAGTCTTTTTATGTGCCGCGTTCGAATCCGGACGGGATCGATGTCAATGTGCGTTGTATCGATCCAGGCACCATCACGGGCGTCGACATCACTCCATTCGACGACAACGATCGCGACGCGGCGACTGCGACTGTCGCTCACCTGTCAAAGTAGAAACGCCACCACAAACACGCCAAGCATCGTGAAGCACAGGGCAAGTTTGGCAAGCGCGCCGAACAGCAGCCCGATCCACGTGCCGATACCGACCGATGTCGCTTTGCCGAGCCGGCTGCCGACGGACAACTCGCCGACCACGGCACCGATGAATGGTCCCAGCAACAATCCGGGAAGGCCAAAGAACAAGCCGACGATGGTGCCGATGCTGGCGCCCCACAGTGCGCGCACGCTCGCCCCCACACGTTTCGCACCGAACAAGCCGGCGACGAAATCGATCGCCAGCGCGAGTAACGCGAGCACGCCGAGAAGTATCAGAGTGAATGTGCCGATGTGTTGATAATGATCGGCCCACGCCGCCAGCCACATACCGCCGAAAACCAGCGGCACACCCGGCAGCACTGGAACAACGGCACCGGCCAGGCCGACCAGTATGAGCAGTGCGGCAAGTATGAAATACAGCGTCGGTACCATTTGTTGCCGTGATCAGCGCGCGATCGAGCCGGGTATTTGCGCTTCGCTATCGATCGCGAACGCGTCGCGATATTTCGGCTTGAGCAGTGCATAGAAAATCTTGGCCGGAACTTCCACCTGTTGCGGGCCATCGGCATAGGAAGCCACCTGATACGGAGAAAAAATCAAGGTCAGACCGATCGCTTGGGTATCGAGCCCGTCGACCAGGAACACATTGAAATTCTGCGCCTTGGGTTCGGTCCCTGTTTCGATCCAGCGTTTCATGTTGGCGACATCCGCAGCCATCTGTTTTGCCGACATCGCGCTGCCTTCGTCGTGCAGGCGCGTTTCGTAGCGTCCTTCGAGCTGGCGTCGCGCCTCGTCGCTCAACGCATGCAGGCCTTGATCCGAATCCGTAAACAAATCCGACAACGTCACCAGCGCTGCATCACTGCGATGCCAGTTGAAGCTGACCTCGATCGGCATGCCGTGAGCCCCGCCGGCAAATTCGCTGCCGGTTCCCAACACGCTGACGAAATCGCTGGTATTGCGGGCGATGCCGAATTCAAGATCGAGAGTACGGACAGGCTCATCTTTGGAGCGTGGCTGCGTGCCCACTTCGACGATGTCCTGCTTCGCCTTGTCTGCGAATTCATGCAATGCGGCCGTGAGTGGCGCCATGCGCGCGGACAACTGCGGATAATAGATGCTGAATTTGTAACCAGCGCCGCTGCCTGCATCAATCGTCGCATCGCGTTCCGACGCGGCTGCAGCCCTGATCGCCGAGGCGGAAGACGCAGCCGGTTGGTCCGCGCCGCAGCCAGCCAGGCTCGCGACGCTCAACGAAGTGGCAGCGACAGCGATCAGGCGAGCGACGCGGAATCGACCAGCAGGAAGGAAATGACGCATGATTCTGCCAACTCACGGATAAACCCGCGCAGTGTATCGGCAGATCGGCATCGCGCGCCATGCTCGCGAACAGTTATGAAATTTTGGTTAAGCGCGGCGACAGAGTTTCAGCTACAACTCATAACGACGACAATCGAAACGTGATCGGCACCACTGCCCATGCTTGCTGCGCGAAGCCGGCATGGGTCGCCGGGTGGAAATGCCATTGCCTGACGGCTGCCCGCGCTGCATTGTCCAGATCCGTCGAGCCGCTGGAGCGTTCGATCTCGACGATGCTTGCCAGCCCATCGGTGTTCACCAGCACACGCAGAATCACGGTGCCCTCTTCGTGCCGGCGCAGCGCATCCGCGGGATAGGCAACCTGCGTGCGATTGCCGTACGCGAGCGCCGTGGGCGGCGTAGCGCTGGAGCCAGCAACATCGTGTGCCGCGATCGGTACCACGCTCGGACCCGGAATCGCTATCGACGCGGTCACCGGCACGATCGGGGCAACGCGCGCGACCGGCTGCGAGACGACGACATGCGTCAGGTGTGGACGCGTCCTGCTTCTGGTCAGCGGTTCCGGTAACGCCGGGATGGGTGCTACGGGCTTGGCATTGGCGGGAAGAATGACCGTGATGGTCTGTTCGGCGGGCGCCTTGTTGACCCAGTGCAGCGCAACCGGGGAACCGAGCAGCAACAGCACGACGGCCAGATGCAGCGACAGTGAGCCTGACCAAGCTCCGACTCGCGGCAGATTGAACGATTGCAGGTACCTATTTCGCAAAGCGAGTGCAATCATGACGACATCTCCGTTGGGATAAATGGGCCACGAAATGAGCCTAATCCTATCAACGAAGGTCGGCAAGCCGCAGGGTCGGCGATGGCGCCAGACGTGTAGACGGCAGAATGCCGGTCTCCCTCGTTGGCCTGAAGATCGCTAGATGAATTTTCCAATTTGTGACGAAGCGCACAGTAATGGGAACGAAACTAATGGGCTATTTCCTGTTGCAATCGCCTAGCCGGCGTAGCACTATCGAACAAATTGTGCGGCAAGCCTTCAGGGGGCTTGCGTAGCGTGCCGTCGCGATGAGGGGGCGCTACACAAGCGTTCGGCGAGGATTTCGCCGTTATTTTATGGATCGCCTGCCGGAGTTCGTTTCCGGCGGCGCAATCACAGTGAAGTCGATTTGGAAGGGGGTTTGACATGCAACCATTCGCCAGCCAGCGCCGCGGTTCCACGGGCGTTTTCTTTGTTGTCCTTGGAATCGTCTCCGGCTACGCGCTGTCGGGCGCAGCCTGGGCGGACACCTTCAACGAGACGCCGACCCGACTCATCGGTCCGTCAAACAACGTGACGGTTGGCGCATCAATCAACGGCCAGGGCGGCTGGACGGTCAGCGAGAGCAAATACGACGAAGAAATCTCTGACGTTCATGCCCACGACGGACGTCAGGCTTGGCGTGTGTCGAATTGGTATCACCAAGGCACGGTCAATCCCGTGCTCACTCCCGCCTTCCCACCGGTCAAGGAAGGAAACACGGGTTCTCGCAACCATGTCGATATCGAGTACTGGTTCTACGTGCCGGATGACAACTCGGGCCTGTTGGTTTCGAGTTCTCTCACGGATGCGCCTGGTCAGCGTCTTACATATGTGGCGGTGCGCGACGATAACGGAACGTTGACCGTACAGGCTGTCGGCATTGCGCAGGGCAGTGGATACCCCAACACCGATCCGCCGCCCTTCGACGATCCGGGCATCCACTATGATATCCGCTCCTCTGGGACCCTTGCGCACGACACGTGGTATCGCCTGCACATTGCAGTGGACCTCAACGTGGGTGCCCAGAACGATCAGATTACGTACACTGTCTATAACGCCGACGACACCACGGCTTGGGCTTCGGGCATGATGCCGAGCTGGGAAGATGCCTACCTTGCCGGACAATTCGGTGCGCCCGCTGGAACGGTTGTTACGGCCGATCATGTCGGCTTTCGCATCGTCGAGAATCCAGATCACCTGAATACGCGCACGCCGTATGGCTATGCCGGCAACCGCCCCGCCGGTCTGTACGTCGACGACTTGAGCGTAGCGCCGAACATCGGCACGAGCCTCGCAACCGGTTTCGAGAATGATCGCTACGTTTCACCGAATGGCACCGACAGCGGCGATTGCAGCACGGCCACGCCAAGCACTGCGCGTTGCAAGACTATCGCCTACGCGCTCACGCAATCCGGCCCGGACAATACGGTCCACGTGGCCAGCGGAACTTACGATGAATCCGGACTGACGATTTCCCAGGCGGGATTGCAACTCGTCGGCGATGCGGGCGCGCAACCCGTCATCACGAACTCATCGGGCGCCACCAACCAGCGCCTGCTCGTCGTGAACAACGTGCCGGACGTGCGCATCGAACACCTCGATTTTCATGCTGACAAGAGCTTCGTCGGCGCCGGCATTCTGGCCATGGGCAACGTCGAGGGATTGGTGGTCAACGACAACCACTTCGTGCAGAGCCAGAGCACGGGGGCGTCTTCGACGTTCGGCCTGACCAATGCGATAGCGATCAATTATTCGAACGAACCCGGATATTCGATTGCCGACGGTTCCACCGTCTCCATCACCAACAACATCGTCGACGGCGATCCGGCGGGCCTCGCCTTCCGCGCCGGCATCCAGATGGATCGCGGCCTCGGCACGATTAGCGGCAATACCATTGTTTCGCGCTCGCAGGATTTGGCCGTGCGCTTCGCGACCGTGACCGGCCAGTCGACGACGGATGCTGTCCAAATCGACCACAACGCCTTCAACGGCAGCGGAGTGCAAATCGCCTCGCCCAACGCGGGCGTCGACCACATCGCGTTCGAATACAACACCGTGGACGCGTTCAGCGGTACCGATACCGCCGCCTATGCGAGTCTGGCTGGCAATCCGGCCGACTTCTCGGCGATGCGTATCATCCACAACGATGCGAACGTTCCGCTGACGCTCAGCGGCAACCATTTCCTCGACTACGCCAGCGGCTATCGCGGCGTACTGATCGAGAACTTCCCGAATGTAACGCTCGACAACAACGAATTCACGCCGGCGCCAGGCGCGACATCTTTTGTCAGCCTCGTTGTCAGCAACAAGGAAATCACCACCGACAATCCGCCGAGCGCGCCATTGGCCTTCGGCATAACCGCGACGAACAATACCTTCAACGGCAACGGCACCGCTGGTTCCAATGCCGGCACCGCCGTCGAATTGCTCGATGACAACGATAACGGCAACCCAGCGATATTCGGCAGTGTCTTGTTTGGCACATCCGGCCACGAAAACCATTTCAGCGGCGATCTGCGCTGGTATTTCCACCTTGACGACTTCACCTGCGACCATGCCGGCAGCAGCGACTGCGGATTCTTGAACTACCCAGGTGTCGGCACGATTCCCGACACCCAGGTACGGCCGTTCGCGGGCAATGTCAGCGCGGCGAACAATGTGTTTGATGGCAGCGCGCCTTCAACCGCAACGGCAAATTCCCTACTGGCGCACACCTACGACAAGGCCGCAAATCCGGCACTTGGCATGGTCGATTACGGTTTGACTGCCACGCAGACGGTTGTCTACGTCGACGATGGCTTTAGCCGGTACGTTATGGCGACAGCGAGACATTCCCGTTCACGAATTCGACCGGTGCTTGCGGCCAACGACTGCCTACTTCGGCATCGACGCGTTCGCGACGATTTCCGATGGCCTCGCGCACGTCCACCGACGGCGGTTCTGTTTGTGTCGCCGGGGGTTCGTATTCGGAAAGCGTGACTTTAGCCATCAAGCCGGTACAGATCATCGGCGATGGAAATACTGCCAGTGACACGGTCATAACCGGCGCCGGTCACCGTTTCGGTCAGTGGCGCGGACAATGCCGACCCATTGCTGTTGCAAAATCTGCGCGTGAGCAATGCCGCTGGTTATGGCGTCAGTGTTGGTGCCGGCTCGCACCTTGCGTTCGATCATGTGGCATTCGTCGGCAATGGCAACGCCGGCCTCAATCTCAATGGCGCTGTCGAGCGACGTGGCCATCACCGACAGCGTTTTCGATGGCAATGTTGGATCGGGAATCCGTACGTCAACTTCGGCGCAGGTCAGCAACGTTTCGATTACGGGCACGACGTTCACCAACAATGCGGCCGGCATCATCCTGTTCGGCGCGTTAGGCAGCGGCAACGGCCAGATTTCCAACTGGAGCATCGATTCGAGCCAGTTCCTCAGCAACGACAACTCCGATTCCAGCAGTTACGGTGGTGGAATATGGCTCAAGACCGGCGGCCCCGGCAGCGCCATTAACGGCTTCGCCGTTACCAATTCCAGTTTTGCCGACAACGGCAGCAGCGACACGCTCAATCAGGTCGGCATTACCGTGCGCGCGCGTCCAAACACAACAATGACCGGCGTTTCGATCTGCGACGACACTTTCAGCGAGACGACTACGCCAGGCACGCAGCTGACCGGAATCAACGTGTTCGACGAAACGTCGACTGGCGGAATCTATCAGCCAATCGTGGTTTGCGGTACGACCACTGTGAACAATCTGCAGGATGGAATCAGCGGCTTAGAGCAGTTCACCTTGCACGCCACGAAGCCGGTCGTGAATATCACTGGGCCGATCAACGTGACTGGCGGCGGAATGCGCTGGAACTACATCCAACTCGCTGTGGCGAGAAGCACGGTCTACGTTGACGACAATTTTGCCAGCAACGGTAACGGTGACGCAGTCACCTTCACCCATCCGCAACTCAATGGCGGAGCGCCAGTCAATGCGGTCTACGGCGACAACGCTTTCGCGACAATCAGCGCGGCGCTGGATCGCGTGGACAGCGGCGGCACGATCTACGTTGCGGCCGGAATCTATCCCGAAACCAGTGGTGCCGGGGAGAACCTGACCATTTCCAAGCCGGTGACGATACTTGGCGAACAGGCCGGGATCGATGCGCGCACGCGTGCGGATACAAATGCGAGTGTGATCGTGCCCGGCACTGCACAGGCGGGCCTCACGTTATCGTCCTACCAAACTCCGGTCGTTGATGTACACAGCGATGACGTCACCATCGACGGCTTCATCGTTGACGCGGACAATCCGGCGCTGACTTCGAGTGTCGACCTCAACGGTGCCGATCCCGATGTCGCCGGCGGCATCTATGAGACTGGTAACAACATTACGTTGCAGAACCTGGTGATTCGCAACGCCATTTTTGCCGGTGTCGCCGGCGACGGACCTGGCGGCACTGGCGGCAACGGCGGCAATGTCATCACCCGCAATCGGCTCACCAACATCACCTCGCCCTCGGCATGGGGGCTTGGCGTGCTGTTGGAGACAAGTTTCTACGCCGACGTCACCGACAACCTCATGGACGAGGTTCGCGTCGGCGTGCAGGTCGATAGCGAAAATCGCGCCGCGCCGGGCGGTTTCATGCCGTCGATCAGCGGCAACGTAATTCATGCCGCGCGCACCGGTGTGTTCTACAACCAACTCGAGAACGTTGCGCCAGCCTTCACGATCAGTGATAACCAGTTCTTCGCCGTGAACAATTCGGCTCAGGCTGGTCAGTGGCAGGGTATCTGGGTCGAAACCCTGGACAATGCGCAAACGGTCGTCATCAGCGGCAATACGATCGACGCGAGTGCGCTCGCGAGCAGCAGTCGCATGTCCGTCGGTTACTTACTGAACAACATCAAGAGCAGCGCGGCATCGACAACGTCGATCAATGGGGGCAGCGTTTCTCATACCGATGTGGGCGTACTTTCCACCGACGCCACTTTCTACACCGGGCTGGTCAACGACTACCTCGTCACCAACGTCGCGTTCGCCGACATCCGCATCGCCGCGTTCTACGTGGAGGACACCGCCGAAAAGGTAGGCACCGCCAAGCTCACGATCGGCGACGGGAACACCTTTACGGACGTAGCGCACACGCTGGCTTTGGCCGGCACGGATCCGCAAGTCGGATTTGCCGGAAGCCAGACCGGCGTAGCCGACGTGCTCGTACGCGCCGCCGGCGTCTTCTTCAATACCAACCCTGCTACGGGTAACGTCACTTATCACACCGCCAATGCAAGCATCAACTACGGCATCGCATTGGCAAACGCTGGCGGTACGGTCGACGTCGAAGCGGGCACGTTCGACGAAAACGTTGTCGTCAACAAGAGCGTAACGCTGAAAGGACCGTTCGCTGGCATTGCTGGCGACGATGGTTCGCGCGGGTTGAATGAAGCCGTCGTCGCGCCGGCGAGTGGCGATGCTTTGCAGATCAGCGCCAGCAATGTCGTCGTCGATGGGCTCGAATTTGGGCATGATACTGCGACTAGAATTGTCTTCGTGGATGGCAGCGCCGGTACCCTGAGCGGCGTGCAGTTCATAAACGACCGCCTGGTCGGTTACACGGCGACCACATCCAGCGGTGCAGGTATTTTCGTGTTTGGCACGGCAAGCGTGCCGGCGACTGCCGGTATGAAGATTGCGCACAATTTGTTCCAAGACTTGAGCAATGGGGCGGGGTTTGATCCGATCACCGGGCCGTTTGCGATGGGCATCAAGGTTTCGCGCAATGCGAACATGGACATTGCCGACAATGTCTTCCGTCGCGTGCAGAGTAATGCGATGCAGTTGACGTACGCCGACGCCGCGCAAGTGCATGGCAATCAGATTGACGGCGGAGCGGTCGGCTACACGAATGTCGGCATCCAGGTGACTTACGGACACGACGTCGCGATCGATCGAAATGTTTTCGATGGCACTTTGCAGGGATTCCTGTTCAATGCCAACAGCGGTCCCGGCGTGTCGTTCACTTGCAATACGGTTTCCAACAGCTCGTATGGCGTGCGCGGCGCTTCTTTCGGGACGAGCGGCCCGACGATTTCGCCGGCCGTGTTCCACAACAATCTAGCTGCGACCACGGCGTTGTTGAACCAGTTTACGGACCCCGTGACGATCGGTTCAAACTACTATGGGGGCGGTGCGCCGACTCAATCAGGCAATCTCCAGGTCGCCGATGCGTTGTCGGCCAATCCGACCAACGATCCGAACTGCGGCGACAACACGCCGGCCGCCGTGTTAGCGGTTTCCGGAACGCCACAGACCGCGCAGGTGAGTACCGCGTTTGCCGCGCCGCTGGATGCTCGCGTGGTCGATGCGCTGGGCGGTTCCGTGCCGGGCGCGACTATCGCGTTCATGCCGCCCGGCAGCGGTGCCAGCGCGGCGCTGAGCCCTGCGTCCGGCGTCGGCGACTACAACGGAAGTGTGAGTGTATCTGCGACGGCCAACGCCTTGAGCGGTACCTATGCCGTAACCGCAAGTTCGAGCGGGGCGACTTCTGCCAACTTCGTTCTCACCAATGCCGGTATGCCCAGCGTCGCGTTGACGCTCAACGGCCCGACCAGTGCGACGGCGGGTACTACTGTGCCGTACACCGCACAGCTTTCCAATACCGGATCGGCGGTGCCGGAAAACGTGACCGTCGATTTCGTCATCTCACGCGCGCAAGGCTTCCAGGCGGGCGACATGACGCTGACCAGCGACTACGGACCGATCGCACTGAGCGTATGCAATTCCAATCAGTTGTGCGGCAGCTTCGGCCCGTTCCCGGTTGGCGCGGGCTACAACTCGACGCTGAATCTGCAGGCCATGTCGATCCGCTCCGGCGTGATTACGGTGCAGGCGAGCGTGGTCGGTGTGAACACGCACAGCACCTATGCCATGTCGAGTTACGTCGTTGACGTGTCGGCGCAGGCGACGAACATCGCCGCCAATGGTGCGACGGCGTTCACCGGAGACCCTGGCGAACCTCTGGGCGCGCTGCCGTCCGTGATTGTCACCGATACGAATGGCAATCCGGTCCCGGATGTCAGCGTGACTTTCACCACCGGCGCAAACTCCGGCACGCTCAGTGGCGCGACGCAAATTACCGGCAGCAACGGTATTGCCACGCTGGGTGGCTGGACGCTCAGCGCCACACCCGGCACGAACACCGTCAGCGCCAGCGCCACGGGCCTGAGCGGCAGTCCGGTGACGTTCACTGCGACCACGCCAGACGTGTCGCTGACATTCAGCGGCGATGCGCAATCGCTGGTGACGGCCGCGACCGCTCCGTACACCCCATTTGTCGACTACGTCGGGACACTCGGAAATTCCGGTGCGGCAACGTCGCAGACGGTGCATTACGCGATCACGGTCGTGCGCATCGACGACGGCAACAGCGCCAATGCGGGCCAGCCGATGACAATCGGTTCGGATGATGTGCAGGTGTGCGTCGACGATCCAACCGGCGCGCAGTCGGACAACAAAGGCTGTCCGGCCAACTGGGAGTCGCTGTTCTACAGCGAGTCGACGGGTGCGTACAACGGCAGGCCTGCTGTCACTTTCCGCTATCCGATCAATCCGATCTACGACCAGGCATTGCCGACGATCGATCCGGCACAACCGTTGCCAGGCGTGAAGCTGCGCTTCAAGCACGGCGATTACCAGATGCACGTCAGCGTAGTTGGCGACGCCAATGGAAATACCTATGCCAGCGCTGCGGGCGAGACCACGGTGCCGAATGCGGCCATCGCGTACAACGGTCCGACCTCCGGTCAGGCCGAAGATGCGCTGTTGTCGCAGACCACCTTGACCAATACCGGCGGTTACGTCGAAGCCGGCAACGTGATCGTGCGCATTACGCTTAGCGATAACGGTAGTGCGACGCTGGCCCCGGCCGATGCCGAGTTCGATTACCAGCTCGGTGCCGGTTATCAGACGCTGCCTTGGACGCAATCGGGCAACAACCTGGTGACGTACTTCGGTCCCGGCAACGGCTTCCCGCTGGAAGACGGTCACAACGCGACCACTGCGGGCCGCGCGATCTTCCATCGCGAAGGCAGCTACACCGTGCTTTACGAAGTACTCGATGTTACGAATGGGACGCCAATTTACGCCAGCCAGACCGTCACGCCGATCACCATCGGTCCGAACATGGTCAACTTCAGCCTGAGCGATCTGCATCAGGTCTATGACGGCAGCCCACGCGCGGTGACGGTAACGCCATCGCCGAGCGCAGCAACCTTTACGACCGTATACGAAGCGCTGGTTGGCTCAAGCTGTCCGGCTACGCCGAGCGGTTCGAATACCACGCCGCCGACAGATGCCGGCAGTTATTGCGTGTACGTTACCGCGACCGGCAGTTATTCCGGCTCCGCGACCGGCACGCTGGTGGTCGACAAGGCCGTGGCCATGGTCAGCATCGATGGCGCCGACGGCAGTGGCGAAGTAGATCGCACCTATGACGGCAATCCGCAAGTTGTCACCGGTTCGGCAACTGCCACACCGCCACCAACCGGAACCGTCAATCTCACCTACAACGGTGATTCGGCGGCGCCGACTGATGCCGGCAGCTACAGCCTGCAAGCGACGCTGGACGATCCGAACTACGTCGGCAGCGCAACCGGCACGCTGGTCGTTGCCACGGTAAGTGGCGCGACCATCACTCTGGATAGCGCAACCCTGGACGCGACCTTCGATGGTCAACCGCATGCAGTCACGGCTACGACCACGCCGGCGGGTATTACCTACTCGGTGACCTACGTCGGCGACGGCAGCACGAATTATCCGTTGACGATGATGCCGCCAAGCGCGGTGGGTCAGTACCACGTTGTGGCGACCACGACCGATCCGAATTACGACCCGGTATCGGCCAGCGGCACGCTGACGATCGATCCGGTTGCTGCCAGTCTCGACTTGGGCGGTGATCCGGTTGGTGCAGTGACCGTACCGGCAACATCACCGTTGTACACGTTGACCAATTCGACCACCCATGTCAGCGGTCAGGGCGCAAGCGAAAACGTGCTCGCGAATCTGACTATCTCGCGTGGTGGTGGCGCAACGGCGGGTGATCTTGACGTCGATTATCTGGCCGCGACTCAGGAAATCCCGAGTTGTGTGGCGGCCTCGTCGTCCGGCTTCTGGTGTCCGCTGCCCTTGATCGACAATGGCGACGGCACACTGTCCGGCAGCTTCGGTCCACCGACCACCGGCTTCCCGCTGACCGATGGCGCTACTTCGTACTTCCGCACGGCGTATCACCGTGGTGGACAGTACGGCGTGAGCGTATCGGTCGACGGCGTCACGACCGGCACCAGCTATGCCAGCGCTGAGCAGACCATCAATGTGGCCGAACTGGCATTGCAGGCAAGTGGTCCAGGCAGTGCGTCGACCGGCGTGCAGGTCGATACTTCGGCAACCTTGACCAACTCCGGTAGCGCAGCCATCAGTGGTACAACTGCCTCACCGAACGACGAGTACGTCATCGGCCGGTTCGAGATTGCGCTGGCTAGCGGCAGCCTGAGCCCGACCGACCTGACGGTGAGCTACCTCGCGCCCGACGATGCATACCATGCGATACCGTTGACGGCGTGCAGTGGCGATCCGACGCACGTCTGCGGCGAGTTCGGCCCAGGCACCGGATTCCCGGTACCAGCCGGCTACAACGCGACCTCGTTGTTCCGTACCCTGTTCACGCTTGATGGCGGGTACACGGTCACGACGCGTGCGGTTGGCGTGAGCAGTGGTTCGATATTCGCCGAGACCACGCAATCGATAACCGTTGCTGCGAGCAGTGCGACCATCGCGTTCGATCCGGCGTCGCTGAATCAGGTCTACAACGGCGGCACCCATCCGGTCATCGTCACGACGACGCCGAGCGGCCTGAGTTACACATTGACCTACGATGACGGCAGCGGTGGGACTGCGACGCCGCCAACCAATGCCGGCGACTATACCGTCGTCGCCACGATTACGCAGCCCGGCTACAGCGGCAGCGCAAGCGACACGCTGCATGTTTCCAAGGCAGTGGCCACGGTGACGATCAGCAACACGACGCAGACCTATGACGGCAACCCGAAACCGGTAACGGTGACGACGGCACCTTCGGGTCTGAGCGTGGACGTGACCTATGATGCCAGCGCCACCGTGCCGAGCGACGTGGGCAATTATGCAGTCGTCGCGACGGTAACCGATCCGAATTACAGCGGATCGGCCAGTGCCACGTTGCAGATTGTTGCCGCCCCGGCACCGGACCTGGGTGTGATCTTCAGCGAAGGCCGCAACTACGTGCAGTACGGCAAGACGTTGACCTACGTCATCATTGTCAACAACCTCGGCAATACGGTCATCGCCAATGCGAGTGTGACCGACAACTTGCCGCCAGAGCTTGATGCGAGCACGTCGACATGGACATGCTATGCGACGGGTGCGGCTACCTGCTCGGCCAATGGTGCCGGTACCGGCAGCTTGAGTGGTGACATGCATGACCTGCCGGTTGGCGGCGGCGTCACCTATGTGCTGACGGTGGCGGTGCGCAGTGGTCCGAACGTGCCTACCGAGCAAGTCGTCAACTTGGTCAGCGTCAGCACAACGGGCGATACCAACGCGACCAACGACAGTGCGATGGCCGCCACGCAGATCGTGATCTTCCGCGATGGCTTCGAGAATGGAGGCGATGGGGCACAGGAAACCGGCGATGCGTTTGTCCACCCGGTTGGTTTACTGGACTCGACCACGACGCTGATGCTCGATCCGGATTCTGCGCAACAGGCAATCAACACACCCACAACCTGGATTCGTGCCACGGATTCGCAAGGGCGTGAGGTTTTCCGGATCGACTCGTTGCGCATATCCCAAGGTGTACTGGTCTGCATCGTCAGCAACGACGGGAATGGTCACGAAAGCCACACGAACTGGATTTTCCTCGATACGGAGAAAGTCGGACTTGCGCTCGCCAACGCGTCGCCGAGCACAAACGGCTTGATCCTGCTCGGTGCCGGCAATAACAGTCTGCAAGTGACGATTCCCGCGTGGGCCGCATTGCCGTTGGGTGTTTACGTCGGAGAGTAATCGCCATTCCCGGCTTGCTTGGGCAGGCCGGGAATCGGCAATCGGGAATCGGGAATCGGGAATCGGGAAATTCAAGAGCCGTCATTCCCGCGCAGGCGGGAGTCGAGTGCCTTTGTTTTTCCATCCGGGCTAGGAGCGTGGGCGGCAGAACGCTTCGGGCTGCAATTGTGCTCTCATCCATAGACACAGCCTATCGTCGAGCTTACATAGCACCACTATGCGCGCCCTCCGATAGACTGTGTCTATGGCGATAGCCCACAACGCTATCCAAAGTTTCTGCCGCCCACGCGCCTAACCCGCAAACGTGACCCCCGTCGTAGCGCTTGAGACAACCCTGCGGCACGATGCGCCTTGCCGCAGCGAACAGTACACTAGACTTCGCGCCGGCGAACTGCGTCAGGCCTGCACGAGGTAATCAATCCGGTGATAGCAACGCAATTCTGGCCAGCGCTCGCCGCGCCGTTGCTTAACGCAGTCGCCTTGTTGCTGGCGTTGGGGTTTCATCGCAACCGGGCCGTGCTGGCGTTCATCGTGGTGACGTTTTCCTCCATTGCCCTGGCCGACTCGATCGCCCCGATACACGCCGAACGTGGCCTGCAGGCGACTCGCATGTTCGCACCGTGGTTGTTGCTGGCCATCGTTGCGATGCCCGAACGCGGGTTGTTTTCGCAGCGCAACCTGATATTGCTTTCGCTGTTGGCAATTGCCGTATGGTTGACGCTTGCCACATCTGCGCTGGCCTGGCCAAGCCTGCTTGGCGTGCTTCCGCTGGGCTTGCTGCCATGGAGCGCAGGCGCCGTCGCCTCAGGTCTGACCTTCGCTGCGGCGATGTTGTGCATATTGCGTTGGGTGTTGACCGGATCGCCGATGGAGGCCGGCCTCGGCATTGTTCTCGGTCTGGCAGGTTTGGCGGAATTGCCGAATCTGCATCTGGACACGGCGCGAATCGTGTTGGCGTTGGCCGGTGCCTGTTCGCTTGCCAGCGTCCTTTACGCCTCGTATCGCATGGCGTTTGTCGATGCCTTGTCCGGATTGCCGAATCGTCGCGCGCTCGACGAAACCCTCGCGCGCACCAGCGGCAACTACGCGTTGGCGATGGTCGATATCGATCACTTCAAGCGTTTCAACGACACCCACGGTCATGCGGCCGGCGACCGCGTACTGCAATCGGTCGCGCAACAATTGCGGCGCACCCGCAGTGGCCGTGCATTCCGCTATGGCGGCGAAGAATTTTGTCTGCTATTCAGTCGTGCGCAAAGTCGCAACGCACTCAAGGCGTGCGAAGATGCGCGCGCGCGCGTGGAAGCGCTACGGGTGCGTGTCCGCTCAACGCCATCGAAAGCGCGTAGCCGCCAGGCGGTCAAACGCGTGGAAGCCAATGACGTCAAAGTCACCATCAGCATCGGCCTGGCCAGGCGCGACGCGCAGACGCCGTATCCGTCCGACGTGCTCAAGGCCGCCGACGTAGCGCTATATAAAGCCAAGGGCAAGGGACGCAACCGCGTGGTGTCGCACTAGATCAACGGATTCAAGATCAATCGGGTGACACGCGAGTCCGAGTCCATCGATCTGCAAAAGCCGTGCAAGGCAAGATCTGCCGGCAGCACAATATACCGAGCCTTTTGTGCATCCTGGGCGACACCAACAATGTCGTCGCCGAACGCAAGCGCTATTCGTCGCTCGACTGGTGGATATCGGTCGCCGTCTTTACAGCACCAGCGAGGCGGGATTCAACCGTTGAAGAGATTTGTCGTGCTCGCCGACCGACTTGCGGCATCGAGTCGCGCGGGGTTGTGTTGGACTCGGCGTTCCCGAGTCCCGTTCCATTTGCGACGCATTGCAACGACTGCGGCGGCGACGCTAGGCGCCGAGCTGTTCGTCACGGTCGATCGTGGCGCTGGCGCGCCCACGGTGCATTCATTGACGTGGCGCAACGGTTTGACCCGGGCGCTGACTATTTTCGTGATGTCCGGTGGCTGGATGGGCAGGATTCGGCCCAACCGAATCTGCTACATGTTCGAGCGAACCACAATTTGCCCGGTGCCTTTCGCGGCATCGGGTTTGTGCGCAGGGCAGGCTGCCGCGCAGCAGGATTTTACTGCGCGAGTCAAAGATTGTGCCGCGGGTATGCGGCATGAAGACGTGGGCAATCCTCAGGCTCTGAGAACAATATTTTTCCGATTCTCTTGACCCTGATCAACTGGCCGTCAAAAGGTTTTGTATACCATGCGAATCCAGAGCTTTCTGTGGGCCGCAATCAAGGGATCCTCGCAGAGATGAATGAAGCGCCCGGCACTTTGATGAAACGGACTGCCTGGACGACGATGCTCACGCTTTGCCGCCAGAGGGTGTCTGCCGTTTGCGTCGCATCAGGAAAAGTAACCGACTTCGCGGATCGGATGAACGACCCGGAAGCCGAAGTCGGCATTGTTGGAGCTTATGGTCATTCCATTTGGGAGCAAAGCGTAATGCTGCGAAATCAGAAAGCCCTGAAATTCCTGACCTCGGTGTTGCTCACGGCAGCCGCAGGATTTGTGATGCTCAATCCTGCCCACGCCGTCGACGTGGATGCGGCCAAACAGCTGGCAAGACAGAACAATTGCTTCAAGTGTCATGCCGTGTCTCACGACAAGGACGGCCCGGCATACAAGAAGGTTGCCGAGAAGATGAAGGGCAAACCGGATGCGGAGGAAAAGCTGATTCACCACATAACGTCCGGCGAGATGGCGAAGTTCCCGGACGGGCATGAGGAACATCACAAAATCGTCAAGACCGATCCGCCGAATGACATGAAGCAAATCAAGAACTTGATCGACTGGATTCTATCGTTATGACGCGGTAGATCAATTTCGGCCGCGTCATGACTCATGGCCGGCCACGCTCAACCAGCACCAGCCGCGTGCGGCAATGGGGGTTACATGAAAGTGATCGGCAAAATTGTCATCTTTTGCATGTTGTGGGGGCTTTCCGCACTGACCTTGGCGCAGACGGCTGATCAGTCCAGCGTGGCGCAACGCCGTCTTCACGCTGATGCCGTGTGTACCACGTGCCATGACGAATCGGAATCCAAGCCGATTCTGTCAATTTACCAGACGCCTCACGGCGTGGTTGGCGATCCACGAACGCCAAGCTGCCAGACTTGCCACGGCGAGAGCTCCAAGCATCTTGCCGGCAACGTCAGCGGCAAGGGCAGGCCGCCGCCGGACATCTTGTTCGGTTCGAGCAACACACCAGCCGGCTACGCGCCCAGCGACGCCAAATCCCAGACCGAGGCCTGCCTGACCTGCCACAAGGCGGGGTTGCGCATGCACTGGCCGGGCAGCCAGCATCAGATCAACGACGTGGTCTGCGCCAATTGCCACAGCGTCCATGCGCCTAGCGACCCGATGCTGGTCAAGGTATTGCAGCCGCAGGTGTGCTTTAACTGCCATCAAGATCAGCGTGCAGACACCAAGAAGATATCCACGCACCCGATCGACGCCGGCAAGATGACCTGTTCGGATTGTCACAACCCGCACGGATCGGGCGGACGCACCCTGCTGGCCAAGAACTCGGTCACGGAAATGTGCACGACCTGCCACGCGGAAAAACGCGGACCTTTCCTTTGGGAACACCAGCCGGTCAACGAAGACTGCACCAATTGCCACACGCCGCATGGGTCGAACATTCCGCCGCTGCTGAAGTCGCGGCCACCGTTTCTTTGCGACGAATGTCATGACGGCCCACATAACAGCCGCAGTCCGTTCGGCTCGGCCGTGGCGGGTTTGCAGGGCGGCGGTGTCGTTCCCGGCGGTAACCCGAGCACCAGCGCGGTTGGCCGCGCGTGTTTGAACTGCCACGTAATGATCCACGGCTCGAATTCCCCGACCGGCGCCTATTTGCATCACTGACAAGTGTCTCTGGAGATCACCATGTATACGGGTGAAAAAACTTTCACGAAAAGTGTCATATCCGTTGCAGTCCGCGGCGCACTCATTTTCATGGCGCTCGCCCCGCTGGTCGTGGCCGCTCAGGATTCGCCGGATACCCAAAGCGATGACGTCAAGGCCCTGATATATCCGCTGAACTATGTGGAAATCGGGCTCATCAACGTACCCACCGATTCCCCCAAATACGGGGAATACAACGGCCTCAACGAGTCCGGCCTGTACTTTCTCGGCGATCTGGATTATCGCGGAGGCGACGGTTATGGACTGGGTTCCGGGACCACGCGCTGGCAGGTAACCGGCTCGAACCTCGGCACGACCGCGCGCAATGTGGGCGCCAGCGTCAGCAATCAGGGGCATTGGAATTTCGGCGTCGATTACGACCAGTTGCGCCACTACACGACCGACGGCAATTTCCAGACACCCTTCCAGGGTTCGCAGGGTGACAATCTGTTCATCCTGCCGCCGAGTTTCGGGGTCATCAACACGCAGACCACCTCTTCCTCTGGTGTCATCACCAGTGACAGCAAGGGAGCCCGAACCCTGACCCCGGAGCAGCTGGCAACATTCCACCATGAAGACATCTACACGCAACGCGAGAATACGGGATTCAATGCCGGCTACCACTTCAACAAACAGTGGGATGTCAGTTTCAAGTTCAATCGTCTGGACCAGTCAGGCTCCAAGCTGATCGGGTCCGGCACCGATTCCTATGATTTGAGCGATGCCAGCGGTTTCAATTACCGCGGCGAGCGCATTGCGATCCTGATGAATCCGACCGAGTACAAGAATGACACGTTCACGGTCGCGTTGAACTGGGTCGGCAAGCAGTCATACGTAACAGCGGCATACTTCGCGTCGCTGTTTCACGATGATTATTCGGGCGTCTCCTGGTCGAATCCGTTCGTTACCGGAGGCACGGGTGACGCACCGGATCCGTTGACTGGCACGTCGCCAGGTACGGCATTCCCGATCAGCACGATGAGTACGCCGCCCAGCAATCAGCTACATCAGGTCAACCTGACCGGCGGATACCTGTTCAGCCCGGCGACCAAGCTGACCGGCGAGGTTGCCTACGGCCGCAACACGCAGAATGAATCCTATGCCGGGACCTACACGATCGACCCGAATACGGTGCCGGGGCTACCGGTCGGATCGCTCGATGGATTGGTCATCAACAAGCACGCCGACCTCAAGCTTACCCATCAGGCAACGCGCGAGCTCAACCTCAGCGCCGGTTTCAAGTATTACGAGCGCGACAATCGTACGCCCTCGAACACCTACACGTTTCTCGATTTGGGCGGCGAAGCGCAAACGGTCGTCAACATCCCGATGAGCAACAAGCGCTACAACTTTGAATTGGGCGGCGACTATCGCATCAGCACGAGGCAGCACCTGCACCTGGGATACGAGCACGATGACATCAAGCGTTGGTGCATGAATGCCCTGGCCAACAACGCCCAAGGCGAGCTTTCAACGACGAACGCGGGCTACTACACGACTGCATCGTGTGTACAGGTGCCAAAAAACAAGGAAAACAAGTTCGTCGCCACCTACCGGGCACGCGTCGGCGACAGCGTGCACCTGAACGCCGGATACACGTACAGCAAGCGCGACGCAACGGTGAACCCGTCGTTCTACAATCCGATGCAAGGCAGCCCAGAGGGCTTCGAGAACTATGGATTCCTGGCCTATTTCGACGCCTCGCGCAAGCAAAACCTGGTCAAGGCAGGAGTCAGTTGGGATGCCAACAGCAAGTTCACCGTCGGCCTCAACGGTCGCTACACCAAGGACAACTACGGGTCTACCCTCGGCGTGCAGGATGGCAACTCGGCAAGCGCCAATGTCGACCTGAGTTACCACCTCTCGGAAAACGATTCATTCTCGGCCTACGTGAGCTGGCAGCGCCGCACGCGCACGTTGCTCTCGGCTTTCGGACGTGACGCAGTAACCCTGCTCGACGCCCTGTGGAGCAACGATCTGTCTGACCGCGACAACGCCTACGGCCTGAGCGGCCAACAGAAGGGGCTCTGGCACGGCAAGTTCGAACTGTCCGAGAATTTGACCTATTCGCTGGGCAGGTCGCACTACAACACGACCCTGGTGCAGAACATAACGCCATCGCTCGGCACGGACGGCAGCACGCCGGATATCAACAGCAAAACGACTCAATTCCGTATTACCGGCGCCTACCACATCAACGCCGCATCCAGCGCGCTGCTTGGATATACCTACCAGCGTCTGAAGTCCAATGACTACTTCTACAACGCATACCAGTTTGGCTATACGCCCACCACCATTATCCCCACCGGCCAGCAAGCGCCGAACTATTCGGTCAACACGGTGTTCCTCGCTTACCGTTTCAGCTTTCGCTAGGCGGACGACGGATGCATACCGAGCAGCTCATGCCTGAGTCGGATCTCGCCGCCACGCGTGGATCCAGACAAGGCAAGCAAGAAAACAATGTGAGCGGAGCCAGTCAATGAGCAAGAACCACCCCGGAATTTTCCGACGCCTGTGGCGGACATTGCGTAGACCCACGGCGAAATATTCATTGCTGACGCTGCTGCTGGTCGGCTTTGTCAGCGGCGTCATTTTCTGGGGTGCCTTCAACACCGCCATGGAAGCGACAAACACGATGACTTTCTGCACCAGTTGCCACGAGATGCAGGAAAATCTCAGGGAGTACAAGCTGACGGTTCATTACAAAAATGCCAGCGGCGTACGTGCAAAATGTTCCGACTGTCACGTGCCGCGGGCGTGGATTCCAGAAGTCACCCACAAGATCGAGGCAACCCATCAGGTGTGGGGCAAGATCACCGGCGTGATCAATACACCGGCGAAATTCGAAGCTCATCGCATGGAGCTTGCAACCCGTGTCTGGGCGTGGATGAAATCGACCAACTCGCAAGCATGCCGCAACTGTCACAGTTACGAAAGCATGAGCGCAGAAGCACAGGAGCCGACCAAGTACAAAAAGCACATGGAAGCCGAGGCTGCCGGTAAGACGTGCATCGACTGCCACAAGGGCATTGCCCACCATCTGCCGAAGGAATACCACGATCCGGATGAAGACTGACCGGCTTGTCAGCGGGCAGCCAAATCAGGGACATGCAGCAAGGCGCCTTGGCGTCAGTATTCGCGCGCGCCTTGGATCACATCGATGGCTCCGTGCGATGTGCTTCCATGGCGTGATTGCCTGCATTCGGATGGCAGGAATCAATGGGATCCGACTCGAATGGCACTTACTTAAGCCCTTTTTGGATGGCCATTCAATCGGATAGCTTCGCGGAGAACGGCGCGAGGCTTGGTCATTAGGGGCAACGGCTTTGGTCGTCGCTTGACGGCTCTGGGCTCAACGCGCCCGGGCCGGTTGGCGACAACACGTTGCTGGCCGATGAGCGCAAACAGCACCTGCCAGGGGTCGTGCGTAGTGTCATCGAACCGATGGCGTTGCCAAGCGTCGTAAAGTTGCAGCACATGCTTGAAGCTGAGTTGTCGCGGCCGACAACCTGCCGACAAGGCCGCTTGCACCATGAGCAGGCGGATCAGGTTGTAGGCCAACAGATAAACCCAGATTTCCTTGATCGCCATTTCCGGGGTTCGGCAGCTGAGCGTTTCCATACCCAGCGTGGTTTTGATCTGGCGCAAGTCCAGTTCGACATTCCAGCGCTGGCGATAGAGCAGCTTCAGCGCATCTTTGGGCGTGTGTTTGGGGCATAGCATGGTCGTGACCAAAGTCTTTCCACCGGTACGCAACTCGCGCACGATCACCGTCGCGGGCGCACGCTCGTACTGTGCCTGGGTCATCCATGCGGGCTTGAGCCTGGGTTTGGGCAGAGTCCGCAGGTGATCGCGTGTACCCAAGATCAGGCCATCCTCGAAATCGGTCGTCTTTGCCCGCGAGCCGTGCTGCTCGAAGACCGCATCGATGCCCCGTTCATGCAGTTCCGCCAGCAGGAAATAGGTAGCGTAAAACGCATCGCCCAGCAGCACCTCACTACGATTCAATGTATCGAGCATCGACCGTAGCAGCGTTTGCTCGTCGCTGCCTTTGCCGTGGTAACCGCTGCTCGCCGCATCCAGGATGGCACCACTACCCAGACAGATCAGGGCCGCCATGCGGCACAGCGGAAAGCCCAACCCCGACTGCTGGCTACGCGGTTGAGGATAACGCGCTTGATTGGCCTGAGTGTCGGGCATCGACACGGTCGTGCCATCCACCAAACGCACCGCACGACCTCGCCATCGCCACGCGGGTGGCACGCGCTCGGTCATGTGTTGCCCGCTATGTCGGGTGAGTGCGGAGATCAGCGCAGTGGGCAGGCGCTGCCGCGCACGGCAGTAGGCCCCGGTGCGTGTACTGCACTGCGGCAGGTTGGCTGCGACGCGGGTCACGGCTGTGTCGTTGACCGCGCGCTGACAAGAACGATCTTCGCTCAACGCCTGACGCAAGAACATGGCCAGTGTTTCCGTGGGTGGGAACCGTCGCTCGCGATGCGCGGCAACAGTGCTTCCAATGGCTCAAACAGCTCCGGGCCGGTGAGGATGTTGAAGAACGTAAAAGCGTTCGATTGTCCGAGTTGACGACGAATCTGCTGTTGCTGGAGAGTGACACGACGGCTACGCTGCATCAGGGCTGGTCTCGGGTGGTGGGGGGATGTCTTGGCGACACCAGCCTTATCATTGGAGCCAGCCCTTCTTACTTGTCAGATCAGTGGGTTGCGGCTTAAGTAAGTGCCATTCGGGTCCGACTCGATTGATCCACGCCCCTGTATTCTGAAAACACCTGCCGTCGAGATCACTCAAGGTGTCCCGGATCGATCGCGATCGGACGCCATCATCCCGGCGCCCCAACTGATTGCACATCGGGCGATGCATTGCGGTGGCATACAATTGTGCGCCGCCATGCCATCCCAGGTGACCATGCCTACGCATACCAAGACTTCGACTGCGCCGCGTTTTCTTGATTCGGGGATGGCGCTGATCTGGGTGATCGCGTTTGTCGCGCTGGTCGCGCACACGTATTTCAACAACCGCTACGGTTATTTTCGCGACGAGTTCAACTATCTGTCGAGCGGCGCGCATCCGGGGTGGGGCTATGTCGATCAACCGCCGCTGATCCCGTGGCTTGCGCAGCTGTCGCGCCTGCTGCTCGGCGATTCGTTGCGCGCGATACGCTTTCTTCCCGCACTGGCCTCATCGCTGTTGGTGGTTCAGACCGCAATGCTGGCCCGCGAATTCGGCGCCAGGCGCTTCGCCATGCTGCTTGCCGCGCTTTGCGTCGCGGTGGCGCCGCAATATCTGTCCAATGGCGGTCTGCTCGGCACGAACTGCCTTGAGCCCACGCTGTGGATGGGATGCGCGTACCTGGCGATCCTTGCGATCAAGCGCGACGAGCCGCGCTACTGGCTCGGCTTCGGCATCGTCGCGGGCATCGGCCTGGAAGAGAAGTACACGATTGGCTTGTTCGGTGCGGCGATCGTGATCGGCTTGCTGCTCACCGCGCAGCGTCGCGCGCTGTTGAACCGATGGTTCTGGCTCGGCGGCGTGGCCGCCTTGCTGTTGTTTCTGCCGAACCTGCTCTGGAACTACGCCAACGACTGGCCGTTTCTGCAGCTGATGCACGCGATCCATGCGGAAGGGCGCGACGTGGTGCTGTCGTTCGGCAGCTATTTCGCGCAACAGGTGCTACTGACCAATCCGCTGGCAGCGCCAATCTGGCTGATCGGTGTCGGCGCATTGCTGTTCTCGGCGCGTTTGAAATCGTTTCGCTTCCTCGGCTGGAGCTACCTGATCTGCTATGCCGTGCTGTTCGCGCTGCACGGCAAGAGCTACTACCTGGCGCCAATCTATCCGATGCTGCTGGCGGCCGGTGCGGTGGTCATTGAAGGCTGGCTGGACGGTGCCGGCGCGGAGCAGCCGCGACGTTTCTGGTTGAAGGCCGCCGTGATCCTCGTGCCGCTGGCCAATGGCTTGTATCTGGCACCGATCGTCGTGCCGGTGTTTTCGCCCGAACAGTTCGTCGTCTACATGCACCATCTGCCGTTCAAGCTGCCGGTGATGGAGCACTCGCACGCGCGCGCGACGCTGCCGCAATGGTATTCGGACCAGTTCGGCTGGAAGGAAATCGCCGACGAAAGCGCGCTGGCATGGCGGCGGATTCCCGCCGACCGGCGAGCAGATTGCGGCATTTTTGCGCAGGACTACGGACAAGCCGGAGCCATCGACTTCTTCGGCAAGTCCGCCGGGTTGCCGGCGGCGTTGAGCGGCGACCGCACGTACTACCTGTGGGGTCCGCGAAACTACTCGGGCGATTGCATGATCGTGCTCGACGACAAGCAGGCAACGCTGCAGAAATACTGGAACAACGTGGAGTACGTTGGCACTTCGGCCGAGAATCCCTGGGCGCTGGAGCAACAGATTCCGGTATACATTTGTACCGGCAAGAAATTCGCGTCCCTGAAGGAATTCTGGCCGAAGGTGAAGCGCTGGTATTGATTCACGCAGGCCGGGCGATTTTCATGGAGCCCTGGCCGTTGCAGCGTCGGCCACGCTCCAGTAGCCGAGTGCGGGCTCCGGTAATTGCGGCAGCGCCGCGCGCAACAATAGTGTGCGTACGTCGTCCTTGAGGCGGGCCACGCGCAGGGTCACGCCGTGCCGGCTCAACCACGCCGCGAATTCCGACAGCGCCTCCATGGCGGTGCCGTCCAGGTCCGGCGACTCTTCCAGGCTCAAGACCAGCACATCCACGTCCGCTCGTTCGCGCACATGCTGCCGCGCAAGTTCGAAGACGGCCTCCGCATTGGCGAAGAACAACGGTTGCTCGGGCCGCAGTATCAGCATGCCGTCGAGTTCGTGCGCCTGGGGTTGTAGTGCAAGACTGACGAAATCATGACTGTCGCCAAGACGCCCGAGGACGCTCAACTGCGGCGATGCGAGCTGGCGCAGTAGCGAAACGACGCTGAATGCGATTGCTGCAAGCAAGCCGTTGAGGATTCCCAGGGTCAAAACCGCCAGCACCGAGGCCAGCGCCACCAAACGGTCGCGATGCCATTTCAGATACGGGCGGAACTGCGCAATACGCCACGACCTGCTCACCGCATGGATCACGATCGCCGCCAGGACAGGCTGCGGAATGCGTTCGATGAAGCGCAGCAGCACCACGACCATCAGCAAGACAGTGGCGACAGCGACCAACCCCGCAAATCGCGAGCGTGCGCCCGCTGCCTCGTTTGCCGATGTGCCGGAATAACCGGCACCGACCGGCATGCCATGCAGCAGCCCGGAAATGGTATTGGCCAGACCAAGCACGACCAGATCGCGGTTCGCGTCGACACGATCGCCGTGTTTGAGCGCAAGGCTGCGGATCGAACCGTACGATTCGGCGTACAGCACCAGCAAAATTCCGGCTGCGAGTTCAATGCACGCCAGCCATTGACCAGGCGATGGCCACTGCGGAAGTACCCACTTCGGGATCAGCGTAACGGCACCCGTCAGTGCGACGCCATGCGCCTTCAGCCACCCGGAAGTGGCGATTCCCAGAATGATGACCACGAGGCTGCCGGGCAGCCGGCGCAGCCTTCCCGCGAGATACAGCACGATCAGGGCGACGCCGCCGGCGAGAGCGGTAGCCGCGTTGATTCGGGAAAGCTGGCCCGCCAGTTCCACGACCATCATCGGCACGAAGTCGCCTGGAATGGGCGGCAAGCCGAGCAACTGGGGAATCTGTTTCAGCGCGATCACGCATGCCAGCCCGAACGCAAATCCCCGCAGCACCGGCCGCGCAATCATCTGCGATAGGCCGCCAAGCTTTGCCGCGCCGGCAATCAGGAAGCACGCGCCCGTCATCACCACCAGGGTCGCCGCCAGCGCAATGCGCGAACCATCTTGCGATCCTGCCAGCGCCAGTGTGCCGGCAGCCAGCACGGCCGCTGAAGTCGATGTCGCCGAAATGATCGCGAAGCGGCTGCGGCCGAACAGGCCGTAACAAGTCAGTCCGACTACAAGACCGATGACGCCGGCTTGCGGGGGCAATCCAGCGATGCCCGAATAAGCCACGGCCTCTGGTACCAGCAGGCAGGCGATGGCCAGTCCGGCGAGCACATCCGCCCGCACCTGAAGCCCGTGCGCCGTTGCGTCGGCTGAATCCGCTGCCGTTGCGATGGGCGATCTGCGAATCATCGCAACGAAGAATCCGCGTATGCGCCGAAACGGGGCTGGTCAGGCGTCGACTTCGCGAACGCCAACGGACATCGGGGTCGATCGCAGGATATCGATGCGGGCCGGTTGAATGCGCGGCGGGCTGGTGAACATAGCGTGTTTCTCCATGTCGGACCATCCCAATGATATATCCAGGGCAGATCTGTTTCCTCATGGCCTGTCGTGGTCGCGAATGCGGCCGGCGGCAAAGGTGTCAGGAACAATTTCCCTGCCAAAGTCGATTGAATTTCACTTCATCGATGCCGGGTGATCCGTGCTGATCCATCGATTTGGATTATCGACATGCCGCAAGGCTGGCGACATTGATCTTCGTCAATGGCCGAGTGCACATGTTTGGCAAAATGAATGCGGGTATCGGCATGCAGGGGTCTTGAACGTGACCGCGGAAGTGATTGAATTCTTCGTGGCGCCCAAACGCCAGGGCGCAAGCACTGGACAAGGATGGCTCATCTACAGACGCTCGCTGATGGTCTGTGTCGACGCTGCGACCGACGTCGACAGCGCAATAGCCAAGTGCATAAGGCTGGCCGAATTCTGCCTGCTCGGTGGCCATCACGCGCAGGTTCATTTGCAGCGCGAGAAGGATGGCGAGTGGCAAACCATCTGGAGTTCGACATACCCGAAGCGCCGCTATCCGAACGTGTCGGAGTCGATCGATCATGCTGCTCGTGCGTCATGAACGCCAGCAGTCGGGATCGATCGAGTCTGACCCTTTGATCTTGACCCTTTGATCTACCGCTGGCTCGGGATGCCGCCCTGCGCGGGGCTGGATTTGGCGCGTGTCACCAGCCACGCGCCGAGCGCCACCAGCGGCGCAAGCGTGATCAGAAATGTCAGGTGGTACCAGATCGGAAACTTGTTCCAGATCTGAACGTGCAGCGGCACGAACAATGCGACCATCAGCAGTCCCACAACCCATGGCGCCAGGCGATTGGCGGGTGCGATCGCGCGTGTCAGTGCGCCGGCGCCGAGCGACGAGAGTGCCCCGATCGACAGCCGCGCAATTTTCATGCCGAGCGTGAACGACATGGATTGCTCGACTTGCGCATAGCCCGGTAGCGACAACCGCAAACCCCAATTGAGCAAGGTGACAATCAGGATCCAGGCCACAAGTCCTGCGATGATCCCCGCAATCGTTCGCCACATGTGTCTGCTCCCATTGTTATAATAAGATTATATTAGTACAATTAAACTATGCAAGCAAGATCACTCATTCTCGGCGTATTGCATCGTGGGAATTTTCATCCCTACGAGATCAAGCGTCGTCTTGAAAACGCGATGGTCGAGTGTTATCTCGGCGTCGATGTGGGGACGCTCTACTACGCGATCCGGCAGCTCGAAAGGGAGGGCTTGATAGCGGTCGTATCCCGGCAACGCGTGGCACGTGGCGGAATGCGCACGATCTACAGGATCACTGCTGCAGGCAAGGCCGAATTTCGTGCCTCGTTGCACGCGCAATTCGAGCAGGAAGGCCCGGTATCGCAGACGCTGTACGGTGCGCTGCTGTTTCTTCACCTCTGCGACTGCGCCATCGTGGAAGACGTCATCCGCCGCCGCATCACGCGCCTCGACGAGCTCATCGAAAAGCTCGATCCCATCCGCAAACAACTGCGTGCCGTGCTCTCGACCGGTGGCGAGCATCTGCTGCGCCATCTCGATTTGCAGCGTCGCCTCGATCGCGACTGGCTCAAAGGTCTGCTCGCCGACGTCAGGTTGCGTCGCGTGCGCGACGTCGCCGACCCGAAACGCCTCGCGCTGGGTGCCGCGCCGGCGCCTGCAGTTGTGCCGAAGCGACCCGGCGTGAAGAGAAAGCGGCGGCGCGCTTCGACATGACTGCGAATCAGGTTCCGGCGATCGCCTTGATCCCCCGGGCCGCGACGCTTGCACTCAGAGCGCCCGGAAGTCCGCGACCGGGATCGGACGACAATCCGGCGATGCGCCGGCTGGGACCATGATCACTTGACGTCGGCAACGACTGCCCGGCCATGTTCACGCAGTATCGTGATTTCCAGTGCAGCATCGCCAGGCTTGTCGACGATGTAGGTTCGTGGTGTGTCGACGAATCGCGAGTGGTACGACGTGTTGCCGCTGTCGATCACGGCGCCGTTCGCGTCCTTATACCAGACAATCAGCGCACCGACCTTGTCCAGCTGGACCGTGTAGGAATCGCCGTCCCTGCGCAGGCGGTCGGGCGGTTCGTAGCGAATCGTGTAGCGCGCACCTTCCTCGGCGGCGAGTTGTCCGGCTGCGTGTTCGATTGCGCCGGCCAGCCGCGTCGCCGGGTCGATGAATTCACCGCAGGCGCAGACGCATGCGAGCAAGCAGGCGATGATCGGTAAACGTCCGACGCAGCGATACATCAAGCGGCGACCGCTGCACGTCGTTCGAATGGCGCCACTTGAGAGGCAAGCGCGCGCTTGAATGCAGGTCGCGCTTCGCAACGCGCTAGATACGCGGCGAGCACCGGAATGCCGCTAACGATTGAGGTATGTCGCAGGAAGCGCAGAACGGTCGCCATCAGTACATCGGCGCCGGAAAACTGCGTTTCGAGATAATCGCGATCGGCCAGCGCCGTGACCACGGCGTCGAGGCGCGATTGTACCGTGGCCAACGCACTCGGCCTTCGCAAGGATGCCCATTCCTCTTTCGCAAAAGACAGGTCGATCGACACCAGATGCTGTACGTGGGGCTCCACCGAGTTCAACGCTGCAAACATCCACGTCCGCACGCGTGCACGCGCCGCCGGGTCGACGGGAAGAATTACCGGCGATTTCTCGCCAATGTGCATGACGATAGCGCCTGACTCGAACAGCTTGAGGCCATCTTCCTCATACACGGGCACCTGGCCAAAGGGTTGCACGGCGCGATGCTCGGGAGTGTTCTGCTGACCGAACTCAAGCAGGTTCTCCTCGTAGGGCAGACCGGCCTCTTCAAGCGCCCAACGCACCCGCAGGTCGCGTACCAGGCCTTGCGCGACGGGCGGAACCCATTGGTAAGCGGTAACGCGGATGTTGTTCATGTCGTCTCCTCGTGTCGGGTTCGCGCTTGTTTCGGGACCGCTTTGGCGCATGCCGGTTTTGCATGGCGGCATCGCGCCAATCGGAATGGCACCTCTTTCGAATCGGTGTCGATGCATGTTTCAGCCGTGCCCGTACGCTTCATCAAGATGTTCGAGGCCGCTGGTCCAACCTCTGCTGTGCCCGGCCTTCTCGCTTTCGGGCAGTTGTTCGTGCGTCACGATCACTTCCGTGCCGCTGCCGGCGCGCATGAAGTCGACGGTGACCAGCGATTCGCGCAACTCAGTGTGTGGCGAAACCCAGGTGAATACCAATCGCCTCGGCCGGTCTATCAGACGATAGACGCCCTTGTGCACGATCGGGCCGGACTCGCCCTGCATGGTGATTTCATAGCAACCGCCTTCGTGGGCGTCGACCTTTGCAACCGTGCTCTGGATCGTGCCGGGCCGCATCCAGTTCGCCAGAGCTTCGGCATCGAGCCATGCGTCGAACAAATCCTCGGCGGATGCGGCGATCGTGCGGCGGACGACAACTGCAGCGGAAACTTGAGACAGTGCGGCGTTCATTTGCGCTTCCTCTTCGTGTTTGTGACGTAGTGTTCGAGAGCCGCGAGGCGGCCCTCCCAGAAGCGGCGGTACTCGTCGATCCACGCCTGCGCTTGCGCGAGCGGCGCTGCGTTGAGCGACAGCACGTGGTCGCGCCCGACGATCGAGCGGCGCAGCAGACCCGCGCGTTCGAGCATGCGGATGTGCTTGGACACGGAGTTCAGCGAGATCGGGAATTGGCTGGCGATATCCGTGACCCGGGCGTCCGTGTCCGCGAGCCGCGCGAGAATTGCGCGCCGCGTCGGATCGCTGAGAGCGTTGAACACCTGGTCGAGATCGCTGGATTTATATTCACCCATAAGGGTTAATATAGAACGGACCCGATGCGCTGTCAAGAGATTCATCAAAGGCCTGCAAATCCGTAGGTGCGGCAACGTGCGTATGAAAAGGGGCGATGGATTCGACCATTCGCTATCTGCTTCGCGCTGGAAATTGACGAACGCGGGCAATCAGACCGTTGACTCGAGCGTTCCCCGGCATTTCGGAAAACTCGCGCATCCCCAAAATGTCGCGTGTGTCGTCCGGTTGGTTCGCCGAACCATGGCACCGCCGCATTTCGGGCAGGCGGGCCCAGCAGGCGTGGAGGCGCAGTCTTGACCCGCTTAATCGGTGTGCCTGGTGCCGGCGCAGATCGGGCCTGAGGCGGGCGTGCGGGTTCAGACGCAGAAGCCGCTTGAGCTTCGCGAACCAATTCGAGCAAGCGCTCGCCGTGGATGAGCTCTATGGCCTTTCCTTCAGCGAACGCCCGCGCATCACGGGTAAAGTCGCCGACACAGACGATCTTTACGCTGTCTGCTTTGTGGTGGGCAAGCAGACCCCACATTTCGCGAACCACATGCGCCTTGACCTGGCGCGACCGCCATTGCTTGCATTGAACCAGTTCCTTGCGGCCGTGCCTGCGCAGAATCAGGTCGATACCGCCGTCGGCACCCCCCAGGCCGGTTTCCTCGACGGCGTAGCCCTGACGGCGGAACGCCTCGCCGACGAGCTTCTCGAAATCCTGCCAGCTCATTCGCGCCAGACTGTCGACTCCCGTCTGCGTTTCGAGCAATTGCTTGCGGTGTCGGGCCCTGAAGAACGACGCCGCAGCAGCGAGCCAGCAGCCGATCATCGAAATCCAGGCCAATGGCCCGAGCGCCTTCGACAGACCCGGACCGATCTGTCGAAACATGCCCGTCGGTGACGACGCCAGATACGCGCCGATCCCGTAGCGGATGCCAACATAGGCAACGATACCGAGTACGAATCCCAGCGGCCAGGGCAAGGACGCCACGATATCCAGGGCCGATTCCTTTCGCCTTCCCATAGTGCCGTTTCCCTGTGAGGACGCTGCAACGGGCCTAGTTTCCGCGTCCGTAGGCGTGCCGTCAACGCACGCAGGCGACCGCCAGCCTCACGCTGCTGTCAGCCTGTCGAACAAGCGCAAAACGGATTTCGCCGAATATTGATTCCCGCCGTTCGCTGGCGCGCGACGCCCGCAGCCGCACCATCCACTTGCTTTCAAAAACGATGGATTATTCCCTTTGCGTTGCCCCGATGATGGACTGGACGAGCGATTCCTAAAATGGATTGTAGAAGAGAGGCCTACGCGCCCGGAATATCCTGGCGTAGCACTTTTGTAACTTCTCCTGGTTGGCTGAAGAGAGTGCACGATGGCGTTTCTCGGTGGTCGCGTTCCTCCAGAGCCCTAACGGGCGGCAATCGGCGATCCGTCTCGGATGAAGGGGGCTCGGTCTGCACCGAAGACGCGGCGCATGGTTCACCAATGTCAGAGACTGGAAGAGCTCGCCTCCTGCTCATCCTCTCTTAGCCGAAGGCCGACCCCCGGTTCAGTGACAATCCAGCGCGGCGAGGTCGCGTCGTCGCCGAGCTTTTGGCGCAGCTTCCCGACCAGGATGCGCAGGTAGTGGATGTCCTCTGCGTGGTTCGGTCCCCATATCTCGCGCAGCATCTGCGGCTGGGTCACCACGCGCCCAGCGTGTCGTACCAGCATCGAGAGCAGTGCGTATTCCTTGCGCGCGAGCACTACGGGTTCGCCGGCGACAGAGACCTGACGGCGGGCGAGGTCCACGCGAAGCACACCGTCGTCGAACAGTGGCGGCGACTCGGCCGACGAACCCCGCGGGCGCAGCAGCGCACGCACTCGGGCGAGCAGCTCGGGAGTGCTGAACGGCTTGGTGACGTAGTCGTTCGCGCCCTCGTCGAAGCCGCGCACCTTCTCGGCGTCGTCGGCGCGCACGGTGAGCAGGATGACTGGCACCGAAGACCATTCACGCAGGTCGGTGAGCACTTCGTGCCCAGTGCGGTCCGGCAGGCCGAGGTCCAGGATCACCAGGTCCGCTCCATGCGCGGCAAGGGCAGCCAGACCACTGGCGCCATCGACGGCGGTGGCGACCTGATAGCCCTGCGAGCGCAGACTAATATCGAGAAAGCGTCGAATCTGCGGCTCGTCGTCCACCACCAGCACGCGGGCGGGCGGTATCGCGGGCGGAGAAGTTTTCATTGTGGGCTTCCTTCCGGCGTCGCGCGCGGCAAGATGATGCGGATGCGTGTCCCACGCCCTTCGGGTCCGGGCAGTGCCTCCACGGTGCCACCGTGCGCGCCAATCATGCCCTGACAGATGGCCAGACCCAAGCCGGTTCCCTTGCGCCCGCGGTCGCCACGCTCGACGCTGTAGAACATATCGAAGATGCGACTGCGTTCGTCCTCGGGAATACCGGGGCCCCGGTCGATCACGTCAATACACAGGCCGACGTCGAACTCTCGTACCTGCACCGTAACCGCCTCGCCGGGCGGCGAAAACTTCACCGCGTTCTCCATGACATTGAACAGCGCCTGCTCGATCAGCGCAGGGTGTACCCAGATCGATTCCACCGCAGGATCCACGTCCAGAGCGAAGCGCGCTTCAGGTTCGTAGCGTTTCAGGCGCGACACGGCCGAGGCGATGAGTTCGCCCGGACCGATCCAATCGCGGGTCAGGGTCAGCCCTTGATGCCCCAGCCGGGTCATGTCGAGCAGGTTCTGGATATAGCGGTCCAGTCGTTCGCCCTCAACGTGGATGGTGTCGAGCAGGGCATTGCGGTCGTCGTCGGAGAGCGCCGTGCCCAGGTGGCGCAGGCTGCTGGAGGCACCCAGGATCACCGCCAGCGGCGATCGCAGGTCATGCGATACGGACGAAAGCAGCGCCGCCCGCAGCCGCTCGGTCTCGCCGGTGACGCGAGCGTTTTCGAGGTCCGAGACCAGCCGCGTGCGTACCAGCGCTTGGGCGACGTCCGCGGTCATGGCCTCGGCCAGGCGCTGCCGTTCCGCGCCAAGTCCATCAGGCCCCGGGGCGAAGCGAAGCCCCACCACGCCAGCCTGGTCCCCGCCCAGGTCCAGCGGAAGGAACCACCACGGCGTACCGGACAGAGTGTCCGTAAACCGGCCGGCGGGTTGGCGGTGATGCATCGACCAGTCGGCCGCTGCGCGATCCTTCTCGGTCAGCGAGCTGGCAGTTGCGCCTTGCCATTCGCCTTGCTGAAGGCGGATGACCGCATCCGCGTGCATGGCCTCGCTCAACGCATGACAGCCCGCCCGAAGCACCTGACCAACATCCGCGGCCGAAGCAAGCTGGCGGCCGAGCGCTTCGAGCGCGGTGGCGTGACCATTCGCGGTGCGCAAGGCGAGCACCTGGGCGCGCAGTTTCGAGGCCAGTCGGCCAGCCACCAGTGCCGCGCCCAGAAACAGCACAACGGTGACCACGCCCTGCCGCGCGCCGATGTAGAAGGTGTAGCGTGGCTCAATGAAGAAGAAATTGTAGGTCAGGAAGCATAGCGATGCAGCGATCACCGCGGCAATCATGCGCGTGCGCGACGCAAGCAAGACCACCGCTACGATGAAGATCATCGACAGATCGGTCAGCCCGACCCAGCGCTCGGCGATGGCGCCCAAGGCCGTGGCCGCGGCGGCAGTCAGTACGGCCAGCGCGGCTTCGTTGCCGGGCAAGGGCCAGGCCAGTCTGCGATTTGCCGGCGGGGCAGGCTTGCTGTCCGGCACGCCGACGATGGTCAGCTCGAAGTGCTTGCCATGCACCAGCAACTGCTGGGTCAAAGTGCGGTTGAACGCGCGTGCCAAGGGGCGCTCGCGGGTGCGCCCCAGCACGATCCCGCTGGCGCCGGTCCGGCGCACGTGGTCGAGCAGCGCGTCGACCACATTGCCGCCATGCAGCACCGCGGTCTCGCCGCCGAGCCGTCTCGCCAGCGCGAACGCGCGGTCGAGTTCCAGTAGGGCATCGCCCTGGGGTGGGCGGCCGGTCTGCACCGTCACCACGCTCCAGGGCGCGCCGCGGCGTTCGGCCAGACGGCGCCCCACGCGCACCAGGTATTCCGACTGCCCGCGCCCATCCACTGCCACCACCACGGCGCGACGTAGCGGCACGGCCTCCATGCCGCGAGCATCGCGGCTCTCACGCAACTCGCTGTCGACCCTATCGGCCGCGGTCTGCATCGCCAGCTCACGCAACGCACCCAGATTGCTCGGCGAAAAGAACGCCTGCAACGCCTGTGCGGCCTGTTCCGGCACGTACACCTTGCCCTGTTGCAGCCGTTCGATCAGCTCACGCGGCGGCAGGTCGACCAGCACGATGTCGCGCAGCCGATCGAAGATCGCATCGGGCACAGTTTCGCTGACGCGCACGCCGGTGATCCGGTGGACGACGTCGTTGAGGCTTTCCAGATGCTGCACGTTGACCGTGGTGTAGACGTCGATGCCGGCGTCGAGCAGTTCATCGACGTCCTGCCAGCGACGCTCGTGGCGGCTGCCGGGCACGTTGCGGTGGGCCAGCTCGTCGATCAGCGCCAGCTGCGGGCGGCGCGCCAGCAGTGTGTCCAGGTCCAGCTCTTCCAGCGTGCGGCCGCGATAGGGCACGCGCTTGCGCGGGAGTACGTCCAAGCCTTCGACCAGGGCGGCGGTTTCGGGCCGTCCATGCGTCTCGGCAATGCCAACCACCACATCCATGCCTCGCCGCTTCAACTCGCGTGCGCGACTGAGCATGGTGTAGGTTTTGCCGACGCCAGGCGCCGCGCCCAGGAACACGGTGAGGCGTCCGGCCCGGCCGCGCTGGATTTCACCCATCAGCGCGTCGGCCTGGCTGGCCCGCGGGTCGTTCATGGCCGGTGCGGCGCCAGTTGGTCGAGGGCCATGTTCAGCCGGATCACATTGACACGCGGCTGGCCGAGCAGTCCGAATGTAGGTCCGGCAGTGTTCTCGCGCACCAGCGCCTCAACCTGTGTGGCCGGCAGGCCTCGCGCACGGGCCACCCGCGCCACCTGCAGTGTGGCCGCCGCCGGCGACAGGTCCGGATCGATGCCACCGCCGGACTCGGTTACCAGGTCCGAGGGGACCGCCGAGGCGGGTACATGCTCGCGCCTGGCCACCGACGCCACGGCCTCTGCGACGCGCTGACGCATTTCTGGATTGCTGCGTGACTGGTTGCTGCCGCTCAGCGCAGTCGGGACGTAGTCCGCCGCCGATGGCCGCGCGACGAAGTAGCGGGGATCGGCGAATGGCTGCGCGACCAGTGCGGAGGCACGCGGTATGCCGTCCACGCTGAGCACGCTGCCGGTCGCCTGCCAGGGGAACGCTGCGCGGCCGATGCCGGTGCCGATCAGCGTGTAGAGCAGCCCGAAGCCGAGCAGGGCGATGGGCATGAAGACCACTGCGGCGCGCCACGAAACAGTCGCGGATGGTGCGTTGGGGCTGGGGGTAGTCGTAGGCATGTCACACTCCCAGAAGGACGAGGGCCAGGTCGATCAGCTTGATCGCGACGAACGGAAGCAGCATGCCACCAAATCCGTAGATCAGCATATTCCGCCGCAGCAGCGCGGTCGCTCCGGCTGGCCGGAAGCGTACTCCCGCCAGCGCCAGCGGGATGAGGGCGGGGATCACCAGGGCGTTGAAGATGAGCGCGGCGAGCACTGCGTGGCGTGGGCTGGAAAGTTGCATCACGTTGAGTGCTGCCATCTGCGGAATCGCCGCGGCGAACATGGCCGGCAGAATCGCGAAGTACTTCGACACGTCATTGGCGAGCGAGAACGTGGTCAGCGCGCCACGGGTGATCAGCTGCTGCTTGCCTACCTCCACCACCGCCAGCAGCTTGGCCGGATCGCTGTCGAGGTCGACCATATTGCCGGCTTCCTTGGCCGCCTGGGTGCCGGAGTTCATGGCCAGCCCGACGTCCGCCTGCGCCAGCGCCGGAGCGTCGTTGGTGCCGTCGCCGACCATGGCGACCAGTCGCCCGCCGGCCTGCTCGGCGCGGATGCGTGCTAACTTGTCCTCCGGACGCGCCTCGGCAATGTAGTCGTCCACGCCGGCGTCTGCGGCGATCGCCGCGGCGGTCAGCGGGTTGTCACCGGTGATCATGACCGTGCGCACGCCCATGGCACGCAGTCGGGCGAAGCGCTCCTTCACGCCGTGCTTGACCACGTCGGAGAGCTCCACCACGCCAAGTACGTGGTGCCCCTCCGCGACCACCAGCGGAGTGGCACCGCCGCGCGCAATGTCGCCAACGCGCGTCGACAGTTCCAGCTCGTAGCCACTGCCGCCCGCTTGACGCACGTGGTCGGCGACAGAATCGCTGGCACCCTTGCGGATAACCCGCGTGCCGTCGGTGCCTTCCAGGTCCACGCCCGACATCCGCGTCTGCGCAGTGAACTGGACGAAGCGCGCCGGTGTGGGTTCCTCAAGCTCGCAGCCTTGCTGGCGCGCCAGCCGCACGATCGACTTGCCCTCCGGCGTGGGGTCGGCAAGTGAGGCCAGCAACGCGGCGTCGCGCAGGTGTTCGGGGGCGACTGCGGTCATCGGATGGAACGCCGTCGCCTGGCGATCGCCGTGGGTGATGGTGCCGGTCTTGTCCAGCAGCAGCACGTCGACGTCGCCGGCGATCTCCACTGCCTTGCCCGACTTGGCCAGCACGTTGGCCCCAAGCGCCCGGTTCATGCCGGCGATGCCGATGGCCGGCAGCAGTCCGCCGATGGTGGTGGGGATCAGGCACACCAGCAGCGCGATCAGCAGCAACGGATCCAGCGTGGCGCCGACGAACCTGGCCAGCGCAGGCAGGGTCGCGACCACGATCAGGAAGGTCAACGTCATCGTCGCCAGTACGATGGTCAACGCCAGTTCGTTCGGCGTCTTCTGTCGGTTTGCGCCTTCCACCAGTGCGATCATCCGGTCCAGGAAGCTCTGGCCGGGTTCCGCACGCGACCCGCACGATGATCTGGTCGGACAGCACGCTGGTGCCGCCGATGACGCCGGAGCGGTCGGTGCAGGCCTCGCGAAGCACCGGCGCGGATTCGCCAGTGACCGCGGCCTCGTTGATGGTGGCCACGCCCTCGACGATCTCGCCATCGGCCGGAACGAACTCTCCTTCGGACACCACCACCAGATCACCGGGCCGCAGCGTTGCCGCGGCGACGCTGGTTTCGCCGTCGGCGAGACATCCGCCAGTGAGCTTGCGCGCCACCAGGTCACGGCGCGCGGCGCGAAGCGAGGCCGCCTGGCCCCGGCCGCGCGCCTCGGCCACGGCCTCGGCGAAGTTGGCGAACAGCACGGTGACCAGCAGGATAAGCGTCACGCCGAGCCCGAAGGCGCCGTGACCCGGTACGAACACGCTGATCAGGGCGGCCAGCACGGTGCCAAGCAGTACGATTGCCATGACCGGGCTGCGAAGCGCTTGCAGCGGGCTGAGCTTGCGCACGGACTCCAGCGCGGCATGGCACAGCGCCTGGCTGTCCAGGCCTGCGGCGCTGCGCCTGCGCGCACTGCCAAGGTGAGCAGAAGATTCAACGTTATCCATGGAAATTACCTCACGGCCAGAGTCAGGTGCTCGGCGATCGGGCCGAGGACAAGCACGGGCATGAATTGCAGGACGGTTAGGATCAGAACGACCGCGATCAAAGTCAGCGCGAAGGTCGGCGTCTCCACCTGAAGCGTGCCGCCGCCTTCCGGCGCGACGCGCTTGCTGGCCATGCGGGCCGCAATCGCCAGCGGCACCAGCAGCGCCGGGTAGCGCCCGAGCAGGAGCAGTAGCACGCAACTGAGGTTCCACCACGGTGTCGCGTCGCCCAGGCCTTCAAAGCCGGAACCATTGTTGGCGAATGCCGAGGTGTACTCGTAGAACACCTGGCTGATGCCGTGGAAGCCAGGGTTCGAGTTGCCGGTGAGCGAAGGCACGTACAGTGCGATCGCGGTGAATCCCAGCACTACCAGTGGTTGCAGCAGGATAAGCAACGCCAGCGGCTTGATCTCGCCGGCTTCGATCTTGCGTCCGAATAGTTCAGGAGTGCGCCCGGTCATCAGGCCGGCCAGGAACACGCTCAGCAGCACGTAAACGATGAACTGCTGCAGGCCGCAGCCGACACCGCCCCAGATGCCGTTGATCAGCATGTCGGTGATCGCCACGCCACCGGTCAGCGGTGCCAGCGAATCGTGCATGGCGTTGACCGAACCATTGCTGGTCTGTGTGGTGAGCGAGGCCCATAAGGCGGAGGCATCCGGGCCGATCCGCACCTCCTTGCCCTCCATCAGCGCGATGTCCTGGCTGGTGCCCGAGTGACCTTCGGACCACATGGCTGCACCGGTGGAGGCCACCGACATCACCAGCATGCTGCCGAACACCAGGGCGGTCAGCCGCGGTCGGCCGGTGAAGGGGCCAACCATGAAGGTGATCGCCACCGGCACCAGGATGATCGCCAGTGTTTCGAGCAGATTCGACAGCGGCGTGGGATTCTCCAGCGGCACCGCACTGTTCGGGCCGTACCAGCCGCCACCGTTGGTGCCCAGTTGCTTTACTGCGACCATTGGAGCGACCGGGCCCAGCGGAATCTTCTGCGCCTGCATGCCCGCGCTGGCATCAATCGGTGTCACGGTGGGGCCGGCAGAAAGTGTGGCGGGGACACCCTGCGAGACGAGCAGCACGCTCCAGGTCAGGCACAGCGGCAGCATGAAGCGCACCGTCGCGCGCACCACGTCGGTCCAGTAGTTGCCCACGTCGCACGCCGGGGCATCCGCGGATGCCTCATGCGGTGTGGTCGCGTCTGCCCGACGACCGCCAAACAGTGCGCGCAAGGTGGCGACCACCAGTGCCAGGCCCATCATCGGCGTGACCACCTGCAGTCCGACGATCAGCATGCCCTGCGACAGGTAGCTCAGCTCCGCCTGTCCGGAATAATGCTGCTGGTTGGTGTTGGTCAGGAACGACACCATTGTGTGCAGCGCCGTGTCCCAGCGCATGTTCGGGATGGCGTCGGGATTGAGCGGCAACCAGGACTGGGTCATCAGCATCACCCAGACCACGGCGCCCAGCATCAGGTTGCTGAGCAGGAAGGCCTTGGCATAGGCGCCCCAGGTCATGCCGTGCGCCGGGTCGACCCCGAGCAGGCGGTAGATCAGGCGCTCGATCGGCAGGAACACCCTGTCCAGCCGCGAACGGTCGCCCCGCATCACGCGGGCGAGATAGTGTCCCAGCGGCCATCCCAGTGCGATGGCAAGGGCAAAGACAAGCAGAGCCTCAGTCATGTTCGGATCCTCTTGGCCGGCGTTCGCCGGCCGTCAGATTGGCTGCGTTCAGAACCGGTCCGGTCGCAGGATCACCACCAGCAAGTAGATGGCGGCCGCCGCCACGGCGGCCGCGCAGACGATGTCGAGCCACAGGGGCATGGGTGATCTCCTCTAGAAGGACGCCTGCACCGCAGCCTCGATGCGGCTGCCGGCGTTGTCGCGGCCGAACAGCTCCTTGGCCGCGTGATCGGTGCCGTGGGCGGTCAGGCGCAGCTCCACCGCACGATTGAGCGACCAGATCGCGCTCAGCGATGCATGGGTGTAATCAGGTACGGACCCACCCAGTGCGTAGTGGCCCACGGTGGCTTCCAGGCGGAAGCGATCACCCAGGGGGAAGCGCGCGCCGACCAGGCTGTAGAGCCCGTTCTCGTTGCTCGCCAGCGCATCGCTGGAGCCGCCGAGTGTGAGCCAGTAGCGGTCGTCGAGCGTGGCGGTCAGGTCGACCTCCGCCCAGTCGAGGTTACCGGAGGCACCGGCATAGCGGTAGTCGATGACACTGGCATCCAGGGAGACCCGCTCGTTCAACGGGCGTGCCCAGCCGGCGACGAGGTCCACTTCGGCATGGGCGTCGTTGGCGGCACCGAAGTCGACGTTGGAGCCCCACGCCGAGACGTAGACGCCCGTATCAGTGTCTAGCCGGATGCCCGCCTGCGCTGCCGGATCACCCAGCGTTTGCGTGCTGCCACGCCAGACATAGTCGGAGGTCAGCGCGACCGAGCCGGACAGCTCGGTTGCCGCAGCGCAGGTGGCGAATCCGCCAAGCAGTAGCGCACCGGCCAGCTGTTGGCGCGAAAGACAAAAAGCGCGCATGTATCGTGTTTCCCACGGTTGTAAGACAACGGGGAAAGTGTCCGACCCTGGCCAATAAAGTCTCTAGCCCGCAGATGGGCGCTTTGCGTAAATTCCTGGTAAATCCTCGTCGAGCATGCTTTGGCAGCAAGCGGCAGGCACATCCTCGTGCGCTTGCAGTCAGGTTGGCAAAGCTCCATCGACAAGCGAGGTGCACGATTGGCGTCGCATTTTTCAAAGAGAATGCGACCACATGGATCGCAACTCTCCCTGCGCGTGGCGGCCGGCGGTGCCGACCATCGCTTGCCGCCATCGCGCCAGGAGCGTCAGTTCGAACCGTTTTTGTGGGGAAGGCGCTGACAGAAGCCCAAACGCGGCTGCTCAGGCAGTTTCACTCCCTGTTTGCGCGCCCGGTCCAGCATCATCGCGTGGTGCTCCGCCAGGTAGGACGCACAGTCCTCGTAGTTGGTGAATCCCATCATCTTGCTGCGATGGTCGGCGCGCTCCTGAGGCGTCATCAGCGACCAGCCCGGTGTATTCCCCGGTCCGAATCTCATTGGCGCCTGCGCCTGTGCCTGCGCTGACGTAGGCGCTCGCGCAGCGGTAACTGCCTGTGCCCATGCCGCCGAGGCGAGCAGGCTTGTGATCAGAAATGTAGCGACTTTGTTGATTTGCATGATGCCTCCACTGGTGAAATGCGCTGTCACCCTTCGAAACCGTCGTCGAAGATTTTGTCCAGATCGACCGGTCCGGCATAAATGCCGCCCCAGCTGACGGTGACGTCGGGATTCAGCGGGTCGACGTAAAGCATGCTGGCGGTCAGCACCAGATTGCCGTTGCGAAATCCCTCGCGCTCGATGCCGACCGAACTGACCGTGGATCCGGCCGGAGCTAGCGGATCGAGCGCTGTGCCCGGTGTGTTCCCAACCTCGGCGATGGTGACGAGCGCCGGCTGATAGGCTTCGCGCGCATAGATACCATCTACGCCATTGCGCTGCGCCTTGAAGGCGACCTGCAAAACCCGGCCGACCGGCGCGGACAGCGCGGCGAATGCGGACGACCGCCAGCGTGCCGGCTCCCTGTCCTCGTCTGCACCGCCGGTGCCCGGGGGCGCGCCGGAAAACACCCAGAACAGGAAATCCTCCAGGCCGTCCTGACCGGTACGCGCGATCCGAATGGTCTGCGCGCTAATCGCATCGTGCACGAAAATGCCCTGGTTGACCGGAATATTGACCGAATAGCCGTTCGGATACTGCTGGTTGCAGTACGCGATGACATCGGCGTTGCCATCCGTCGGGCAGAACAGGGTCTTCGGGAACGTATCCGTGCCCCAACTTGCCCAGAACGCTACCTCGCTGCCATCGCTGGAAACGGACAGACCCTCGCCGAACGCGCCGAAATATACGCCCGGGGCTTCGCCCGGAACCTGATCGCCGATGCCGGCCATGACTTCCAGCGGTGGCGTCGCCAGCTGCGGTTGCATCGGTCCCCGTCGGAATCCTGGCGCGGTAAATGCCGCCAAGGGTAGGCGCGTCCTCGTTGTCCAATCCGGTGAAATATACGTATCCGTTTGCCGCGCTCGGTGGTGCCGTCGAATCAAACCTGACCGTTCCACCAACAGGCTGGTTCGGAATCAACATGTCGGAATTGGCAATCAGCCCGGTATAGCGCGCCGGATTGTCGCTCAAGACATCGCGATAGTAGACGCCCGTGCGACCCAAGCCGTCCACGAGATCGGTATAGTTGCCCTTGAACGCGATGTACCGATCGTTGAATAACGCAGGAGATCCCGGGAACTGGTCGAAACGGGTACCCAGAATCGTGCCCGGCACCGAGTATTGCGGAAAACTCAGCGTGACCTGATCGGGCTCGACGGAACTACCGAGCAGGCTCGCCCCGGTAACCGCCGTGGCCGATGGCGAGGCGAATGCGTAAATGCCGGCCGTCCCGACGCGGGTTTCCGTCGCATCCAGCAGATAAGTCCAAACCGGCTGGTGCGCACCGCGGGTCGCCATCAACGATGAGGTTGCATCGATGCGCGGTATCGAGGGAAATTCGGTGAACGCCGACGGCAAGCCCTGGTAATCCGTATTGTTCGGCTCCGGAACGGCATCGTCGCGTGCCAGCAGCTTGGCGATCGAACCGGGTGTCGCGAAGTCCATCGAATAGACACCGTCGATTTGCGAACCTCCGCCGCTCGGGCGGCTGCGCGCGCGAAACACGACCAACTGGGCATCGTTGATGGCCGGCTGGTTGTAACTGCGAAACGTTTGGGTCGGATCGCCGCCGGGGGCGATCTCCCCGTTGTTGGCTACCGTGCCCCACTTCACCGGCTGGGCCACGCCCAGCGTCGCGGCGAATGCAAGAACGGTCCCGAATACGACTGAAATGCCCGTGTGCGATCGCATGACTTTTACCCCCTTTACTTTGATGCCCGCAGCATCGGCGATCACAGGTCGCAGGGTGTTGATGCGGATCAACGGATCGAGGTAGTGGTCCCGCCGGCTGCATCCCGGCATCCGAGTCATTCGCTACCAATGCTGCCTTCCGGCCCTGGCGGGGCTTGCAAACTATGGTCGCGGGAGAACTGACGGAGCCACCAAAACCGGTCGAGAAGGCGCGATTCGCACCAGCGAAGCGGACATAAGCCGCCTACACACCTTCCGCGCGTGATCCTTTGACTCATCGGACAACTCTGCGCGGGAGGGCGTGTGCTGGTTTCTTGTGTTCCCGACAGCTGCCGCTCTCGACCGGCCGCATCGGGCGGACTCTTGCCAGTGACATTCATGTCTGCGCAGCGGCGATTCAGTCGTCGACGCGTTGCTCAAGATGGACGCGAAGGTGTATTGCTTTTCGCGTCGAGGACGCGGCCTCGCCGCAATGATGCCGATGGGAACATCAGAAATAGCGAACGGGAAAATCAGGGTGTGCCAATCGTGCCGCGGAGGAGCAATTGAAATTGCTGACACGCCATCGGGACAGTTGCGTCTGACATGCCCGCGAAAATGCGGGCCACAAAATGAGCCAACTGGAACAACCCATAGGTAGCAAACGCGCCGCGGCACCGCGATCAAAATCCAGGGTGCGCGTTTGGTACAGTAGCGTCCAAGATCGCCGGGAACGAACGGGAAACAGCGGAAGCAAACGGGAATGAGCGGCGCACAGAAATCAGCGGAAATCGCGGGCAAAACGGAAAATGTATCGCCGTGGCAGCTTTGCGTTGCTCCGATGATGGACTGGACCGACCGGCACTGCCGGTACTTCCATCGCCTGCTGGCGCCGCATGCGCGCTTGTATACCGAGATGGTAACGACCGGTGCGGTGCTGCACGGCGATCGGGCGCGGTTGCTGGGCTTTGATCCGGCCGAACATCCGGTGGCGTTGCAACTCGGCGGCCATGATCCGTTGGAGTTGGCGGAAGCTGCACGCATTGGCGCGGATCTGGGCTACGACGAAATCAATCTCAACATCGGTTGCCCGTCGGATCGGGTTCAGAACGGACGCTTCGGCGCGTGCCTGATGCGCGAACCAGCGCTGGTTGCCGATGGCGTGGCGGCGATGCGTGCGGCGGTATCGATTCCGGTGACGGTGAAGTGCCGGATCGGTGTCGACGATCAGGACGACTATGCCGACCTGCAGCACTTTACCGAAACGCTCGTCGCGACCGGGCTGGAAACCTTGATGGTGCATGCGCGCAAGGCCTGGCTGCAGGGGTTGAGTCCAAAACAGAATCGCGAAGTGCCGCCGCTGGACTATCCGCGTGTGTATCGGCTCAAACGCGAGTTTCCGCAAATGCGCATCGTCATCAACGGCGGCATCGTCGATCCGCGGGCGGTGACCGGACATCTGCAGCACGTCGATGGGGTGATGATCGGGCGTGCCGCCTACCATGAACCTTTTGTTCTGGCGCAGATTGAGTCGGACTTGTTCGGCACCGTGATGCCGCAGCGCGATGAGATATTGATGCGTATGCAATCCTATATCGACGCACACGTGGGGTCCGGCGAGGCGCTGCACCACATCACCCGGCACCTGCTCGGCCTGTATCACGGCGAACCGGGCGCGCGCGCGTTCCGCCGCTACCTGAGCCAGCACGTGCACACCGCCGATGCCGGATTCGACGTCGTCGCTGATGCGATGGCCGCCGTGCGGCCATATGCCCGGGCTGCGTGAAAAACCTTTCGGCCCCTGACCCATGATCGTCACCACGCCAGCCCAGTTTCGCGCCGCCTATTCGCCCGCGCGATATCCCGTGGTCGACCCGGCCACGGCGCGGGCGGTGTTTCTGGTCGCGCCGTCGGATTTCCGGCTGGCCGCCGAGTCGGCCGGCGACAACGTGTACATGGCCATGCACGAAAGCGTGGATTCGACTCGCGCGGCGACCGAGCACGCCGCGCTGGCATCGGCGCTGAGCGAGTGTCTTCCGACCATCGTGTTTCCGGGCAATCGCGATACCCCGGATGCGCTGTTTCCGAACAATGCGTTCGCCACGATTCCGGGGCGGCTGATCATCGGCGCAATGCGGCATGCGGTGCGCCAGGGCGAAACCGGGCGCGACGACATTCGTGGCTTCTTCGCCGATTTGCTCCAGTATGAGATTGTGGATCTGTCCACTTTGCCGTTGGTCGCGGAACTGACCGGTTCGCTGGTCATCGATCGTGCGCGCGGCATTGGCTATTGCGGTCTGTCTGAACGCTGCGACATGGCCGGCGCGCGCGCAATGCACGATGCGTTCGGGCTCAAGCTGATGTTCTGCTTCGAGCTGGCGCGCGGCGAGTATCACACCAATGTGGTACTGGCGATCCTTGCTACGCGTGCGGTGATCGTGGCTGCCGATGGCATCGCCGATCCGGCCGTCGTCGACGCCATCGCGAGCGTGTATTCGCCGCATGTGCTGAAACTGGATGGCGCCCAGAAATCCGCATTTGCAGCCAATGCCATTGCGCTTTCGTCGAATATCGCCTGGATGAGCGCGCGCGCGCGGTCAAGTCTGGATGCCCAACAACGCGATGCCTGAAATCCGCCGGATTCGCGCTGCGCAGTGTCGATCTTGGCGAAATCGAGAAAGCCGGCGGCAGTCTGCGTTGCTGCGTAGCCGAAATCTTCTAGCCGACTTCGCGGGTTGTCGGCCCCGACCAATGCAGGCGGTTCAGCCGCAATTTATTCGCGACGCGCATAGTAGGCTCATGCGACAACCGCGCCCGTGCTGCCACGCGTTATGATGATGCCAGTGAAATCGAGACTTGCCGCCATCTGCCTGTCGTTCGCCTGTCTGCTGACAGGTGGTGTGGCCGACGCAAAACATTTGAGCCTGCACGATGCCATCGTCAAGGTGGAACACGACACGCACGGAAAGGTGTTGTCCGCGGAAATAAGACACAGCGGCAAGCGCACGATATATCGTATAAAGGTGCTGACCCGCGACGGCCAGGTGCGGGTGATCGAAGTACCGGCGGAAAGTTGATGACCTGCCGATGCCGCGCGTGCGAATGCGCGCACTGACCATTCAACGTGCGATCGGGACAATTGCGTCACGATTCCGCGTTCAAGAACGAATGCAACAACGAAGGATAGACATCATGCGCGTACTACTGGTCGAAGACGAAGCCCCTTTGCGCGAAACCCTGGCCGCACGTTTGAAGCGCGACGGTTTCGCCGTGGATACCGCGGTCGACGGGGAAGAAGGCTTGTATCTGGGCCGCGAAGTGCCGTTCGATGTGGCCATCATCGATCTGGGCCTGCCGAAAAAATCCGGCATGGAGTTGATCGAGGAATTGCGCGCGGCCGGTCAACGTTGCCCGATTCTCATCCTGACCGCGCGCAGCAGCTGGCAGGACAAGGTGCAGGGTCTGAAACAAGGCGCAGACGATTATCTGGTGAAACCTTTTCACGTCGAGGAATTGCTGGCGCGCATCAATGCGCTGGTGCGTCGCGCCAGCGGCTGGACCAAGCCGACCCTGGAATGCGGCCCGATCGTGCTCGATACGACCGCGCAGACCGTGACCGTGAATAGCGAGCCCGCCGATCTGACCAGCTACGAATACAAGGTGCTGGAATACCTCATGCTGCACGCCGGTGAACTGGTTTCCAAGGCCGACCTGACCGAACACATCTATCAGCAGGATTTCGATCGCGATTCGAACGTGCTGGAGGTGTTCATCGGTCGCCTGCGCCGCAAGCTCGATCCGGAAAACACGCTCAAGCCGATCGAAACCGTGCGCGGGCGCGGCTACCGCTTTGCGATTCCGCGCAACGAATCTTCTTCGGCGGATGCGCCGCCGACGCAAGACTGAGTAAATCCACACGATGGCCGGGCGTCCGCTGTCGCTGCAAGCGCGCTCGTTGCTGGCGGCCGGATTTGCGCTTGCGGCGTTCCTCGGTCTGACCGGCATCGCGCTCGACGCGGCAATCTACGAAACATTGGGCAGCGCATTGCGCGATCGGCTGCAGAGTTACGTCTACGCCATCATCGCCACGTCCGATGTCGCCCGTTCGCGGCATTGGTTGCCGCCGGAGGTGTATCCGGATCCTCGCTTCGATCAGCCCGGTGGCAATTTATATGCCGGCGTCGTCGGGCCGGTCGATACCGACAATGGCGAAGCGAAAAGCTGGCGTTCGACCTCCGCGATCGGTGATCCGTTGCCGTTTGACGCGACCCTGCCGCCCGGTGACGTCAGTTTCGTTGGCCCGATCGATGGCGCGGGCGGAAAAATATACATGCTCAGTCAGGGCATATCCTGGGTCGTACCGCATCGCGATCCGGTAAGCCTGACGATTCATGTTGCCGAAGACGCGAGTCTGCTGGATGCGCAACGCAATGTATTCCGGCGCACATTGTGGACGTATCTGAGCGGACTCGGCGTCGTGTTGCTGGCCTTGCTGACGTTTACCTTGCGCTGGAGTCTGCGCCCGCTGCGCCGCGTCGCCGACGATCTGGCCCGGGTCGAGCGCGGCGAGCGCGAAAGACTCGGCGGCGAATATCCGCGCGAGCTGGCCGGTTTCGCCAGCAACCTCAACGACTTCATCGACAGCGAACGCGAGCATCTGCAACGCTATCGCAACACCTTGTCCGATCTTGCGCACAGCCTGAAAACGCCGCTGGCCGTGATTCGCAGCGAACTGGAATCCGACAGCGAGGGAGAAAAATTGCGCTGGAGCGTGCTCGAACAGACCGGACGCATGGATCAAATCGTCGCCTATCAACTGTCGCGCGCGGCGACTTCGGGACACACCACGTTCGCCGCGCCGATCCGCATCGGTCCGGATGCCGAGGAAGTCGTTGCCGGTCTGGAAAAAGTATACGCTGCAAGAAATATACTTTGCGAATTCGATATCGACGAACGCGCGCGCTTCTACGGTGAACAGGGAGACCTGCTTGAAATACTCGGCAATTTGCTCGAAAACGCGTTCAAGTGGGCACGCCATCGCGTGCTGTTGAGCGCCCGCGCGATACCGCACACGGGCAACCGCCGCGACGGCTTGATCCTGATCGTCGAGGACGACGGTCCCGGCATCCCGCCCGAAAGGGTCGAACATCTGTTGCAGCGCGGCGCCCGCGGCGACGAGCGTGTGCAAGGCCACGGCATCGGCCTGGCCATCGTGCAGGAATTGCTCAGGGCCTATCGCGGTACGCTCGACGTTTCGCCTTCGGCGGCGCTCGGCGGAGCCGCGTTCACCCTGCGGTTGGGGGATGGGTAGGCGCTCATCGTGCCGGCCGCAATCGGCTGGATGCCGAATCCGCGTGCCGCGGCGATGTCGATCACCGCGTAGTCGGGACGATGACGGCCATCGAGCCTGGTCGCGACGCGCGCATGGTGTTCGCGTCCGGCCGACAATGCGGCGACGAACCCGGCGAGATTTGCGCGCTGTTGCCGATCCAGATCCATGTCGCTCGCGAACGCGGGCAATCGGCCGCCAAGGCGCCCGCGCGCGCCGAGCAGCGTGGTTTCCAGATAGGCGGCATGACGGCTGTCGGCATCGGTGTAGTAGCCGACGAACGCGTGCCCGGGGACGAGCACCAGAAAGCTGCGCACGCCGATGCGCTGCAGAACCGAGGCGATGAGTACGCTGCCGTCGATGCAGTTGGCGGAGCGGTCCGCCCAGGTATCGGCGAGAAAGCGCACGCGTTGGCTGAATACATGCGGGCCGCGCTCGATGGCGGGGTCGGCGCCTGAATAACGAATGCCATGTTCGCTCAAGGCTTCCCAGATCGCCCAGACCTGGCGCTGCACGGCGTTCGCGTCGGCCTGCGCGTAGCCGTCGAAGGTGTCGACGATGCTGCTGCGTTTGGCAGAATCCAGGATGTAATCGACGATCGCGGCATGCTCGTCGACGTAGGCGGCGAAAATCCACGACAGGTCTACGCTGTCCTTGCCGTCGCGCACGAAATACAGTGCTTCATCGAGCGGGCGCAGGCTGATGCCGACGACACGTTTGCCAACCTCGACGCCATCGCGGCTCAAGCTGACGTTGAGTCGCGTGCTGGTCGCCGATGTCGTGGCGCGCAGTTGCGCCACATCCCAGTTCAATGGCGGATGCAACTCGTACACCGTTCCGGCCTGTTGCAAGGTTGCATCGAAGCGCTGCGGCGATTCGAGCGCAGGAATGTCCAGACGCAAGGTCACGCGTTCGCGCGCATGCCGGGCACGAACGCGCACGGCGATCAAACCGCTGCCGGTGCCGAGCACGTGATCGGTTGCGGGCGCTTTTTCGCTGCGCCGCGCCTGCGACAATTCCAGCGCCGGAAATACCTGATCGAACGGCACCACGCGTACGCTCCAGTCGCCGAATGTCTTCGCATGTGCCGTCGCACATATCAACAACGCGATGATCGGAAAAATTCGCAGCATCGCGCCATTGTCGCCGATGCTGTACCGGGAAAGTCAATCGCAGGAGACAATTGCACCATTGGTGCGCTGCGGCTATCGTTCGCCTGCGCAATTGCGCGCCGCTGCCCACTATCGGAGTCGCCCGTGTTGATCAACCGTATCTTGCCGGCTTTCGCGCTGGCTGTGTCGTGCGTTTTCGTTACCGTTTCCGTTGCCGCCGCGGTCAAACCGGCGTCGGTAGCCCCGGCTGGCGGCTGCGGCAGCCAGAGCAAGCTGCCGGCCTCCAGGCGCGTGTTCAATACCGCCCATTGGACGACGGCCAGCGAAGAGGAAAACTTTGGCTACGACGTGTATCGTGGCGACAGCGAAAAAGGCCCGTTCGTCAAATTGACCAAACAACCGCTGCTCGGCAACGGCACCACCGAACAAACGCACAGCTACAAGTTCGTCGACGACAGCATCGACCCGTGCAAGGACTACTGGTATTACGTCGAATCGATCGCCACCGACGGCACCCGCGAAAAATTCACGCCAGTGTTCCATGCGCCGGCCAAGCGTCATCCGGCGGCGCACGCAGCAACCCCGTCCAAAACAAAATCGTGATCGCGACGATCGCGCGCAGCGCGCAGGTTGTTTCGGTCTCACCCACGATCGATGCCTGATTCACGCATGCGCCTGCATTATCTCGAACTGATTGGATTCTCCACTTATGCGGAATTGCGCGCCGAGCGCGCGCGCTCGTATCTGGGCCTGCTGTGGTGGATCATCGAGCCGGCCATGAGCATGGCCACGTATTACCTGGTGTTTGCGCTGGTGTTGCGCACATCGCAGAAGGACTATGTGCCGTTCCTGCTGGTTGGCCTGACCCTGTGGCAATGGTTCAAGTCGTGCGTCAGTCACGGCGGTTACGCAATCTGGCAGCAGTTGCGCCTGATACGCCAGGTGAAGTTGCCCGCGCAGGTGTTCCCGACCGTGCGGATTCTCGCCGATACGGTGAAATTTCTGTTCATCCTCGCACTGTTGCTGGTAATCCTGTGGTGCGCCGGGTTTCCGCCGAATGCGGCGTATCTCGCGTTGCCGATTGTGTTGCTGGTGCAATTGATATTCGCCTCGGCCGCCGCCTATCTGGTTGCCGCCGTGATGCCGTTCCTGCCGGATTTGCGATTCATCATCGAGCAGGTACTGCAGGTGATGATGTTCTTGTCCGGCGTGGTGTTTTCGCTCAAGGCAGCGCCGGAATCGATTCGCGGCTGGCTGGCCTTGAATCCGATCGTCGATCTGGTCGAAGCCGGGCGCGGAATCCTGATGTACGCACGCTGGCCGGATTGGTTCGCGCTCGGACGGGTCACGCTGATTTCCCTCGCGTTGTACGCTTTCGGTTCGTTCCTGATCGCGCGCCTGACGCCGCGCTATGTGAAGCTGCCGACGTGAGCGACACGTTGATCGAATTGCAAAATGTCGGCGTCGCATTCAATGCGCAATTGCGCATGGGCAGCCCACGCTTCTGGGCCTTGGAAGATGTCAGCCTGAGCCTGAAGCGAGGTCAGCGCCTGGGCGTGATCGGGCGCAACGGTGCGGGCAAGAGCACGCTGCTGCGCACGCTGGCCGGCATCATCAGCCCCGATCGCGGGCGCGTGCAACGTGCGCCGGTGACGTGCCAGCTGCTGTCGTTGGCGCTCGGGTTCATGCCGTACCTGTCAGGACGCGACAATGCCATCCTGTCCGGGTTGATGCTTGGCCTGCGTCGACGCGAGATCGTGGGCCGTCTGCAGGCGATCAAGGAGTTTTCCGAGCTCGGTGATTTTTTTGAACAACCGATTTCGAGCTACTCCACCGGCATGTCGATGCGTCTGGGATTTTCCGTGGCAATGCAGATCGACCCCGAGGTGTTGCTTATCGACGAGGTGCTGGCCGTCGGCGATTCGGAATTCCAGGAAAAATCCGGTGCGGCTCTGCGCGAACGCATCCATGGCGGCACCACCGTGGTGTTCGTATCGCATGGCGATGCGCAGGTGCGCGAAGTATGCGATTGCGCCTTGTGGATCGAGCACGGACGCAGCGTCATGCATGGCGACGTGGATGAGGTATTGCGCGCCTACCATTCCGCGGCATTGCCCGTCGGCTGAAATCAATGACCCGTGCAAGCTGGCAATCCTGGGACGGACGACGTCTGCGCTGGCGTGTGGATGCGGCGCAGTTGAATCGCGCAGAAGTGGAACTGTGGCTGGACGGCGTCATGTTCCTGCGTGCGCCAGGCGCAAATGTTGGCGAGTACGCATTTGACATCGCTCCGGCCGGTCACGCACAAATGGAATTTTCCTTGCGCAGCGTCGATGGCGAAATCATGTTGCCCGCGTGGCGCGTTGTTCACGATGAACCGGCCGAGCCGGGCACGGACCAATGGCAGGGCGACCGTGCGCCTTTGCAGCCGATGCCGGATCTGCCGTTGCCGGACATGCAGACATTCGCGCAGATTCCACCCTTGTCGATCGTCGTGCCTGTCCACAATTCCGCGCAGATCGTCGGGCGTTGCATCGAATCCATTCTGCGTTGGAGCACCGGCGATACCCGACTCATCCTGATCGACGATTTCAGCGATGACGCGGCCATCTCGCCATTGCTCGATCGCTACGCGTCGCGAGCGCGAATCCAGGTCATGCGCAACGCGCAAAATCTCGGTTACACCCGCACCTGCAATCTGGGTATCGCCGCCGCCGGCAACGACGATATATTGCTGCTCAATGCAGATACCGAAGTCGGCCCGCGCTGGCTGCAGCGCTTGCGGCTGATTGCCTACGCCGCCGCCGATATCGGGACCGTGACTGCGGTGTCGGACAATGCCGGTGCGTTCAGCGTGCCGGAGCTGGAGCAGTATTGCCCGATCCCGTCATGCTGGAGTCTGGAGCAGACGCAACGCGCATTGCTGCAACAAACCGTCGGTTGCCTGCCGCAATTGCCGTCCGGCAACGGGTTTTGCATGTACATCAAGCGTGCGCTGCTTGATCGCGTCGGCGTGCTGGATGCCGATGCGTTTCCTTGCGGCTACGGCGAGGAAAACGATCTATGCCAGCGCGGCGAGCAGGCCGGATTTCGTCATGTCATCGCCGGCGACGTATTCGTGCGCCATGTGCGTAGTGCGAGCTTCGGCGAGACGCGACGCCTGGCACTTGGTGTCCAGGGCATGCAGATATTGCGCCGGCGTTATCCGGACTACGAGGAAAAAGTCGGCGCGACGCTGTGGAGTTTCGACCGGCGCGTGCTCGATTACCGCGTGCGCCGCGTCTATGCCGGTGCGAAGGCCGGGCATGCCGCACTGCCGCCACGTCCGCGCGTGCTGATCGTCGCGGACTCGATAGATGCCGCCGAGCCAGTCGTGGCGCCCATTCAGACCGAGTATGAGGCGTATGTGCTGTGTGCCGACGGTGAAAACTGGCGGCTGTTTCGGTCAACGCCGTCGGGTTTGAGTCTGCTACATGCGTGCGCGTCGGATCGCGGCGACCAACAACTGCGCCAGTGGCTGGTGCGCTTCGCGATCGAACTGGTGTATGTGCTCAATCGATCGCCGCTCGACATCATTTCCACGGCGGCAACGGTTGGCGTTGGCGCAATCGAATCGTCAAACGATGCCGACTTTCAGCGCATCCATGAGGATGCGATGTCGGCCGAACTTGCCTTTCGTCATTGATCCGCGGCCAACCCGCGGACCCGGTGCCGTTGCATTTCGCTCACCAATGCCGCCCGCGATAACCGCGGCCGTTGAAGTTTCCCTGGCCGACACTGATCGAAAGGCTCATGCCTCCGGTGGGGTGATCGCAGCTGCCTGTTGCCTTGGTGATGTTGAGCGTGCCGGTCTGGTAGTTGCCGTTGACGTGGTTGCCGGCAACCACACCCATGCCGATGCTGCCATGAACCTGCGGTTTGCCGAAGTTCGCGTCGTCGCAGGCGGAGTGGCGCGAGTCCGCGGCATCGACGATCGCATTGGCGGCAGCGTCGTAATGCACATTGGGTTGTGTCGCGCTGGAGCTTGCTTGCCGGATCGAGCTGGCCGATTGTGCCGTGATGGTTTTCGCCACGTTCGTGGTCTTGCTTTTCGCCGGTGCCGCGGTCGGGCTTTCCGCTGTCATGCTGGCGGGCGGCAGATTCAGATTCAACGCCTTCGGAGCGGAATCGGCCCACGTCGACGTCATCGGCAGGCTTGCGATCAAGGCGAACAGACCCAAACTGGTTTTCATGATGGCACCACCGTGTTTCATCGACCGATTCTACCGAACCGATGGTTAAGAATGTCATGCGAGGCCCGGGCTGTTCACGTAACGCAAAGTAAATAAATGAAAAGTCGACATTGGAGCCGGTACGGGCCGGGCCATGCGTTGCAGCGGGCAAGCGTCCGAGACGATAGCCACGAATGGATTTCCGGCCGAGCGCGGTTCGGCTCGCCGCGGACAACAAAGAATATGGACCCGCCTCTTTTTCGTGCGATCGAACAAGCGCATAGTGACTGCCTGACTGATTTGCGTTGAGGTGCGTCAATGCTGCGATTGCGAAGCGTTTTGCTGTTTGTGTGTTTGGAGTTGTCGTGCGCCGTTGCCGGGGCAAATGACTCCGGCGCGTTCTTCAGTCTGCAGCCGGTCGGAAAAGGCATCTGGGCCGCGATCGCGGTGCCGGGAAGTCACGCCGGCAGCAACTCCGGATTCATCATTGGCGACAACGGCGTGCTGGTCGTGGACAGTTTCGAGGATCCGGCCGCGGCGCGTGCATTGCTGAAGGTCATCAAGGACAAGACCTCGTTGCCGGTACGCTATGTCGTCAATACGCACTACCACCTCGATCATGTCGCCGGTAACGGCGTGTATCAGGCCGCCGGCGCGGTGATCCTGGCGCAATGCAATGTGCGCACCTGGGAGCGCACCGAGAACCTGAAGTTTTTCGGCGACAAGATCACGCCCGCGCAGAAAGAAATGGTGCAGTCATATGTTCTGCCCGATGTCGTTTACCGAAACGGCATTGAATTGTATCAGGGGGATCGCAAGATCATCGTCCGCGTCTTGCCCGGCCACACCGGCGGCGATTCGATCGTGGCGATTCCCGACGCGAACGTGGTGTTCACCGGCGATCTGTTCTGGAATCGCAGTCTGCCGAACCTGATCGATGCGAATACGCGTGCCCAGATCGACACCAACGCCCGGCTCGTAAAGGACTATCCGGGGGCAACGTACGTGCCGGGACACGGCGAAGTCGGCACACAAGGCGACGTAAGCGCATTCCGCGATTATCTCGTGGCACTGCGGCATGCGATCGCGGCATTGCAGGAAAAGGGCGAACACGGTCCGGAATTGCAGAAGCATGTTCTGGCGCAGATGAAAGGCACGTACGGCAAATGGAACTACTTCAACTATTTTGCAGAAAAAAATATTGCGCAGACGATCGCGGAACTTGCCGGCAAAAAACGCGTTCCCGTTCCGCAGTGACGTAATCGCCGCAAATGACGACCGGCAACGCCCACAGCCTGGATACCACCGCAATCAACCGCTGCATGACGCGCTTCGACGATCATGCGCAATTGTGGTTGTTCGGTTATGGCTCGCTGATCTACAAGGCGGACTTTGACTTCATCGAACGTCGTCCCGCCAGCATCCGCGGCTGGGCGCGGCGATTCTGGCAGGGTTCGCACGACCATCGCGGAACGCCGCACGCACCCGGTCGCGTAGTGACCCTGATACCGGCCGAGGACGCCGTTTGCGTCGGCATGGCTTACCTGGTGACACCGGAAACCTTTGCCCATCTGGACATGCGCGAAAAGAATGGTTATCTGCGCCTGGCCACGGCATTCACGCTCGACGACGGTCGCCACATCGAGGGACTGGTCTATGTCGCCCCGCCGGACAACGCCGCATTTCTCGGTGCGGCCAGCGAGCGCGAAATCGCGCGGCATATCGCCGCTGCACACGGCCCCAGCGGTCCGAACCGCGATTACCTCATCCATTTGGCCGCGGCGTTGCGGGCGTTGCGAGCCGATGATCCCCACGTTTTCGAGATTGAGCGCGAGCTGTTGGCGCTGCAAGCCGGTGTTCGAAATTCGGCGAAGCGCAGGGTAAACCGCCAGAAAATCCCGATACCGAAACCCCGCGACGCGCGGCAAAGTTGAGCCTGCCCGTGTTCAGCCCGCGAGGCCGGGCGTCTCACAGACAAAAGCCATATCGCGTATGATCGGATGGTTGTTTCAGCAAACGGGCAACGTCGAGTCGTCGTGCGGCCAAAGCGGTGCGACGGCATCCACGTATGATCGTCCTTGCGCTTGATCCATATCACCACGCACACGCCGTCTGCCAATCCGGAACCCATGAATGACGCGACCTTCCTCGCTTGATCACGATCAATTGCTCGCTTGCGGACACGGCAAGATGTTCGGTCCCGGCAACGCGCGTCTGCCGTTGCCGCCGATGTTGATGTTCGACCGCATCACGCATATCGCCGAGCAAGGCGGCAAGTTCGGCAAGGGCGTGATCCATGCCGAGCTCGATATCCACCCGGACATGTGGTTTTTCTGGTGCCATTTCGAGGGCGATCCGGTGATGCCCGGATGCCTGGGTCTGGACGCAATGTGGCAGCTCACCGGTTTCTTCCTGCCCTGGCTGGGTGAAGCCGGTCTCGGACGCGCACTCGGTGTGGGCCAGGTCAAATTCAGTGGCCAGGTTTTGCCCGGTGCGAACAGGTGCGCTACGAGATCGATATCCGCCGAGTCATGCGCGGCAAACTGCGCCTGGTGATCGCCGATGGCAGGACGCTGGTCGACGATCGCCTGATCTATACCGCGAGCGACATGCGCGTGGGTTTGTTCCAGTCGACCGAGGGCTTTTGAGATGCGTCGCGTCGTGGTTACCGGCATGGGTATCGTTTCGTGTCTTGGCAATGCGCTGGATACCGTATCGGCCGCCTTGCGCGAGTTGCGCAGCGGCATTTCGTTCATCCCCGAATATCTGACGCGCGGGCTGCGCAGCCAGGTTGCCGGAGTGCCAAAGATCGATCTGGATGTGGCAATCGACCGCAAACTGAAGCGCTTCATGGGCGACGCCGCGGCGTATGCCTATGTGGCCATGCGCGATGCGATTGCCGATGCCGGTCTGGCCAGCCGAGCAAATCTCCGACCCGCGCATGCGGCGTGATCGCCGGTTCCGGCGGCGGCTCGACGCGCCCTGGCAGATCGCAGACCGGCGACCTGCTGCGCGACAAAGGTGTGCGCAACGTCGGCCCGTTCATGGTGCCGCGCACGATGTGCTCCACCGTGTCGGCCTGACGTTGGCACGGCGTTTCGGCATTCACGGGCACAGCTATTCCATCTCCGCGGCCTGCGCCACCAGTCGCCGCATTGCATCGGCGCGGCGGTGGACAGATCCACCGGGCATGACAGGACATGATGTTTGCCGGCGGCGGCGAAGAATTGCACTGGGCCATGAGCGTCTTGTTCGATGCCATGGGCGCGTTGGCCGCCAGCCACAACGACGAACCCGAACGCGCCTCGCCGACCCTATGACAGCGACCGCGACGGCTTCGTCATCGCCGGCGGCGGCGGCATGCTGGTGGTCGAGGAACTAGAACATGCCCTCGCCCGCGGCGCGAATATTCATCGCCGAGATTGTCGGTTACGGTGCCACATCGGACGGCTGCCGACATGGTGCGCCTTCCGGCGAGGGCGCAGTACGCTGCATGCGCATGGCCCTCAACAGCGTATCCGGCCCGATCGACTACATCAACACCCATGGTACCGGCACGCCTGCGGGTGACAGCCGTCGAACTGGAAGCCATGGCGAAGTCGTTTCGGCGATCAGTACCGCCGATCGTCGTCGACCAAAGCGCTGTCCGGTCATTCTCTGGGCGCCGCCAGCGTGCATGAGGCCATCTACAGCCTGCTGATGATGCGCGACGGATTCATGGCCGGGTCGGACAACATTACCGATCTCGATCCGCAAGCTGCCGACTTTCCGATCCTGCGCGAAAGCCGACCTGCCAGGCTGAACACGGTCATGTCCAACAGTTTCGGTTTTGGCGGCACCAACGGCACCCTCGTTTTCGCCAGGGCTTGATCGGCCGATTCAAGTTGGTTAGAACTGAGCGCTGCGGCCAAAGGCGACAGTGTGCACCGTTCGGTTGCCGCAACCCGAGGATTTCCGGATGCCGTTTTCGCGCACGATTTCTGGTCTGTTGATTGCGGTTGCGCTGGGCGCCTGGCCTGGATCCCGCCCGGCGATCGGGGTCGAACCGGCACATCAGGCGCGCATTGGCGTGGCGGCGAACTTCACCGAGGTGGCGCATTTGCTGGCACGGCAGTATGCCGGGCAAAGCCACGACCGCATCGCAATCAGCGTTGCATCGACGGGCAAGTTGTACGCGCAGATTCGCAATGGCGCGCCGTTCGATATTCTGCTGGCGGCAGACAACACCACGCCGCAGCGCCTGGTGGCCGACGGCCTGGCAGTACGTTCGTCGCTTTACGACTACGCCGCGGGCGAGTTGGTGTTGTGGAGTCGCGACTCCACACTCGTCAATGACGGCGAAACCACGTTGCGCCGGCACGCCTTCGGCAAGTTTGCGATCGCCAACCCGGCGCTCGCACCGTACGGCGTCGCCGCGCGCGAAGCCCTGCAGCATATCGGTCGTTGGCATGCGCTCGAACCGCACCTGGTTCTTGGCGAGAATGTGGGGCAGGCGACCCAGTTCGTGATGAGCGGCAACGCCGAAGCCGGTCTGCTGCCGCGTTCGCTGGTGATGCAATCGCAACGCCAGGTCGGCGGTGCGTCGTGGCGGGTGCCATCGGATTGGTACAAACCGGTAATCCAGACGGCGGTGCTGCTCAACCACGGCAAAGGCAATCCGGCCGCCGTCGGTTTCCTGAAGTATCTGCGCAGCGAACCCGCACGCCGCATCATCGGCGCGCACGGCTATCATTGAACCGGCGCCGCTGCGACTGCCATGCATCCCGTCCTCGCCGCCATCGCGGTCACCCTCAAGCTCGCCGGGCTGACGACGCTGATACTGTTGCTGCTCGGCATGCCGCTGGCGTGGTGGCTGGCGCGCACGCGGTCGCCCTGGCGCATTCCCGTTGGCGCGATCGTGGCCTTGCCGATGGTGATGCCGCCGACGGTGCTGGGTTTTTATCTTTTGCTCGGCATGGGACCGCATGGGCCGATCGGACACGTCACCACGGCGCTCGGACTGGGCACGCTGGCGTTCACGTTCCAGGGATTGTTGTTCGCCTCGGTACTGTACTCGCTGCCGTTCGTGGTACATCCGTTGCAGTCCGGCTTTGCCGCGATCGATCGCAGTGTGCTGGACGCGGCTGCCACGCTGCGCGCCGGACCATTCGATCGTTTTCTCAGCGTCGTGCTGCCGCTTTCGCGTCCGGCGCTGGTCACGGCGACATTGTTCGGATTTGCACACACGGTCGGCGAGTTCGGAGTGGTGCTGATGGTCGGCGGCGATATCGATGGGCAGACGCGCGTGCTCTCGGTGTTGCTGTACGACCAGGTCGACGCCATGGCGTACAGCGATGCGCATCGGTTGGCCGCCGGACTGCTGGTGTTTTCCTTCGGCGTGTTGCTGGTCATGCAGTGGCTGGGTCGGCGTACGGCGATCGCACATGACTGACCTCGGCGAACACATCGAATTGCGCGTGCAGTTGCGTCGCGCCAGTTTCATGCTGGATGTGGCGCTCACGCTTCCGGCGCGGGGCGTGAGCGTGGTCTTCGGCCCATCAGGCAGCGGCAAGAGCACCTTGCTGCGCGCCATTGCGGGCCTGGAATCTGCGGCGCGCGGACGCGTGCGAATCGGCAACACGGTCTGGCAGGATGATCGTCTGCGCTTGCCGCCGCACCGACGCGCCGTCGGCGTGGTGTTTCAGCACGCCGCGTTGTTGCCGCATCTTTCGGTGCACGAAAACCTGCGTTACGGCTGGCAACGTTGCGGCGCAGCTGCCAGCGCGTTGGACGAGTGGATCGACAAACTGGCATTGGGTCCGCTGTTGGCGCGGGCGCCGGTCAGTTTGTCCGGCGGCGAAAGACAGCGTGTCGCACTCGGCCGTGCACTGGTGTGCCAACCGCGCTGGCTGTTGATGGACGAACCCCTCAGCGCACTCGACGCCGAGCGACGTGCGGAGATCCTGCCGTACATCGAGACGATCCGACGGCAGGCGAATATTCCCGTGTTGTACGTCACCCATGGCGTCGAAGAAGCCGCGCGGCTGGCCGATCATCTGGTCCTGCTCGAAGCCGGAACGGTGCGCGTCGATGGTGCGGCGCTGGATGTGCTCAATCGCGCCGATTTGCCGCTGGCGTTGCGCGACGATGCCGCGGCGGTGATCGAGGCGAGCGTCGTGGATGTGGATTCCCACGGTTTACTGACACTGGATACGCCGGTCGGCGCGCTGTACGCGCATGGTCGTCAACCGCCTCCCGGTGTGCACGTGCGCGTTCGCGTACAGGCGCGCGATGTCAGCATCGCCCTGAGCAGACCTGCCGACAGCAGTGTCCTGAATATCGTTGCGGCCACGCTGGAGCAGCTCACGGTTTTGCCCAGTGGTCAGCTGCAATTGCGACTGCGTGCGGGCAAAGCGCGCTTGCTCGCGCGGGTCTCGCAGCAATCGGCGCGGCGCCTGGAATTGCGCGAAGGCCTGCCGGTATGGGCTCAGATCAAGGCGGTGGCGCTGCTGATCTGAGAGCCGCCGCCAACGCGAACCCTTCGGTTCGGTATACTTGGCCACCATTTTTGCTTGCCGGAGCGATCCTGGTCGTCGGCGGCCTCAATATCACTGTGCTCATGACGTTTCATTCATTCCGGCGGATCGTTCCGCAAATCCTGATCGCGCTGTTGCTGTCCACCTCGCTCGATGCATGGGCGTGTTCAGGGCGTTTGCATATCGAGGTGAAGAACTCCGGCGTCTACGCCCTGGATTACGCCGCGATTGTGGCCGCACAACCGGCATTGAAGGGGTGCCGCAGCGACGATCTGGTTCTGCTCAACCGTGGCCATGAAGTGCCGATCCGGATGATTGGCGACCAGAACGGTTCGTTCGGTCCGGGTGCGCGCATCGAATGGGTCGGACAGGCGCTGCACGGCCCATCGAGCTGGTACGACCCGTATTCGACGGTGAACGTTTACCTGCTTGGCGCAAACGCCGGCAAGCATGCGCGCATGACCGAACGCGCTGCGAAGCCCGGCGCCAATCCGGCCGCATTGCAACGCAGCCTGCACCTGGAACAGGAAAACCTGATGCTGCGCCTGAGCAGCACGGAAATGAAACCCGGCGACGAACCGGACGTGTGGCAATGGACGAAGTTGACCCCGATTGACGCCAAGCCGTTCGCGGTGTCGTTCGATGCAGCGGATCTGGATACGCGTTCAACCAACCCGGCGGCAAGATTGACGCTGAATTTTCGCGGTGTATCCAACATCATTCCGGTCAAGGGCAAGACCAAGCCGCCGGATCATCAAGTCGCAGTCACCCTCAACGGTAAACCGCTGCAAACGCTGGAATGGGACGGGCGCGCCGAATTCCGACAGCAAGTGAGCGTCCCGCGCGCGCTTCTCAGAGCCCGCGGCAACCGACTCGAGTTGCGTGTTCCCAGACGCGATGTGGCGGACAACAAGACCGGCTTCATCGTCGATGTGGTGATGTTCAACTGGATGCGTGTGACCTATCCGATTCATGGCGATCTCGACGTCGATGCCTCGGCGTTCGAGGCCGATTCGGATGCGCCGGTTGTGCTCGACTACCGCGGCCGCGGCACGCCGGCGCTGTACGGAACCGATGGCGTGTATCGCCCGATGGTGGCGCAACGCAATGGACGTTATCGCGCCGCCGGCGCGAAGCAAGATGTGCAGTTGTATCCTTTTGTTGCCGGACACGTGCCAGCGCCGCCGCATATGCGTGCCGTCGCCGATGCCGACTTGCGCAATCCCGGCGATGGCTACGATTACCTGATCGTGGCGCATCCCAGCCTGCTCGGCGCGGTCGAGCCGTTGGCGCGGTACCATCGAGCGCACGGTCTGCATGTGGACGCGATCGACGTCGATGCGGTCTACGACCAGTTCAATGGCGGCGTTGCGCATCCGCGCGCGATTCGCGATCTGCTGGCCTGGGCCACGCAGCACTGGAAGATCAAACCGCGTTATCTGCTGCTGGTCGGCGACGCCAGCACGGAGATTCATCACGACGCACGCAACGGTCGCCTCAGCGGTGCGTCGTATTTGCTGACCCCCGATCCGCCCACGACGCAGATTCTGCATGGCGCCGGGTTCAGCGGCATGGACAGCTTTGCCTACGCGCAATCCGACAATGCCGTGCCGACACGTAACCTGATTCCGACATGGCAATACCCCACCTCCGAAGGGCAGGCGGCAAGCGACAACGGCTTCGTCGCCTTGAAGACCGGAGACTTCCATCCGCTGCTGGCGGTCGGACGATTCCCGGTGGTCACGCCGGCACAGGTATCCGCGATCGTCGACAAGACCATTGCGTATCATGACCGATCCGGCACCGGGTTCATGGCGGCGCGACGTGACCTTCATCAGCACCAGCGAGGTGGCATCGTTCAAGCAGGCGCTTCGGACAAGCTCGCCGAGAGTCTGGATCGTGAAGGCTTCGCCACCACCAGCCTGTATACCGACTTCAACGATCGCAGCAAGGAACATTACGAACAGGCGCGCACGACGCTGCGCAAGGATCTCGACGCCGGCAACCTGCTCGTGCATTTCCTCGGCCATGGCGGCTCGTACATCTGGCGCGTAGGTCCGATGGGCGACCTGTTTTCGTTGGACGACGTCGGCAGGCTGAGCAATACGGGACGCTATCCGATGGTGCTCGCGATGACCTGCTTTTCCGCGCCATTCGACAATCCGACCGACGATTCCATTGGCGAGAAGTTCCTGCGCGAGGCCGGAAAGGGGGCGATCGCCGTGTTCGCCGCATCGTGGAAAAACTCGCCGAATCCGACGTATTCGAAAATCCTGATCGACGAGTTGCTCAAGCCCGGACACTCGATCGGCGATGCCATCGTCGCGGCGAAGGGAAAAATCGCCGACCACGACTTTGTGGAAATGTATAACCTGCTTGGCGATCCGGCGGTGGTGCTGGCGCGGCCGAAAGGCAAGCTGCGACTGCAACTGGCGGCAAGTCGTTGGGACCCGAAAGTGCTGGTGCAGGTACCGGCTTACGATTTCGGCGGGGATGTCTACGTCGACTGGATCGGAGCCGATGGCACGACCCTGCAATCGCATCGCTATCAGGCGCGCAACACGGTTTTTTCGTTGGCGCCGGTGCCCAAGGCCACGGCCGTGAGCGTTTACGCGACCGACTCGCGCGATGGTCTGGCGGCAGTCGGCGGATTGAGTCTGTTGCCACCGCCCAAAGCGGAAGCGGCGGTCGCCAAACCCAAGCCATTTGTGCACGAGTCGGCAGCCAAGCCGGTCGTTCGCCGCACCATGCAGCGGTCGCAGCCACGCGATGCCCACGATCGCATCGCGACGCTGGATTTCGATTCGGCGCCGGCGCCGAAGCAAGTGCAGGCCCGCACCGATTCCAGCGCGGCCCCAACCAGCGACAAGACGCCTTGACGCTCCAGCCATGAGCATGCCCGATCGATTCAAGCGCGTGTTCGTCATTGGAGCCTATCTCCCCAACGGCGGCACCTGGATGGCGTACCACATCGGCCGCATCCTGCAGCGCGATTTCGGTATTCAGGCGATTGCCGTAAGCGTTGGCGACGAGACGGTCGATCACGGCATCCATGCCTACGATTTGCGCATGCCGCAAATCACGCAGCAGCAAATGGAGAGCACGATCGCCGACGACGACGTCCTTGTCGTCAACCCGAGTTTTTCCGAACGCGGCTTCGGCTGGCGCCTGCCCGGATTCAAGCTGTGCTATGTGCAGGGATTCAACACCTATCCGCTGCTGGATCGACGTCTGGACGCCTATGTCGCTGCCAGCGATTTCGTTGCCGACTACCTGCGCACGGTATATGCGCTGAATGTCCCGGTGATTCCGCCGTTCCTCAATCTCGACGCGTTGCCGGCGGCGCCGGCGTGGGATCAACGCCCGGCCAATCGCGTGTTGCCGTATCGCAAGGGCATTGCCGATGCGTGGGAATCTTCCTGGCAGCGGCTGCGCGATATCGTCGCGCAGGAGGCGCCGCATATCGAGTTAGCCGAACCTCTTGCCAGCGGCGCGATCGCGCAACCCGAATTGTTCGCACGCATCGGAGCGGTGCGCTATTTCCTGACGCTGTCGGCCGCCGAAGGTTTCGGCCTCGTGCCGCTGGAAGCCATGGCGATGGGCACGACCGTGATCGGTTACGACGGATTCGGCGGCCGCCAATACATGCGCCCCGACGAAAATTGCCGCGTCGCGCCGTACGCGCAGATCGAACGTGTCGCCGAAATGCTGATCGACGCGGTGAATGATCCGACGAGCAGCGCACGACTGGCGCAACGCGGTCGCGATACGGCGGCGCGCTACGACTACGCGACATTTCGCGAGGCGTGGGTCGCGTATTTCGGGCGGTTGGGAATCGTTCCGTTGCATCGCCCGTAGCGTGCGCGTCGCGCACGAATCGTGCGTGGAACGCACGCTACCTCGCTTGATTCCAAGGCGAACCAACCAGCGTCATCAGTGATCGAACCCCGACGAGAAGATCGCTTCAGGGTCGGAAAGTATGAAGTCCACGCCTGAGACAGCATCAGGCATGACGACATCGACCGGTGTTGCCAAATTCCGGTCGCAGGAATTCACCTCGTCACAAGGTACATGGTCAAACAGTTGGGTCGAGTTTCCATCCGCCGTAGTGGCGACAAGGACCAGCCCGCTTCCGGTACCCAGTCCTGGCGTTTCATAATAGCCATCAGCATTCGTTTGCATCGTGACGGCCACATTCGGCCAGTTGATTCCCGGGCAGTTCAGCAACACCAGGGTACCGGCGATAGGTTTGGTGGAAAAGGCGTCCGTTACGCGTCCGGTGATCACTGCTCCCCGGGGCAATGCGATGTCGTCGACTGTGAGCACTTGATCGGTCGTGAGCGACAAGGCAGTTGCATCGCTGACCAAGTCGTCGCTGCAGAAAAGGTTGTTCTGATCGCAGACAACATCCGGAAGCATGAGTCCCAAATATTTTGGCGCCGTCACGGTCAGCGTAAATTTGGCAGCCGTCGAAACGCCGCGCAGGGTATAACGGCCTTGGGCGTCAGTCCGCGTTGAAGCGATGGTACCCAACATTTCAATAAAGACGCCTTGATTGGCGACAGCATCAACCCGGGCTCCGAGCAGAGGCAGATTCGTCGCCGAGTCGACCACTCTGCCCGAGACGAGCTGTCGCGATTCCACGGTCGCGTCGATGCCGTCGATCGACTCACCGGCAGAGGGACTCAATTTCGTCACTTCTCCCAAGTCGCACGGATCCTGTGTGCACGCGACGTCATCGTAGTATTCGCTCCTGTAAGCGGTGTCTGCAGGATCGCCGAACCGAACGCTGTAGGTACGCGGGATCAGATTGCTGAAAATATACCGGCCGCTCGCATCGAGCAGCGCATTCACTGAAACACGACCAATATCCGACTCGTCGTAAAGCATGACGTGATAGTTGAGGTCAAATTTATTAGGGTGGTCGCTGTTGTCGGCGACCCTGACCTGGCCCGCAATCGACACGCCTTTCTCAAGCGTAATCGGAGCATCGACAGTCTGACCGGCGGTGACGACGAGCGGGGACGCGGCGACGGTGTCACAATTGAACATGTCGCATTGCTGTCCGTCGCTGAAGGTTTGAACGAAACCATCCGCGCTTGCCGAAACGACGTAGCTGTCGGGTGGCACGGAACCCAGAGTCAAGACCCCTTCGGCGTCGGTATATGCCGACGAGAAGGGCGATATCGTTGCGTTGGCAATCGGCGTATTGGTGTCAGCACGCTTGACGATGATGTGAATTGCGCCAGCCGCTGCGAGCGAAAAATCGACTCCGGTGGTTATCTGACCCGCGACCAGATCGGGTGATTGCCCCCTGTTCAGACAATCTCCCGGTGGACAATCCACCCCGGGCCATCGCTGCACGACCCGATAGGCGCCCGCATCTGCCGAGACCAGATATCGTCCGGCTGCGTTCGGATCGATGCCGTCGATTTGATAATGACCGGCTGCATCGGTCGTCGTGCTGGCGACCGGATGCACACCCAAAATCGACTGATCGAGCAACACCGATACGGTGACGCCCGATAGTGGTGAACCATCTTCTGCTGCGGATACGGTACCGGCGACGGAAGCGGTTGCGTGTGTCGGTGACGCCATCGCGCTTACTGCGAATGGACAGATCGCAACTGCGAGAGTGGCGAACAAAAGTTGAAACCAGGTGCGCCTTGTACGCATTGTCCCTTTCCCGACTGAATCGCATTGCCAATCCCGCGTAAAAATACCACGCAGCTGGAATCGGCGCGGAATGGCGCGCAAGTTCAAGAGCGTTTGTCGACTATCAACCGGTTTGGAGAATTGCAGACTGCGCGCTTTCCCGGCCTTGTGGCGCAACGCACGGGAATCCCCTTACTTCATCACTCCAGGCAGCAGCGATTGCCAGCGGACGCTGGTGGGATTTTTGTGGCTGGCGACTGCGGGCGGTGCCGGAATGGGTTCGGCAACAGCGGCATGATGCGCAGGGGTCGCGTGGAGAATCCGGGTTGCAGTATTGTCAGTGGCGGCGTGGGCTGGAGTTGCCACGTCGCCACCATCGTCGTCGCCCGAAACGATGGTGGCGCGGGCGGCACTGACGTTGCTGTCTTCATCGTGTGCTGTTGTCGCGATCAGATCGCCATCACTGGACGGCGAATTGCTGGCGAGCTGGTAGCCGTCGCTGGGCATCGCCATCATGTCGTCCGCATGCGCGGTCGCGAAACAAAAAACCGAACCGGCGAAAAGCGTCAGCGCGGCGGCTGGAAACTTGAACATGGGATTCTCCCACAAGGATTGGTATCGATAGCACCCAAGCTCTACATGCTCGCATATCCGCCGGGGTGCCGCCAGTGACCGTAGCAGCAAGCGTGCCATTGGATGGAATGCGCGAAAACGCCGATTTTGGGCCGCCGCAATGCCACTGCGCATCACGAAAGTGTCCGCGCCCGGACAACGCGGACACTTTGCGGACAGGTGTCCGCAGGCGCCGCTGGATTGCGGCTTCAGGCTAAACTCCCCCGGTATGAATCAGAGATTGCGAAAATCCCGCGTTTGCATTTGCGGCCTGATGACCTGCGTCGCGTCGAAGCACCACCCGGCATGAGCATTCAACCGCGGGCGATTCTGGCCGCATTGTCGTGCGACCGCGCTGTGTCCGGCAGCACGTTGGCTACACAACTCGGCGTTACGCGTGCCGCCGTGTGGAAACAGATCGAGGCTTTGCGCGCTTTGGGCGCGCCCATCGAGGCCGCGGCAGGCCGCGGATATCGCCTGCAATGGCCGGTCGAATTGCTCGATGCCAAAGCCATCCGTCGAGAACTCGATTCCCCTTTACGCGCGCGTACGACTGACTTGCACGTGCATTGGCAGATCGATTCGACCAACAGCGAGTTGCTGCGCCAGGCCAGCCAAGGCGTGGCCGAATTGAGTGTCTGTATCGCTGAAACCCAGAGCGCGGGTCGCGGCCGACGAGGGCGAGCATGGCAATCGCAGCTGGGCGGAAACATCTATTTTTCGTTGTTGCGTCGATTCGCGCGCGGCATGGGCGCACTTTCCGGTTTGAGTCTTGTTGCGGGCGTCGCGCTGATGCAGGCGCTGGGCGACTGCGGCGTCACCGGTATCGGTCTGAAATGGCCGAATGACGTGCTTGCCGATGGCGCAAAGCTTGCGGGCATTCTGGTCGAACTTGGCGGGGAATTTCTGGGCCCGTGTTTCGCGGTAATCGGCATCGGCGTCAATCTGCGTTTGCCGGATGCACCGGGTATCGATCAACCTTGCACGGATCTCGCCCGCCTGTGCGCAAACAAACTTCCGTCGCGCAACCGCTTGATCGCGCGCCTGATCGCGCGTTTGATTGGTGCACTGGATCGCTTTGACGCAGAAGGTTTTGCCGGTTTCCGCGACGAATACGCACACTTCGATGCGCTGATCGGGCATACCGTGAGCGTGTGCACAGGAGCGGGCGAGGTTTTCGGCATTGCCGACGGCGTCGACGCGCGCGGCGCATTACGCGTTCGTCAGGATCGGAAACTGACGACCTTCGACAGCGCCGAAGTCAGCGTGCGACGCGCATGAAACTGCTGATCGACATTGGCAACACGCGTTTGAAATGCGCCCTCTGGGACGGTCGCTCATTGCGCGACGCGCGCGCGATCGCGTACGACGATCCGGGGGCCGGCGACTTTGCGGCGCTATGGAAGGGCATGGAACATGTCGAATCTGCATGGATCGCCTCGGTTGCATCGACGGCTCGGGACACCGCTGTCGCCGATTCGCTGCATGCGCGTTTTGGATTGACGGCGCAATTTGCGCGCAGCCCGACGCGGGCGTGTGGCGTAACCAGCGCCTACGCGCGACCGAACGACCTGGGCGTGGACCGTTTTCTCGGCATGATTGCAGCGCATGCGCTGGAGCAACGCGCATGCGTCGTCGTCAGTTGCGGAACCGCGCTGACGCTGGATGCGCTTGCAGCCGACGGCACGCATCTGGGCGGGCTGATCGTTCCCGGTTTGAGATTGATGCGCGAAGGTTTGCTTGGCGGCACCGCACGCCTGGGCGAGACGCCGCCTGCGAGTGTCGTCGAAATGGCCGACAACACGGCAGATGCGATCGAGTCCGGTATTCGACTGGCGGCGGTTGCGGTGATCGAACGATTCGTGACCCGAACGGCCGCACGCTTGCGCGAAGAGCCGGTAGTCATTCTCAGTGGCGGCGACGCTTCGCGAGTCGGCAGGTTGCTCGCGATCCGACACCGGGTCGAAGCGGACATCGTTCTGCGCGGGCTGGCGATTTTCGCCGATGCGGCTGGTTGCGTCTGACCACGAAGGATACAAAGTACACAAAGGAAAGAAATTCGATGTCGAGCCTTCGTGGAATTCGGATCCTTCTCGATAAATCCTGGTTGTAGTCGGGTTTGACCGGATCGAAGACCCGGCATTGGTGCCGGTGCGCGCATTGACGATTGATGCGGGCTAGAATACCTGCGGCCCGATGGCCATTTCCCTTTTGCCGCGAAAGAATCCCGCATGCTCGTACGCATGTTGTTCCTGCTCCTGCTGGCGCTGAATATCGGCGTCGCGTGCTGGCTGTATTTCGCACCGCATCCGCAACCGCGCGCATTCACCGCAACCGATCCCGGTGTCGCCAAGCTGGTACTGCTTTCCGAAAACGAAAATTCCGGGCAGTCAAGTGTCGCGGAACTGGCCAGTGCGCCCGAATCCAGCGCCGATCTGAAGAACGACTCCTGCGCGAGCATTGGACCATTCCCGACCCAGGCCGACATGCGCGCGACCATGAATGCGCTCACGCCACTGGTATCGCGGATCCAGTATCGCGAAGCCCACGCCACGGAAACCCGCGGCTACTGGGTGTATCTGCCTGCGCAATCCAATCGCGAACAGGCGCTGACGCTGGCGCGGAAATTGTCGACGCATGGCGTGCGCGATTATTACGTCGTCACCGCCGGCGATCAGCAGAACACCATTTCGCTGGGGTTGTTCCACGCCGAGGTCAACGCGCAAAAACGCCAGAAAGAAATCGCGGCGATGGGATTCCAGCCGCAACTCATCGCACGCACCGAAGAATTGCCGGTGTACTGGATCGATTTCGCCCAGGATTCGACCAAACCGGTGAACTGGCGCTCACTCGTATCCCCGCAGCTGACGCTGCGCCAACAGCCGATCACCTGTTTCTGATCGATCGATCGTTGCGGCGGGGACTGGATCGATTTCTCATGCAGGCGTCCTGCGCGACCGACGAATCGCCAATGCGATCACGCAATTTGCTGCGCCCGTGCGTCAAGCTGGCCGCCTGTCGCTCGAAGAGTGGATCATGACGATTCGATCCTCCAATCATTCAACTCGTCGACGGCGCTCGTTTGCGCTCACGTTGGTGTTTCTCGCATGCCTGGTGTGGGCAGATTGCCCGGCACAGGAAATATTCGATTGCGTCGCGCCGACGCCACCGGCAGCGACGCCGGTCGTGCTGGGTACCGGTCAGGCGGGCAGCGTAAGCACGACACAACTGCAGCAGGCCATCAGCAATGGCGGTGCGATCCGCCTGAATATCGGTACATCGACATTGACGGTCGACGCGACGCTGATCGTCAATCGCGACGTCATTGTGGATCTGGGAGGCGCAACGCTTTCGGGCGGCGCAACACGACGCGTGATTGAAGTCACCAATCCCGGCAATCTCACCTACACGTTCGTATTGGAAAATGGTGCCGTCATCAATGGCAGCACGCCTGCTGCCAGCGGCGCCGGTTTGTACAAGGCCACCGGCGGCCCCTGGCAAGCCGTGACGATTCAGTTTTTCAACGTGCACTTTTCCGGCAATCACGCCATTGCCAGCGCCCAGGACGCTGGCGGTGGAGCGGTGTACGTCGTTGGCGCCGCGGAACTCGATGTCGTCGATTCCCGCTTCGATGACAATTCCGGCGCCAATGGCGGCGCGCTGTATTCGCTCGGTTCCAAGCGCGTCAATCTGTATGGCAGCCAGTTCAGCGGCAACACGGCAACCGGCACTGGCGGCAATCCCGGCAGCGGCGGCAACGGCGGTGCGATCGGGGTCGACGGCGACGCACGCTACCTCAACCTGTGTCGCGTGCAGTTGCTGTCAAACCAGGCCAATGCCCACGGCGGCGGCCTGTTCACCGTGACCTACAGCGCCGCTTCGTTCACGCGCCTGCACAATTCCACCGTGCAGGGCAATGCCAGCGTCGCCAGCGACAAACTCGCCGGCGGCGCCTACATCCAGGGCAGTCCGATCGAAATCGACGGCAGTACATTTCGCGACAACACTGCGGCCGGCTATGCGGGCCTGGCCCTGTTCGGCCAGGGTGGGGTGCTGGATGGCGAGATCGTCAATTCGACCTTCGTCGGCAACACTGCCAACAGCGGTCTGGGCGGGGCAATGTCGATCCAGGCCGTCACTGGCACGCTGACGCTGCAGAACCTGACCATTGCCAACAACAGCGCACCATGTTCGGTGTGCTTCGCCGGCGGCATTGCCAACGACATTGGCACGGGATTGGTCATGCGCAACGTCATCTTCCAGGACAACACCGGCGGCAACGCCTTCAATCCCTGGGCCATGCAGCACCCGGCCGCGAGCGGGGCGAACAATCTGCAGTGGCCGCTGACGCGTCCCGGATCGGGCGGACAACACGAAGGCGCGGTTGCGCCCGGCACCGTGTTCGCCAGCGCCGACGTCGCCGCTCCCGCACCCAATGGTGGGTATACCGAAACCATGGCGATCGCACCCGGAAGCCCTGCCGTCGACACCGGCACCAGCACGGGCGCACCCGCCACCGATCAGCGTGGCAAGCCGCGTTCCGGCGCTGTCGACATCGGCGCCTATGAACTGCAGCCCGACCTCATTTTCATGGACGGCTTCGAGTAAGCGATTTCCGCTGCCGCCCCGATTCGTGCGAAAATCCGCACCCCACGCACGCAAGCGCTTCGCCGGCATAGCTCAGTTGGTAGAGCAACTGATTTGTAATCAGTAGGTCGCGGGTTCGACTCCTGCTGCCGGCACCATCAAATCAATGCGTTAGCCGCAATTACCGCGCTCGCACTTGCATCGCAGGGACACCACAGGGACAATTTCCCTCAATAATTGGCAATTCGGGACATTTTCCGATGGCAACGATTGAGAGACGCGAACGGGACGGCGGGACTGTCTACAGGGTTAAAGTTCGCCTGCGTGGATATCCGCCAGCCGATGCAACCTTTGACCGCGTGACGGATGCCAAGCGATGGGCTGCGGAAACTGAAACCGCCATCCGTGCTGGTCGCTGGTTCCAGCACGTCGAGGCCAAGCGCAACACCCTGGCCGATCTGATCCGGCGCTACAAAGCCGAGTACCTGCCGACTTCCAAGCTGCGCAACACACACGACCGAAGGGATTACCTTTCGCTGTGGGATAGGGAATTGGGCGCGCTCACCCTTGCAGAGATAACGCCTGCGCGCATCGTCGCGGTTCGGAACAAGCTGTTGACCGAAACACCGCGACGCAAGCGCCAGTTGAAACCCGCGAGCGTGAATCGTTATCTGGCGGCGCTTCGGCACTGCCTGAATATCGGCGTGCGCGAATTCGAGCTACTGGACGACAACCCCATGCGCAAGGTGAAGCAATTGCCGGAGCCGCGCGGACGTGTCCGATTCCTTTCCGATGCCGAGCGCGACGCCTTGCTGCGCGAGTGCAAGGCACATAGTGAAGTGCTGCACCTGATTGCCGTGCTTGCGCTGTCCACCGGCGCGCGCAGGGGCGAGATACTCGGGCTGCATTGGGCGGACGTGGACATGCAGCGCGGCATGCTGACCTTTCACCAGACAAAGAACGGGGAACGCCGGTCAACGCCGCTGGTGAGTTTCGCTGCCGACAAGATGCGCGAGCATGCCAAGGTGCGACGGCTGGATACCGATCTGGTTTTCCCCGGCACAAAGGGCGTCCGTTGGAAATCGGCAAGATGTTTCGAGAGGCAATGGCCCGCGCCGGAATAGCGGACTTCCGTTTCCACGATCTTCGCCACACAGCGGCATCGTATCTAGCGATGAATGGCGCGACCCTGGCCGAGATTGCCGAAGTGCTCGGACACAAAACTTTGCAAATGGTGAAACGATACGCGCACCTGACCGAAGGCCATACGCGCGACGTTGTTGGGCGAATGAATCAGGCGATATTCGGATGACCTCGCCGGCGCGCACCAAAAAAAAACCACTAGACGAACTAATGGACACGATATGGAGCCCAAAAGCAAACGACTGCGCTTTTTCGCAACGCTGCTTCGAGAGGGCACGACTGCAAACGAGGATGTTGCGGCACTACTGGAAAAAGCCGCTGCCGCATTTGAGGGCGAGTCGCATCGCGCCAAGCGCGGCGCTGCGGCTGCGCGCGCATTAGGGCTGGTTCCAATATCTGGCAGGTCTGACGAGGCCCAACGTGACTGGGAGCTATACAAGTTTGTCGAGCGTCTGCGCTGGAAGCGCTGGAGGCGCACGCAGCGTGAGGCGGCGGGGGCGTATAACGATATTGCACTTATCTCTTTCGCCGTGCCCAACGCATGCGAGGCCGATTACAAAAAAGCCGGAAGGAAATTCTGCATCGTGCCTAAGACCGCGAAAAATGTTTATTTGGGGATGAAAAAAAAGCTGGCCTGAAAATTCGCCATTGTTTCCGGGCCAATTCGGCCCTGAATCTGACTCCACTGCAATCCGCAGTGCCGAGTGAGATTCGACAATGACGACCGAATCAACGCAATTCTTTACCGTGCCGGCGTTGGCGAGCAAATACGCATCGGCAGGGTTTACCCCATCGGCGCTGCGCTGGCTCCTGTTCAACCGCGTGCACAACGGGTTTGACCGCTGCGTCATTGCCATTGGGCGCAAAGTCCTGATCGACGAACCGGAGTTTGTGGCTTGGCTGCGCTCGCAGCCTGCATCCACAACGGGACAGAGAGCGCAGCGGGTAGCCGCATGACCCGGCCCCACGAACGACGAAGCCCGCACGAGGCGGGCCGGTGGTCGGAAAACAAGTGTCTTGGCAGACCTGATGATTCTCCCCCGATTGCGGCCGAAGATCAAGACGAATGGAGCCCGCCACGCTGTCCGGTTTGCTTGACGCACATTGGCTACCTCGGCGCCGGTGCCGGTTCCGGCCCTTGCGACGATTGCGACGACAACACGCCATTGCTTCCTGACGGCTGGTGGCGCGAATGAACGCGCTGGCGCAAAAAATAGGCCCGGCGCAGGCGCCGACAGGGAATGTGGACTTGCAAGAGGCCGCCCGGTTTCTCCGCTTGCTGGATGCCGAGGCCGATACGTGGCGGTTTCGTACGATCCGCGACCGCGCAACAAAATATCACGGCACGCTTGAAAGCTGCGCGGATCGGCTGATCGCCGACAATGCAACGCGCTGCGTCTTTGTGGCGGTGAACGACGGCATTGGCGACAAAGACGAGGAAATGGTGCGAGTCCGTGCCGTGTTTGCCGACCTCGACGGCGCACCGCTTCCGGAATCATTCGACCTTGAACCACATATCATCGTGCAGACAAGCCCCGGCAAATGGCATGTGTATTGGCCGGTGGATGGCCTGCCGCTGGAACTGTTCAAGCCTGTTCAGCGGGCCATTGCAAAAAAATACAGCAGTGATCCGGCGGTGTGCGATTTACCTCGCATCATGCGATTGCCCGGATTCCTGCACCGCAAGGCCGAACCGTTCCGCTCGCATATCATCCATGAAAGCGGCGGCCTGCCTTATGACGCCGCGCAGATTCTTGCGACGTTTCCTGTAGCGCCAGAAGAACTAGCCACGAACGCCGCGACTACACCGAGCGCGGACAACGGCCGCACGCTTGGCGACTTGGTTACAAACATCATCGCCGGGGCAGACTTGCACGACAGCATTCGCGATCTTGCCTATGGCATGGTGGCCGACGGCATGCAGCCTGCGCGTGTTGTTGGAATCCTGCGCGGGATTGTCGGGCAGTCACAACGTCGTGCGTGCGATCCGGCCGTCTGGAAAAAGCGGTACGACGATATCCCGCGCGATGTTCAAGGTGCACAAGAAAAACTGAAGCTCGAACACGCGCAATCGGTTGCTCAAGCTATTGCCGAAGTTTCGCTGGCCGACTTGGAACAGGCGACTATTCCGCAGGCACAGTTCGTTGTGGAAGGGCTAGTGCCGCGCAAGGTGCTGACGTTGCTCGGCGGTCATGGCGAAGCCGGCAAAACGTACCTGGGCTTGGTTATCGCCGCGCACGTAGCTTGTGGCTTTCCTTTTGCGGGGCTGGCGGTGCAACAGTCGCGTGTCGTGTTTCTGAGTTTTGAAGATGACACCTACATCATGCGGTGGCGTCTGCAAAAAATCGCGCAGGCATACGGATTGCCATTCGCCCTATTGCGCGAAAATTTGCGCGTTTACGATGGGAGCGATTGCGACGATACCGCATTCGCTTATGAAGCGCCGTTCACGCGCGACCTTGTGATGTCGCCGCTGTTTGAAAAGGCTTGTCAGATGACGGACGGTGCCGGGCTTGTGTTGATCGACAATGCCAGCGACACATACGACGCCGACGAAAATAACCGCAGAAACGTGCGCAGATTCGTCCGGGTATTGGCGAGAAAGATTGCACGCAGGAACAATGCCGGGCTGATATTGCTCGCGCACATCGACAAGAACGCGGCCAAGTTCGGAAGTTCAGGCAACAAGTTATTCCGGCTCAACCGCTTGGCACAACAGTGCAAGGTCGCGGCTCGCCTTGGTTGCCAAAGATGACGCGCTTCAATTGATCCACGAAAAATCGAATTTCGGAAAAAAGTCCGATCCGGTGTCACTGGTCCGCAACGGTGACGGCGTGCCCATGCCCGACGAACGCGCGTCTACCGATGCCGGAATGTGCGCCGAATCGTGCGCCGAATGGGTCGCGAAGGCGGACGCGGACGCCGTGCTCGCCGTGCTCAAAATCGCAGCCGAAAACGGCATCGCGATCACGACGGCCACGAGCGGCGCGCGGCCCGCGTGGCGCGCGCTGTGCGACCTTCCGGAGCTTGGGAAGCAGTACCGCACGGGTAAGGGCAAAAATCGCGTCTACGCGGCGCTGGTGCGGCTTGAGCGCGAGAGGCAGATCGTTCGAGTGAGTTTTCGGAACGCGCAGCGCAAGTTTTCGGAAAAATGGGAGGTCGCGCCATGATCGCCTGTTTGCGCCGAATCGTGTGCGCGCAATACCCCCCCTATAACCCCCTAGCGCCATTCGGCGCATTCGGCGCAAAGCGCCATGCGCCTATGCGCGCATTGCGCCTAATTCCAGCATTCGGCGCATTCGGCGCATTCGGCGCAAAAACGAAAAAGTGACACCGCGCGCGGCGGCTTCCGCGCGATCTGAAAAAGGAACTGATATGGCAGTCCAGACAAAAAAACCCGCACCAATCCTGACCGCTCCCCCGCTGGGCGAGAGCGACACGCCACAAGCGAAAGCGAAGTTTCTGGACTTCCGCAAGGGCATCGCGAACAAGCAGCGCCAGAACGGGCCGGACGCCGCAAACCGCAAAGGCGGTGCAGCATGAGCGCCCTTCCAGTGACAGACGCGGCCGCTGTCGTGGCCGAGTCGAAACCTGAGCCGTTTGACCTGCCGGCTGCTGTGGCGGCCCGCGTGGCGGAACAAGCGGCAGCCGAAAAATCGCCGACCGAGCAACCGGCAATCGCTGGTGCCCGCGCGCTGACCGGCGAGGACGAATTGATTTTCCTGCCGCGCCTGGATCCGGCGCGCGATCGGTTGGATTCTGTTGCGTGGGTGGTTGAACACCGCGACGAACTCACGGACGAATACCGCAAGCTGATCGGCGATGCGGCGGATCAAACCAGCATCGCATTCCAGCGCGCGCGGCAAATCGACGCAGACCCGGACCTGTCCCTGGCGGGCAGGGAAAAAAAGAAAATCGACCTGGCCAAAGACCGGCTGCGCGCATTAGCGGCGGTCGCGGAGCGCGTCGAGAAGTTTGAGCAGCAAAAGGTCGAGTCGGTTTTTCGCGAGCCGATCAAGGCGGTGAGTGATTACGATCCCGCGCGCCCCTGGACGTGGGCTTTCGACCTTGAACTCGCGAGGCAGTTTGCGGGCATGAGCACAACCTATTGTTCGCACGCCGTTGCTGCCATCGCGGCGGGCAAGCGCGGGGAACTGCGCGATGCACTTTTGCGCGTGCCGCGAACCTTGAGCGGAGTCACCGACGCGGCGATCGCGCATGTCAAAGCGGCCGCAATATCGCATTTTGGCGGCGAACCGATGATGCACCGGCGGGCTGTACTGACCGCAGCGCGCGACGCGACGTGGGCTTATTTGCAAAAAGCTGTCGCGCACACCGCGCGGTTGTCGCCGGTCGCTTTTGGTGTCGCCGAAAAAGTGAAGCTGCTGGGCGGTCGACGTTCGCTGGTGCGGTAACGAAAGAGGCGCGGTCTACTACGGCCGCGCTTTGATTTTTTCAGGAGGCAAGCAACATGATTGAAGAACCCGCAAAAAAACCTTTGGGCCGATGGAAGCCGGGCGAATCCGGCAACCCGAAGGGTAATCCCCCCACTTTTAGCTACCAGCAAAAGTGGAGCTACGCGGCCATCGCCAATTTCTGCATGGGAGTAATGCCGCCGAGCGCCATGTTCGGGCGTTCGTGGTTGTATGTCCATAGCCAGCGTGTAGCGGTTTCCTGCACCTGCTCGATCGAGTCGAACAGGGTTCGTGCAAGCCATGCATAGCGCACCGTCCGGTTGTAGCGCTCGACGTAGGCGTTCTGCTGCGGCTTGCCCGGTTGGATGTGGTCGATCCGTATGCCATGCCGTGCTGCCCAGGCCAGTAGCACACCGCTGATGTATTCCGGGCCATTGTCACAGCGAATTGCCCCAGGCTTTCCGCGCCACTCGATGATTTGGTCCAAGGCCCGGGTTACGCGAGCCGATGGCAGCGACAGGTCTACTTCGATTCCCAGTCCCTCACGATTGAAGTCGTCGATCACGTTGAACAACCGGAAGCTGCGCCCATCGCTGAGCTGGTCATGCATGAAATCCATCGACCACACCTGGTTGATCGCCGCGGGCACCGCCAGGTTCGGGCCGCTCGCGGACCAGGCGTTTCTTCGGCTTGATCCGCAGGTTCAATTCCAGCTCCCGGTAGATTCGGTATACCCGCTTGTGGTTCCAGCCAAAGCCCTTGACGTTGCGCAGGTGCAGGAAGCACAAGCCAAAGCCCCAGTCGCGGTAGGTCGTGGTCAACCGCACCAGCCAGTCCGCGATCCGTGCGTTCTCCTCGCGCGCCTTGGCCTGATAGCGATAGCATGTCTCGCTCAGCACGAAGGTCTGGCAGGCGTGCCGGATGCTCGTTCGCCCGCTCTCCACTACCCTTCGGGCCATCTCCCGGCGTTGAGATGGCCTCACCATTTTTTTGCGATCGCCTCCTTCAGCAGCTCTGCACTGAGCTGCGCGTCGGCGTACATCTTCTTCAGGCGTCGGTTCTCGTCCTGCAGTTCTTGAGCTGAGCCATCATGGATGCGTCCATGCCGCCGAACTTGCTGCGCCATTTGTAGAACGTCGCCGAGCTGATGCCGTGCTCACGGCATAACTGTGATACCGGCGTGCCGGCTTCGCCTTGCTTGAGCACGGTCATAATCTGACTATCGGTAAATCGGGATTTTTTCATGGAACCTCCTCGGAAAAGATTACGAGAAAATTCCACTTCTGGCGTCAACTATTCGGTGGGGGGATTACCGAAGGGCAAGCCGAAAGGCGCGAGGGATCGTCGCACCGCATGGCGAAACATGATCGCCGACGAATTGCCGGCCATCCTGCAACGCTTGGTCAAGGCCGCGCGCGAGGGCGATATGCAAGCTATCAACCTGATACTGAGCCGCACGACGCCGGCATTGCGCCCGCAGCGTGAGGCGACCGCGCTGCCGGAACTAGCGAGCGCCCGCAGCTTGAGCGAGCAAGCGCGCGCAATCCTGAGTGCGGTTGCCGCTGGCGAAATATCCAGCGATCAAGCTGCCGAATTGTTGGCCGCCGTTGCGAACGCCGCGAGCGCAATCGAAGTCGACGAACTGGCGGCGCGCATCGCCGCGCTTGAGGGCCGAATCAATGCGCACGAGTGAACAAACACGTCGCCTGGCTGAGCGGGTCGCGGAGCTAGAGCAACGCAAGCAAGACGAGGGGATATTTCCGGACGCAATTCTTTTGGTCGGCGTGGACGCTACTGGTGCCGAGGAAACGCGGGCGGTTCTCTGGGTGCGGCCCGGCTGGCCGGGCGGTTCCATGTCGCGCGCGGCGGATGAGTCCGAGGCGGACTTTTGCGCCCGTGTGATGGGGCATGCAGCGGCATGCCAGTCACCCGAGTAGATCGCCGAGGCGCAGCCTTCCGCTTGAGCGATTGGCTAGGCTTTACTCTCGACCAGTGGCACGACGTTCTCTATGAACCAAGGTTTGAGGTCGTTGAATTTTTTGATCACGACTTCCTTACCACCGTGGGTGACAATATATTTTGCGAAGATTGAACTGCTGCTGAGGGCAAGCGTTGTACCCGCAGCTTGTGCGAGTTGCTGGTATTGTTGATAGGTTAACCCTTCTGCCTTTAAGCATGCGCACAGTTCGCGTAATCGAACTTGTTTCTCTTGAGGTTGTGAAATTGGTGCCTCCTGTTCCGTTGGCTCTGCATGCACGTCTCGCTGACAGTGCTTGCACACAATAGCCTCTCGCCTAATTAGCTCGGCACAATAGGGGCATGCTCGCAGCGCTGATCTTCGCTCGACATTGCCATTTTTGGAAATGGAGCCGAAGCCAATGAACACCGCGCCAACGAGGATGGTCAGGCCAGCGAACAGTAGATTGTTGCGGCGCTCATCCATAAGCCCGATGTTGTTCACGCTGTCGCCACCAAACGTGTGGACGCTCACGTTCATGTTGGACGCAACGATTGCCCACAGCAGCCCAGCGGTGACTAAACAAATGCCAAGTATCTTCATGTCCATCCCCTGTAAAGCCTTACGCTTTGAGCTAAGCGGCCGCTGCCGCGAGCGAAACGAGAAACGCCGTATCGACACCGGCAGTCCCCCTGAGCGAGTTAGAGTGCACGGCCTGCAAAGACGATAACCGCCAGAACCGCGCGTTGCAACAACGCCAAGCGGCTATTCCCGTTCCTCAGGGACACTACAGGGACAGTTCGCCGTGATAATCGACAACACTCCAAAACACGGCACCGCACGAAACCCGCATAAACACTACTGTCGGCAGTTGCGGAACATTGTTGACTATTGCGCAAAAGCCATTTGTAATCAGTAGGTCGCGGGTTCGACTCCTGCTGCCGGCACCATCAAATCGATCGTTTTCGGGCAGGCATCTTCTCGTCGCTGTCCACTATTGGCAGGGTTGTCCACTATCGGACCGGTTTTACGGGGTCGGCCTTGGTCCTGTATACACGTCGAGTGATCGCCTTGTCGGTGTGACCGAGCAACGCTTGTGCATGTTCAAGCGGTAGATCGCTGGCCGCTTTGCGACGCAAATCATGAAGCCTTACGTGCGGAATTTTTGCTCGTTTACGGACGCGATCCCTTGTCGATTCGAGACCGTCCAGCGTGTAGGTGACCTGCTCCCTGTGAACCGTACCACGACAAAGTTAGTAAAGTCCGTCATCCACAGCGAGGACGGATATGCGCAAGAGTCGATTCAGCGATGAGCAGATCATCGGATTTCTCAAACAAGCCGAGGGCGGAATGTCGGTCGGCGAGCTATGCAGGATGCAGGGCTTTGGTGATGCCACGTTCTACAAGTGGCGAGCGAGGTTCGCAGGCATGCACGTAGACGAGGTCAAACGGCTGCGAGAACTGGAAGCCGAGAACACCCGGCTGAAGAAGCTGTTGGCCGAAGCGCATTTGGATATTGAAGCGCTCAAGGTCGGCTTCGGGGTAAAACGCTAGCCCCGCAACGCAAGCGCGAGGCGGTCCGGCACATGCTCGTCCTGAAGGGGGTGAGTGAACGCCGGGCCTGCCGCCTTGCGGGGCTATCCCGCGATGCTTTCCGCCATCCGCCGACTCCTACGCAACACACGATGCTGCTGTTGCAGAAGATCGTCGACTTGGCACGCGTGCGGCACCGCTTCGGTTATCGACGCATCCATGATTTGTTACGCTCGGAGTATCCGATGGTGAATCACAAAAAAATCTATCGCCTGTATTGCGAGGCTGACTTGGCAGTGCGTCGTCGCAAGAAAGCCAAGCGGCCGATTGCGGAGCCTCGGCGGTTACAGATCGCGCAGACCGTAAATCAGGTGTGGAGCATGGACTTCGTAGCCGATGCGTTGGCCAACGGCCGGCGCCTTAAGTGCCTGACCATTGCCGACGACTTCACTCACGAGAGCATCGATATCGCGGTGGATCATGGCATGGGTGGTGTCTACGTGACACGCATCCTGGACCAGGCAGCGCGTTTTCGCGGTTACCCCAAGGCAGTGCGAACCGACAATGGACCGGAGTTCACCAGCCGCGCCTTCATGGCATGGGCGCAGCAGCACGGTGTCGAACACCTGCTCATCCAACCGGGTCGTCCGATGCAGAACGGCTACATCGAAAGCTTCAACGGAAAGTTTCGCGACGAGTGCCTCAACGAACATTGGTTCACGTCACTTGTCCATTGGGTTTGGCGGCGCGACTACAACGAAGTGCGACCACACAGCAGTTGCGGCCGCATTGGACCCGCTCAGTACGCAGCCAATCATCGAGAACGAATAGAAAACAGCATCGAAAGTCACCAGCCAATGCAGTAACCTTCAACCAAGGACTTTGCTACTTAAGCTTGGTATGGCAGATGGGGGCAGGTCATAGGGGCCGCGCTGGCCGATGGATGCCGATGCGCGCACGCACCCGAGCGCCACCGGCAAACTTCGATATGTCGCGCAATTCTGCACTACATTGAACGAAGCGCTACCAGTCGGTCAAAATCGCGATCCATTTGGAGCGAGTGTGTACAAAGCGCAAGCGCAATTTTTGTGAGTCAAAGTTTTTGGGAAAAAGGATGCTTTGTATCGACGAGGGTCGGGATGAACAAGTGAACCACCAATATATGCGCAACCAGGAAGCCGAAGATCAGCATTCGGAACAATTTCAACTACTTCGATGAATAAGCCATCTTCAGGTGGGCCAATAGAGGGAGCGCGAAAGCGATCGCTACGGCCGTTGTCGGCGGCGATCCTGCACCTTGGATTCGTCGATCGCCATTTTGCTACGCCGAACTTGCAAATAATGCTGTATAGCCAAGCCGAAAGCGGGCCCCAAGCTCTCTGGTGGGGCCCGCACATGGCTTAGTTGTCACCTGGTCCTGCAGAGACAATACATTTTCAGCAACTCTTGCCCGTGCCGTTGCACTCGCCGCTCAACGTGCAGATGTAGCCGGATGAAGGCAGTGTTCCACCGCCCACCGAGTCTTTAAAATCGCTTCGTCAACAATCGGTATCCCCGCAGCGCTCGTCAGTGCATCTGTACTCTCGGACCTATTCCAAGCATTGAGTATTTGATTAACTTTCACTATTAATCTCCTTATTTAATGTCAATTAGGATAGATGACAAATTGCCCGACTTTATTTTCGCACGGGCGACCCACTGTACCATATTCAATTTTAGTCAAACAACCATCGATTTTGTGTCTGCGTACTTCTTTTTCGATACCAAAAAAGAAGACTTTAGCCGGGTGGGCCTATGGCATATTTTCGTGCGAACTGAAAGCAATGGAATCTCGAAAGTTTAGCAACCTAGAACATTTTGCGAACCTGTCAATGTTGACAGGGTGCGAAGTGCGCTCCGAATTTCGAACTGCTGTGAGGTTTAGAATAGCCCCGACGGGGGAAAGACGAGAAAGTCGAAGCTCAGTGATGTGAAAGTTGTTGAGATCATGCGCGACTCGAGCGTTCATGGGCATTCCGGCAACGGCGCGCAAGCCAAAGATATCGAAACAGACGCTGCGCACTTGACAACGCAAGTATGGTGGCATGGAAGCTACGCAAGATCGCCGATCTGAACCGCTTGAGTCAGTAGAGCGCGGCCGAAGAAGCTGCTCGCCGAGCGCGATTTGGCGATCGAGGTGATGCAGAAGATCGCGAAAAAAATAAAATGGTGAGCGTATTGGGTCGCCTGATCCAGGTCCGATACGCTGAGAAACGCGGGATGAGCCGCACGAATGACCTGCGCATTATTTCGGTTATCGCGATCAATGATCGGTTGTCAGCAACGTCGGCCCGCGGGTTGCTGGTCAAGGACGAAGCTCGCGGCTATGCACTCGCTATCGAAATCGCACGATCCTTCAGTTCGGCAGATGTACAACAAGCGCTGTTGCGCTCGTTTCGTCGATACTGAACACAGTGCCATCTTCGCTCGGATACTGAACCCGCAGCATAAATCGTCGGGTTTCAGCGCTGTTCTATAGCAGCGGCGAAGGCCGTATCGTCGGCCAACGATGGCGCAAGCTCTGCAAACGTAGGCGACCGTAGAGCGCACAAGCAATTTCAGAGCACCCAACACAGCCTACCATTTCAAAGCAGAAAACCGAGCAGCAAGCTAACCAAAACCTGAACCATCAAGCGGTCCAATTAAAGGGTACCAGTCAGGCCGCCTCTGGGCGCGTAGCGATCTTCCAACGTTAGAAATTTCAGGATACTGCCAAGTGCCGGAGGTAGCGACATAAGTATTCAGATATGCGGATCCCAGACGAAAAGCATCTCATCCACAGAGAACGGACGGCACATTTTCACTATCTGCAAGCCGTAGGCATTGGTAGCCGATGCCAGTAAGTCCATTCATCAGGCCCGGGGAGTTGGTTCCGAAAGTGTTCAGATTCAGTCCATTAGAGATGCGATCCAGCAATCCTGCCTGAAGCCCATCTATTGACGCTTGGAAGTAGCCACCAAGTGTACTGCTAAGTAGTAGCTCCGTGTTCCCAACGTTACCGTAGACGGAGCGAGTCAAATTGTAAGCTATCACAGGAGGTTGTCGTCTCGATGGCAATTTGAAGATCCTCGTGAGCCAATTCGTCTTCTATACCGGATCGCAGGAGAGCAAGTCGCGCTAGACCAATGCCTGGCGCACCGTGTGACCATGCCGTCGAACAAAACGGGCGATCCCCATACATTTCGACGATGTACTTGCGACAATCGCGCCAGTTTCGTGACTCAGGAATAAATAGGGCGCGCTCATATCGCACGCAACGTAAGCTCGCTTTCGCGTAGACCAGCTCGTTGGTAACCGCGAAAAGTCGTGCGAATGCCAACGCAAAGCCTGAAGCTCCATGTGCAAGACCAGCTAACGGGGTATCACTAATCATTTTCCAGCAATAACCACCATCTATCTCCAAGCGATTAGCCAAAAAGAAAATCGGCTGCACTTCGCGCCATGGCGAGGGCATCAGCTGAGCCAGTCATCACGTGATATTCGACACACGCCACAATAAAGCCAGCGGAACCTTTCAGTAAGCTGGAGTTTCGGTCGGCAAGAATTAGGTCGTTAAATATGGAGCCAGCAAGAAGGCTGTCTAGCCACGTCGCGTCTGGCCGATTCTTCGAGGCGCTAAGCTTTGCCATCAACCAGATTACGCTTCCCCATCCCGTGTAAAGGCCCAACGGATGAATCGATTGCCTGGATTCGTAAAGCCGTTGCACAAGATGGTCAAGCGCTTTGCGACTAAAGTCGAGGTATTCGGATTTCCGGTGCTTCCCACAAGCGATCAAAAAACAAAATCTCGCCGGGCATCCCTGGTACAAATCGTAAAATGCCTGAGCCGCGGTATAGGTATCGCCGCGTAAGTCTTTACTCGTGTATACCAGCCAGCTCGCACTATTTCCGTCCACAAAAAAATGCTTGCTGATTGCGGAGGCAATATGCTGGCATCGGTAATCAATTTGCCGGGAAGATTGGTCTGATCCGGATAAACAGGAGAAAATGGCACGCTCGATACGCATCATGTACGACACCCTCGAAAGAAGAATCGATTAACCAAAGCTGACGATTCAAATCGCTCGTAGAAAGCCTGTCGATCTTATCCAATACTGAACAAAGACCGCTCTTAACAAAGAATTTCGTTATGTGCGACGATGTCGTGATTAGATCAAGATCGTCGTTCCTACAACGAAAAATCGGGATGTCTCCGTTTTTTAGATCCCGGCGCTCATGTTCCACGAACAGTTCAATCGTTTTGTAGTCTGAAATTGCCAGATCCAGGTATTTGAAGTGCTCGTCGAATTTGTCGTACGAGGTCATCACCATCGGATGGTAAGCTTCATCCAACAGATGTGTGTACGCGACTGTATGCCGAAATATCACTCTAACCATGTCGGCTTTGAAGCAATTGACTCTCTCTTTGACTGCATTTCGATCTGACAGAAACAACCGATAAACCTGTCTAAATCCATCTTTCAAACTCTCGATATTCGCTTTCCCGGGTTGTATTTTTCTATCGTCAAGCCGGGGGACATTTTGGCCTCCTACGAGCTTTCCCTTTGATCGGACTAATTGAAAATCGCCTTCATCATCAATAAAAAAATGCATTCGATTCATAACGCCGGCCTGTCCGTCTGCATCTGAAACCCCGCTGACTTCCGGAAACTCAGACCCAACTCGAATCTGGCTCGGTAAGATTCCGATCTTTAGTACCGAGGAATCAATGCCTTCGTTAGCCTCAGTTCCCAAGATCGGAGAATGGGGTCGAAAAAGCGACTCAAGATCAATTAGGACCGGGTGCTCTCCGCATGCAATGATATTTTCGTAATGAAAGTCCGTGCCTTCCAAAATATAAAGAATAGCTAACTGCATTCCAAGTCGGCAATAGAAATTGTCGACATCGGAATCACTATTGCATTGATAATAGGAGATGAATTCAGACCAGCCGTATTCGCCTTTATCCAAACAAATAGCAAACTTAAGATCCGACGCAATGTTCAAGTTGACCCATGTCACAAAATCATTAAAGTGAACGTCGACCGACAAGCTACGCGGCTTGTAGATTAATTTGTGCCCTGACTCGAATGTTACCGACGCGACACTTCGACCGGAATCATGCGTATCGCCAAGCCCGAAAGTGATGACTGAAGGCCTTCCCGGGATCTTTTCCTCGGAAAATCGACCTATTGATATCCGCTCTGTCGTTCTGGAGACGAAGACAGAGTTCGACAGACTGGGTTAGCCAGCCGTCACATGCGATGCCAATCCAGTGACGCAAGACTGGATATCTACTACTTAGGTAATCCCGTATCTTTGAGTCTCTCAACGCTTCCAAATATTCGTCTGGCGTAATTCCGAGATCGAGTATTTTGTACTGGGCTATAAGTGTCTTGTGCGAGACCTCAAATAACGCACGAAGTAAATTTGGAATCAAAATTGAGCTTAGGTACTCGACGTCCCGAATTCCATCGGACTGGAGAAAACTATCTCGTGTCTTATTTACTTGATCCTCGAAATAATATGCGATTTTTTCTAAATTCATTAGAACACTCGATGTCAGTCTGATAACGAATTGGTGATATACGGGCGTTTGTCAAACTCTTTTTTGTTCGTTTCTTGTATCGCGCCGCCGCTTAACGAAACAACGTAATCGGCACCGGATATTGTCTCCGGACGGTGTGCAACTATTATGCGGGTATATTTCATCGTTTTAACGGCATCGCTAATCTTTTTCTCGCAATGAATATCGAGGTGACTTGTAGCTTCGTCAAGGACGAGCACACTTGGGTCTCTATAAAGCGCGCGCGCAAAAATCAGACGCTGCTTTTGTCCACCAGAAAGTGCGGAGCCCATGTCCCCGACAAGTGATTCATATCCCATTGTCATGGCCATTATTTCGTCGTGGATTTGTGCGATCTTGGCGGCCTTGACGATCTTTTCAAAATCGGAAGCCTGATCAAAAAAGCAAATATTGTCGGCGATACTACCGGCAAATAAAGTGTCATCCTGCATCACCGCACCGAGAAAATTGCGATACTTGTCGAGCCCGTATCTCTTGATGTCTATCCCGCCATATGTAATCGTTCCCTCGCTGGGCTCCTGAAGTCCGAGAATTAGTTTAACCAAGGTGGTTTTGCCTGAACCGCTTGGACCGACGATAGCAATCGATTTCCCAGCTTCGAACGTAAAATTGATATTCCGGAAGACCCAAGGCTCACCTTCTGCGTAGCGAAATCCCAAATTCGAGATTTCAACGCAAGCTACGGGATTTTGCCCACTGAACATACTGTGCACATTCCTTTCAGGATCGGCAAGGGCAATCTCAGCGATGCGTTCGTTATGCAACTTAAGCATGCGGAATTCAACGACCTTGTCAATAAGACTCCCAATCTTATTTGAGAACTGGTCCGCGTAGGATATAAATGCCACAAGCATTCCGGTTGAGAATTCCTGCTTGATTACGAGATATGCGCCAAAGGCAATTAGTGCAACTCGCTGGATACCAAAAATACCGTTGTTCATGGCGGAAAAAACGAGCGAAATGCGTTGGCTTCTCATATCGCACTCGGCCGCCTTAAGGGTGGCATTTGCCAAGCGGACTTTCCTTACGGATTGCATGTTGGACAATTTGATTGATTGGACTCCGCGTACGGACTCCATGAGCTCGGATTGTTGCTTTGCCTTGTATATGAGCTGTTCTTCCTGCGTACGCCAGAGTACTCGATAAAATGCCCATCGGAGGCTTGCGTAGGCGCCGAATGCCAGGAGCACGCATCCCGTAAGGGGAAGGCTGTAGATGCACAATATGAGGAGTGCGAGGAAGCCCATTACACCATCGAGCAACGCTCCGACAAAGCTTCCTGTAAATGTACTTTGAATAGACTGGACAGACGAAAAGCGGGAGATGATGTCACCCATGTGTCGCTTTTCGAAAAAGTCCATTGGGAGCTTTAGAAGGTGGCCGAACAGATTTGTTATCCACTGCGCGCTCAATGTCGCACCAAACCAGCTAAGCACCCATGCCCGCGCAACGTTCAAACCTGTCTGAAGAATCATGACCACTAAAAACCCAAGGGTCATTACCACCAGAAGATTCTCGTCGGAAGAAAGGATAACTTGATCTACCACCCACTGCATCTGGAATGGCAAGAGTAAGGACAGGACTTCTATTGCTAAGGCGAGGCCGGCAACCTGGGCAAGGACTTTGGGTAGGCCGACGATTTTCCCTGTGAGAGCTTTAAGGCTAATATGTCTTCGTTCTTTTTTGCACGAAAAGCTGGTACTAGGAATGATCTCTATCAATATACCAGTAAAATGTTCACTGACTTTTGAGATTGGTATCCGGTAGTAACCGACCGCCGGGTCGTATATGTCCGCGCTGCGCTTGTTTATTTCTTTTAGTACGACGAAATGATTTAGATCCCAGTGAAGTATGCATGGACATTTCGCTCGCTGCAGACCTTCGAGCTCAGCTCGAATTGGTAGAGCGTCGAGGCCGAGCGAATCGGCAATTTCAATGGCGCGCGCAAGCGTCACACCTCTCAGCGAGATATTAAATCGGCGACGAAGGGTTGCCAAATCAATTTCGTAACCATAGTAATTCGCAATCATGGCTAGGCAAGCCAAAGCGCATTCAGCAGCTTCCGTTTGCCTGATTAGTGCGAATCGATTTCGCCGACCCCATGCGCGCAGTAGATTTTCCTCATCCATCGCCGTTTCTCTTTCGGTCTCAATGACCTGCATACTGGGGGTTAATGCTATAGACGGGTTCGAAGATCCACTCGATTAGACTTCTTCGGTCAAGAAGCAAATCTGCATCAACTGTCATACCCGGCCTGAGCGATTGTTTTTTCCCGTACGCTGACACGGTTTGACTGTCCAGCGTAACCTCTACCCGATATACGAGCCCGACGCCCTTGAGATCTATCGACGCTCGGGTATCGGCTGGCGACACGCCACTGCGTGACAAAGAGTGGATGACGCCGTGATACTGGCCGAATTTCTGATACGGATATGCTCTGTAGCGGATTGCGACACCTACGCCGGGCTTTATGAACCCGATGGCCTCACTGCGTACCCACAGTTCAGCCTGGAGTGGACTGTTTTCGGGCAATAGAGTTAGGAGTGATTGGCCGGCATCCACGCTTTGTCCTGGGTGAACTAGGATTGCTGTCACAAGACCCGACGCGCGCGCACGAAAGATGGTGGCCTGCTGCTGAGCGTTCTCGGCCATGCTTTGCATGACATCGGCGAGCTGTCTCTCGGTGCTGTTTTGCTTTAGCTCCGTATCTCCCGGCAGATCTGCTAGCTGTCCGCGCAACTGAGTCTGAGTTTGATACAGCTGCATTTCTTTCGCCTGTAGCTCCTTAAGGTTGATTGCTTCTTGTAGGCTAGTATCTCGCTGTTGAAGAAGTTGAGCTTTGCTAATAACGCCGACTTTTCCCACATTTAGCCATTGTAGATAAAGAGCCTGGGCGCTTTGGGACCGGTCCTTCTGCAACTTGATCTGTTGAACTACGCTTTCGATTTGTCTATGCAGCAGGTCCAGTTGTTCGGTAAGATTTTGCTGTTGTCGATGGGTCTGCTTTTGCTGTTCCACGTAGTCCGATTGCAGCCGGCTCTGTTTTCGACGAAGTTGCTTCCCAATGTTGGTTTGCGTATCGCCCAACAATGCGCTGTTTTGCAAAGAGGAAACCTCAAGCAAGGGTTGGCCTTTGTGTACGACCTCACCTTCGCGGACGAAAAGACGCGTTACAACCCCGGGAGATAATGGTCTTGACGTTAGCAGGCCGCTAGTAGGAACCAAGACCCCAGTAGCTTGTTCATGGCGTGTATAGTGACCACAGAAAAGCAATGTAACAACAACCACAACGATGAGCACCCCGATGCCTAAAAAGCTCCAACCCGGTTTAGGCGGCTCAAGTCGTATAGATATCAGTTGTTCCTGCTTCCTGGCAGCAAAAACCTCTTGTCGAAAAAGCAACGACATCCTTCTATTTCACTCCCTATCAACTCGATCCGTTCGGAAAAAATGCCGAAAATGCCTGGCGCTGGAATTGTACTCTGACAGCCAGTTAAAATGTGTCGCGACGCAATAGGTCGAATAGGCATAAAATCCCGCCCAACAACCCCCCAATCAAACCGGCCCAAACCGCAAAATGCGCGTTACCGCCGTCCCCGGCAAACGCTTGAACTGGCAGTGTCCAAGGGAAGAACTTTCCAAAACGTGACTGGCCGGCAATAAGCCCGATGACCGTGGCCACGATGCCCACAGAAACGGCGAGCGTGAAACTATGCCATCTCAGGGCGATCCATGTTTGCGCAACCATAATAAGGCCGCATGCGGCAAGACTTGCGGCCACTGGCTTGATTAGGCCGCCAAGCAGTGGCCAGCCTGCGAGTCCTGACGACGGAACCGCATACATAAGAGTCCAGCCTGCGAGGGGCGTCATACCAAGGAGAATGAGATAAGCAAAAACAACCATTAGCACCAGAATGGTTAGCTTGGCGAGATAGATGGCGCTGCGAGGTGAGGGTAACGCGAGCAGATGTTTCCATTGATTGTTGCCGTGCTCGAGAGCGGCCAGCAATGCCGTCTCCAGAGTGATGAACAGCGGAAGCATAAGTAAGCACCACAGACTGAACATGGCTTTTCCCAAACCGTGCCATGCTGTTTCCGGTGTAATTGTTGCTGACCTAGCTACCTCCCTGTGTGCTACGAGAATCATCTCCAGCACCAAGAGCACGGCGATCGTAAGTGGCGACAACAGAACCATCCACAAGGCGAGCGTATTTTTCAGTTTTAGCATCTCGGCCCGCAGAGCACGAAACCATTCCTTCACGCCGCATTCTCCTTGCGACCGGTCAATTCGAAAAACAGCGACTCGATCGAACGTTTGCATCGAGCGAGCCGATGCACGGAATGTCCGCATTGCACAAGCAAGCGGTTGATCTCATGATCGGCATGTCGCGGTTCGGACAGATGCAAGGTGTTGGGGTCGACTATTTGCGGACTTTCCCCGGCATTGCGCAGGACGGCACACGCAGCTACGCTGTCATTGCAGCTGATCTCCAATAAACAGGCTGATCTCGCGAGCAAATCGTCGAGCGTGCCCTGAAAAAGCATGTAGCCATCTTGCACAACTCCAACGTGTGTAGCCAACTGTTCAATTTCAGATAACAGATGACTGGACAGAAACACACTCAAACCAAATTCCGCGGTCATACGCACAATGAAATGCCTCATGTGAACGATGCCTGCAGGGTCCAAACCGTTAGTTGGTTCGTCGAGAATCAAGAGTTTTGGGCGGTTCAAGAGCGCCAACGCAATCCCAAGCCGTTGCCGCATGCCCAACGACAATTCGTCTACCCTCCGATTTGCGTCTGCCGTCAAATCGATGACCTGTAGAACTTCGTCGATGCGCCGGCGTGGCGCGCCCAATAGCTGACGAGTCACATCGAGATTGTCATATGCGCTGAGGTGCGGATATAGAGACGGGCTTTCGACCATTGCGCCGACAAGGCTTAGCGCTTTGCGGTCGGAGCGTGTCAACCTGCGATCAAAAAGGCGCACTTCCCCACCATCGGGTCTCATGAGCCCGAGCAGGAGTCGGATCGTGGTGGATTTCCCAGCCCCGTTGGGTCCCAAGAAACCGTAAATGCTACCGTTAGGAACTTCCAAGTCCAGGTTGTGGACCCCCTTGCCGCTTGAAAATGTACGGGTTAGCCCACGAGTCTGAATCGCAGACATGCGATATGGTTCCTGCTCATTGCAACGGGTGGCCTCACGGTAACTGATTAAATTGTGTCGCACAATAGCGACCTGAAGGTGGCGCAAGGAATTGGCCAAAACCATGAGCGCGAGATTCATTTGACCATGTATTCACCATCTGTGTGGTGAATTTTCGCGGACCAGGCGGACTTGAGCTGCACGCGAGGATGATGCCCTCTTGGTCTCGACCACCGGTTAGCTCCGCTTGTTGTCAATCAATTGTTGAGATCAGATTTGACTTGTAATCAGTAGGTCGCGGGTTCGACTCCTGCTGCCGGCACCATAAAATCAATGCGATAAGCGCGTGAACTCGGGCGTGGTCGAACGTTGCGCACCTGTTGAGCCGGTCTGGCCAGGAGCCGTTGCAACGCAGACGCGCGTGAAAGCAGCGTGCGGGGCGGAGGCTGGTTGTCGGCGATGAGCTGCTTTTGGCGATGTCGACCAGACATTGCGGTTGCTCCGACGTGTGCCGTTTCGCCTTCGAGCGACAGGCGTTGAGACATTGGACGACATACCGGCGTCGTGCATCCGGCGTCAACTCAACTTCCGAGAATTCCCGCCCAGGCCTTCAAGGCGACTGCCTTGGCCTCGTGCTCGACCAGATCACCATGCGAAAGCACTATACGTTCAAAGTCCCACAGCAGAATCCGCCGAAGCGAATTCGCCGCGGCCTTGCGATCCGTCCAGCCCATTCGGTATTCGGGTGCTGGGCGCGGGTGGTCCCACATCCGAAGCACGTATTTGAACCAGAATTTCAGCGCCGCACCGGTATTCGGCGTGGTGTCCGTGAAATTCTCGATGAGATCCACGAGTATCAATGTGCGGCTGGCACGATGAAACATCGCCACCTCACGCATGATGCGCGAACCTTGCGCCAGCACCTGATTGATCTCGTGTGCCCACTCCATCGGTGGCGTATCGTTGAGCGCATCGTCATATCGGATACCGGGCTGTCTGCGCTCGACGCCAGGACATATCCACGTTTTCGCATGCGGAAACGCTTGCTGGGCGGACGCAACATGCAGGTGATGAAAATTCCCCGGCGCGACGATATGTGCCACCGGGCCGAGCGCCGCAATTTCCGCGGCCAGCTCCGGCGTGATCGCACACGGAGAATGCAGGATGAGTTTGCCGGAATCGAGTCGAATCACGGTCATGCGCGCATCGAAGCGCGTACCGGCCAGCCGAACGGGGTAAGCCGCCAGCCACAGATGTCCTGGAGCGTAAGGTGTCAGGCGCTGCGTGGGCATCGCACAAGTGTAGTCTGATGACCGCCGGGAGCGAATCGCTTCGGGGACCGGCCCAACAGGCAGACGCGTTGCGATCGCGTCATCCGAAACCATGCCGTCGATCGCCGTGCGGTCGCAATCGACGACGCGCGGGCGTCGGTACGCCGGTTCACAACCGGGCCTAGCCGAGTCCATGCAACGATCCGCGAGTGCGTGGTCGGGCCGCCGCAAGGAGGCCGATCGGACCAAAGTAGGGACTCTGGTGCGCTCCGATCGGGTTCGAACTATCGAATGTTCTTGCTTCCTTGCCGCGCGAAGCAATAATGCGCTCCGCCGCGTGCATGATCCGTGCGCTGGCGAACATAGCCGTGCCCACCCGCTCGGCATGCCTGCTTCCAATCCTTCCAATTCAGCTTACGTGCGCTAGCGAACATACGCGCTGGCATTTTGTTTTTATATTGCCTACGCTAACAAGGAGTAACCATGCAGGCGGTGGCGATAACGCGCGCGACGCGGAGTAGGAAGCTTTCCATGTCCGAATCCCATGACCCGAAACAAAATCATCTGCTGCGCGCCCTGCCCGTCGCCGAATACGAGCGTTTGGCGCTGCATCTGGAACTGGTGGCAATGCCGCTCGGCAAAGTACTGTACGAATCCGGCAGCCAGCTTCGCTACGTCTATTTCCCGACGACTTCGATCGTGTCGTTGCTGTATGTGATGGAGGATGGCGCGTCGGCGGAAATCGCCGTTGTCGGCAACGAGGGCATGGTCGGTGTGGCGCTGTTCATGGGTGGGGAGACGACCCCCAGTCGTGCGCTGGTGCAAAGCGCCGGACATGCCTATCGGCTGAAAGGCCAGTTTCTCAAAGAGGAATTCCGCCGTGCAGCCGCGTTGCAGCATCTGCTGCTGCGCTACACCCAGGCGCTGTTGACGCAGATGGCGCAGACAGCCGTGTGCAATCGGCATCATTCGGTCGATCAGCAATTGTGCCGCTGGTTGCTGCTGAGTCTGGACCGGCTGCCGTCGAACAAGCTGAGCATGACTCAGGAGCTGATCGCGAACATGCTAGGTGTGCGTCGCGAGGGCGTTACGGAAGCGGCGGGCAAATTGCAGGCAGCGGGCCTGATTCACTACAGTCGCGGCCACATCACTGTGCTGGATCGTCCGCGCCTGGAAGCACGGGCGTGCGAGTGCTACGAGGTCGTGAGGAAGGAGTTCGATCGCCTGCTTCCGGATGTGGTTGCGACGTGAGTTCGCGTCGCCGGAAGCCTCGTGCAATTTCCTCCTGACGCGAGCATGCACAATGAATTTTCCGCATGCAGTGCTCATGTCCCTCGCGATCGGTCTTGCGCGGTCGCGCGGAGAACCTTGATGCGGCGCATGAAGCCTGTAACTGGCGGCAATCGCCTGCTCGCTGAACTGCCTGCTGCCGACCGGCGCCGTATGCTCAATGCCGCGGAAAAGGTCGAACTCGTCGCTGGCGATATCCTGTGCGAAGCCGGCAAACCGCTGCGTTATGTGTATTTTCCGACCACCGCCACCATTTCCCTGGTTACGCCACTCGACACGTGTCCAGGCCTGGAAGTCGGTCTGGTCGGCAGCGAGGGCATGGCGGGCGTTGCGTTGGTGTTCGGTGCGACCCGGTCGTTGCTGCTGCATGTCGTCCAGGGAGCGGGCAGTGCCTTGCGCATCGGCGCCGCCGCATTCCGGCGCGAGCTTGCGCGCAGCGCTGCGCTGCGGCGCAGGCTCAACCTGTACATCTACGTGAAGCTGCATCAGCTCGCTCAAACCGCTGCATGCGTGCGCTTCCATGTCGTCGAAGAGCGTCTTGCGCGCTGGCTGCTGATGGCGCAGGACCGACTCGGCTCCAACGAGTTCTACGCCACCCACGAATTTCTCGCGTACATGCTGGGCGTGCGTCGCGTCGGCATCACCAAGGCGGCGACGTCACTGCAGAATCAATCGCTCATCCGCTACCGCCGCGGCAACATCACGATCCTAGATCGAAGTGGACTGGAAGCGACATCATGCGGATGTTATCGCGCAGCCAACGAGCTGTACGACGACATCCTCGGGTGAATCGGTATCACGAAGCGATTTCTTCAGAAACGAACCCGGTCAGGCCGGGCTGTGCTGTCGGATCGTCGCCTTACCGCGTGTTTTTCCGGGGAGCACCCACCGGGACCAGTGGGTGCGCAAGCCGCTACCCTTGCTCTACTGCCCTGCAGATGGCGACGATGTCGCCGGCAATCATTGCGGATTCCATGGTTGCCGGGTCGACCCTCATATCGTTTCCATGATTCGACCCGGCGACGTCGCGGCCGCAGCTCCGGTCACGGTTTTCATGTCGTGTTGTTGTTCCCACCTGGAATGATCCCGTCCACATCCATCGTGGCTTGAGAAGTTCCGCGATCGGACGTTCGCTCTGCCGAACGTCGTCTGCGAGAGCGCTCGCGCCTGCTTGCCGTATCTGTTCAATTGGCGTTACTGAGCGTGAATTGGCCGATGTCGATTCCGAGATCGACGCCCTCTCCAGCGCCTGCCAGGGCGAGGGAAACCGTACCTTTGGTGAGTATGTGCGCGGAGCCGGACTTGACGATTCCGGCATGCGCCCCGGCTTCGGCGTACGAGCCCAGGACATCGGATATGCGATGAACGTCCGAGAAGCGGCCGGTTCCATCATCCACGTGTGACTTGCCGACCGTCAAACCGACGCCCTTGGCGACAATGCCGACGCGCATGGATTTGCCGTTTTCGCAGGTGACCACGCCAGTACCTTCGGAATGCTTGTAGATGGCCGACCACGTGGATAACGAGAATTTCAGCTTGCAATCCAGATCCGCGGAACCTTCCGCGCGTACATGGACCGGGTGAAAAGCGATTGTCGCCATTGCGACAATGAGACTTGCGATGGCAGCGTTGCGTTTCATGGTGTTTCTCCGTTTTGGAATTTGCCGAGCAGGTGCGTCGGACAGTGATCAGGCAGGACAAGGCATCTGTTGACCTTGCTTCACGCGTCGTCGATAGCGTCTGCCTTGATGGCAAGCGCATCATCTGCCATGCACGGCCTGTTTGTATGTACGCCATCGCACACAGGTGCAATGCACTGCGCAGGGATCCTCCTGCGCGCAAAGGCTATGTGCGCTGACGTACAGTGTGGCCACCGGCTTGCGCGTAAGCTGCGCCTTGCGTCGCGCACGGTGGATGAATATTTCCGGATCGCTGTGTGGTGATCGCTGCGGCACAGGTACGGCGCACGTCGCCGGGATGTGGCTGTCGAAATTCTTTCCCTTCACGTACGACGCGACGGCCTTCCGGATCCGCATCGCTTCAACAGCTCGCCCTTCAGAAGAGGTGTCGTCATGTTGCAATACGCATTGATTTTTCTCGTCATCGCGCTGGTCGCAGGAATTCTCGGCTTCAGCGGCATTGCCGGCACGCTGGTCGGCATCGCGAAGCTCATCTTCGTCGTATTCCTGCTCCTGTTCATCGCTTCAATGTTCTTCCGTCGGCGCCGCTACTGATGGCGCTCTGCGTTTGATACGACGCTGCAACCCCGGCAGCACGCAGTGCGCATCGCGTGCGCTCGGCACTACGACTGTGGCCGCAGGTTGCGCAATTCGAGCCGCAATTGGAAGTCCCTAATGTTGCGACGACTACCGGAGACAACCATGAACATCTTTTTTCGAAAGCTGGCTTTCGCGAGCGGTATCGGCCTGGTTCTTTTCGGCACGAGTTTCGCCGCCAACCACAGTGAAGAGGATACACGGAAGGTAGCGGATGCTCGCCATGAGACGCAGATACTCACCAGCTTCAGCAGGAGCCGGCGCCTGCGTGCATTCGATCTGATCGTCAGCGCCAACGGAGACAAGGTCGTGCTCGGTGGCAGCGTCGAGGATGCCATCTGCAAGGATTTGGCCGAGCGACTCGCATTGGACGCGGATGGCATCAAGATCGTCGAAAATCATATCGTCGTCGATCCCGGATATACGTCCTCCAGCAACAAGACGAATGAGCGCAGCGTCAGCGGAAAAGCAGAGGATGCGACGATTACCGCATCGATCAAGTCGAAGTTGCTGTGGAATTCGAGCATCGATGGTCTGGATATTCATGTCTATACCAAGGGCGGCAAGGTCACGCTCAGCGGACATGCGCGCAGCAGCATGGAAAAAGAACAAGCCGGACGCATCGCCCGGGACACCGACGGTGTGAGCGATGTCAGAAACGAGATCAAGTTCGGCAGCGAGCTGGATGCGAACGGAAAAGTTCACTCACCGGATGAGTCGACCGCACAAGCGATGTCCGATACGTGGATTACTTCCAAAGTGAAATCCTCACTGCTGCTTACTCGCGGCGTGGACGGCTTCGGCATTGTGGTCACAACCGTTGATGGCGTGGTGTTCCTTCATGGTGTGGTCGACAGTATCTCCGAGCGCGAACTGGCCGTGCGTGTCTCGCGTGACATTCGCGGCGTCAAGAGAGTCGAAGCCGGCGGCCTCACAGTTGGCTGACCGGTTTTCCGTTTGAACACTTGAACCAATCAGGAGTAAGGCGTGAATCACGACATCATCAAAGGCAAATGGATGCAGTTGGGCGGAAAGCTCAAGCAGAAATGGGGCAAGCTCACGGACGACGACGTCAACGCGCTCGATGGCCATCGCGAGTATCTCGTCGGCAAGCTGCAGGAACGCTATGGCATTGCCAAGGAAAAGGCCGAAGTGCAGATCAAGGAGTTTGAGCGCTCGCTGCGCTAGTTGTGGCGTAACGCTCTGCGGGTCGGCGCGTTGATCGCGACGGCCCGCCCTTTCATGAGACATCCGCGGCATGGCCGCCCAATTCGAGGAATCACGATGAATGCCAAACAAGTCAAGGCACAGATTCACAACAGTGCGGAAAAGATCGAGAGTGGTGTTGAGGTGGCAGCAGCGGGCTTGAGCAATGGCGCCGAGGCGCTTGGCAGGCAAGGCGAAGAATTGCACGACAGGCTTCGCGATCTGGGCCAACGCTTGTCGGAAAGCACCAAGTCGCTCACGGATGAAGCTGCCAGACAAGCGCGCCTGCGACCGTTGGCAACGTTCGCAATCGCATTGGTCGCCGGCATCGTCGTTGCTCGCAGTCTGCGTCGCTGAGCCGGCGCATGAAGCTCACGTCAACCCGCGAAGCGCCTGCGGCAAACGATCCGTGTGCGGCCGCCGAAGAATCGGTGACGACTGCGCCCGCGGTAGCTGCAGAACTGGTAGGCGCCTGGACCCGATTACTGGCTGTTGAACTGAAGCTGGCGCGACGCAGTCTGGGTTGGCTGCTGATCGGCGCGATCGCAGTGCCGGTGATCGGCTTGAGCGTGTGGCTTGGATTTTGCGTTCTGCTCGTCGCCGGTATGCAGATGTATACCCAGAGCTGGATTCTGGCATCTTTGTTCGGCGCGGGCGTGCAATTGCTGGGGTTGACGATCCTGCTGTGTCAGTTGCACTGCTGGGCACATGACCTTGCACTACCGCAAAGTCGTGCCGCACTGGCACGGGTGCTGGAGAAGCTGACATGAGCCGCATTGACGCTCGCGAACAGGTACGACGCGCAAGCCTTGAACTCGATCGGACCGAGCGAAGTCTCGGCGCGCACTGGCAATCCTGGTACGCGCGTCTGGATCGCCAGCGGCTGCCGTTGCTGATTGGTGGCGGACTGTTCAGCGGTCTGGTGCTGGCGAGCGTGTCGCCGCAGCGCTGGTCGCGCTTTGGAGCGGCTTTGTTCGGCGGCAGCGCATGGCTGGTCCGTTCGCCGATCGGGCCGGTAGTGGTCACCGCTCTGTGGACCGGTATACGAGGTTCCGCCAGACACCCACGCGTCGGTGCGACACAATCGAGTGGATGAGTCGTGAGCGTGGTGATCGATTCCGGCGATGCAGGCGTTGGCGCCAGCGCGGGACATCCGACGCGAAACCGTTTGCTTGCCGCGATCCTCGCGTTGCTCCTTTTGTATGCCTGCGCGGCGGCTTCGGTGTTGATCGTGCCGTTGTTGCTGGCCATCCTGCTCAGCCTGACCCTGGCGCCGGCGGTGCGTGTGCTGTGTCGCTGGCATCTGCCAAGGGTCCTGGCCACGCTGCTCATCATGCTGTGCTCGATTCTGGTGGTCGGCTCGATGTTGGCGAGTCTGGTGGCGCCCGCACGCGCATGGATGGTCCAGGTGCCGAAATCGATCGCGCGCATCGAGCTGGCTCTGAGAGACCTTCGCCGACCGTTGATGGCGGCCTCGCATGCCGGCGAACAGATTGCGAACCTCACTGACGTGGACGGCGGAAAAAAACCGCAGCGCGTCGTCGACGCGGCTCCCAGCCGTCTCGCGCAAATGTTGAGAGCCACACCCGCGGCACTTGCCAGCGTGGTCGTGACCTTGCTCTTGATCTTCATCTTCCTGCTGCACGCCGATGCACTGCTGCGCAAGTTCGTCGAACTGGCGCCGCAACTGCGCATCAAGAAGGACATCGTGCAGGCCACACGCAGCGCGCAGCACGAGCTGTCGAGGTACATGATCACGATCGCCGTGATCAATGCCACCCTTGGTCTGCTCACTGCCGCGGCGCTCTGGATGCTGGGCGTCAGCGATCCGCTGCTGTGGGGCGGCCTGGTCGCGATCCTGAATTTTGCGCCGTTCATCGGCCCGCTGTGCGCGGTGATGGCGCTGATCGTGGTCGGCTTCACGCGATTCGAGGGGCCGCTTGCAGCGCTCAGCGTGCCGGGAATCTTCCTCGCGCTGCACCTGATCGAGGGACAATTGGTGACACCCTTGATCGTCGGTCGCCGCCTGGCGCTCGATCCGGTGATGGTCTTCCTGGCGCTGATGCTGCTCGGCTGGTTGTGGGGCGTGGCCGGCTTGCTGCTCGCGATGCCGTTGCTGACCTGCGTGCGGATCGTCGCTGCGCGCGTTCCTGCCTGGACCCCGCTGGCCAAGCTGCTTGGCGCATGACGCCGGGTATGTACGCTGGCGTACAGATCGAGGATATCAAGCAGCGTATCTTTACCGGTATCGGCGGCATTGAAGGCAGGTGTGGTTGGCGTTCCATTCGCCGATCGGTGGATGCCGGGCAAGCACGCAAAATGCGGATGCATGCGACCACAGTGGCACAGGAGCAAGTGAGATGACTGCAATCAGAATAATCGCGACACTTCTGCTCGTGGCCGGCGTTCTGGGTTTGGCCTATGGCGGTTTCAGCTACGCCATGGATAGGCACGAGACCAAACCTGGTCCGATCGATATGGCGCTCAAGGACACGCAAACAGTGAATATTCCGGTCTGGGCGGGATTGGGTGCGATCGTGATTGGTGGCCTGTTGCTGACAGCAGGGAAAAAGACCAAGCCGACTCTGGTCGCCGCAGATCAGACGCGAGGCTGGACACCGGACGACCTGGAACGATCGCGCAAGGATGCCGTGTTGCGCCCCGAGGTGATCGGTCACCTCCCAAGCAGGAGATAGATTGATGAACATGACACTAAGCATCGGTCCGCTGGTCTCGTTGATCGCAGGCATCCTGATTCTGGTGATGCCACGGTTGCTGAATTTCATCGTGGCGATCTATCTGATCGTTATTGGGCTTCTCGGTTTGTTTGGCGCCGGTACGCTTCACTTGTAGCGCGAACGCGGAACATGGTTCGGGCAGGGTTGTTTTTTCAAGGAGAACGAAATGTCGTTAGGTATGATTCTGTTGATCGTCCTCGTATTGCTCATGATCGGTGCGTTTCCGAGTTGGGGGCATAGCAGAGGATGGGGCTACGGTCCCAGCGGCGGCCTGGGAGTGGTACTGCTGATAGTTATCGTTTTACTCGTGATGGGACGCATTTAGCGTCCTTGCGCCGGCCTTCGAAACACACGTGTGCCATAGTGGCGGCAAGCCGTTGGCATTGCGCATCCGGCTCCGCTGCGGTGCCGTCGCTCGCACGCTATGCACACTGGAATCGCATGCGATCGACGCATCTGAAATTTCTTGTACGCTCGAGTGTCGCGATGGTGTTCGCAATCGCGATGACTGCTTGCTCGTCGCTGCGCACGGATTTCGTCAAGCAGCCGTCCACTGCGCTGGCGCCGGTTACGGATACGCCATCGGCTCGCTACATTGCTGCCGAACTCGGTCTGCATGGCCAGCAGTCGGGGTTCCGCCTGCTCACCAGCAGCACAAACGCGTTGATGAGTCGGGTCGCCCTGGTCGACCATGCGCAGCGTTCGATCGATCTGCAGTATTACATCTTCAAGAACGACGCGACCGGACGACTGCTGGCGCAACGCCTGCTGGCAGCAGCGGATCGCGGTGTGCGCGTACGCATGCTGCTCGACGACATCGATCTGACCAACGAAGATCGCATGCTCGACGCGCTCGACGCGCATGCAAACATCCAGGTGCGATTGTTCAATCCGTTTCGCACACGCAATCCGTCGACGTTGTCGAAGATTGGTCAGTTCCTGCGTGAGGGACGGCGGCTCAATCGCCGCATGCACAACAAATCGTTCATCGCGGACAACACCGTGGCGATCATCGGCGGTCGCAATATCGGCGATGACTATTTCGATGCCGACAACGGCACCAACTTTCGTGATCTTGATCTTGTGGCGATCGGTCCGGTGGTGGAGCAGGCTTCCCGAATCTTCGACGATTACTGGAATTCCGATGCCGCGTATCCGGTCACAGCGTTTCGCAACTCGCGTGATACGCAAGGCGACTTGATCCGTCTGCGCGCCGTGTTGGCGCGCGGCGCGCGCACGTTTGCGCAATCGGATTACGCGCAGGCATCGTTGCAGGACTTTCCCGACGGGGCTACGGCCGATCGCCGTGGCGACTGGTTCTGGGGCGTCGCAACCGTAGTCGCCGATCAACCGCAAAAGGTCGATGGAGGTGACGACGCACCCGCTCTGCGCATAGGCCCGAAACTGAAAGCGATGGTCGAATCGGCGCACAGTGAAGTATTGCTGGTGTCACCCTATGTCGTGCCGGGCGAAAGCGGAACCCGATTCCTTACCGGACTCGCGCAGCGCGGCGTAAGTACGAAGCTGCTTACCAACTCGCTTGCCGCGACCGATGAACCCGCGGTGCATTCCGGTTATGCGCGCTACCGGCGCCAGCTTCTCGAAGGCGGCGTGCAACTGTATGAGCTGCGACCGGCGCCGGGTGCCGCACAGCCTGCGACGGCGCGCGGAGCATCCTCCGGTGTCAGTCTTCACGCCAAAGCCATCGTCGTGGATCGCGAGCACGTATTCGTCGGCTCGCTCAACATGGATCAGCGTTCCAGGCTGCTCAACACCGAAATGGGTGTGATCATTGATTCTGAACCGCTTGCACTTGCAGTAAAACAGTTTCTCGACAGCGCAATGTTGCCCGGCAATTCCTTTCACGTGGTGTTGCAGAAGCTTCCTTACGCTCGATCCGATGCTCCCCGAATGACCTGGCTGTGGAATGAGGCGGGCAGGGCAATGAGCGCGCACAGTGATCCAGGGGCATCCGGAAGCCGTCGCCTGGAAGTGTGGGTGTTGGGACTGCTTCCGATTGAGGGTCTGCTCTGATGTCCATGAGCACCCACAGCCGCTTGTCAGGTTTCGCATTCGCGGACTGGTCAAGTGCCGCGTCCGGCCGGATCAAATGACACGGGCCATCCGTGCGGCGCTTGGCCTGTTTCTGCTCGGCGGATTCTGGTTGGCACCGGCGCTGGGGCAGCAGGGGATCGAGCAGCACAAGATCGAATACCTGATCAGCGCGATCGCCGACTTGAAAGGCGCGCGCTTCATTCGCAACGGACATGAGTTCGATTCGCTGCGTGCAGTGGAACATTTGCGCCTCAAACTTCGATTGTCGAAAAGCCACATCAAGACTGCCGAGGACTTCATCAATCGCTGCGCGACCGCTTCATCGATCAGCGGCGAGAAATACCGGATCCGGCTAGCTGATGGCCGTATCGTCGAAAGCGCAGTATTCCTGCGCGACATGCTTGCCGCGTATCCGACGCAAGAGCCGAAGAGCCACTGAGTCGAGCGCTCTGCGTTGATCCATCGTGCCGGGAAAGGCGCGCGCTATGGGCGCTAGCGAACCGTGATTTTCCTGCCCATGACGTATACATGAATTGACAATTCCAGAGGACGGCAATAATGAAACGTATACTTTGTGCAGCACTGGGTTTCTCCCTTTTTGCAACTACCGCGGCTTTGGCCGGTGAAGGCTACATCACGCAATCTGTGAACTTGCGTGCCGGCCCGGATTCCGGCTATCCAAGTGTCGCGAGGCTGCGCGCCGGCACATCGATCCAGATCGAAGGATGCGTCGATGATTGGTCATGGTGCGAGGTGAACAACGGCTATGAACGCGGATGGGTCGCTGCCAACTACATTCAGGAAGAATATGAGGGCCGACGTGTCTACGTGCCGGAATACGGCGTGCGGATCGGCATACCGATCGTCAGTTTCGCGTTCGGCGCCTACTGGAACGATCACTATCGCAACCGTTCCTGGTACGGCAATCGCGAGCGCTGGAGTCATGTCAGGCCGAGATACCAGCACTTCGACAGTCGCGATCATGGGCAGCGCAATTCGCACCCTGATTCTCACCACGATTCGCGTGAATCTCCCAGCCATTCGCATGGCGACACACACGCAGGACGAGCGACCGATTTTTCCGCCGGCGAACATTCGTCGCGACGGCCTGCGCCAGCCATGACGCAGACGATGCATCACAGCGCCGGAAACGCCCATGCGCCGCAGCATCCGGTGGCAGCGGAAGTTCGGTCCCAGAAAATCCGCGCTGATAATGGACGATCAAATGCCACGGCTTCACGTTCCCCTATCGTGAAACGCGAAGCAGTCGCACAACATCATGCGGCGCAGCCGAGGCGGGTTGCAGAGCTCAAGCCGATGCCGTCGAGGGCAGAATCGAAAAAATCGTCAGACAAGCATGACCACGGCAAAGACAAGAACAAGGACAAAGATCATCATTGACCTTCGCTTTCCGGTGCAGGCAGCTGCGCATCCACGCCGCTGTCTGTTTGCGGAGCGCGAAATAGCAGGATTCGAAGCGGGCAAAGCGTCGGCAGCCGGCGCGCTGCGAGTCAGCACTGATTCTCGACGAGCCTTTCCACGCGCTGGATTTCGCTGAGCCATAGATACGTGCCGCCTCGCGCGCAGGCACCATCGTCAAGGCGCAAAAGCGCATTCATACCGGAAGCACAGGATGCATCTTCGAAGACTTGTGCGGTTGGTCGCTCTGCCACCGTGCCCGCGTGGATGTCATCGTCCCGCATCGTGACGCGGACGCGTACCTGGCTCGGCAACGCCACTACAAGACCTTGTATGCGCCAGATGTCTTCGGCTTCGACGTACACATTTCTTGCTGTCCTGCCCATCCTTCCTCCGTCTCAACCGCTTTTCCCCGACTAGTCGCAGATATCAGCGGCGGGCCGGAATTGTGTGGTCATGGGTTTGACGTCAGTGCGTTTGCGCCGCTGCTTGTTCCGATACATGGCCGCATCGGCGTGACACATGACGATTTCAAAGGCCATCCCATCGCGCGGGTAAATGGCAACACCGATGCTCGAATCCAGCGTGATGCTGTTCGAGTCCACTTCATAGGGTTGGGCGAGACGTTCCCGGATCTTTTCTGCCAGGTCGCCGGATGTCGCGGCGGCGGCGAGCTGCGTTAGCATGACCACAAACTCGTCGCCGCCGTAACGGCAAGCGGTATCGGTGGCACGTATGGTTTCCCGAATGCGCAGAGCGACCATCTTCAAAACCTTGTCGCCCACCAAGTGGCCGAACTCATCGTTGACGTGCTTGAAATGATCCATGTCGATAAACAGCATGGCGACGGTATTGTTCTTGCGGTCCGCATTGGCGGCAGCCTGCAGAAACCGATCCACCAGCAGGGCGCGATTCGGCAAAGCCGTCAGTTCGTCGTGATTGGCCTTGTGGCTGGCTGCGACCTCCTGCATGGACATGTCCAACAGCGCACCTTGCAGACGGCGAATCTCATCCTCAAGCGCGACTATGCGGCGCTTCATCGCCATCACGGCCGAGCGATTTCGATCGAAGGTGGATTTCAATCGTGTGATCTTCGCTACGATGCCAGGCGCCTTCACGCTTGGAAATTTTTCCTGCATATCGACAGACTCAGTAACGGATTTGCCAGCTCCCGCTGCAACATTGTCGCGTTTCGCGGGAATTCCCTCGTAATGGCTGATGGGATGCGCGCGCGATTCGCCCGTGCTGGCGACCGGCCTTGGAGAGGGACCTGCTTCAAGGCAAGCTCTCCGGGCTTCCGTCCGGAACGCGGCTGGGGCGCAGGCGGAATTTCCATGCGCAAAAAAGACACTCGCGGCACGTAGCAAAGATGTCTCGCCGTTTCTGCGCGCTCAGACGTTGCGGCGGCGCGATCTGACCGGAAGTTTCCGCTCATCGGCCAATGATGACCACGTTCGATCAGGTTGTATGTACGGCAACGCACACAAGGTTGCCCGGATTCGACGCGCACTTCGGGTGCGCGCAGACGCACTTGACTCGTCGGCTGTCGGCGACTGGCCGGTGCGCAATACAATGACTGCCTTCACCTTCTCGCCCCGATGCGCGTCGCGGCAGGAGATCACGCACGCTTTCCGGACGGCCGTGTGGCCATACCGCAACGTGTCGACTTCGGCCGGCCGGACCTTGTAGCCCGATGCGTTGATCATGTGCTTGAGTCGATCGACAATGAAGAAACGACCATCGCCATCGGCGTAACCCCGAGGCGTCGGCCGCAACGCGCCGGATTGTGCCCGCGTGGTTTCGGCGTCCGCAAAAACGCGCATCTTCCCCTGAATCACAAGTGCGGCGCGTCGCTTGGGAAAGGAGCACGAAAACATGAATCCAGATCACGCTATTCACCCTGCGCGAATTACTGTTGCCCACGGAACCGGAACAATTCCCGCGGTCGGCTTTGGCACGTTGATTCCCGACCCCGACGCTGCAAAGAGGGCCATCAAGGTCGCATTGGAAGTGGGGTACCGCCTCCTCGATTGTGCTGAGCTGTATCGCAATGAAGATGCGGTAGGTGATGCGATGAAGCAGGCATTCGAGACAGGGACGCTGCAGCGCGAAGAACTCTTCGTAACCTCGAAGCTATGGAACAACAATCATCGCGCTGAACGTGTCAAACCAGCGCTGGAAGCCAGCCTGGGTCGTCTGCAGCTCGACCACCTGGATTGCTACTTGATCCATACGCCGTTTGCGTTTCAGGCGGGCGACGAACTGAACCCGAGGGACCCGCAGGGTGGGCCCATCTACGACGCGGGCGTGACGCTGGCTGAAACCTGGCACGCGATGGAGCTCCTGGTGGATGAAGGCAAGTGCAGATCCATCGGCTTGTCCGACATCACCCTGGACAGGCTCAGGGAAATTGTCGCCGTTGCGCGCATCAAGCCCGCCGTGGTGCAGGTCGAGTGCCATCCCTACCTTCCGGAATGGGAATTGCTGGACTTCTGTCGGCAGCATGAAATCGTGTTGCAGGCATTCGCTCCATTGGGGCATGGCCTGGAGCCGCGGATCACGGACGACCCGGTGATTGGGGAAGTCGCCCGGCGCGTCGGCAAAACCCCGGCCCAGGTCGCGCTCTCGTGGGCCGTGCAGCGCGGCACCGCGTTTCTGACTACGTCGACCAACACCGACCATATCCGGGAAAATTTCCAGATATCCCGATTGCCCGAAGACGCCATGCGCGACATCCGGGACCGGGTCGCGACGAGCGTGCGATTGAATCAGGTCGTCGAGACCGGCGTGCCGGGATTTGTCCCGCGCAGTGGCTGAGCGCTACGAGCCCGGGGCGTTTGGCAAGACCCGAACTGAATAGCGATTTGCGTGTGTGGCGTCGGACCACCCGGCCCGGAAGGCCATGACTCACCGCGCTGATTCATCGCCACGGTTTGTTCTTGCCGTCGCGCCGACCACCAGTTCGACCGCCAGCGCCAGCGCCAGCGCCGCTGCGCCGGTCACAAACAGCAGCTGGTAGTTGCCGCGACTATTGGCGAACAGGAACGACATGGCGTAGGCCGCGATGGCCTGAAACACCGCAAAGCTGGTGGTCGCCGTGCCCCAGGCCGCTTTCTGTTCAGCGGGATGATGCAGCAGCAGTTCGTGTATGCGCCCCAATACCAGCGGGACGATTCCCGGTGTGAACGCGCCGACGACGACGCTCGAAATCATCAGCCAGGATGTGCCGAGCCCCAGCGCCGGGAGCGCAACAGCCGCGGCCTCGATGAACAATGCAAGCCGCAGCGCCGGCCCGAAACCCGTACGGTCGGCGAGGTGCCCGGTGAGCAACGGGCCGAACACTGCACCAAATCCGAACAATACCCAGCACTCCGCACCGGCCTGCAAGCCCATGCCGAGACCGCGGGCGACGAAGTCGACAAGGAAGATCATGTGCGGAACCAGGCCGACGGCATTCAGCGCATATTCGACATACAGCGCGCGCAATGCGGCGCGACGATGGCGCGTTCGCGGCACGTGGCGCGGTACCGGACTGCCGCCATCCGACGGCCAGCCCCGCCATGCGATGAGCGTCAAGCTGAGCGACACGGCACCCAGACCCAACCATGCCTGGGTCAGACCGTGTCGCAGCAACAGCGGTATCAAGGTGCCGGACGCGGCAACGCCGGCGCCTATCCCCATGAAGATCACGCCACCTGCAATCCCGCGCCGCGACGGCGGCACATGCAGCAACACGCTCGGGGCCGCAATAACCATCAGCATGCCGCCTGCCAAACCTGACGCGAATCGCCAGATGAAGAACCAGAGGAAACACACTGGCCAGGCGCAGGCGAAGATCGCGACTGTCGCGAGAACCATCATGGCCCGGATGGTCATGTCGGCTGGGGCTACCTTTACCGCAGAGCGGGCGAGCAATGCGCCGCCAAGATAACCTGCAAGGTTGGCGGCACCCAGATAGGTAGCATCGGACTCGGAAAACCAGTGCGCACCGATGATGGCTGGCAACAGCGGCGTGTAGGCGAAGCGGGCGATGCCGATGCCGACCAGACTGGCGCAGAACCCGGCCAGCGTGGCCCGCCAGGCAGTGACGTCGACCGTGTTGGGCCGTTGCATGGCTTGTAGGTTCAGATCGCTGACCACGGCTAACCTCCAACAGGAAAGTGGAATGAACAATTGCGCGAGGGCATTCGGCGCGGCGCGCTACGCCACACACGCGGAACGCCGGTAACGGAAAAGGTCGGTGCGGCCCGATGCGCTAACGGGTTTTGGTCGCTCGCTGTCGACGGAATTCAGCGACGGGGAGACCGCCCCAGCCCCAGTTTTCCAGCTCGACTTCCTGGATCGCGACGAACGTTCCGTCGAGCGGCTTGCCGAGCACGTCCAGCAGCACCTGGCTGACGCCCCTGATGACCGCTGCTTTCTCTTCTTCGGTGGCGGCACAGCGATCCGGAGCCGTTCCTTCACGCGTGATCTGGATATTGACCATTGGCATGACATGCTACCTCTCGCAATGGGCGCGGGCACGCTGCCCGCGCCGGAAGTCATCAGTGACCGGCGCTCTGGCCGCCATCGACATGCAGAATCTCGCCGGTGACGAACCCGGCCGACTCGAGATAGACAACCGCGTCGACGATGTCGCGGATCTCGCCCATGCGCCCGACCGGGTGCAATCCGGCGAGGGCCTCGTGCGTATCAGCCGTATGCATCGGGGTCTTGATCACTCCCGGGGAAACAGCATTCACGCGAACGCCGCGCTTGGCATATTCGATGGCCAGCGATCGGGTTGCCGCGGCGAGACCGCCTTTGGTCAGCGAAGCCAGCACCGACGGAACACCGTCGATCGCGTGATCGACCAGGCTGGTGGTGATGTTGACGACGTGTCCGCTGCCTTGCCTGGCCATCTCGGCAATGGCGAGCTGCGTGATGTGAAAGAAACCGTCGAGATTGACTGAAAGGGTCTCGATGTAGTCCTGCGACGTGTAGTCGGTGAACGGCTTCGCGATGAAGACTCCCGCGTTGTTCACCAGCGTGTCGATACGGCCGAAGCGATTCATCGCCTCCTCGACGATCTGCGCGGCCACCGCGCGATCGGCGATGTTTCCGGCGATCGCAACGATGTCGGCATCGCTGGACGGCTTGATCGAACGCGAGTTGGCGATGACGCGGTAATTGCGGTCGTGGAATGCCTTGACCAGGCTCGCGCCGATACCCTGGGATGCGCCGGTGACGACGGCGACTTTCTGTGCGCTGTTCATGATGTGTGTCTCTCGTGCTGTGAAGGGGTGGGTGTGGTGTCGATTCACACGACGACACCGACCGTTTCACTCTAGGCGCGAGACACGCGGGTGAGAATCCGTTTTATTCGGCAGACACTCTTCCGCTTTTCGGTGCAATCCACGGGTCGGACTGCGCCTTGGCGGCCTTGGTCAGGGCGGCGAACCGGGCCCGCAATCGCGGCAGGGCAAAATCGACGAACGCGCGGACCTTGGGCACGGCCAGGCGTCCATGCGGCGAGACGAGGTGAGCCGGAATCGGTTCGTGCTCCGCGTCGGTGAGGATCAGGCGCAGCAGGCCTTCCTTTATTTCCGTTGCGATGTGGTACGAAAACAGGCGCGTGACGCCATGGCCCTGGACCGCCGAGGCCGCCGCGGCGCGCACGCTGTTGACCTGCAAGCGCGGCGTGAAGGATACAGAGCGGGGCACGGTCGATCCTTGTGCTGCGGGGAAGCTCCACGAATCCAGTCCGAAATGCGTCATGGCGATGATCTGGTGCTTGGCCAGATCCGCGGGTTCGACGATGCGCGGGTGCGTGGCCAAGTAGCGCGGCGCCGCCGCCACGACGCGCCTGACCTCGCCGATCGGATGCGCCACCAACGTCGAGTCCGGCAGGTGCGAAATGCGCAGGGCCAGATCCATGCCTTCGTCGATGAGATTGACGGGCCTGTCCAACAAGTACAAATGCACCTGCACGGTCGGGTAAGCCTGCATGAACATGTCGACGATCGGGCGCAGCAAGTCCACGCCTGCCACCACCGGCGCGGTGATTGTCAGCGTGCCGCGCGGCACCGAGCGTTCGCCAGCCACGTCGCGTTCGGCATCTTCCAGACCCGTGAGCAGACTTCGGCAGGCCGCCGCATAGCGCTCGCCCGCTTCGCTCAGGCGGATCGACCGCGTGGTCCGGTACAGCAACGGCACACCCACGCGTGCCTCGAGAAACGCGATGGCCCGGCTGACTGCTGCGGGAGAGCGCCGCAACTTGCGCCCGGCGCCGGCGAGACTGCCTTCATCCAGCGCCGCGATGAAGATTTTCATGGCATCGATACGGTCCATGGGCATACCTCGGGGTTTGGCTCGGGCGCTTCAGCTCAAAGCAGCGCAATGCGTTGTGCCGGTCGGTCCCGGTTTCGCCATGGGCGACCTGGCTGCTCCCGGATACCGGATGTTCGACCGTCTCGAACGCGACGGCCCTGGCAATGGCGCCGAGCATGGTACCGCGTGAGCTGCCGGGATACAGGCGACAGTCTACGCCTTCGCGGCTGCTGAGCCGGGAGTCAAACGGGGTTCGATCAGGACGGGTGCCTGCTCCTGTTCGCTGCTCACTGTCTGTGAGGTCGTGTACCGGGAAATCGCCCATGCCAGTCGCGTGCCCGGGCCCGTAAATCGGGCACCGAACCCGGTCTGGCCGATGGCTTTGGTCACCGCGGTCAGGGCCCGGCCGTTTTCGGAGGCGATCGAATGGTCGGGCACGTCATGATCGGGCCAGGCAGCGGGCCTGCGAGTGACGCCATTGGCCGGACAGCGCGAATAGCATCCGGGTCATCGCCTATGCGCGCGGATCATCCGGTGACCGGGTGCACACGAATTCGACCCGGATCCCACTTGGCTCGTACATCATGCAATGCACTCGTGGTCCATTGCCGACCTGCTGCGGCGCGAATTCGATCTCCACCTCGGGCCACGTCAAGGCCTGCTCATGGATGCGCTCCAACGCCGCCGTATCGGCGACTTTCAGCGCAAGATGGTGCAGGCCCACGTTCTTGCGCCGATTGAACGGCACGTAGTCATTGGACGTGTCGACTTGCCACAGGGTCAACCGAATGCAGCCATCGGAAACAAAGATTGCCGGGTACGCCGGGTTTGCGCCAACAACATGCCAGCCAAGACGTTCGACAAAGAAACGCCGGGAACCCTCGAGATCGCTCACGGCAAGCCCTACATGGTCGATGCCCATGGTCAACGGATTCTGATCGTGCACACGCCACCTCCTTACCAGGGATCAGATGATGGGCGGCGCAACCATGACGCTGCCCTTGCGTAACGGCCTGAAGCAGATGGGTCACCAGGCCGAGTCGTTCTGCAATGTGGATTTTCCTGCCATCGTCGGGCACATGCCCAACGGTTTGCCAGAGCGGGCGATGGCAGACCCCGGCCGGACGTCGTGCGCTGGATCACAGCGCTCACGGGCACCGCCCCCGCGCCAGCCCGGTGCTGTCGACTGTGGTGAGGGTGGTGCGCTGCAGGAATGCGCAGAGCCAGTCCAGGCGACACAGTTGGACAGCATCCACACCGGAGTCGCGCAGTTCCCGCACGTTCTGTGCCAGGCGTTCGTGCAGCACTTGACCCGCATGCGTCAACACCAGGCGGTTGCGGCGACGGTCGTCCTGCAGGCGCACGTTGTGAATTGCATTGCGGCAGATCAGCCCATAAACCGCGCGCGACAGCGAACCTGGGTCGCGCCTCAGCCCGTTGGACAGAGCAGTCAGCGAAGATGGCCCGCGCGCCAGTTCGCTGACGATCAGCCAGTCGAGGACGTGCACCCCCTGCGGCGCGAAGCGGTCTTCCAGGGCATCGTTTAGCGTCCGATGCGACCAGGCCAGCCCGAGCAGAATCGAGCGCAGTTCGACAGCCGCGTCTGTGTCCTGGCCTCGTGCGATGCCGGTACTCATCGGAACACGCGCTGTATCAGGGTCACGACAACGCCGGCGAGGCCAAGCACGGCGATCCAGCGGAAGTGATCGATGTTGGCCAGCATCGCGGACTGCTGCGCCAGCATGCCGGCCACGCGACCGATGGCCAGCGCAACCGCCTGCGTCGGCCCGACCACCTGCGCCAGTGCCTCGTGCAAGCGGTCGAAGACCATGCGTGAAGCGCGGGTCGCCCGCGCTGATGCGCGTGTTGAGCGCGGCGTAGTGCACTGCCATGCGCCATTGCTGGCCCAGGGTAGCCAGCGTGATCCCCAGCGCGATGCTCACTTGCGCAATCATGTTCTTGAGCTGTTGCGCGTTGGCGAATGCGCGTTCGTCGTCCTCGAATTCGCGGAACGACTGCATCGCCGCCAGCGGCATTACCGTCAGCAGGAACACGCTGTAGCAGAACCAAGCGCCGGCAACACGTGCGTGCCACAGGTCGGCGGCGGTGTCGATCCGCGACAGCAGCACGCCGAACAGCGCCAGCGCGACGAAGCCGGTCACCAGGTACTTGCGCGGCGCGGGCCGGCGCGGCAGCAGCCAGGTGACCATCAGAGAAGGTGACCACAGCAGCCAGCAGGCCGAGCGCCTCGAACTGGCCCACGGTCTGCCATGCGAATCCCAGCGTGCGCAGCAGCATCACCGGAACCACGGTAGTTGTTCGCGCCCAGCATCAGGTAGCCGAACCCGAACAACGCCATGCCGGCGACGTAGCGCGGGCGCAGCATGCGCCGCACATGCAGCAGCGGGCGGTCGCTGCGATACTGGTGCCAGGCGTACCCGAGCAGCGCGAGCACTGCCGCCAGCAGCGACCAGTGCGGCGAAGCCGACGTCGCCGAAGAAGTCGTAGTAGAGTCGCTGCAGCCCGTACAGCAGCGCGAAGCTGCCGCCGACCAGCAGCACCTGCAGTCCAGGCGCAGGCCGCGCTGGGCGCGGGTCCGGTGCCGGCTCCATGCGCGGCAGCGTGAACCACGCCAGCACACCGGTGGCCGACGCCGACGCCCGCCAGCAGCCAGTAGATCGCGGTCCAGCTGCCCGGCCGAACCGCCTCGGCGGCCAGCCAGGGACCGGCGGCAAGACTCAGACGCGAGGCTGCTGCCCAGCGCGCGGATGCCGACGAAGCGCCGCGGCCCGGGCAGCAGATGGTGGATGACCATGCGCGCCGAGGTGAACAGCGCACCGCCGCCGATCGCCATCACGCTGCGACCGAACAGGAACGTGTCGAAGTCGTGGCTGGTCGCGCACAGCACCGAACCGAGCCACCGACACCGCCGCGGACAATCCGATGTAGTTGCGCGCGCCGAGCCGTTCAACGAACCAGCGCTGCATCGAGATCATCAGCACCGCCACGCTGGCGTACACGGCGGCGATCAGACTGAAGTCTTCCGGACTCAGGCCGAGCTCGCCCATGATCGGACCGGCCGCGAATGCGGTCATGCTCAGCTGCAGGAACTCGATGGCCGTGAGCGCGGCGATTGTGGCGCACAGCAGCAGGTCGGAACGTCGCGTGTCCATGTTCAGGTGCCCCGGCCCGGCTCAGCGATTAGCCTGGATGATCGAGGCGACCAGCGTGTCGGCATGCGCCAGCGGATGGGCGTACACGTCGGTTCGATAGCGGTGCGGCTGCGTGGCGGTCGTGCCCAGACGCGGACCGTTGCGCATACCGGTTGACACCTGCACACGCATGGACAGCCCGAGCTGCAGTGGATGTTGGCGCACTTGGCGCGCCTGCAGTGCAATGCGCACCGGCACGCGCTGGACTACCTTGATCCAGTTGCCGGTGGCGTTTTGCGCGGGCAGCAGTGAGAAGGCGCTGCCCGTACCGGGTTCCTGGCCCTCGATCGTGCCGTCGAAGACGACACCGGTGCCGTACAGGTCCGAGGTCAGCTTCACCGATTGGCCGATACGCAGGTTGCGCAGTTGCGATTCCTTGAAATTGGCGTCGACCCAGAGCTGATCGAGCGGTACCACGGACATCAACGGCATCCCCGGGGCGACATGCTGGCCGAGTTGGACGTGACGATGCGTCACTATTCCGGAAACCGGGGCCGGGACATCGGTGCGGTGCAGGGTGACGTAGGCATCACGAACCCGCGCGGCCGCCGCGAGTACATCCGGATTGCCGGCAAGCGAGGTATGGTCGATGGCCGCGCTCGTGCCCGCCCACTGTTCGCGAGCCATGCGCAGGGCCGCAGCGGCGGTGCGCACGGCCTGCTGCGCGTGGCGCACTTCCTCGCCGGAGACGGCGCCGCTGGCCAGCAGCGCGTGGCGGTGGGCGAGGTCTGCCTTGGCGCGTGCCAGCGCGACTTTGCGCATGTCGAGACTGGCGCGCTCGGCGTCGGCCGCCGCGTAGCGTGCGCGGACCTGACGCACGCTCATGGCCAGCCGCGCTTCGGCTTGCTGCAGTGCGAGGCGGGCGTCGGTATCGTCGAGCCGGATCAGGGACTGCCCTGCGCGCACGGAATCGGTATCGTCTGCGCCAATCGCAGTGACGACGCCCGCGATGCGAGTGGTGACCATGACCACGTTGCCGCCCACGTAGGCGTCATCCGTGGAGATTCGATCGCGGTCGAGGATCGACCAGGCGACGATCGCTGCGACCAGCAACAGCGATATACCGGCCGTCAGCACCAGACGCTTGCGCTTGCCGCGACGTGAATCCGCAAAGCTGCGATTGCCGGAAGTGGTTCCCGACGGAATGTCGGTTGGGATCGTTTTCACGGTCATGCTCCCTTGTTTTGGGAAGGGGTGTTTGCGGACGCATGCACTGCGGCGGCCGACGTATCGCCGCCACCCAGCGCACGGGTGAGGTTCAGGCGCAACTCGCGGCTGCGCTCGGTCACGCGGATCAGATTGCCGCGCACGGCAATTACCCGGCCGTCGGCGGCCAGGACCTGCAGCTTGTTGGCCAGACCTTGCTGGTAGCGCAACGCGGCCAGGTCGCGGGCGTGACGTGCCAGCTCGAGGTCCTGCATCTGCTCGTGACGCTGGCGTTCGTTCGCGTCCAGCGCGGTCAGCTGGTCGACCACATCGTGCACTGCCGAAAGCACTGTTGCGTTGTAGCGCTCGACCGCCGCATCGTAGACGGCCTGGTGCAGCGCCAGGTTGCCGCGCATCCGGCCGCCTTCGAACAACGGCAGCGTGATCGCCGGCCCAACGCCCAGATCGCGGCTTCCGGCCGAGAGGAACTGGCTGAAGCCGAGGCGCTGCAGGCCAACGAAGGCATTCAGGCTGATGTCCGGGTAGAACGCCGCGCGAGCAACCTTGATGTTCTGCTGCGCTGCCTCGACCCGCCAGCGTTGGGCCACGACGTCCGGGCGGCGACCGATCAGGTGTGCCGGAATCTTGGTGGGAAGCCGCACGGCGTTTGGGGCAGAGAGCTGCGGTCGGCGCAGCGCAAGTCCTGCACCCGGGCCTTCTCCGGCCAGCGCGGCCAATTGGTTGCACAGCAACGAAATCGTCCCGTCCAGTGCGTCGATGCCGCCGCGGATCGCCGGCAGTGCTGCGTCGGCTGCCGTCTGCTGCACGCCGGAGTCGATCTGGGCCGATACACGTGCGTGCGTCAATGCCACGACCTCCTGCCGCTGCGCCAGCGCGGCTTGCGCAAGGTCACGCTGTGCATAGACGGCGTCCAGGCGCAGGTACGTACGCACGACTGCCGTGCTCAGCATCAGTCGTGCCGCCTGCAGGTCGACCTGGCTGGCGTGCACCTGATCCAGCGCCGCTTCCAGCGCCGCATGGTGCTTGCCCCAGAAATCGAAGTCGTAGTTCAGACCCAGCGCGATGCTGTTGACGGTCTGCCAACTGCCGGCGATCGGCGGTGGTACCGTGCCATGCTCACTGAAACGGCGGCGTTCGCTGTTGGCGTGCATACTCACGGATGGATACAGCGGTGCACCCGCAATGCCGGCCACGGCTTGCGCGGCCCGCACCCGTGCCTCGGCGATCTTGAGTCGCGGCTGGTCGCGCAGCGCACGGGCCATGAGGTCGTCGAGCTGCTGGTCACCGAAGCTCTGCCACCACTGTTGGCGCGGCCAGGCGGCTGCGGACAGCCTCACGCCTTTCAGGCTGGCGGAGGCGCCGTACTGAGCGGCATCGGCAAGGCGCGCGTGCGTGTGCAGGCCGCCGCTGCTGGCGCAGCCGGCAAGCCATAGCGCGGCCAGCATGACCGCGAACAGGCGGATGCTCCGCGCCGCCGCGGGCCGCTTGGAAACGTGGATATTCATGGCGGTGCCCTTTGTTGTTGTCATGCAAATATCAGCCTAGGCAGATAAATAAACCAAAAAAAACAACGGCCAGTTTCATGTAAACGTCACGGGAAATCGGAGCGGTCATCACAGCGTCGCGGCGTTGGCCAGCACCCGCTCGAGCAGGAACTTGAGCTGCTCGGCCTGTGCATTGCTGAATCCGGCCAGCAGGCGGTGGAACACGGACCGCACACGCTTGCGCGCCATCGGAAACAACGCCTCGCTCCGAGGTGTGAGCTCGATCAGATAGCTGCGGCGGTCCTCCGGATTGTTGATTCGACGGACCAGACCCTTGTTCTCGATCCGGTCCAGCAGCCGCGTCATTGCGCCCGAGTCGTAACCCAGCAGACGGCAGAATTCGCCGATGGTGCGGCCTTTGCCCAAGGCGATGCTGTTGAACACCACGAACTGCGCAGTGGTGAGACCCAGCGGCTCAAGTTCGGCTTCTATGGCGTTCCAGATCGAGCCGCGGACCGCGCTCACGAGGAAACCCAGTTCTCCGGTACTCAGCATTTCAATAGTGTCGTTCTTGGTTGCGTTCATGACAGTCACCCCGCGTATGGGGAGAGAATATATCTGCCTAGGCAGATATTGTCAACCCCTAATACACTCCCGCTCAAGTCCTGCCCAGGACCGCGTTGAATGCTTGTCGACAGAACATTCGCGCGCGCTTTCAGCGGCCGTTGGGTGTCGCTTGCGGTGCCGGGCAAGCCAGGTTCGCGGGCGTAACGCCGTGCGACAGTTCGAAGTTTCGCTGCAGCGATTGCCCGGCGGTTTCTCGCGACTGTCCGTCATCCGCGCAGTGGACGCCGTACTCGAACAACCGGCGCCATGCTCAGGCGCAGGACGCGCCTGCTGCCGCACGTTGTCTACTGTGCCCCGGATCGGTACCGCCAATCGCGGCATGCATCGCATTGCGATGGTTGAGCACTCAGCGCTTCGGAACACCGGTGGTGGCGGACGGGGACGGGATCATCGCCGGATGCACAGGGCAGGAGACAAGCCGGGCACCGATCACCGGGCGCTGCAGGCTTGTCTGCCTGGCGATCATCCCGCGCCGTGTTGTCGGCGGAGAAGGTCCTGATGGTCTGGCAGCACGCTACATCGGACACCAGGCGACGCAATTTCACGCCAGCATGGACGTGATGGATAAACAGGCCGTCACGCACTACGTCAAGCGTCGTCTGGCGTTCGAGCTGCGTTGCGGTACGAGCGATCAGCACCCGGAAAACTATCGCAGTCGCCTGTGCGTGGAGTGATCGCGTGCTCTGCTTGCGCGACGACGCGGAAATGATGAAGCTATTGCGCTTCATGTCCGGATCCTCGTCTTCTATTGCCACGACCGACTCGTTGCGTCGGCATCCCGCATTTGTGCAGTTCTGGGCGGCGCGGCTGGCGTCGGGATTCGGATTCCAGATGCTCTCGGTGGCTGTGGGCTGGCAGATCTATGCGTTGAGCGGTCGCGCGTTCGATCTGGGTCTGGTCGGACTGGTGCAGTTTGTGCCGTCGTTGTTGCTGGCATTGCCTGCCGGACACATCGCCGATCAGTTCGATCGCCGCCGCATCGTCGTGTTGTGTCAAATGCTGGAATGGATCGCCATTGCGCTGCTGGCGTTGGGCAGCGCATTGCACTGGCTGGGTGAGGTGCACATTCTGCTGCTGATCTTCCTGATCGGGGTGGCCAAGGCAGTCGAGTTTCCCACCCTGCAAGCCATGGTGCCGGGGCTGGTGCCGGAGCGCATCCTGCCGCGCGCCATGGCGCTGAATGCGTCGGCCGGGCAGGTGGCGATGATTGCCGGCCCGGCGGTTGGCGGGGTCTTGTATGTAGCCGGGCCGGATATCGTGTACGGGGTTGCCGCCGCGCTGTATCTGATCTCGCTCGCACTCATGTCGCGGTTGCGCTACGACCACGTGCCGCCGCGGCGAGAACCGGCAACGCTGAAAACGTTGTTCGCCGGCGTCGCGTTCATTCGTGCGCGGCCCGTGGTGCTCGGGGTGATCTCGCTGGATCTGTTCGCCGTGTTGCTGGGCGGGGCTACCGCGTTGCTGCCGATTTTCGCGCGCGACATCCTGCATACCGGCCCGTGGGGCCTGGGTTTGCTGCGCGCCGCGCCGGCCGTGGGTGCGCTGGCCATGTCGGTCTGGCTGGCACGCCACAACATGAAGCGCCGCGTCGGTTCGATCATGTTCGCTTCTGTAGCCGGTTTCGGCATCGGCACATTGGTCTTTGCCGTGTCGCAGACCTTGTGGTTGTCGTTGTTCGCGCTGTTTGCACTCGGCGCGTTCGACATGGTCAGCATGGTCATACGCGGCGCGCTGGTGCAACTGGAAACGCCGGATGCGGTGCGCGGGCGAGTCAGCGCGGTGAATTCGATTTTCATCAATACTTCGAATCAGCTTGGTGAATTCGAGTCCGGATTGCTGGCCGCGTGGGTCGGGGCGGTCGGTGCAACGCTGATCGGCGGCGTCGGCACGCTGGCGGTGGTGGGGTTGTGGATGCTCATGTTTCCGACGTTGCGTCGACGTCAGAGTCTGGAATCCGGGCAAGCCGATCTCGCCGAAGCCGGGCAGACGCTATAGTCTGCGCGAAAGGTTCGGCATGGTGCGACGAGCGGGTAGGCGCGCTGATGCGGCAGACGATGTGCGAAAAAAAATCCCCCGGCGTGGCCGGGGGATTTGTTTCGCATTCCACGTCACCGCAAAGACGATCAGTGATGGTGATCGTGATCGTCCTTTTTCTTGTCGTCGTGATGCGATTTGTTCGCAGCCCCTTTCGCTGCCTTCGGCGAGGGTGCATGAACCGGTCTCGCGGCAGGGCGGTGCTGGACATTCGGCGCCGGCCGGTGCGCAGGTGCAGGCGCGGGTCGGGCAACCGGATGTGCGGCAGGCGGCGGGCGGTGCGTTACCGCAGGCTTGACGTCCGGACGGTGCGGCGGACGCGGATGGATTATCGGCGGTCGCGGTTTCGGCGGCGGTCTGTGGCCCGGATGCGAATCGTGGTGATGCGACGGTGGTCGACGAATGTGGATATGCCGATGGCTCCAGCGATCGCGATCGTGGTACCAGGAGCGGGAGCGGTAATGATTGTCCCAATACGCGCCGAGCACAAAACTGACGATGGGAATGCCGATGCGCGCGCCGTAGCTGTCGACGTAAACGCGTTGACGCCCATATTCGGTTTGCAGGTAGTCGCCGGCAACCCAGCCGCGATCCGGCCCGGCGATGACATCGCACCAGATCCAACCATCGATGCATCCCTGGATGGAAACTTCGGTACCCGCCGGCAGGATGGTTATCGCGGGGTACTCGCTATCCGGTCCGGCACGCAGTGTCAGATTGGTCGTGACGTAGGCATCCGCTGCGAATGCCGCCAGCGGTGCGAGAAACAAAACGCATAATCCTGTTGCGAAAAGCAATCGCTTCATTTGCCTGTCTCCTTGGAATCCGTGGACTGTGTACACCCAGGGCAGGCAAAAATCCACACTTGCCCGAATTCCCGTATCGCTGAGGTTAAGAAAACTTTGATTGAGTCCTGCGGACGGTAAGGACAAGCCCGATTGTTGCACGTCGGTGTGCCGGCTGAAATCTTCTTCGGCGAACCGCAGATCGCACGTTCGATGCGCGCATGGAGCGGTTCGCGTTTTTGCGACGCGTGACCGTTTGGAATGTGCGCGACGTCAAGAATTGTCTGCGAGCTTGCTGGTAGCGTCAGCAACCGGGTTGATGGGGTACGGCGATGAGAAAATGCATCTGTGCTCCAGCGCGTCGGGGGACGCTGGGCTTGGTCGTCATGGTTTGCGCATTGAGTTTCGCGTCCGGAGCGCTCGGGCAGCAACTCAGTCACGCGCCTGATCCGTTGTTTCACGACGGCTATGAGGGTATCAGCGCCGGGCCATTCGACGATTCGGATGCATCGCGCTTTCTGACTCAGGCCACCTTTGGTCCGACCGATGCCGACATCGCGCATATTCGTGCGATCGGCTATCAGGCCTGGTTGAACGAACAATTCAGCGCTACCCCGACGTACGAGATGACCTATTTGAACTGGGTCCACAACACGCTGGGCGAACAGATTGGACAGAACAACCGGCAGGAAGCCTGGTTTCTCGGCGCGTTGGGCGGGCCGGACCCGCAAAACAACCTGCTGATCCACAACGATCAGCTGCGTCAGCGCGTCGCATTCGCTCTGAGCGAAATTTTCGTCATCTCCGATCAAAACTCGACGCTCGACGGCTTCGCCGAGGGCATGGCCTGGTATTACGACCTGCTGATCAAGAACGCATTCGGAAACTATCGCGACCTGCTGCAGGACGTGACCTTGAGTCCGGCCATGGGCGTGTATCTGAACATGCAGGGCAATCGACGCGCCGATATAGCCGAAAACGTGCACCCGGACGAAAACTACGGACGCGAGGTCAATCAGCTTTTCAGCATCGGCCTGGTGATGCTCAACATCGACGGCACGCCGCAGTTGTCGGGTGGCCAGCCGGTTCCGACCTACACCCAGGATACGGTAACGAATTTCTCGCACGTGTTCACCGGTTGGAACTGGGCCGATTGCGACGACGGCGGTTACGACAGTTTTCAATGGTGCGGACCGGACTACGATACCGGCGCGAACTTCATCACGCCGATGGTGGCCTACGATCAGGTTGATCAACCACGCCACGGCGATCCCAGCTACCACGACAACGGCACCGATCCGGTCAACGATATATCCAACAAACAATTGCTCAGCTATCCCGGCGCGGTGAATGGCGGTGTACTCGCCGATGGTGGCACGGCCACAAGCGACCTGGCATTTGCGCTGGACAACATCTACAACCACCCAAATGTCGGTCCGTTCATTTGCAAGCAGTTGATCCAGCGTCTGGTGACCAGCAATCCAAGCCCCGCCTACGTGCAGCGCGTCGCCACCGTATTCAATGCGAACCGCGCGAGCCCCACCCAATTGCGCTCGGTCGTACAGGCAATTCTGCTCGATCCGGAAGCACGCTACGGTCAGTGGCGCAACCCGGACACGTTCGGAAAGTTGCGCGAACCGCTGCTGACTTTGACCCACTACTGGCGCGCGATGGGCGCTCAGCACAAGTGCGGACAGAATGTCGATCAAGACAACGGCGACGGCACGACCACGCATTATCGCTATGCGAACCAGCCGTATCGCTACGCCGGTTGGGGAAGTACGTGGAATACCGACAGCACGCAGTACGGCGGCGTCGCCCAGGCGTCGCTCGATGCATTCACGGTGTTCAATTTCTTCAAGCCCGGTTACATACCGCCCGGTGAGATGACGGCCAGCGGCTTGCTTGGCCCGGAATTCCAGATCGGTACCGACAGCATCGTCGCCAACACCAACAACACGTTTGCGACTTTCGCGCTGTACGGCTATTACGACAGTAACGACACCTGTGATTCCAATGACACGTTCGGCGATGTCGTAGTCAATCATGGGCAAGACAACGCGCTCGCCGCCAACGGCAATGGCGGACCTTCCGACCCGGCCGATCGCCTCGTCGACGAATACAACAAGCGCTTCATGTCCGGCCAGATGTCGCCGTACATGCGCCAGCAATTGCTCGGTTATCTCAACACCATCGATCACACCTGGTATCACGACAGCGGCACCGACTGGCGCGAGCTTCGTGTCGATCGCGCGTTGTACCTGGTGCTTACTTCTCCCGAATACATGATCCAGAAATAGGAAACCGCCATGCGTCCCGATCGCCGCAAGTTCATCAAGGACACGTTGTGCGCCGCGTTGGGCGGAGCGAGCCTGTATTCCGCGCTGGGTCACATGCAATTGCTGCAGGCGGCGGTGCGCGCCAACTACGCGTTTTCCGACTACAAGGCCCTGGTCTGCGTGTTCATGTACGGCGGAAACGATGGTTTCAACACGGTCGTGCCTTACACGCAAACTGCCTTCAACGGTTTCTACGGCGCCGGCGGCGTGCGCCCGCAACTTGCGCTGACGCGCTCGCAGTTGCACCAGCTCAATGCCCCGACGAGCGGCATCGGCAGCCCCGGCGACGGCATCGCGTACGCATTGAATCCGGACATGTCCGAACTGGCGACGCTGTTCAACGCGGGCCATGCGGCTGTGGTTGCCAACGTCGGCACCCTGGTCGAACCGGTGACGCAGGCGCAGTATCAGGCCGGTAGCCGGGCCTTGCCGCCGCAGTTGTACTCGCATTCGGACCAGTCCGCGTTCTGGCAATCATCGCCGCCCAGCAATACGCCGATGACCGGCTGGGGCGGGCGCATCGCCGATCTGGTCGCCAGTGCGAATCCCCCAGGCATCCCGATCCTGACCGGGCTCAGCGGCCAGGACGCGTTCATGCGCGGCGAAAACGTGAACGGCTACATCATGAATTCCGACAGCGCGACCACGCTGGACATGCTCAACTACGGCCATGCCGGCAACGGATCGGGTTTGTGCGATCCAAGCGGTGCCTACGACCCGGGGATGGTTTCCGCATTCTGCAACCTGCAGGCCTCGGGAACGCAGGCCAATATGCTGGAACGCACGTTCGCCGCAACGATGAATCATTCGATCTCGACTGCAGGCATCATCAATTCGGCTGTCGACGCGATCGATTTTTCAGCGTATTTCCCCAATGCCACCGGTTACGATCTCGACACCCAATTGCAGACGGTCGCGCAACTGATCTGGGCGGCGAACAACAACGTACCGGGATATTCGGGTCTGAAGCGCCAGGTGTTCTTCGTCACCACCGGTGGCTACGACACGCATAGCGACGAACTGGCCCAGCACGTGGACATCCTGCCGCTGCTGTCGAAATCACTGGCCGGTTTTTACAATGCACTGAACAGCGCGGGTCTGGCGAGCAAGGCCACCGCGTTCACCGCATCGGATTTCGGTCGCACTATGACGAGCAACGACGGCGGCACGGATCACGGCTGGGGTTCGCATCACTTCGTCGTCGGCGGCGCGGTGCAGGGCAAGAAGTTCTACGGTAACGGTTGTGGTTTTACGGCCGCGGCGAACTATGGCGTGGTAATGCCGAGCCTGTCGAATCCCACCACCGATTGGGGCACGCCTTCGCCGAACAAGAACGATCCGGGCGATGGATACGGCCGCATCATTCCGACCACGTCGGTCGATCAATATGCGGCCACGCTCGCACACTGGTTTGGACTTAGCGCCAGCGATATCTCGCTGATCTTCCCGAACCTCGGCAATTTCTCGAACTCTTCGTACTACAACGCGGGCTCGGGATATCTGGGTTTCATGGGCTGACCACTCGGGACCAGTGCGGCAGGCATCATTCGCGGCGAGGTTTGCGTCGCAAGGCGGTAATCGCAAGCAGCGCGATCAGTGCGATCCCGGCGGCCAGCAACGCAAGAATTCTGCCTCCGACGGGAACCTGCACGGGCGGAGGCGGCGCCTGCACGATCACGGTACCGAACATGCCGGTGCCCGGCGTGCCATGCACCTCGCAGAAATAGCCAAAGCGGCCGGCCTGCGGAAAGTGCACGCTGACCACCCAGCTCGATGAACTGGGGCCACCGTTGCCGCCTTGACCGTCACCATCGCAGCCACGCGCACAACGAAACGAGCCATCGTCGGCGACGACATTGTGGAAGCCACCCTTGTTCACGAAGGTGACACTGTCGCCGGGCTCAATGGTGACCGTCTGCGGCGTGTAGATATTCTGCTGGCCACCGACGTTGACGAACGTCGTCGCGGCGTGGGCAGATGATGCGACCGCAAACACGACGCACCAGGACAACGCGCGTTTCATCGGTGTTCTCCGCAACCTGACGCGCGGCGGGAGAACCGGTCGAATTGACGACTGTTGGTCAAAACGATCACTGCTTCCGGGTAAACGCGCTGAGCAAGCCGCCGGCACTCTTGAGCAAGCCGGACAAGTCCAGATTTCCGCCACTGTGACCCAGTACGGCGTTGAGCAAACCACCAGCCAGACCACCCTGCTGCTGAATCTGTTGCGACTCCTGCCCGAGCATGCTGCCCAAGCCGCCGGGACCCAGATTCTGGTTCTGCACATGGTTGGCGAGTATGCCCATGACGATTGGCGCGAGTATCGCGAGCAGTTGCCCCGCGTTCTGGGTACCCAGCCCGGTGGTTTGTCCCAGCCCCTGGTTCGCAGCCGTCTGGTTGTTGCCGAAGATATGGCCAAGTATCGAACCGCCGATGCCGGAACTGCCGCCACCGGCGAGGACGCTGCCGAGGATGCTGCCGATGTCCGACCCGGCATGGTCGCCCAGCGCGTTGTGCAACGCCTCGGCGCCTTGCGACGTGCCTGCATTGCGTGCCATGCCACCCACGATCAGCGGCAATGCATGCTCGATGGCAGCGCGAGCCTGCGCGGGGTCGGTGCCAAGTTGTCCCGCAATCGCCGCAATCTGCGCGTCGCCAAGGTTCGACATGACGGTATCGATTATTCCACTCATCCTGCTTGCTCCCGAGTATTGCGATCGATTGCCGCCAGCCGGCAATAGGCACTGAAAATGAATGCGGCGACGATTGTAGCTTCCGCGCCATTCAAAGTGTTGATCCAGTTGGCGGTTGCACGGCGCAACCGTTATCCTGATCGGTCAGGCAGCGCAGGTTTGCCCAAGCTGCGCGGTTCCGCAATTGAGGATTGAATACCATGCGACATTTTCCGCCCGTATCATTGATCGGCGCACCCACCGACATCGGCGCAAGCGATCGTGGCGCTTCGATGGGCCCGGAGGCCCTGCGCGTTGCCGGCATCGCTGAAGCCTTGCAGGAGCGTGGTCTGGAGGTTGCCGATCGCGGCAACCTGTTCGGGCCGTTGAATCCGTGGCTGCCGCCGCGCGCCGGCTACAGGCATCTTGAGCAGGTCATCGAATGGAATCGCGAGGTCATGCGCGCGGTCGGCGCGGAACTCGCAGCCAAGCGTTTGCCGATCCTGCTCGGTGGCGACCATTGTCTTGGCCTGGGTTCGATTACCGCGGTAGCCAACCATTGCCGCAAGACCGAAAAAAAATTGCGCGTCCTGTGGCTCGACGCGCATGCGGACTTCAACACGGCCGAAATCACCCCGTCTGGAAACATCCACGGCATGCCGGTGGCCTGCCTGTGCGGTCACGGTCCGCGTGAATTGATCGAACTGGGCGGCAGCTCTCCTGCCATATCGCCCGGCTGCATTCGCCAGATCGGAATCCGTTCCGTCGATGCCGGCGAGAAAAAACTCGTGCGCGATGCGGGCCTGGATATCTACGACATGCGTTATATCGACGAAGTCGGCATGAAACAGGTGATGGAAGAAGCACTGGCAGGCATGGACGGTGATACCCATTTGCACGTCAGTTTCGATGTGGATTTTCTCGACCCGGAACTCGCCCCTGGCGTGGCCACGACGATCCCGGGTGGACCGAATTACCGCGAGGCGCAACTGGTGATGGAGATGATCGCCGATACCGGGCGCATGAGATCGCTGGACATCATGGAATTGAATCCCGCGCTGGACAACCGCAACCAGACCGCGAAAGTTGCCGTCGATCTGGTCGAAAGCCTGTTCGGCAAGTCGACGTTAATGCGCGAATAGCGCACTAAAGTCGTCCTGGCCAGGGAATGGCCAGGACCCCGTCACACGGATGTGATGCGCATGCGCGAGTAGCGCGGGCTACTGGAAGCCGTCCGCGAAAATCACGTCGGTGGCGCTCAGACACGACGGCGTGTTCGCGCTGATGCGCGGTAGCAGAACCTGATTGATCTGGGTTGAGTGGAACTGCAGCAGGTTCTGCGTGCCGCAGCCGGTAACATTGCAATAGCTCATGATCGAGCCGTGGCCGCCGGCCGGACAGCTCAGTGTGGAGCCTGCGTAGCATCCGAACGTGCCTTCGCCGTTGTAGCAGGTGTCGATCGTATTCGTGGCGACCGGCGCATTGCCCGTGCTGACATCGGTGCAATGCGTGTGCGACGCACCGAAATTGTGGCCGATCTCGTGGCCGACGATGCGCGCGTCGAACGAACCGTTTGGATCGACGTTGATGCTCGTGCACACCTTGTTGACGCTATAGCTGCCGACGGTATTGCTGCCCGAGGTGAAGCCGTTCTGGCAATACTCGTCGATCCAGGCGATCCCTGCGGCGCTGCAACTGTTGCTGGAACTCGCGATGGCACCGGACAGAAGGATGGCAAAAGAGCGTGACACCGCACTTTCGTTGGTCTTCCAGTAACTGCCGAAAAGATTTAGATCTGCGCCGTTCGCGGCCGAATTCTGCGCCAGACCGGTGTAAGGATCGGTGCCGGAGTTCGTGCGCAGGATGGTCGTGCCGATCAGCAACTGCACCTGCAGGTCGTTCTCGTACATCGTATTCATGCTGTTGAACATGCCTGCGATCCAGTTCGTGGCATTCGTCGTGTTGTTGCTGAATAGGCGTGACATGAACAGGCTGTCGGTGTCGATGGCCACGGTCGCGTAACGCAGCGATGACGAAACGGCTGCCGTGGCGGCAGCGGTATTGGCAGATGTGGCCAGATGCAGGCGTGTCGCAAGATCTTTCGCGTGGAGTCCGCCAAGCGCCATGCTTTCGTTGCCGCATTGGAACGAGAAAGCGTCGGGTGAGGGCAGGGTCGATTCGAGGGGCACCGCATTGAACACAAACGATCCGTCTGCGTTGGCGCTGGCCTTCAACGCGAACGGACCTTGCGGACCGTCGCCATTGCCTTCGGCGAACCTGGCGTCGGCTTGCAGCGAAAGGGCGACGCGGGCGCTGCCGTCGTCGCTGTAGCCGCGGAAGAAAATGCGGTCGCTGCGCGGCACCTCGATTTTTCCGGAAGCTGTCGTCACATAGATATGCGCGTCATCCGCATAGATTGGCACCCGCGTGAAGCGGATCGATGCGACCTGTTCCGGTCCGACCGGAAAGGCCTGCAGACGCAACGAATGACCGCGCGGCAAGGCAGACAGCGTGTGCATCGTCGCACGATCCACCAGGCGTTCGGACGCATGCAGGGATGGCGCGCCCGCGAGGCTTGCGAACGACACGAAACTCAGCACCAAACACCAGTATTTCATTGCACTTCCCCAGAAGAGGCGATGGCGGGTGCATTCTAGACCCGACTGATGTGGAGCGCATGTGATGGCAGTCTCGTTGCTGCACCGCTGCGGTCGATCGGACCGCAGCGGTGTTTGTTTTTGCGTTTCAACCTGCCGGATCCGGCACGAACGAATTCGGAAACGGATGCGGTTCTATTGCGATCGGGCGTGGTACACGGATGACGCCGCGAGCAACCAGATTGCGGTAGCTGTCGTACCAGATCGAATCCACTTCGTCGGGTTGCGCACTGGCGCGTTCGAAAGCGGTGTAGCTGGCATACGACGACTCGCGCGCACCGTGTCCGGTGCCCAGCGATTCTTCGGGTTTTGGCTGCGGGCGAGCGCCGGCCAGACCGTGAAAATTGCCGGCTTCGTCGCTGCGTTGCATTGCGGATTTCGCCTGCCGATTGGCGCTACCGGCCGGTTCGGCAGACGGCGAAGGCATGGATGCAGCAGCCGGCGGTGCGGGTTCGGCATCTCGTGCGGCGATCTTCTCCTCGCGCTCGCGCCACACCGGTCGCTGTTTTTCGCGAAATACCGCGACACCAATCACCCCGACGTTGGCAGGTCGCCCGGTGCGTGCGGCGTAGCTGTTGCTCAATGCGGTGAAGTTGAACTGCGCAATTTCCGCCATGCTCTTGCGCCAGCCTTCAATTTCGGTGCTTTGGTAGGGATCGAGCACGTAGCCGGTTTGATTGGTGTCGGCAGTCTGGCCGCTGATGGCGTTGACGCCATCGACCGACAATACAGTCAAGACGCGCGCACCAGTACGATTCGCAATGCGAACGGCATAGCGATGTCCCGGAATTCCGGCGATGTAAAGCTTGCCGTGATGGTAATGGGTCGGCAGGATGGAGCCGTTATCGCGATCGATCACGCTTATGTCGACCAGTGAGCCGGCGCGTGCGGTGGCGCAAGCGCACAGGCAAAGGGCAGCGGCAAAAGCAACAGCAAGCAGGTGTTTCATGGACATTCCTTCGTTGGTTGGGTGGACCATGGAACGGACATGACCGGCTTGCGGGGTTAGCCGCTGCGAAACCCGGGGATTGATTTCTGCGTTGGCGATAGTCAGCAAAGCAAGCTTACTCGCGGCGCATCGCTTACACTTCCGCTTCGCCAAACCACCAGCTTTTCCGCATGAACAGCAAGATCAGGGTGCTTACGGGCATCACTACCACCGGAACACCGCACCTGGGCAATTACGTCGGTGCGATTCGTCCGGCGATTGCAGCCAGCCGCAATGCCGATACGGAATCGTTTTTCTTTCTCGCCGACTATCATTCACTGATCAAGTGCGACGATCCGGCGCGCATCCAGCGATCGACGCTGGAGATCGCTGCAAGCTGGCTGGCCTGTGGGCTGGATCCGGAAAAAGTGTATTTCTACCGTCAGTCCGACATTCCTGAAATTCCCGAGCTGACCTGGCTGCTCACTTGCGTCACCGCCAAGGGATTGCTCAATCGCGCGCATGCGTACAAGGCCGCGGTCGACGCCAACACGGCCGCTGGCGACGATCCTGATGCCGGGGTGAACGCCGGTCTGTATATGTATCCGGTGCTGATGGCGGCGGATATTCTCGCCTTCAATGCCACCCATGTCCCGGTAGGGCGCGATCAGGTCCAGCACATCGAAATGGCGCGCGATATCGGCCAGCGCTTCAATCACATCTACGACGGCGACTATTTCACGGTGCCCGAAGCGGCGATCGAGGAAAACGTGGCGACATTGCCTGGTCTGGATGGGCGCAAGATGTCGAAAAGCTACAACAACACGATCCCGTTATGGTTGTCGGAAAAACATTTGCGGCAGGCGATCCTCGGCATCGTCACCAACTCGCAGGGACCCGGCGAACCCAAGGACCCGGACGCATCGCACTTGTTCAGCATCTTTCAGGCGTTTGCCAGCGCCGCGGAAACCTCGGCGATGCGACAGGCTTTCGCTGACGGTATCGGTTGGGGCGAAGCCAAGCAGAAGGTTTTCGAGCGTATCAATGCGGAACTTGCGCCGATGCGTGAGCGCTACGAAGCGCTGATCGCGAAGCCGGATGATATTGAGGTCGTCCTGCGCACGGGGGCTGGGCGGGCGCGTCAAATTTCCGCGCCGTTCGTCGAACGGTTGCGTCGCGCCGTCGGTTTGCGAGCGTTAAATGACGTGCAGCAATCACCAAAACAATTTACCGAGTCGTCGACCAAGATTAGGGAAGGCCGCTTTGTCGGTCCGTTTCCCATCGATGGTAAGTTTCAATTTCGTCTGGAGAGCGCCGCGCGCAAAGCGATTTTCTTGTCACGTAAGTTCCCCACTCGCGATGAGGCCATTGCGAAGTTGAAGCAGATGCGTGCCCCGGGCTTTGCTCGTCCGTCCTGCGGCCAGCTCTACATGGATGATGAGAATGGAAGCGTAGTCGACATTCGCGATGCGCGAACAAATGAACTGCTCGGCACGGTTCGCCTTTACTCCAATCCCGTTGGCATCGGTATCGACGTGCTCATGGAACAAATAGCCGCGCTCGGCTAGGTATCCCACATCGCCGCGAGCGCACCAAACTCTGCGTGCTGCTTGCGCACGACGCAGAACCGATGTCCGCTGGGTGCCTGCATCACCCACCAGCGCTTGACGAATTCGATGCGTCTGGCGCCGAGCGCTTCGAGTCGGGCGACTTCGGCGTCCAGGTCGTCGGTCTCGATATCCAGATGAATGCGCGGGTCGTGGTCGACACGCTGCAACAGCAGGAAAGGTTCGTCGGCGTCGGTTTTCAATTCGGCGTATTTGCCGTCGCCATCCTGATCCGCGCTGGCCACGCTGCGGCCCAGTGCCTTGCTCCAGAATTCGGTTGATTCGGCGAGATTGTCGCCTGGGCAATCGATGACGAACGCGCTGATGCGGGTCGTGTGCACGGCGTCAACCGGATGTGGCGGAGCGGCCCAGCGCGGCTGCGCCGGGCTTCGGCCAGCGCACTTTCGACCCGTGAACAGCGTTCAGACGAAGTTCGTTCTGGAGTGCCCGGAGACCCTTGATATCGACATCGACATGCGCGCAATCCGCGACGCGCAACAGCAATGAAATCACGATCTCCCGGTTGTGATCGTCGCTGCTGGCCAGAAATTGTCTCAACTGCAGCGGCCCGGTCGGCGAAAACCCGTTCTTGCTCAACCAAAGCAGATCATGTTCTCCGTCCAGTTGAGCCGGTGCGAGATCGACGCATTGATCCGGACGGACATGAAATCGCCGGCCATGCAGTCGCGCCGTGGGCAGGTTGTCGTAGTTCGACGCGCCGCTAGCGTCTGCGACCGTTTCGGCATGCACCATGACCGCCGCGTCGGTGGCCAGAAACGCTGTCAGCGAAATGCGGTAGGGATGGGAATTGAATGTGTCGACACGGTTCTCCGCCGCGACGACGTGAAATCGCGCCGGCATCGTCAACCTGTAGTTCAGCCCATGAATCGTGGTAACCGAGTGACGCGAGGTGCGCACGTAACTGAACGGTGCGCTCTTGGTTTCGGCGGAAGCGACGGATGCCGCCACGCAGCAGAACATCAGTGCGAAAACGCTACGCACCATTAGTCGCCGTTGGGCTCTGGCTGCGGTAGGTGCAGGCGAGAGCCGAATGGCGACGGCGGGGATCATTGCGGCATCCCAAGATCATCGATCAACGCCTTGAGAAAGCGAGCCGCCTCGCCGCCGGTTGCGGCACGATGATCGAAGGTCAGGCTGATCGGCAGCCGACGGTGCACTTCGATGCCGCCGATGATCGCGACGACGTCGTGGCCGAGTTTGCCCGCGCCGACGATGGCCACGCACGGCGGCACCACGACCGGGGTCGCGTAGCGGCCGGCGAACATGCCGAAGTTGGAAAGACTGATGGTGTAGCCGGACAATTCCGACGCCGCAATCGAGCGGTCCTCGACCTGCGCGCGCAAACGCTGGATCGCCATACGCAGGGCCGCGGCGTCGAGCATGTCGGCGTTGCGCAATGCCGGTACGAACAAGCCATCCTCGGTATCCACGGCAATGCCGATATCGACATGCGGATGCAGGGTGCGCGTCAGGTTCTTGCCGTCGAACCACGCGTTCAATGCCGGCACCGTCTTGCAGGCGACGACGATGGAACGGATCAGTCGCGCAGTGATGTCCTGTTTGCCGATCCATGCGTGCAGGTCGGCGTCGTCAACGATCGTCGTCGGCACGACTTGCGCGTGCGCGTCGGCCATCACCCGCGCCATGTTGCGGCGCACGCCCTTGAGTTGCTCGGGTTGGCCCAGCGCCTGCACGGTGGGCGGGCTGGTGCGCACGGGTTTGCCGGCTTGCGACATCGACGTGCGTTGGTCTTCCCTTCTCCCCTCGGGAGAAGGTGCCCGAAGGGCAGATGAGGGCTGGGCCTGCGACGCGCCCTGAATACCAGCGCTTCGCCCGGCGCCTGCAGATATCCCCGCGTTACCGCCAGCGGCAGCGTCCTTCACATCTTTCAATGTGACCACACCGCCGGCGCCACTGGCGCGCACGCGCGCAAGATCAACTTTGAGTTTTTTTGCCAACGCACGCACCGCCGGCACGGCCTTCACGCCGCCGACATTCGCAGCTTGTTCGACGTGTACGTGACTGCCGCTGATCATCGCGCCAACCACGGTACCTTCGTCTTCGCGCTGCGCGCTCGAGGCCGGATTCGCAGGCGCGGATTCCGGTGCAGGCGCCGGCGCGGCTGCGACCTTTTTCGGACCGTGGTGATGCCCGGTGGATTCGGATTCGGCGCGTTGTTTGGCGTTGGGGTCGGGCTCGAAATCCGCCAGCGGCGCGCCGGTTTCGATCACGTCGCCGACGGCGCCGTGCAGTTTCGCCACCTTGCCGGTGTACGGCGAAGGCACATCGACGACGGCCTTCGCCGTCTCCATCGACACCAATGGCGCGTCCAGTTTTATCTGGTCGCCTTGCTTGACGTGCCATTCGACGACGGTTGCGTCGGGCAGGCCTTCGCCGAGGTCGGGCAAGTGGAAAGTCTTGAGGTCGGCCATGAGGGTTTCCGTTACTTGATCAGCTTGCGGCAAGCGCACGTTTGGCGGCGTCGACGATGCGCTCCACACTCGGCAGGTATTTCATCTCCAACCGGAACAGTGGGATGTGCGTGTCCCATCCGGTGACGCGTTCCACCGGGGCGAGCAGATCGTACATCGATTCCTCGGCCAGGCGTGCGGCGATCTCGGCGCCGAAGCCGGCGGTTTTGGGTGCTTCGTGGACGATCACGCAGCGGCCGGTCTTGGCGACCGATTCGGCGATGGTATCGAAGTCCAGTGGCGTCAGCGTGGCCACGTCGATCACTTCGGCGCTGATGCCTTCTTCGGCCAGCGCGTCGGCGGCTTCCAGCGTTTCCTTCACCTGCGCGCCCCAGGTCACCAGCGTCACATCGGTACCATCGCGCAGCACGAAGCACACGTCCAGCGGAAGCGCTTCGCCGTCATCGGGGACTTCCTCCTTGTACTGGCGATAGATGCGTTTGGGTTCGAAGAAAATGACCGGGTCCGGATCGCGGATCGCTGCAAGCAGCAGCCCATAGGCACGCGCAGGAGAAGATGGCAGCACCACGCGCAAACCCGGAATGTTCGTGAACAGGTGTTCGTTCGCCTCGGAATGATGTTCGGGTGCACGAATGCCGCCTCCCCATGGGGCGCGCCACACAGCCGGGCAGGTGATGCGACCGCGCGTGCGGTTGCGCATACGCGCAGCGTGACAGGCAATATGTTCCATCATCGGATAGATGAAACCTTCGAACTGTGCCTCGGCAACAGGCTTCATGCCTTGCGCAGCAAGGCCCACGGTGATGCCGCTGATCGTGGCCTCGCATAGCGGCGTATCGAGTACGCGCAGTTCGCCGAACTTTTCCTGCAGACCCTGCGTGGCGCGGAACACGCCGCCGTTGAGGCCGACATCTTCGCCCAGCACCACGACGCTGTCATCGTGCGCCATTTCCCATGCAAGCGCTTGCGTCACTGCTTCAATCAAGGTGATCTGCGCCATGGTTCAGTGCTCCGGGGATTCAAGCGAAAGCGCGAGGGCGCGTTGTCGCGCCAGATCCTCGGGCAACTCGGCCCAGGTGTAATCGAACATGGCGGTGACGGGTTGCGTCTTGGTTTCCAGATACGCGTTGACCTCCTCGTCCATCCAGTTGTCGCATTCCTCGAGCCACGCCTTTTCTTTCTTGTCGTTCCAGACCTTTTTGGATTCCAGCCAGATGCGCAAGCGCTTGACCGGATCCTTGCCGCGTGCTTCCTCGACTTGTTCGTTGTCGCGGTAGCGGCGCGCGTCATCGGCTGTGGTGTGATCGCCGAGACGATAGGTGACCATTTCGATGACGCTGGCACCATCGCCCTTGCGCGCGCGCTTGAGCGCGTCTTCCATCGCCTTGCGCACGGCGATGATGTCGTTGCCGTCGACCTGGATCGAAGGCAATCCTGCAGCAATGCCCTTTTGCGCCAGCGTCTGGGCGCCGGTCTGCAAATGTCGTGGCACCGAGATCGCCCACTGATTGTTGATGATGACCCCCACCATCGGCAACTGACGCGCTCCGGCGATATTGATCGCCCCGTAGAAATCGCCTTTCGACGAGCCGCCGTCGCCGACGGTGAACACGGCCACGCGCTTTTCCTTGCGAATCTTGAACGCCAGCGCACTGCCGGCCGCGTGCAGACATTGCGTGGCGATCGGTACGGACCAGGCAAAATCATGCCGCGCCGGTTCGTTTTGATAATCGTTGCCGCGTTCGTCGCCGCCCCAATAGGTGTATACCTCGCGCGGCCGCACGCCGCGATAGAGTTGCGCGCCGTATTCGCGGTAACTGAGCGCCAGCACGTCCTCGGGTTGCATGGCACTGCCGATGCCGACATGCGCAGCCTCGTGACCCAGGCACGAGGCATATGTTCCCAACTTTCCGGTGCGCTGCAACGCGATCGACTTGGTGTCGAACACGCGTGTCGACACCATCAGTTTGTACAGTTCGACCATGTGGTCGAGGTCTTTTGCGAATGCGGGCAAGTCCTTGCGCACCAGCTTGCCGTCGGCATCCATGTATTGCAGGTATTCGATTTCGAATTTGGCGACAGTCGACACGTGAGATTCCTCGGTTCAGCGTACAAGTAAAGCGTGGACGCGCGAAGATGGCAAGGTAGTGCGCGAAAATGAGTCGTTTCGGTTGACAAACCCGGATGGGACAGGGCCGTCGCCAGCCGGTATCCTTCACCGCTCATCGTTCACTGAATTCGTCCATGTCCGACAAAAATCAACGCGACCTCGAATCCGGTATCCAGACCGACCTTCGCGATCGGCTGTCGTACGGCGGTTACCTGCAACTGGACCAGTTGCTGTCGGCACAAAAGCCCTTGTCGATACCCGCGCATCACGACGAGATGCTGTTCATTATCCAGCATCAGACATCCGAGTTGTGGCTGAAACTGATCGTCCATGAGCTGCGTGCGGCGATCGCGCACTTGCAGCGCGATGAAGTCAATGCGTGCCTGAAGATTCTTGCGCGGGTCAAACAGATCCAGCGCCAACTGTTCGAACAATGGGGCGTTCTGGAAACGTTGACTCCGACCGAGTACATGCAGTTCCGCGACGTACTGGGACCGGCTTCCGGATTCCAGTCGTTGCAATACCGCCTGGTCGAATTCCTGCTCGGCAACAAGAATGCACCGATGGTCGAGGTGTTTGCGCATGCGCCGGAGCAGCAACAACTGTTGCGCGACGCGCTTGAAGCGCCGAGTTTGTACGACGAGTTCCTGCGTCATCTTGAACGCGGTGGACATGCGATTCCTGCCGAGTGCCTCGAACGCGACTGGTCGCAGCCACATCAACGCAACGCGGGGCTGATTCCCGCGTTGCGCAAAATTTATGAGAATGCGGACGAATTCTGGGCCGACTACCACCTGTGCGAACAACTGGTCGACGTCGAAGAGAGTTTCCAGCTTTGGCGTTTTCGCCACATGAAAACGGTGGAGCGCATTATCGGCCACAAGCGCGGGACGGGCGGTTCATCCGGCGTGGGCTTCCTCAAGCAAGCGCTGGAGCTGACGTTTTTCCCTGAACTGCTGGACGTGCGTACCAGCATCGGCAGTGGCTGAGTCTTTCTTTGGCTGATCCTGTCATCGGGCCGTCGGAACGCACTGCGGGATGCAGAACGCGCCGCGATGCGCGGGGATCAATCACTCGTGTGATGGCCCGTTTACGTTCGGGTGGGTTCCGGCAGCGAGCTTGTCCAGAATTCGTTCGAGCCACGCGCGTTCGTCGGCATCGAGTCTGGCCAGCAAACCGGTTTCATGCGCGCGCGCGAGTGGCGCCACCGCATCGTGAATCTTCCAGCCGCGTGCCGACAAGCGCAGTACCGAACGTCGTTTGTCGCCCGCATGCGTGCGCCGGATCACACGCCCGGACGCGACCAGTCGCGCGAGCGCCCGACTGACTGCGACCTTGTCCATCGCGGTGCGCTGCGCGACTTCGCCGGCGGACAGCGATTCAAAGCGCGCAAGTACGGCCATGACTCGCCATTCGGTAACGGAAAGGGCGTAGCGTTGCTGGTAATCGTGCGCGATTTCCTGACTGATCGTGTTCGACAGGATGGACAAGCGATATGGCAGGAAATGTTCCAGCTCAAGCGGAGAATGCACTGCCGGGGCGTGGTCGGTCATGTTGGTGCGCCGCCTCTTGCAATTAGTTTCACGTGTAACTATCTTAATGCAATCCTGGTATCGGCGAAAGCGGACCATTCGTGTCCCAACCGCATTTTCGGACAGCGCAAACCAAACGCGAGGCATCCCATGAACGCACAACCCAATATTGGCATGCAGCCGGTGCAATTCGACAACCCGATGGGCGTGGACGGTTTCCAGTTTGTCGAGTTCGCGGCACCGCAACCGGCACTGCTGCACGAGTTGTTTCGCAAGCTTGGATTTACTGCCGTGGCCAGACACAAGACTCGCGCGATCACGGTCTATCGGCAGGGCGAATGTGATTTTCTCGTCAACGAAAGCCCCGATTCGTTTGCGGCCGACTTCGCTGCCAAACACGGTCCGTGTGCCTGCGGTTTTGCCATTCGCGTAAGCAAACCCGCCGAATGGGCGCGCGAACAGGCGATCGGCAATGGTGGCGAGGCGGTCGCCGGCAAGGAATCGAGCAAGGCAGTCGCCGCGCCCGTCATCAAGGGCATCGGCGATTGCATGTTGTATCTGGTCGATCGTTACGGCGACAAGGGCAGCGTGTACGACGCCGATTACGAATGGCTGGCGGATGTTGACCGCCATCCCGCCGGATTCGGCCTGACCTTTATCGATCACCTGACCCACAACCTGCACTTCGGCAACATGGCCAAGTGGTCCGATTACTACGAGCGTCTGTTCAATTTCCGCGAAATCCGCTATTTCGACATCAAGGGCGCCAAGACAGGTCTGGTGTCCAAGGCGATGACCGCACCCGACGGCATGGTGCGCATTCCACTGAACGAATCCTCGGATCCGAAGAGCCAGATCAACGAATATCTCGACGAATACCACGGCGAAGGCATCCAGCACATCGCCTGTTTCACCGACAACATCTACGCGACCATCGAAGCGATGCGCGCCGCCGGCGTGGAGTTCCTGGATACGCCGAACGCGTATTACGACGTGATCGATGCGCGCATTCCGAATCACGGTGAAGATGTCGAGCGCATGCGCAAGAACAAGATTCTGATCGACGCCGATGCGGAAACGAAGAAGAAGCTGTTGCTGCAGATATTCACCCAGAACTGCATCGGCCCGATCTTCTTCGAGATCATCCAGCGCAAGGGCAATCTCGGATTTGGCGAAGGCAATTTTCAGGCGCTGTTCGAATCGATCGAACGCGAGCAGATGAAGCGCGGGGTGTTGTAGCCCTGGAGCCCCTCTCGCGGAGGAAGAGGGATTGGGCACGGGTGCGACGAAGCCGATGAATCAAATCCGCCGCTGCCGACCCGAACGCGCAATCGCGCTGGTAATGTGCGTGGGCGCAGTTTACCGTTCGCCCTGAGCGTGGCCGCGCAGCGGCGAAGTCGAAGGGTCAGCAGCGGCACCGATCCCGATGTTTTTCCTTTACATTCTCCAATGCAGCGATGGAACGCCATGCGTCGGTCATACCAGACAATCTGGATGAACGCATGCGTCAGCACGATGCAGGCGTTGCGGATTCGTATACATCCAAACGCCGACCACTGGAGATGATTCATACGCAAGAATTCGAGTCGCAATATGAAGCGTTTTCGATGGTGCGGAAATTGAAAGGCTGGAGTCGGGCAAAGAAGTTGGCTTACATTGCCGGAGATTGGAATGCTGTTCATGAACTCGCCAAGGGCAGACATCGCCACGAAAGGGTTGGCCAATGCGCTTCGACTCGCGAACTCGCGCTGTGCGCGAATTCGCTACGCTCAGCGCGAACGGTAGTTTTGGAGCGAACATGATGTCTTCTGAACCAAATGCCATCTACCAGTCCGGCTTCGGCAACGAATTCGCTACCGAAGCGGTCGCCGGTACGTTGCCGGTCGGCCAGAATTCACCGCAGCGGGTGGCGCACGGCCTGTATGCGGAGCAATTGTCGGGCACCGCGTTTACGGCGCCGCGCCATGCGAACCGGCGTAGTTGGTTGTATCGCATCCGCCCGGCGGCCATGCACCAAATCTTCGAACAGCGTTCTGCGGGCGCTTTTCACAACAACTTCGATGAATTGCCGGCTTCGCCGAACCAGTTGCGCTGGAATCCATCGCCACTGCCGGAGGCAGCAACCGATTTCATCGGCGGTCTCACGACGATGGGCGGCAACGGCGGTCCGGCGAGCCAGACCGGCGTCGCGATTCACGTCTTTGTGGCCAACCGATCGATGCACGATCGGTTCTTCTACGACGCCGATGGCGAGTTGCTGATCGTGCCTCAGCTCGGGCGCTTGCGTATCGCCTCGGAGTTGGGGATTGTCGATGTCGAGCCGCAGGAGATTGCGGTAATTCCACGTGGTGTGCGATTCCGGGTGGAACTGCCTGATGGCAAAGCGCGCGGTTATGTTGCGGAAAATTTTGGAGCGATCCTGCGCTTGCCCGAACTCGGGCCGATCGGTTCGAATTGTCTGGCCAACGCGCGCGATTTCCTGACGCCTGTCGCCGCTTTTGAAGATCGCGCAGGCGATTTCGAATTGCTCGCCAAATTTCAGGGAAACCTCTGGTCGGCACGCATCGATCATTCGCCTTTGGACGTGGTCGGTTGGCATGGCAATTACGCACCGTACAAATATGACTTGCGCCGTTTCAACACGATCGGCTCGATCAGCTACGACCATCCGGACCCGTCGATTTTCACCGTGCTGACTTCCGGCAGCGATTCGCCGGGCGTGGCCAACATGGATTTCGCGATTTTTCCGCCGCGCTGGCTGGTCGCCGAAAACACATTCCGGCCGCCGTGGTTCCACCGCAATATTGCGAGCGAATTCATGGGCCTGATCCATGGCGAATACGATGCAAAAGCCGGCGGTTTCGTGCCCGGTGGCGCATCGCTGCACAACTGCATGAGCGGCCATGGTCCGGATGCGGCCAGTTTCGACAAGGCCAGCGCTGCCGACACCATGAAGCCGGATCACATCGTCGATACCATGGCCTTCATGTTCGAAACGCGCTGCGTTATCCGGCCGACGCGGCAGGCGCTGGAATCGCCGCAATTGCAGCGCGATTACGCCGCGTGCTGGGCCGGATTGAAAAGTCATTTCCGCGCCAATTGATGTACTGCCGTGCGGCAGTCCCGGAACACCAGATTGATTACGTTAAGGATCGAACATGAAAGTGGCTTCGTTGAAACAAGGCGGTCGCGACGGCACGTTGGTCGTCGTCGATCGCGATCTGACCAAAGCGGTGCGCGTGAGCGATGTGGCGACGACGCTGCAGGCCGCGCTGGAAAGCTGGGCGAACGCGGCGCCACGACTGAACCGCGTCTACGAACTGCTCAACGAAAGCCGTGCTGAAACCATCAACGGTGAAGAGGTATTTGCGCTGGAAATGGCCGCGCTTGCCGCACCTCTGCCGCGTGCGTACGAATTCGTCGATGGCAGCGCGTACCTGCCGCATGTGGAGCGCGTGCGCCGCGCACGCGGAGCGGAGGTTCCGAAGAGCTTCTATACCGATCCGTTGATGTATCAGGCGACCAGCGCGGGATTCCTGGGTCCGCGCGATCCGGTGTTGGTCGCCAGCGAAGACTACGGCATCGACCTGGAAGCCGAAGTCGTGGTGATCACCGACGATGTGCCGATGGCGGTGACGCCCGAACAGGCGGCCGCGCATATCCAGTTGATCGGTCTGGTCAACGATGTCTCCCTGCGCGGTTTGATTCCCGGCGAGCTGGCCAAGGGTTTCGGATTCCTGCAATCCAAGCCACGCTCAGCGCTGTCGCCGGTATTCGTGACGCCCGACGAACTTGGTGACGCCTGGCGAGACACGAAACTGCACCTGCCGATGCGCACCTGGATCAACGGAAAATGGTTCGGCGAAGCCGACTGCGGCGTGGATATGCAGTTCAATTTTGCACAACTCGTGGCGCACGCGGCAAAAACCCGACCTTTGGCTGCCGGCTGCATCGTGGGTTCCGGCACGATCGCCAATGAAGATACCGGCAAGGGTGCCTCGTGTCTGGCCGAACAGCGCACCGTGGAAACCCTGCGCGATGGGGCGCCGAGTACCCCGTTTCTGAAATTCGGCGATAGCGTGCGCATCGAAATTCTCGATGCTGGCGGCAAGTCGATTTTCGGCGCCGTCGAGCAACAAATACGCCAAGCCGATAGCCAAACCTGAGCGCGGGTGATGCCGGTTTTGATTTTTCACGGTCAGTGGGACTAGTCTGCGCATACCGAACGGGTGGAAAGGGGGTCGGATATGGCTGGTGAACGTATCAAGCTATACAGCTACTGGCGCTCAAGCGCCGCGTACCGCGTGCGTATCGCACTCAACCTGAAAGGCATTGATTACGAGACTATCCCCGTCCACCTGACCCAGGATGGCGGCAAGCAGCACCACGCGGACTTCGCAGAAATCAATCCGCAGGAACTGGTGCCGGTTCTGGTCGACGGCGAGCGCGTCATTCGCCAGTCCATGGCCATCGTCGAGTACCTGGATGAATCCTACGAAGGCGAGCGCATGCTGTTGCCGGTTGACGTGCGCGAACGCGCGCGCGTGCGCGCGCTGGCCCAGGTCATCGCCTGCGATATTCATCCGCTCGGCAACCTTCGCGTGCTGCAGTACCTTGAACGTGAATTCAACACGCCGCAAGTGGAGCGTGAACGTTGGCTGCAACACTGGATAGGCGAGGGTTTTGCGGCGTTCGAGAAACTGCTCGCGGACAACCCGTCTACCGGCGTGTTCTGCGAAGGCGACGAACCCACGCTGGCCGATATCTGCCTGATACCGCAGGTTTACGTCGCCCAACGTTGGTCAGTGAGCCTCGATGCATTTCCCATTATCCAGCGCATCAATGCGCAGGGTCTGAAGCTGGATGCGTTCGCGCGCGCCCGGCCGGAGGCCCAGGCCGATGCACCCGGCGGGCAGTAGCTGCGGAGATCGCCGGGCAGACGGGAAGAATCGAATGCCTCGTCTCGTCTTTTTGAACTCTGCGCGAGTATCGGGTCCGGAGTACGAATTCGCGGCAACAACTCAGAACGCTGCCGTGTCGTACGGATCATGCTCCGGCGCGTCGGCGCCTTCGCTCAAGCGTATCTTCAACGCCAGGCCATCGCGTGAATCGGCCTTGGTGAGTGCTTCTTCCAGCTCGATCGTGCCTTCCTTGTACAAGGTCATCAGCGCCTGATCGAAAGTTTGCATGCCTTCCTGCAGGCTGCGATCCATGGCTTCCTTGATTTCATGAATCTGGCCGCGGCGTATCATGTCGCGGATCAGCGGGGTATTCAGCAATACTTCCACCGCCGGCAGGCGACGGCCGTCCTTGCCGATCACCAGGCGCTGCGAGATCACCGCGCGCAGGTTCAGCGCGAGGTTCATCAGGATGTTTCGATGCGCGGATTCGTGGAAGAAATTGAGAATGCGTTCCAGCGTCTGGTCGGCATTGTTCGAGTGCAACGTCGCCAGGCACAAATGCCCGGTTTCCGAAAACGCAATCGCCGCTTCCATGGTTTCCTGATCGCGGATTTCGCCGATCATGATGACGTCCGGCGCTTCGCGCATCGCGTTTTTCAGTGCCTCGTGATAGCTATGCGTGTCCAGACCCACTTCGCGCTGGTTGACGACGGATTTCTTGTGGCGGTGCAGATATTCGATCGGGTCCTCGACGGTGAGGATGTGTCCGGACACGTTCGAGTTGCGATGATCGATCATCGACGCGAGCGTGGTCGACTTACCCGAGCCGGTCGCACCGACCAGCAGGATCAGGCCACGCGGATCCATGATCAGGTCCTTGAACAATACCGGCAGGCGCAATTGCTCGATCGACGGAATCTCGCTCTTGATTGCGCGAATCACCATGCCGACTTCGCCGCGCTGCTTGAATACGTTGATGCGAAAACGTCCGGCATCCTTTACCGCGATGGCCAGGTTCAGTTCCAGGTCGCGTTCGAATTGCGGCACCTGGCCCTCGTCCATCAGCGAATAGGCGATCTTCTTTACCATTCCGCCCGGCAAACCGGTATTGCCAAGTGGGTAGAGTTTGCCTTCAACCTTGATATTGACTGGCGCGCCCGTCGTCAGAAACATGTCCGACGCACCTTTCTCGGTCATGAGCTTCAGAAAATAGCCGATATCCATAGGATGCCTCTACACTTCGTCGTGCGTCGCCCGCGCGACGCTGCCATCGGAATTCGCGTGGCGCTGACGACACAGGCATTGCCTTGTGCCGCCGGGTTTCCCACAATAGCCACAACCAACCACGTTTCCCGCCCCTTGGTGACGAAAGCTGTTATGACACCAAATTATGAAAAAATCCATCGTGCTTTCGTCATTCTGTTGATTGTGTTGGCCGGTTGCAGCCCGACCAAGCCGCCGAATGCGGACCTGGCGGCTGCAGCGAGTGCGCTGGATGCCGCTCGAACGGCGGGTGCTGCAACTTACGCGCCACTTGAGCTTCGAAACGCCGCCGACCACCTGAACCAGGCCCAGGCGAGCATGGATACGCACGATTACGATGTGGCGATGCGGCTCGCACGCGAATCCGAAGTCGATAGCGAATTGGCGCGGGTCAAGGCCCGGCTTGGCCGGGATCGCGAAAAGGTGCAGGCACGCATCCACGAAAATGCCCAATTGCGTCAGGATCTGAATGACGGCGGCAAGTCAGACATGCCGGAGGCGCAGCCATGAGCCGGGTTTTCTTTCGTGGGCTGGCTTGCGTGCTGCTGGCCGGGATCGCCGCGGTTGCGTTCGCGGCCAAACGCGATCTGGATTTTGAACGTCTGCAAGCCAGCCTGGATTCGCTGGCGGCCGATGCAAAACTCGGGTCGCTGGCGCCGGCAGAGCGAGCGCTGGCCGAGCAAAGCGTGCAGGCATTGACCACCGACAAATCAGGCGGCAAACAGGGGCGTGCCTATCGCGTGTATATCGCCGAGCGCCGGGTCGATATCGCCTATGCCGCGGCCCAGGCGGTTGCCCAGGAACGTCAGTTGCAGCAGCTCAACAGCGAGCATGACCGGATTCTGCTGGAGGCCAGCCGGCGCGACGCCGAACAGGCCCGCGTCGAAGCGGAAAAGCAACGTCTGCAAAGCATGTTGCAGGCCGAGGAATCCGCGCGTTTGCGTGCCGAAGGCGAGCAAAGCGCCCAGGATGCCGAAGCCGCGCGCGAGCAGGCCGAGCAATCCCAGAAGATCGCCGATGCCCAGGCCCAGGCCGCGGCACTGGCGCGCAAGGAAGCCGAGCTTGCCGAGGCGACTGCCACGGATTTGCGCCAACGCCTGCGAAACATGCACGCCACACGCGGTGCCGAGGGCATGCAAATGACGCTGGACGACATTGCCTTTGCACCCGGCCAGTCCAGTTTGCGGCCTGCCGCGAAAGCCAGTCTCGACAAACTTGTCCAGTTCGTCCAAAGCCATCCTTCGAAACCGGTGCGAATCGAGGGCTTCACCGACAGCAGCGGCAGCGCGCAGGCCAATCGGGTCCTGTCGCAACGCCGCGCCGATGCCGTACGCCATGCGCTGATTGCGGCGGGTGTGGCGTCGAGTCGAATCACCAGCATTGGCTTGGGCGAGACCCGCCCGGTGGCTTCCAACGCGACAGAGCAAGGACGCGCAAGAAACCGTCGTGTGGACGTTATTCTGGAAGACGCCAAGGCACATTGAAGATCCCGTGAATCGGGCGTGCCATGGCTCGACGGCATGAAAAAAAGCTGATCCGACAGCGACTTGGCAGCCCCTAAAAATCCGGTTGCGCAGGCCTATCCAAAGGAGTAGGGTCAGGTTGTCGCGGCCCCTTTTCAGACCCGGTCGCGGCGCGATGCCGAGCCCATGATCGAAGCCTCAGAGCAAGAGTCCACGCCGTGTCACCTCACCGGGTGCAGCGCGCGCAGGTGGTCGCCAACCGGGCCGGCAACAATGGTTTTTCCCACACGGATTTCACGCAAACGCCGCGAGCGTGGTGTTTGCGTGCGTCCGTCTTTGCGCAAACAGGAGGTCGGCTGATGTTTGAGAACCAGCAGCAAGATGTCGAAGTTTTGATCAAGAGCGACTCGGAATTCCGCAGCCTGTATCAGCGGCATCAAGAACTCGACGGCAAGGTCCGCGACGCGGAACTGGGCGTGCTGCCGATGGACGACACCACATTGCACAACATGAAAAAAGAAAAATTATGGGCCAAGGACAAGCTCATACACCTGTGGGAGCGATATCGCACTTCCACGCACTGACGAAATTTCATCAAACCCGGTGCGTTCTGTCCGGAACGCACCGGCTGCCGCTGCCGGTTTGCCGCAGATTCCGGCGGCCATGCTGTATCATTTCACCCCGACGCCAGTTCGGCGGCCGCGCGCCGCTGACGTAATTTTGTTTCTAGTATCAGCCGTCGGGCCCGGCCCGAACGCCGGGGTATTTCAATGACGATTCACCAAAGCGTGCTGGAACTGATCGGCAACACGCCGATCGTCAAGGCACAGCATCTTGATTGCGGCAAGTGCGAACTCTTCCTCAAGCTTGAAAATGCCAATCCGGGCGGATCGATCAAGGATCGCATCGGCCTTTCCATGATCGAAGGCGCCGAGCGCGCCGGCAAGATCAAGCCCGGCGATACGCTCGTCGAAGGCACCGCCGGAAATACCGGCATCGGTCTGGCGTTGGTCGCGCAGCAGAAGGGGTATCGGCTGATCCTGGTCGTACCCGACAAAATGAGCCGCGAGAAGATCTTCAATCTCAAGGCCATGGGTGCGCAAGTCGTGCTCACGCGCTCGGATGTCGCCAAAGGCCATCCGCAGTATTACCAGGATCTGGCCGCGGAAATCGCGCGCACGACACCGGGCGCCTATTTCATCAATCAGTTCGGCAATCCCGACAATCCCAAGGCGCACGAAGAGGGCACCGGACCGGAAATCTGGCGACAGATGGACGGCAACCTCGATGCGGTTGTCTTCGGCTGTGGCTCGTCCGGTACGATGACCGGGTTGTCGCGTTACTTCGCCACTGCAGCGCCGCACCTCGAACTGGTGCTCGCCGATCCGGTTGGCAGCATCCTCGCCCAGTTCATCAACGAAGGCACGTTGTCGACAAAATCGGCATCGTGGCTGGTGGAAGGCATCGGCGAGGATTTCCTGCCGTCGATATCCGACTTCACCCGGGTCAGGAAAGCCTACGCAATCAGCGACCAGGAAAGCTTCCGTGCTGGGCGCGACCTGCTGGAAAAGGAGGGCATCCTCGGCGGCTCGTCGACCGGCACCTTGCTCGCCGCCGCGCTGAAATATTGCCGCGAGCAAACCATGCCCAAACGCGTGCTGATGTTCGTCTGCGACACCGGCAACAAATACCTGTCGAAGATGTACAACGATTACTGGATGCTGGACAACGGCTTCCTCGATCGTGAAAACCATGGCGATCTGCGCGATCTGATCCTGCGCCCGTATTCGCGCCGCGACACGGTTGTGGTCAGCCCCAACGAGTTGCTGACCACCGCCTATCAACGCATGAAATTGTACGACGTGTCGCAACTGCCGGTGATGGATGGCGACAAGATCGTGGGTATCGTCGACGAATCCGACGTCCTGGTACATGTGTACGGCGACGAGTCCAAATTCGCCGATCCGGTATCCACCGCAATGGTCAGCCGCCTGCAAATGCTCGACGTCAATTCGCCGATTGAATCGCTGCTGCCCGTCTACGCCGCCGGGCATGTCGCCATCGTCATGGACGGCGACAGGTTCCTTGGCTTGATTACGCGCATTGATCTGCTGAACTATTTGCGGCGGCGGGTACAATAACGTTCGGGTGCGTACTACTTCGACACGGCGAACGTCACGATCTCTATATCAATCCGCGCAGCGGCCAAAAACAACCTGTGCCGCGTCATCGAGAAATCGATGATGCGCTTGCGAAGCACACCGTCAAATGTCTGGAAATGAATTGATTCCATGAAACTCACGCTTGACAAGAAAGCCGGTCTCGGCACCCGCGCCATCCACGCCGGTCAAAGCCCCGATCCGTCCACCGGCGCGATCATGACGCCGATCTACGCAACGTCGACCTACGTGCAGGCCAGTCCCGGCGTGCATAAAGGCTATGAGTACAGCCGCACGCCAGAATCCCACGCGCATGGCCTACGAGCGCTGCGTCGCGGATCTGGAAGGCGGCCGCGCCGGTTTTGCTTTCGCCTCGGGACTGGCGGCGGCGGCGACGCTGCTCGACCTGCTCGACGCGGGCAGTCACATCATCGCGATGGACGACTTGTACGGCGGCACCTATCGTCTGTTCGAGCGCGTGCGTCGGCGCAGCGCGGGACTGGACTTCACGTTTCTGGACTTGAACGACTTGGGCGCACTGAAGGCCGCGCTCAAGCCCAATACGCGCATGATCTGGGCCGAAACGCCGACCAATCCCATGCTCAAGCTCGTTGATCTGGCCAAGCTCGGAGCGTTCGCGCGCAAACATGGTTTGATCCTGGTGGTGGATAACACGTTCTGTTCGCCAATGCTGCAACGCCCGCTCGAACACGGTGCGGATCTGGTGCTGCATTCGGCGACGAAGTACCTCAATGGTCACTCGGACATGGTCGGAGGAATCGTGGTCGCTGGCGACAACGATGAACTGATCGAGAAGATGGGATTTCTGCAAAATTCAGTTGGTGCGGTCGCCGGTCCGTTCGACTCGTTCCTCGCCATGCGTGGTTTGAAAACCCTGCATCTGCGCATGAAAGCGCATTGCGCAGGCGCGCTGGCCCTTGCCGGTTGGCTGGAAAAGCATCCGGCAGTCAAGCGCGTCATCTACCCTGGATTGAAATCGCATCCGCAACACGCTCTGGCCAAACGCCAGATGGATGCGCCCGGCGGCATCATTTCAATCGAAGTGACCGGAGGCCTGCGCAAGGCACGCAAGGTGCTGGAACGTTGCCATCTGTTCGCGCTGGCCGAATCGCTCGGCGGCGTGGAAAGTCTTATCGAACATCCTGCGATCATGACGCATGCCTCGGTGCCAGCGGCGAATCGTCGCCGACTGGGCATCAGCGATGGATTGATCCGATTGTCGGTTGGTGTCGAAGATGTCGCGGATTTGCGCGCCGAGCTGTCTGTGGCACTGGCATAGCAAGGCACCAGGGTTCACGAATTCTGACGACAAGTGGAGTTGGGGGAGAGGATGCGGCCATTCGTCATCGAGTCGATCGAGCCCACCAAACCGTGGATCAATGGTGTGCAGGTTCATCTCGATTCGCCCACAGATTTGCAGCGTTCCCAACTGCGCTACAGTCTGGCGCTTCGTGGTTGGATTGTCTGCGCCGGTGAACGTGTTACGAGTATACGTCTCACCTGGCATGGCAAGCGTATTGCAGAAGCCAAGGTCCTGGTACGACCGGACGTCAAGGCGAAGTATCCGAATCATCATTTCGTCGCAGGGTTCCGGATTGATGCGGTTCCTGCGGTATTCGGAGAGCAGGAGCCACTCAATATTGTGGTTGACACCGCGGACGGGCGGTCGACAACGGTATCCGAGATCCGGTTACGGTTCGAGCAACGAGATCAGGCATTCGAAGCGGACTCGCAGGAAATATCGATTGCTCCGGTTCTGGCATCTGCACGGTCCGGAACGACCCTGCTTTCCTCGCTTCTGCATAGTCATCCGGCCGTCCTCGGTCACCGTGAATATCCTTATGAATCGCGCCTCGGCATTCGTCTGGCGGAAGAATGGTTCGCCAACATGCAGCCTGCAATCTATGAACCGCCATTGGCGCGGGGCAGCAATGGCATAGACCAGAATTTGCGTGCAATAACGGAAATTCTGGACCGCCCATGCGCGGAAGACGATGGCCGGATGGAGCATCTATTCACCAGCCTTCGCTTGCAATACCGTCAGCGCATCATTGCACTATACAAGATGCTTACGCCTTCCCAGTCCGCTTGCGTGATTACAGAAAAACTGGGGGTGCATTGGGACCTGAAACTCATCAGCGGACTATTTGACCGAGTGCGCCCGATTTTCATCGTGCGCGATCCGCGGGACTTGCTTGTATCCATGCGCGCGTTCAATGAACGACGCGGTGTATACGAATTTCACGAATCGCATGCCAAGAACTTGGATGCGTTGCTATCCATCATGTCGTCAAACTTGAGGCACCTGGTGCGCCAGTATGATGAGTGGAAATCAGACAAGCTGCTGATTCGCTACAAGGATCTCATCGCAAATCCGGGAGATGTGCTGGTTCGGGTGCTGCAATTTATCGGCATCGACAGTTCTTCACAGACCGTAATGAACGCGCTGGAACAGGCCAATACCCATATCGCACACATTACTGCTGCGTCGGCCGAGGCGTCGGTCGAGCGTTGGCGTTCTGCCTTGACGTCAAGCGAAGTCGCCAAGGTCAACTGGTTTTTCGAACCATTTTTACGCCGGTTCGATTACGCCGAATAAACCTTACGCAGATTTGCTGCGCCACACCTCGTGCCACGCGCGGCGAACGTAGCCGCGTTCGTAGAAGCGCGGTTCCACCCAGCTCGAAAATTCGCTTGCCGGCAGGCGACGTGCGGTGCGAATGATCTTGCGCTTCCTGCGCATCGCCGGCGCGCCGCGGATCGCGTCACGGTACAAACGCCACAATACCCGAGCGCGCCCACGGCGTAGGTGGCGCAGCCAGATTCCGCAGTGCAAAACAACGAACCAGGGTATTGAACGAAGCAGCCAGCCTGTTGGCGCATCCTTGATCAGCCACCACAACGAATTGCGAATGCCGTGATACAGCACGAAGTCGTTTTCCGGTCCACCCGACGATAGAGCGCCTTCGTGATAGACGACGGCGTCGCTTGCGAATGCCGGCAGGTAACCGAGCCAGCGCGCGCGCACTACCAGATCGGTGTCTTCGGCGTAGCAAAAGAAGTGCTCGTCGAACCATTCGCCGTGACTGCTGTGCACATCCTCCAACAGCCGGCGGGTGAACAACACGCAGCCACCGCTGGGACCGAGCAGGATTTCGTCCTCGCGTTTGCGATTGGAGGCAAGGGTCGAGCGATATAGGGTTATACCGAGACTATCCACCGTATTGGTTTGTGGATTGAGCATGCGCGCGGCGACCATTTCGGTGCGCGTTTCCGGCGCAAGACACGCCTGCATGGACTCGATGAATCCCGGTTCCGGGCGCGTATCGCTGTTGAGCAGCAGTACCTGCCCGATTCCCGGATCGTCGAGTGCCTGGGTCAGCAGCAGATTCATGCCAGCGGCAAAGCCGAGGTTTTTCGGGGAGGCGTGAAAGCGCACGCGCATCGGGTTCGCTTCGGCGAAACCGCCCAGATCGTCTGTCTCGCCGGCGCCGGAGGCATTATCAAGGATGAATATCTTGTCGTCCGCACTCAATTGTTCCAGAACCGCTTGTGCGCAGATCTTTGTCGCCGCCGCCGTGCGGTGATTGATGATCAGTACCGCAAGCATGATTGCCGCATCCGCAGACGTGATTCAGATCGGCAACGCGTCGACATATCCGGGACGCGCGGAAAAATCGTGGATGTCCAGACGCAGATTCGGATTGTAGTAAGGGTCGCCGCGTTGCAGGATTTCGCAATGCCGGCGGCGCATGTAGGCGATCTCGCGCGAGAATCTTGCCTGCTTTTCCGGGTTGTCCTCGTAGCCGCGAGTGCGCGACTCGTGGTGGTAGAGCTGCGCGTAGGGCGTATATACGATCAGATAACCGGCTTCGCGCGCGCGCAAACAGTAGTCGATGTCGTTGAAGGCGATGCTCAGGTCCGTCGCGTTCAATCCATCCAGTTGCTCGAATACGTCGCGGCGCGTCATCGCACAGGCAAATGTGACCGCACTCATGTTCTGCGGCAGTTGCGCACGCGCAAAATAACCGGGCCGATCCGAGGGTTGGTGCAAATGCGCATGTCCGGCCACACCGCCGATGCCGATAATCACGCCGGCGTGCTGGATGTGCTTGTCGGGATAAAGCAGTTGCGCGCCGACCACGCCGACCTCGGGGCGTTGCGAGTGTTCGAGCATGGCGCGAAGCCATTGTGCGGCGATGACCTCGGTGTCGTTGTTGAGCAGCAACAGATGTTCGCCGCGAGCCTGAGTGGCGGCGAAATTGTTGATTTCCGAATAATTGAACGGGACGTCGTGACTGATAAACCGCACGCGTTCATCGCGTTCGGCAAGTTTGCGCATCAGCTTGTGCGTGTCGCTGTCGACGCTGCCGTTGTCGATTCCGACGATTTCGAAATTCGGATAATCGGTCTTGCCCAGAATCGAATCGATGCAGTTGGAGAGCAGCCTGGGCTGGTCGCGAAAGGGGATGAGGATGCTGACCAGCGGTTGACCTGCGATGGTGCGGCGAACCCGGTACGTATTCGGATAGGGACCGGTTTCCGCCACTGCGTCGATAGTGCGCCGCAGCAGCGATTCGGCCAGTGCGCGTCGGCCTGCGTCCCAGCTTTTCGGCTTGGTTGCACTTGCGGTGGCGGTGGAGGTGTCCGTCTTGCGCCAGTGATAAAGGATTTTCGGAATGTGCGCGATGCGTTCGCCGTGTTCGCTGGCACGCAGAAACAGGTCGAAATCCTGCGCACCATCGTAGCCGGCTCGAAATCCGCCGAGACGTTTGAGCAGATCCCGCCGCAGCACCGTGAAATGGCATAGATAATTTATCGACAGAAAATAGTCGGGATTGAAGTCGGGCTTGAAATGCGCTTCGACGTGATTGCCGTCGACATCAAGTTTGTCTTCGTCGGAATAGACGATATCCGGTTGCTGATCCAGAATCGTCCGGGCGACTTCGAGTAGCGCGTCGCGCGTGAGCTCATCGTCGTTGTCCAGCAGACCGATATAATCGCCTGTCGCCAGTTTCAATGCCGCATTCGACGCAAGGGCAATTCCGGAATTCCTGCGTAAACGACGGATCTTCACGCGGCGATCGCCACTGCGTTCCAGTTCGTCGAGCGTTTCACGGGTCTCGCTGTTCGTCGATGCATCATCGACGATGCACAGTTCCCAGTGCGGATAATATTGTCGACGCACCGATTCCACGGCGGCCATCAACCAGCGACTCTCAACGTTGTATACCGGCATGACGATCGAGATGAGCGGGGGATTGCGCATTGCCGCGATCAAGCCGTCGGCGCGCTGCGCGTCCATGCGTCGAGCTCCAGCCGAGTGAATCGAAAGCGCGATCGGCGCGGTCGCGGACGCTTGCGATCGTTCCAGGATCTGATACGAAAGCGTATTGCGCGTCAGCCAGGTTGCATGCTTGTGCAACCAGACGATGAATGCGCGTTTGCGCGATGCATTGATTCCGGGCAGCGCGTAGTACCAACGATACAGGCGCTGTTCCGTGCCGTACGACGTGCGTGGGCGAACCAGATTGGCGATGGCGCGGAGCGGTGCGGTGATTTTCCACGACCACGATGCGTGCAACGCTGACAAGCCCTTTTGCATTGCCGTCGCGTGCCTGCCGAGTTGGGTCAGTTGCCTGCTCAGCGATTCGCGCTCGGCATCCAGGTTGCGGACATGCGTCTGGGTAAGTTCGTGCTCGTGAGTGATGCTGGCGAGACGCGAGCCGTTCGCGTCGGCTTCGGTACGTATTTGCCGCACCTGTTTGTCGCGTGCATCCAGTTCGCGCTGAAGGAGCTGCGCGTGTTCGCGCTGCGCTGCCAGCTTGCGCTGCGCTTGTTCGTTTTGCCGGCTCTGTTCGGCCAGTGCGGCACGGACCGATTCGGCGAGCTGGCGCTGTTCGGCAAGCTCCGCGAGCCAACGCGTGCGTTCGCCGGCTTGTTCGTTCAGCACGGACTGGATCCGATCCAGCCGGGCTGCTGTTTCGTGGATGCCGCGCTGGCGACCCAGTTCGTTGCGAGCGTCGAATGTGTGCTCGAATTCGGCGAGCAGGTCATCCACACCGTCTGCTTGCGGATAGCCTGCGACGGTTTCTGTGCCGGACGCGTGACAGCGCTGCTGCAACCAGTCGAACAACGCTTGTTGTGTCGACGAAAGCTGCATATGCGGCTTTGCGACGCTGCGGCGCAGATTCGTGTCCAGAAACTGTTCGAGCTGTTCATCTGCCGGTACGTGCAGACCGTGCACGTCCAGTTCCTGCAAACCGTTCAGCAGTCGCCTGCATTGCTGTCGCGGCGCGTCGAGCAAATCCGCATAGGACACGAATAGCACGCGGCTGCCGGCCAGATCCGCGAGCAGCGTGCGCAGGTATTTTTCCCACAGGGCGATGACGTAGGGCGACGTGAACGCGCCGCGCGGACCGGTGTGCATCGAAGCGGCGATCTCTCGCGGATCGCGCACCACCACGATGCACGCCGAGGTTTCGAGTTGCGCCTGCCAATGCGGCAGCAGCAGGCACAGGCGCGGATCCTTGACCAGCCAGGGTCGACCTGATGCATCGAGTCTGCCGATGACCGTGTGCAACTGTGCCGAGAGGGCATCCCCGCTTTCGTCCGCGAATACACGCGAATCGTATGTGGCAATCCGGTCCCAACTGAACCCATTGGCTTGCAGGAAGCGGTCGTGAGCGGCGTTGAGTTCGACACGCTCCCAATATCCGGTGGGATTGTCCTGCGCATGCGCCGGCAGCAAATCCTCCGGCTCGCCGAGATAGGCACCCATCATGCCCAGTGTGCGCGCCACGGCCGAGGTACCGGAACGGTGCATGCCGAGCAGCAGGATTGCGCGCGTGGTCTTCGCCGATGGCGTTGTCGCGGCCGGTTTTTGATCGCGCACGACCTCGCTGCCATCGTTGCGCGTCGGCGCACGCGAGGTTTTCATCGTATTTCGGTCATCGCGCCCCATTTGAATCCGGCCATCGGCAGAACAAACAAGACGCGATGATACTTGATCGGGCAGGCGCAGGCCGGCTTCTGCGCCCGATATTTCCGTTGCGGCAGCCGCTATTTCGTGTCCGGGAACGCTTATTCGAAGCCGTCGCCGAAAATCTCGTCGGACGTGGTGACGATGATCGGGCCGCCGGCATACTGACTGACCGCGTTGTAGCCATCGTCGGCGACGATCAGTGCGTGATAGGTGCCCGATGGCACCTGGCCCGATCCGGTGTAGACGAACTGCCCGCTGCCCGTGGCTGCACTCTGGCTGTGAATCAGGATTTCGTTGCCGTTGTCCGGGTTCGTGTCCGGATCCAGATACAGATCGATGACCGCCGAGGCGTTGTCGGCGTCGGCCAGGGTCCAGGTAAACGTGTAGTTTGGATTGGCTGTGGCGAATGGGGACACGCTGATGGAATTCAGTTGCACGTCGTGGCAGTTGGCAGGGCTGGGTGTGTTCGTGCATTGCATGGAAACCGGAAATTCGTGCGGGTCCATGCGGAAGTAGCCCAGACTGCCCGTCCACGGACCGCCCGAAACCAGGGGCACGGCCGTTGTGTCGGCAAGGTCGGGAAAGCAGTACTCGTTCAGGCCGCTGTTGAGCACGATGTCTTTTGTGGTGGTAACGCTGGACGAAGTCGGACCCCAGAACAGGCGGGCAACGGAACCGGTGCCCACATCGCGCGTGCCGAACACCTCCATCGTAAAACAGGCCGACCGGTACAGGCTGGCGTCGATAGGATGGCCAGTGGTTTTCATGATGAACTCGGGGTCGTTATTGGTCGGTCGGCCGGAAAAGTGCCCCCCCGAATAGCTGATATTCGTGAAACCTGGCGTCGCCTGAAAGATTGTGCCGGAATTGATCGGCCCCCATTGCGTACCGAGTTCGTTAACCGCGTAGCTGTGCGCAATTTCGCCGCGAATGCTCGGTGCGGTCAGCGCCACCTGCGGGGGCATGTTGATGTGAATCAACCCTGGGCTGGTGGCGGTTGTGGCCGGGCTGGCGCGCGCGACCTCGATGCGGTAATCGCCCGGTGCCAGACGCGACATGTCGACGGAGTCCGACGTCCCGGACACCCCTGCAGCGAGCTGGAAACGCGTGCTGTCGACGTTGTCGATCGCGGTAATCGTGTAGGTGGAATTTACCGTGTCCGACCAGGTCACCGTGTAGCGTTGGCTGGCCGTGGGCGGGGCAGTGAGGCGAATCCAGTCAACCTGAATCGTCGGGCTGCCGGAATTGCACGGATCGAAACGAATTCCCTGCACCTGGGTGAAGCCGGTCCATGGGAAATACGGGTTCGTCGTGTAGACGTCGTTGTACAAATCCCAAGTCTGTATCGTCCATTGATTTGCTGGCGACGACTGGAAAACTCCGGAGCCATAATTTCCCGTGACGCTGGTGTCACCGTTTTTGAAGAACAATACGCGATCTGGCTGGGTGGTGGACGTCTTGAATTTGATGGTGAAGTAGCGGTACACCGAAGTGTCAATCGGATAGCGCGGACCACGCTTGACCGCCACGATTTGCGAACCGTAGCCGGTGAACTGTGGCCAAATACTGGCAGGACAAGTGCCCGCAGTAGCTGAAAACAGGCCATTGGAAAAAGCCTGCGTTGTCAGATTGGCGGACTCGTCGGTATCGATGTCCTGCGCATTGCTCATGTCCCAGGCATCGCCGACGACCTGGGTGGCGAAGTCAGCGCCGGACTGAATCGAGGTGGAACCGCCCGGCGGGGCCGTCACCGTCAGCGCGTGCAGTTGGCACGTGAAAATCATGCCGGCAGCCAGTACCGGTATCGCGACAAGATTCGTGGTGGAATATCGTGTTCATGCAAGTTCCACTTCTTTCGCCATTGACAGTCTACGGGTACCGCAGCAAACCGCAATAAGCTGACCGTGACAGCGGCAGCAGCGTTGGCAAATTCCCGACAGGCGTTCAGTTTCAATGTGAATTGAATGGCCAGCCGGGAGTGCGTCCGAGTTTGATGAGGGTGATAGCGCCGAGCACACGCACCGAGTCGTGGGCCGGCCACGGGTGCATCTGCGCGAATACAACCAAGTCTTGCTGGCGCTGCTTTGGCGTCGCCGCGCTGAGATTCGTGTAACCGATCAAGCGCATGTAGTCGAGGATACGCTCTTCGTTTCCGCCGTCCCACTCGAAAAACGAATACCCGGACGTGGAGGAAAACGGGCGCGGATAGCTCGTAGTCAAGGGGATAACCACCGAAAAAATCGACGGCGTAGGTCTTCTGCGAATCAAAATCCGGATGTGCTTCCGCGATCCGCGAATATAACGCCGCAGCAAGTTGCTGGTCGTGGATACGGGCGAAGTATGCGGCTCCGTAATACATGTTGGTTGCATACACAATTTGCACCAGCCCAAGCGTCGTGGCAAGAAAGGCCGTGAACGCAACCGTGCGAACGCGCGAAGTCATGCCAACCATGGCGAACAGCCAAAAAACCGGTGGAATGGCCATAAGCGTTCGAAGAGGCATATTGCCGTTGTTTAACAGGTGCTGTGCGAAAGGTATGCACAGAATGCAGGCGGCCAGGGCAAGCTGTAGCAATCGCTGGCTTAAAGAACTGCTGCTCCAAAATGCTATGGCGGCCAGCCCGCTCAAGATGATGAAGGGGAATGTCACGCTGTCTGTTGAATAGACCGCGGCTCGCCCAGTGTAGACATCGAAAAGAGAATGAAATGTTTGCTTGGCGACGGTCAGCGGCGATTCGATCAAGGCGCGCAGATTTAGAAAGTCATTGATGTAGTAGTGTTGATCATGAAGGCCAAACGCTTGGCGAAACGCAGCGGCAATAACCGCATATAAAGCGATGCCGAGGAAGGTCACCGCGCACAGTACGAGCACGCGTTGGATCGTTGACCGCAGAGATAACTCAAGCTCATGCTGCGATATCAGCAGCATGCCCAGGCCCAGAACAATGAAGGAAAACGGAAAGTCTGGTAGAAGCCCAGAGCGACTGCGAGCGCGAGGACGGACAGCAAGATATTCGCCGTGATGGTGCTGCGGTCGTACGCTGAGCCGGAACCAAGCGAATCGATGATTTTTCGATATCTGTCGAGAGCAACGACGACGATCAGTTGAGCGACCCCTGACCAAACACTCATGGTCGTGAACGACGTCATGTATATCCACGTCGGGAATCCCGCATACAACGGGAATGCCAGATAATGCACCGGACCCAGGCGTCTAACGCCAAAGCACGACAGCAGCAAAGGATAGGACAGGCAAAGGCCCAGTCCGAACAGAAGTGTCGGAAAAAAAGGCAGAATCGGCTGCGGAATCAGAAATTTGAGGAAAAGATATGCTGCCCAGCGTCCGGTGAGTATCCAGTTATAGCCGTTGGCGCGAAATGCCTCGAATTCGTCGTCGATTGAAATCAGAAAATGAGAGAGTTTGAAATAGTGGAAAACTGCGAAAATTAGCAGAAGTATGAACACGTCCGCGCGCAACAGGCGCCCAATCGGTTCAAGTACCGTTTGCAGACTCGTATCACGGTTCTGCGATAGTGTGCTGGATATTTTAGATTCTTGTTCCATCGTGCTTGATCCTTGGTCTAGCGCAGTGACTGTGCCGTCAGCGGAGTTGTAAATCAGCGCGAACAAAAAAACAGTCCGGCTGCGATCAAGGCAATTCCGAACCATTGCAAATGTGATATGTGTTCGCCGAGCATCAGGTTCGCCAGAAGAATGACCACGACATATTGAAGAGAAACGATTATCTGGGCGATGTGCAGATCGAATTGTCGCAGGGCCCACGCATAAAACACGATGCCCGAGGCGAAGCAAGCGATGCCTGCGAAAGTCTGCCACGCTATGCCCAGAATCAAACCGCTGCCAGATTGGTTACTGGCGCCAATTTTTAGAAAAAGATTGCCCGTCGCATTGCCGGCAATGACGAGCGTGAGCGCCAGTAACCCAAGGATACGAGGATTGTTTGGTAGAGTTAGCATGATGATGTTGTGCCATGGTCAAGCATAGGGTAAATCCTGCATGGTAGTGGGCTGGTTCTCGGTCGTAAAGATGGGTTTCGCGTCAGTGATAGAGATGGGAGTAGCTAAACCACAAAGGGGGCGTGGTCGATCATGCTTTCCTTCTGGCGTTGGATCGCGCTGGTGATCGTTTCCTCCGGCACCGGTTCGAGCGATGTCGTCGCACAGGGAACCGAATTCAATCTTCTATCACTGGAATATCAGCGCATCCGGCGTGACGTTCGAATTGGTCGGCGGAAGTACCTACAGCGTGGGCATGCCCGCCATGACGGCGACTGATACTGGCGCGCTTGGCCTGACCTACCGCAGCGGCGAGTTGGTGAATTCCGACAGCTGCATCGAGCAACCCGATGTGTTGCATCAGTTGACGCGGAATTCCGGCGGAACGTGGCAGCCGGAGCAGCGCATTGGCGGTTCAACACAAACATTCCGGTCGTCTGGTGGTAGTGTCGACGAGTTGCCAGCCTACGCGCTGGGAGAGTATGACGAGCTGTGGAGATTTTCCTCCGACCGCTGTCAATGGCAGCCAATCGTGGCTGCGCCAACATCCTTTGCCGGGAGTCCAGGCGCTCCAATCGCACTGGATGATGGAGTGAGCTTGTATATGCGCACCGACGACAACGATCTCGCCCGAATCGTCAGCAATGGTTCGTTGCGCTATATGACGCTGGGGCTGAATCCCGGGGACAGCGGCGCCCCGCAAGGCTTAGTCGACTCCCCACTCGATACTCCCGACGGCGTTTACTGGACGGGACAGGACGGCCAAATCCGCTTCTACAACGGCAGCGACATCCACGTATTGAACGCCGTCGACACGAAATTCCGTGACGATTTCGAGGGCGTGCTCAATCCCTGATCTGTCACGCGGACTGCGCAGAGTAGGTCGCGCCCTGTGCGCCCAGATGCGAGGCACCGAGCATCCAGTCGGCCCACAGCGACAACCGTTGGTCTGATCGTTGCGCTCGGTGTGTTGCCATCGCCTTCTCCCAGAAGCCCTGGTTGATCACCGTCGACGCGTGGGGCAGCAAGTTGTCACGAAACCACCGCCCGATCGGCACCGCAAATCCTTGCTTGCTGCGCGTCAGCACGTCGCGAGGCAGCAGACTCTGTGCGGCTTGGCGAAGGATCCATTTGCTGACACCGCCGCGAAGTTTCATTTGCGCTGGTAGCTGGCGCAGGAAATCTATCAGTTCGATGTCGAGAAACGGCGCGCGGACTTCCAGACGAATTCAGCATGCTGGCGCGATCAATTTTTACCAGGATATCGTCCTGCAGATACAGGCGAATATAGTACGCGATCGTGCGTTCGACCGGATCGGATCGATGCGCAGCCATCCCAGGCATCGATCGCTTCGCTGTACACATCTTCGGGGTCGACTGGCGCGCGAAACAGTTCTTCCAGTTCCGAAGGTGCGAGCGGTGCCATCCAGACGGGTAGCCACAGGTGCGCCGGATAGGCGAGTCCGCGCAACGTGCGCTTGAGTCTGAAATCAAAGCTCATGTAGCGATGCGATACCGGTAGGCGCGAAGCCAGCAGCGACAAGGCGCGGTGCACGGGTTTCGGAACCAGCCTTTCATATGTCCGTGCGTAGCGCAGCGCGCGGAACGGATCGTAACCGGCGAGCAGCTCGTCGGCGCCGTCGCCGCCAAGCGCGACCGTTACTTGCTTGCGCGCATGTTGGCACAGAAGATATGTGGGCAACATTGAGGAATCCGCGATCGGCTCGTCCCAGCGCGCGGCGATCTCGGGCAGAATCTCGAGCGCACGCTGTATGCTGAGTGATTCGACTTGATGATTCGCGCCGACGTATTCGGCGACGAGGCGCGCGTACCGGGTCTCGTCGAAGCTTGCTTCGGTAAATCCGATTGAGAACGCCTTGATGCGCTCGCGCCCGACGTGGCGGGTGGCCAGCGCTGTCACCGCCGAGGAATCGATACCGCCGGACAGGAAGCAGCCAACCGGCACGTCGGCGACAAGGCGGCGCGCGACTGCTGCATCAAGTTTCGCGCCGAATTCCTCAATCAAATCCGCTTCGGGTCGCGCATCGAGGTGCACTTCCGGTTGATATTGCCAGTAGCCTTCGATACGGTGTTGCCGTGTCGCCAGATCGAGCGTCAGTGAATGGCCGGCAGGCAGTTTGTTCACACCGTCAAGCAACGTCAGCGGTGCCGGAACGTAGCCGTAGGCAAAGTACTTCTGCAGCGCGCGTCGTGAGAGCGTGGCAGGTACGGCCGGATGTTGGCGCAGTGCAGTCAGTTCCGAGGCAAACACGAAGGTGTTCGCACTGGCGAAATAAAAAAGCGGCTTTTTGCCGAAACGATCGCGAGACAAAAATACGACCCGTTGTTTACGGTCGTACAGTGCGAATGCCCACATTCCGTTGAGACGGTTGGGTAAGTCTGTGCCCCACTGCCGCCAGCCGTGCAGCAGTATCTCGGTATCGGAATGATCGGTGACAAAGCGCGCGCCAAGCCGGACCAACTCCGCGCGCAGTTCCTTGAAATTGTAGATTTGACCGTTGAAGACCACGGTCAGGCCACCATCAGCCATGGTCATCGGTTGTTTGCCGCCGGCGATATCGAGAATCGCCAGACGACGGAAACCGAGAAACACGCCGCGCTCGGGTTCCAGTACAAACGCCTCGTCGTCAGGTCCGCGATGTGCAATGCGCGCGGTCATGCGGCGCAAAGTGTCCGCATCGCCAGCGCCGAAAAATCCGGCGATTCCGCACATTCTCAATCGGTCTCAGCGGGACGGCGCACCACGCGCGCGATGCGATAAACCGATTTGCCCTGCGACTCGTGGTAGGTGCGGTTCTGCATTTCCGCGAGCAATCCCATCAAGATGCTGACGACGCCGATCGCACCGAGGAACACTGCGAACAGCGGCAATGGAGTCTGGATCAGCGAAGTCCCGGCGAAAAGCTTCAGACCCAGCGCCCAAACGCCGGCGATGCCGCCGACGAAGATACTCACTACGCCGAATCCACCGAATACGTAGATTGGCTTGCTTGCATAGCGAAACAAAAATTTGACCACCAGCAAATCGAGCACAACCTTGAGCACCCGTTCCAACCCGTACTTGGATTTCCCATGCAGTCGTGCATGGTGTTGCACCGGGATTTCGGTGACACGCGCACCATTCCAGGCAGCGTAAATCGGTACGAAGCGATGCATCTCGCCGTAAAGTTTCACGCCGTCGAGCACATCGCGGCGATAGGCCTTGAGCGAGCAGCCGTAATCGTGCAGACGCACGCCAGACACGCGCGAGATCAAGCTGTTCGCGATACGGCTCGGCAAATTGCGCTTGACTGGATTGTCCTTGCGATCCTTGCGCCACCCCGAAACCACGTCGTAGCCTTCATCAAGTTTCGCGAGCAACTTGGCGATGTCGTCCGGATCGTTTTGCAGGTCGCCATCCATCGGCACGATGATGGTACCGTTGGCGTGATCCAGGCCGGCCATGAACGCCGCTGTCTGGCCATAGTTGGAACGGAAGTGCAATACGGTAACGCGCGCATCGTCTGCGGCGATGCGATCGAGCAGTTCGGCGGAACCATCCTTGCTGCCATCATTGACCAGAATCAGTTCCCAACGTCTGCCCAGCGAGTCCAATGCGTCGCGCACGCGGGTGTACAGGATCTGGATGTTTTCCATTTCGTTGAACAGTGGAACGGTAACGGTCAGTTCCGGTATCGCGACATTTGGGGTGTCCGGATTCATGAGCGCAACTCAGCTCGATCCCGAAACTCCTCCAACGCTCCCGGATTCGCCAGCGCATCGGTATTTTTCACCGGTCGGCCGTGGATGGTCTCGCGCACGGCCAGCTCGGTGATCTTGCCGGAGATGGTGCGAGGGATATCGGTCACCTGCAGAATTTTCGCGGGGACGTGGCGTGGCGTGGTGTTGGTGCGGATCTGGTGCTTGATACGATCGCGTAGCGCATCGTCCAGTTCGATTCCTTCGCGCAGGCGCACGAACAAGATCACACGGACGTCGTTTTTCCATTCCTGACCGACAGCGACGGATTCGAGCACTTCGGGGAGTTGTTCGACCTGGCGGTAGATTTCCGCCGTGCCGATGCGCACGCCGCCGGGGTTGAGCACGGCGTCGGAGCGGCCGTAAATGACGATGCCGTCGTGTGTGGTCAGCAGCGCATGATCGCCGTGGCACCAGACGTTTGGAATCTTGGAAAAATAGGCGTTGTGGTATTTCTCGCCATCCGGATCGTTCCAGAAGCGGATCGGCATGCACGGAAACGGCGCGGTGCAGGCCAGTTCGCCTTTTTCGCCGCGCACGGGCTCGCCGGCCTCGTTGAGAACCTCGACTTTCAAACCCAGACCGCGACACTGCAGTTCGCCGCGGTACACGGGCAACAGCGGGTTACCCAGCGCGAAGCAGGAAATGATGTCGGTGCCGCCGGAAATCGACGACAGCATCACGCGCGGTTTCACGTCGCGATAAACGAAGTCGAAACTTTCCTCGGACAACGGCGAGCCGGTCGAAAGGATCGTTTTCAATGAAAGCAGCTTGTGCGTTTCGCGCGGCTTGATGCCGGCTTTCTCGACCGCGGAAATCCACTTGGCACTGGTGCCGAACACGCTGATGCCGACTTCGTCGATCAGGTTCCATAGCACATTGCCATCCGGATGGAATGGCGATCCGTCGTAGAGCACGACGGTGGCGCCGACGGCAAGGCTCGATACCAGCCAATTCCACATCATCCAGCCGCAAGTGGTGTAGTAGAAGATCTTGTCTTCGCGCTTCAGGTCGGTGTGCAGCACCAATTCCTTGAGATGCTGGATCAGCGTGCCGCCGGCTCCGTGGACGATACACTTGGGCACGCCGGTCGTGCCTGATGAGTACATGACATAAAGCGGATGATCGAAAGGCAGCATCTCGAATTGCAGCGGATGCTCGTCGACGCCGACGAAATCCGTCCACAGGATCGCGCGGTCCGTCTTCTTCAGTTTCAGCGCTTCGTCGGTGTAGGCGATCACCACCGCCTTTTCCACGCTGGGGATCTTTTTCAGTATCTTCGCGATCGTGGCCAGGCAATCGAAACGCTTGCCGCCGTAGCTGTAGGCATCGGCCGTAATCAACACCTTGGGTTCGATCTGGCCGAAGCGGTCGACCACGCCGTTGATGCCGAAATCCGGCGAGCACGACGACCACACCGCGCCGATCGACGCGCTGGCCAGCATGGCGATGACGGCTTCGGGAATATTCGGCAGGAATCCGGCAACGCGATCGCCGGGACCCACGCCGGCTTCGCGCAGCGCATGGGCCAATTTGCCGACTTCAACATGCAGCGCCGCATAACTGTATTCGCGTTGTTGACCCGATTCGTTGCGTGCGATCAGGGCGAGGCGGTCGTCCTTCTGGCGCAGCAGGTTCTGGGCAAAATTCAGACGCACGTTCGGGAACCATTTGGCCCCGGGCATCTTGTCGGCATCGACCAGCACCTCGTCGAAACTTCCGCTCGCGCGAATGCCGCAGAACTCCCACAGCAACTGCCAGAATTTTTGCGGTTGGCGGATCGAGAAATCGTACAACGGCGCATAGCTGCGCAAATCGTCGTTATTGGTTTGTTCGCGCACGAAGCGCATGAAGCGGCTCAGATTCGCGCTGTCGGCGCGCTCCTTTCCCGGTTCCCAGATTGGCTTCGTCATGCCGGCGTCGACTCCCTGATTTCCCTGATTGCGAGGCCGGATCAGCCGATCGCGGCTTCCAGCTCGGGTATGACTTTGAATAAATCGCCGACAAGACCGATATCGGCGATTTCGAAAATCGGCGCTTCGCCATCCTTGTTGATGGCGACGATGGTGCCGGCGTCCTTGATACCCGTCAGATGCTGAATGGCGCCGGAAATGCCGATCGCCATGTACAGTTCCGGCGCGATGATCTTGCCGGTCTGGCCGACCTGCAAATCGCTGGGCACATAGCCGGCATCGACTGCGGCGCGCGATGCGCCGACCGCTGCACCCAGCTTGTCGGCCAGCTTGAAGATGATCGCGAAATTGTCGGCCGATCCGACGCCGCGGCCGCCGGAAACCACGCGCGCAGCGCTCTGCAGATCGGGCCGGTCGCTTTTGCCCTGGATCAGTTCGACGAAGCGCGTGTGCGTGGGAAGCTCGACGTCGAGGGTCAGGGTTTCGATCGGGGCGGTATTGGTGCCGCTAGCGGCCGCCGCAAACGAAGCCGTGCGCACGGTGGCGATGAGCGGCCGGTCGGTCGGTGCCTGCACGGTAATGATCGCATTGCCGGCATAAATCGGGCGCTCGAACGTGTACGCATCGTCCACTTTCATGACGTCGGAAACTTGTGCTGTGCCCAGCAGTGCGGCGACACGCGGCATGACGTCCTTGCCGAAGGTGGTCGACGGCGCGAACACATGCGTGAAGCCTTTCGCTGCGGCGGCAATCTGCGGTGCGTAAACGGCGGCAAGCGCGTGCGCATTCGCCGGATTCGCCACGCTGAGCACCTTGGTCGCGCCGTCGATCTTCGCTGCTTCCGCGGCGATGGAATCCGGTGCGTCGGACAGCACCAGAATCTCGATGGCATCGGGTTTCAGTTCGCGCGCACAGGTCACGCAGCGCGCGGTGCTGGAATTGAGTTTGCCGTCGAGATGTTCGGCAACGATCAGAATCTTGGTTGTCATCACAGCAGTCCCTTCGTCTTCAACGCCGCGACCAATTCCGCGGCGTCTTTCACCATCACGCCCTTGCTGCGCTTGGGCGGCGGCGCGTATTTCGTGGTTTTCAGATGGTCGCCGGGTTCGACGCCGAGACTGGCGAATTCGATGGTTTCCATCGGTTTCGACTTGGCCTTCATGATGTCCGGCAGCTTGATGAAGCGCGGCTCGTTCAAGCGCAGATCGGTAGTGATCACGGCCGGCAGGTCGACTTCGATGGTTTCCAGTCCGGCGTCGACTTCGCGCGTGACCTTGGCAACCTTGCCGGCGATCTCGACCCTGGATGCGAACGTGGCCTGCGGACGATTCCACAGCGCCGCGAGCATTTGCCCGGTCTGGTTGCAATCGTCGTCGATGGCCTGTTTGCCGAGGATCACGATTTCCGGTTGTTCCTTTTCGACCAGCTTCAGCATTGCGCGCGCCGCTGTCAGGGGTTGAATCGCCTCGTCGGTGACCACGTGAATGGCACGGTTCGCGCCCATCGCCAGGCCGTTGCGCAGATGCGCCTGGGCATTGGCGGGCGCGATGGTGGCGACAACCACTTCGCTGGCAATGCCGGCTTCGCGCAGGCGCAGCGCTTCTTCCAGGGCGATATCGTCGAACGGGTTGGCTGACAGCTTCACTCCGTCGGTGACGACGCCGGTGCCATCGGGCTTGACCTGAATGCGCACGTTGTAGTCCACCACGCGCTTGTATGCCACCAGAATCTTCATTGAATTCCTTCCTCGAACAAATGCGTCCGCCGCGTCCGTTGGGGCGGCGGAAAGGTCGTCAATTCTACCAAACAACCGCCGTCCGGCACGAAATTGCGATCAAGCCTTCTCCCCCTGGCGCGCTTGGGGGAAAGGCTCGGGTGACGGGCAGCGTCCGGTATCGGGAAAATGTTCCCGCAACGCATCGGTACAATGACAACTGGTTCGGCAATGCTGCCCGCACGAATGTCAGACCACGCGAAAGCATCCAATCGCAAAATCCTCATCAGCGGCGCGGGCATTGCCGGGCCCACGCTGGCATGGTGGCTGCTGCAGCATGGATTTGAACCGACGCTGGTTGAGCTTGCGCCGTCGCTGCGTACGGGCGGCTACATCGTCGATTTCTGGGGAACGGGGTTTGAAGTCGCGCAGCGCATGGGATTGGTTCCCGAATTGCGCGATCTCGGTTACGACGTGGAAGAAGTGCGCATCGTCAATGCGCGAGGGCGGCGTTGCGGGGGCTTCGGCGTCGACGTATTCCGCGACGCCACCGAGGGCAAATACACCAGCATCGCGCGTGGCGATCTGGCCGGCACGATCCATCGCAGCCTTGAAAACCGCGTGCCGATCCGGTTCGGCGACAACGTTGCCTGCATGACCGAAGACGCAGCGGGCGTGACTGTCAAGTTTTCGCACTCGCCAGAACAACGCTTCGACCTGGTTGTCGGTGCCGATGGTTTGCATTCGCGCGTGCGCAAACTCGCATTCGGCGACGAATCGCAATTCGGCATGCCGCTTGGTTACAGCGTCGCCGCCTTCGAGTGCGCCGGTTATCGCCCGCGCGACGAAAACATTTATATCGGTTACAGCCGACCGGGCCAGCAGGTGGCCCGATTCACGCTGCGTGGCGACCGCAGCCTGTTCTTTTTCATTTTCGCCGGCGATTTGACCCTGGCGGATGGTTTGCCCGATAGCGTCGAGGCCAAACGCATCCTGCATGCGCAATTCGATGGCGCCGGATGGGAATCTGCGCAAATTCTCGCTGCCATGGAGGGAGTCGACGAAATCTATTTCGACAGCGTCAGCCAGATACACATGCCGGCATGGTCGCGCGGGCGCGTCGCCTTGATCGGCGACGCCGCGTCGTGTCCTTCGCTGCTCGCCGGCGAAGGCTCCGCCCTGGCGATGACACAGGCTTATGTATTGGCCGGCGAATTGTCTGCCGCCGGCGGGGATTATCGCGTGGCCTTCGCCAGCTACGAGCAGCGCATGCGCGAATTCATCGATGCCAAACAGCGCGACGCGGTGAAGTTCGCCGGCGCCTTTGCGCCGCGCACCGCGTTCGGCGTGTTTGTGCGCAACCTGATCAGTCGCACGCTGGCGATCCGGCCGGTGGCCAACTATTTCATGGCCCAGGGCGTGGTCGATGATTTCGATTTACCGGATTACGATCGTATCGACTAGGCCATCTCGCGATCGCGATCGCGAGCGCGCTTGACGATGGCCCTGGCGAAGCGCTGCGCGGAACCCGCGGCGTGATCAAAAAACAGCGAAGGCTCGGTCAATTCGAGCTCCAGCACGCGTGGCGAGCCGTCGTCGGCCTGGATGAGATCGACGCGCGCGTAAAGCAATGGGCGATCGAAAGGCATTGCCTTGAGCGTTTGTGCGGCCAGTTCCTGTTCGTCGGCTGATGGCGTGCGCGGAACAATGTGCTCGGCGGCGAACAAGGCGCGCGTTGGCTCTTCGCCGCGACGCAGCAGCGGTCCCTTGCGGATGGCATGGCTGAATGCGCCATCGAAGAAAATCAGTGCGGTCTCGCCGTATTCATCGACACGATTCAAGTACGGTTGCAGCAGCACGCTGCGCTGAGAGTCGATCAAGCGTTGTATGTGACGCTGTGCGGCCGCAATTTCGTCGCGAGCGTAGCGTTGGGCATCGCGCGAACCCGCACCGACCGTCGGCTTCACCACGAATTCCATCGATTCGGTGGCGTCGAGGAAGCGGCGCAGCGATCCGTCGGCGGCATGGTCGGGTTCAATGAACGTACTTGCTACAACCGGCACATTCGCCGCAGCCAGTTCAGCCAGGTAATGCTTGTCGGTATTCCAGCCAATCACGCTGGCTGGATTGAGCAAGCGGGTTTGCTTGGACACTCGCGTGACCCAATCGAAAAATTCCGGCAGCCGTTGGCTGTAGTCCCAGGTCGAACGCAGCAGCGCAAGGTCGAATCGCGACCATTCCACAGCCGTATCGTCCCAATCCACGACTTCAAAACGAATGTCGTCCTGTTTCAATGCCTCGACCAGCGCGGGCAGATCCTCATCAAGGTCGCGCGCGGCCTTGGCCGTGATCAGGGCAATGCTGAAGAGTCGATTCATGGGTGGTTGCTCATCCGGGATTGCGTCGAAATGGGTGCCTGCATCAAGCGGGGGAACGCCCGACGATGCAGAAATTCCCCGTCGCAGGCACGTCATTATGCCGGGATTCACACATTGCTTCGTAATGTTTGCGGCGTCCGGTACGTCGCATGCAACGTCGCGTGCCGGTCCTGTCAATCGATGGAAAAAGGAGTCGGCCATGTCAATTCGAACCGCAATGTTGTGCGTCGCGTTTGGAGTCGCTGCTGCCGCAACACCCATGATCAGCCACGCCCGCGTTTATCTGGACGTGGATATTGCTCCGCCGGCAGCGCGAGTTGAGATCGTTCCGGCAGCACGTCCCGGTTATGTATGGGCGGCCGGATACTGGGATTGGACCGGTCACCGTCACGTCTGGGTTGCCGGCCACTGGATTCGTGCCCATCGCGGCAGTTACTGGGTGCCGGATCGCTGGGAGCGCCGCGGCAGGCGCTGGCACCACGATCGTGGACACTGGGAACGCGATCGCGGCCATCATCATCACCATCGATAAAAACCCGGGATGACCTGACGCCGGGCCCGGTGCCCGGCGTTTTTTTCGTCTGGACAACGGCGACCGTCTGTTTATTGCAAACCTTGTCGTTGCAATGCATCCCGCACCGACTCGGTCCTTTTGGATACCGTCGCCGAGGACCTGAAAATGCGTATCGTCCCTGCTTTGATAGTGGTGTTGCAGGTGATTTCTTCTATTGCGCAAGCACAGTGCGTGGCGCGCGCCGGCACACCCCATCCGCATCTGGTCGAGCTGTACACCAGCGAAGGCTGCAGTTCGTGTCCGCCCGCAGAACGCTGGTTGCGCGGATTGAGCGGCGATACAACGGTCATCGCGCTGGAATTTCATGTCGACTACTGGGATTCGCTCGGCTGGCGCGATCGGTTTGCCAGTCCGCGCTATACCGCTCGCCAACAAAAGCTGGCAGCGCGCGCCGGCAGCGGCATCGTCTACACGCCGGAAGTGGCGCTGGACGGCCGCGAATGGCGCGACTGGTATCGCGACAATCCGCTACCGACGCGGAGCAATGGCGACACGACGATGACGCTCGCGGCAACGCGCGACGGGTCCGGATTGCACGTTCGCATCAATACCGACGCGGGCGACGAAACCAACGCGCCGGATTTTCACAATTACGTGGCGTTGACCGAGAGCGGCGTGACCAGCAAGGTAAGCGCAGGAGAAAACCGTGGCGAGCTGTTGCATCACGACCACGTCGTGCGTGCCTTCGCCGGGCCGTTGCCATTGGCGCGAGCCGAGGCTGATCTGGCTATTCCAGCGGACGTGGATTTGTCGAAAGCTGAACTCGTGGCATTCGCGCAAAGTCCACGTGATGGCGAGGTCTCGCAGGTTGTGACGTTGCCGTTGGGGCAATGTCAGTAGATTGCTTTTTCTGGTCCTTCCGCGCAATGGAATTCCAGTGAAGCCCACCATTCGTCCTGAACCACCGAAGGATGCGCTGGGATTCCAAAGATCCGAGCAACGCTTTCACTCACCTGCGGCGCGAACAGCGAAGCTGGCCGCGCAGCGGCGGAGGGCAGGATGCCCGGAGTCAAGAGAAGGCCACCCCGGTGGTGCGTTCTCCGGCATCCTGCCCTGCGAGTGCGCGAGGCTGCTGCGGGGTTCGCTGAGTGCACCTTGCCTGCTACGCTTCCAGCTCCGCAGGCAAAGCCCGGCCTGCGCCATCCATGGCTACGGCACTCGGCGGTGCGAGATGCACCCCGACGCATCTCGCGTTGCTCCGCCTCGCCCATGTGCACGCAGCGAACTGGCGCGCATCGTGCGTGCCAGCCCCTACGCATCCTCGCCGCACCACAGGGGCCCCATTCAGCGGCATTCCCTGCTGCGGAAGCCAAATCCGGCAATCCGGGGTTCTTGTAGGATGGGTTGAGCGAAGCGAAACCCATCCTGCGTGCTCCCTCTACCCTGACTTTGTCGGGGGAGAGGGCTGGGGTGAGGGGGCTGCGACAAACTCCGTTGTAGCGATTGTCCTTGCCAATCGCTTCGGATTGATTGAAGGCAAGAGCTTTCACTCGCACTGCGTGCGAGCGAGTCACTTCTTCTTGAGTGGCCAAGAAGAAGTAACCAAGAAGAAGGCCACCCCGCGAGCGCGGTCTCCGGGCATCCTGCCCTCCGACTTCGCGATCGCACTACGGGGTTCGCTGACAGCACGTCCATGTACTGACAGCGAACTCGCCCGCATCCTGCGGGCGATCGCTTCGCGACTTTACCTCCGTGCGCCCGCCGCGCCCGAGGGGCCCCGTAGACAGCGCGCTCCTGCGCGCAGAAGCGATGATTGCCCGTCAAGTAGCGAGCGTCTCAATGAATCTGCCCAGCGCCACATTCGCCTCGGCCCATATTTCTTCACTCTTTTGTAGCATCGCAGCCATCTCTTCAACATGGTCTGTAACATCGGCGTTTCCAAAGTCGCGCATTCCCATTAGAACGTACAAGTTGATTCGCATCGCCACCAGCAGCAGTTCCACCTTGATGGGTAGGTGCAATGCTTGCATACCACGCTCGGCTTCTGCGTCATCCTTTCGATTTTCCGCATAAGCATACTCTTGCAGTGTGCTATTGAAGTCGAAGTGACAGTAGGGACTTAATCGTGAATAGATCAGCTCGTGATCGGCCTCAAGGCCAGCCCATTTGGCGAGCTGCACTTCAGTAATACGAGACGCATTACCGTTTGGAAGATGCGTCTTGAGGGCCTTGATTTCCGCAATCAGCGGAGCCTTGTCGAATCCCTCGGGGACCTCGCTTCCGATGAGATCTTGCAAGGTGTGCGTTCGATTGCGCCTCATCCACTGAACCAACAGCTCTGCACCTTCTTTGCGTCGTCGGATCAGCAATACATTTACGTAAGTGGTTTCAAATGTCTTTCTCAGTATGGCTCCCGCTGAGAACAGGCGGTCACGTTTGATAAGTTCCAGAACGTCCGTCGCTGCATTGGCGATTGCGACTCGGGTCGCTGCGTACGCCAGCGTCCATTGCTTATCATCCGTCCCTTCGGCGATGCCATACGCAGTGATTGAGTTTAGGGACTGAGTAACAGACTCGATCAGCGCAACTTCGACTCCAGCGCAACTTCGACTCCACGGAGCTGAGCTATTGCTTCGTCTGCAGTCACGTTTCGCGATTCCCTCACAGATTCTGGTAATTCGGCCCGCTGCCACCTTCCGGCGTGACCCAGTTGATGATCTGGTAGGGGTCCTTGATGTCGCAGGTTTTGCAGTGCACGCAATTGGCCGCGTTGATCTGCAGGCGTTTGCCGTTGCTCGTCGTCGACCATCTCGTAGACGCCGGCGGGACAGAATCGGGTGCAGGGATTGTTGTACTCGACCGCGCAACGGGTGGCGCAGATGTTGGTATCGGCGACGTGCAGATGCACGGGCTGGTCTTCGTCGTGTTCGGTGGCGGCGAAGTACACGGCGGCCAGGCGGTCGCGCGGCGGCAGTGTGCGTTGAACGTATTCCGCCTTCGGTACTTCGTATTTGCCGATCTTGTCGAGCGACGACCAATCGGCGTGATTTTTCAGCGTCCATGGCGAAAAGCCGGCCGTGATGGTTTCCCACCCGGCATTGGCCAGACCGAACCACAGGCCTTTGTTGAATCCCGGGCGAATGTTGCGCACTTTACGCAACTCTTTCACGACGATGGATGCACGCAGCTTTGCATCCCATCCTTGTGCCGCGCCTGTCGCGACGACATGTTCGGCGGCGAGCATGCCGGATCGAATCGCCTGATGCGTGCCCTTGATCTTCGGCACGTTGAGCAGACCGGCGCTGTCGCCGATAAGCAGCGCGCCCGGCATTTCGCAATTCGGCAGCGATTGATAGCCGCCTTCGACCAGTGCGCGTGCGCCGGCCGAAACGATTTGTCCGCCGTCGAGCAAGGGTTTGATGGTGGCGTGGTTTTTCAGTTGCTGGAATGCTTCCCAGGGTTTGAATTCCGGATTCGCGTAGTCGAGACCAGCGACGAAGCCGATGGCGATGCGGTCCTTGTCGAGGTGATAGATGAAGCTGCCGCCGTACGTCGCGTTATCCATCGGCCAACCGAGCGTGTGCATTACCTTGCCGGCTTCCACGCGTCCGGCGGGCAATTGCCACAGTTCCTTGATGCCGATGCCGTAGGTTTGCGGATCGGCGTTCTTGTCGAGCTGGAATTTGGCGATGAGTTGTTTGCTCAGACTGCCACGGCAGCCTTCAGCCAGCACCGTGATCGGTGCCTTGATGTCGATGCCCTGCGTGTAGCCGGGTTTGTGCGAACCGTCCCTGGCCACGCCCATGTCGCCGATGCGCACGCCGGCAACGCTGCCGTCTTCGTTGAACAACGGTTCGCTGGCGGCAAAACCCGGATAGATTTCCACGCCCAATGCTTCGGCCTGGGGCGCCAGCCATGCGCACAACGCGCCGAGCGAAACGATGAAGTTGCCGTGATTGTGCATTTGCGGAGGCGTGGGCAGTTTGATCGAACGTGCGTGATCGCGCAGCCACCAGAATTCGTCTTTTGCCACAGGCACGCATATCGGCGGCGGATTCGCTCCCCATTCCGGCAGCAGCTCGTTCAGCGGCTGCGGCTCGATCACGGCGCCGGAAAGAATCTGCGCGCCGACGGTCGAAGCCTTTTCGATCACGCAGACGCTGATGTCCGGCTTGAGCTGCTTCAGACGGATTGCGAAGGCGAGGCCGGCCGGTCCCGCGCCGACGGTGACGACGTCGTATTCCATGAATTCGCGTTCGCTCATTGCGTGCTCCGTTGAATCGAATGCGGCGATTGTCGGCGTTCGCGCCCGATGCGGCAAATTCAGGGGCGGCGGGGAGCGGGAGGTGAGAAGCGAGATCACAGGCGCCTGATGCTTTTCGCGCCCCCCACTTCGTGTCCTCGTTCCGCGGGGCGTGTTTCAACCGGCCATTCCACGGACTCCCCTTGTGCAATCAAGCGGCGAGACCACATCCCCGCGGCACGGCGAGTCTGCGGTCCGGCGTTGTGCGATGGCGGGTCGAGCTCCGCCCTGCGATGAATCGCCAGCGTCCAAGCTTTCCCCACCCCCCGCTCCAGAACCACCCCGATCCCGATCCCTACTCATGCTGACTCGAATCGCTGCGCTCATAGCGCGTGAAATAGCTGAACATGTTTCCGGGGTGCAAGGTCACTGCAACCAGAACCAGTCTCCCCTTGATGTTGAAGTAGCGGCGCACGCTGCGAAAGCCCGGCGTATCCGGACGCACTTTCAATTCTTCGGCCTGCTCCGGCGTCATCGTCACCGCACTCAACGACTGTTCGACCTTGCCGATGCTCTGCTGGAACTGTTCCTCGATCAGATGATGCATGGCGTCTTCCATGCGTGTGTAGCCATGGGGCAAACCTTGCCAGCTTGCGCGTCGGTACACTTCGCCGAGGCAATACGGCAACTGCGTGCGGCGTTGATAGCGGATGCCGTGAAAATGGATACATTCGGCGCCGACACGCACATTCAGCCAGCCGGCCAGCACCGAATCGGCAGGGATGCGGTCGGTATACAAAAACTGAAAACCGGTTGCGTTCGTGTACTGCAACAGGTCGTTGATCGAGCGGATATGCTGGTCGTAGCTGATTTGCGTATCGGCACTGCGCACGGTCGTGCCGGAACCGCGTCGGCGTGCGATCAAGCCCTGATCTTCGAGCAGCCGAAAGGCCGAACGCGCGGTGAATCGGCTCACCGCGAACCGCTTGCACAACGCCGCTTCAGTCGGCATGCGGTGACCGACTTCATGTTCGCCGCGACGTATTTCCTCGCGCAGGATTTCGGCAACCTGCAGGTAGCGGGGCTTGCGCGACGAGCGCAAGCCGGAAACGCGGCCGTGCGCTTCTTCCTTTGCGGTTGAATCGGGTGCATGCGTCATAATGGATTCTTGATACGGGAGATCGCATGAACGACACGATAGCAAACCCGCCCGGTGAACGTGAATTGCGCGGGGCCACTTTGTGCCAGATTCTGCATTGGCTGGCCTCCGGGCGGATCGATTCGCTGCGATTGACGCGTAGTTACGTCGACGCGATTGCAGCAACGGCAAAATCGTTGAATGCCTACACCGCTTCGGATGCTGGCATCGCCATCGAGCAGGCTCGGGCTTCGGACCACCGCCGTGCTTCAGGAACGCCAATCGGGCGCCTGGACGGCGTGACGATCGCGATCAAGGACAATATCGACGTCGCAGGATTGCCAACGCATTGTGGCTTGCCGGGAGTTGGTGAGCCAGCCGCCGAAGATGCACAGGTCGTATCGCAACTGCGCGCCGCCGGTGCGGTGATTTTCGGCAAGACCGGGGTGGATGAAGGCGTGCTCGGTGCCGATGGCAGCAACAGGCATTTCGGAGACGTGCACAACCCCTGGCGCCATGGATTTTCGCCTGGCGGATCGTCGGCTGGTGCCGCGGCGGCTGTCGCAGCCGGATTGTGTACTGCGGCGATCGGTTCGGACAGCCTCGGTTCGTGCCGCATTCCGGCGAGCTATTGCGGCGTGTATGCACTCAAGCCGACACCGGGAGAAATTTCCACAAGCGGCATGCGTCCGGCGGCGCGGCGTCTGGATTGCGTTGGATTGCTCGCGCGCGGCGTCGACGATCTGGCCGTGTTGCTGCATGTGCTGGCCGGATACGACGCGGGTGATCCGCGTTCGCGGCGGCGTCGCGTCGACATGGCGCTGCCCGATTGGGAGCCGGACAAGTTGCGCGTCGGCGTGCTTGGCGACATATCGGCTTGGGGCGTCGATGCGGACGTGTCGAGATTGTTCGCGAATGCATTGCAAAACCTGCACCACGAATTGCCGAATCGGAGCAATGTGGATTTCGACGATTTCCCCATCGCGGCAGCACGTCGCGCAGCATTTTTCCTGATCGAAGCGGAAATGCGGGTTACCTATGCCGACGCCCTGGCCGATTCGAAAAATCCATTGTCGCCACGCCTGCGTGAATTTCTCGACTTTGCCGGAACGAAAAGCGCCGCCGATTACGTCGTTGCCGACCGCATGCTCGATGCCGCAGTCGCCAAGGCGCGACGCCTGTTTGCGCACGTCGATGTGCTGGTCACGCCGACGACTCCGCAGACCGCCTTCGCGCATGGCGAAAACGTTCCGGCGAATCAAGCGGACTTTACCTGCTTCGCCAACCTCGCCGGTTGTCCGGCGTTGAGTCTGCCGATGGGGGTGACGTCAAACGGTTTGCCGGTCGGTCTCCAATTGCTTGGACCGCCGGGTTCGGATCTGCGTTTGCTGGAATTGGGCGAGGTGTGTGCCGCCGCGCTTGACGCGACGCCGACCTATCCGGTCCAGGCGCATTCGCCGCACGATTGAATTTGGCGCGCTGCGCGACCCGTATGGATTGTTGGCGGCAAATCGAGCTGGCCGATGCCGATGTACGCCTGGCAACGTTCTGCGATGGGCGCGCAGCGCAGTCCTGGTTCGACCGCCTGCGAGCCGAGATCGCCTGGCACAGGCATCGCGTGAAAATGTTCGGACGCGTCCACGATGCGCCGCGTTTGTCGTGCTGGGTCGGCGATGCCGGAGCGGTGTACGCTTATTCGCGAACGCGCTACGAGCCGTTGCCCTGGACGCCTGCGTTGGACGAATTGCGCGATGCGGTTTCTGCCATCTGTGCGCATCGCTTCAATGCGGTGTTGTGCAATTTGTATCGTGATGGCCGCGATTGCATGGGATGGCACAGCGACGACGAACATGAGTTGGGCGAGAACCCCGTCGTCGCATCATTGAGTTTTGGTGCGACCCGCAAATTCCGTCTGCGTCACCGTCGCGATCCAACACAGCGCGCAAGCATCGATCTCGAGTCCGGCAGCCTGTTGTATCTGGGGGGTGCCATCCAGTCGCATTACCGCCACGATTTGCCGCGCAGTGCGTGCACGCTCGATGCGCGCATCAATCTGACGTTTCGGGAAATCCTCATTGCAAAATGACGTGCGTTTGCACGGATACGCAATCGTCGCATACGCGTGCCCGCGCATTCATGGATAATGCGCAAACCGCACACTGCGGTAAACGCCCCGTCATCCGGAAATGCCAAGATGAATTCCAGGGACCCCAGATCGCGCATGGAATTCGTCGTCGAACTGGCGCGTCGCCTGCATCAATATGGCGCTGCCGCTCCGCGCCTGGAAGCGGCAATCGACAGCGTCAGCGCGCGCCTGGATTTGAACTGCAACAGCTTGTCCACGCCCACGGCGATCATCCTGTCGTTTTCCGATCGCGCGCATGGCGAGAATGCTCTGGCTGAAGTCACGCAGGTGATCCGCATGGCGCCGGGCGACATGAATCTGCGCCGCTTGTGCGAAGTCGACGCGATTGCCGATCAGGTCACGACCGGCGCGTTGGATATCGTCGCCGGCGCGCGCCGCTTGCGCGAGATACGGCGTCGTCGGGGCACGCACAACCGGATGCTCACTGCTGCCAGTTTCGGCATTTCCTCGGCGGCCGTTGCCGCCATACTGCATGCGGCGTGGCCGGACATCATCGTAGCCGGCGGCATCGGCATCCTGATTGGCATCATCGCCTTGTTCAGCGAAGGTCGGCCACGATTGGGTGCGAGCTTCGAGGCGATTTCGGCGTTGCTGGCGACATTCATCGCCACACTGGCCAGCGTCTGGTGGCAACCGCTGGGATTGAAGTCTGTGGTGCTGGCGAGCCTGATCGTGTTGTTGCCTGGCATGAGCCTGACCACGGCGGTGCGCGAATTGTCGACCCAGCACCTGGCTTCGGGTGTGGCGCGCCTCGCCGGTGCGGTGATGAGTCTGCTCAAGCTCGGATTCGGCGCGATTGCGGCCACGCAAATCTGCAAGGCGCTGCATCTGATTCCGGATCTGGCAGCGCCGACGCCAGCGGCAGTACCCAGCTGGGTCGAGTGGATTGCGCTGGGCTTCGGCTGCTTTTCGTTTGCGGTGTTGTTCCAGAGTGCCCGTCGCGACTATCCGCTGGTGATGTTTTCTGCGGCACTGGGTTACGTCATCGCTTACTACGGCAGTTCGGTTTTCAATCCGGAATTCGGTGTGTTCCTCGCCGGTCTTGCTATTGGTGCGTTGGGCAACGCTTACGCGCGCTGGGCACATCGACCCGGTGCGCTGGTGCGCGAGCCGGGCATCATTCTGCTGGTTCCGGGAAGCGTGGGCTTTCGAACGCTGTCACTGATGTTCGAGCGCGACATCTATCTGGGCGTGGATATGGCCTTTTCGCTGATTGCAATTCTGGTGGCGCTGGTTGCGGGGCTGTTGTTCGGCGATTTGCTGGTGGCTTCGCGTCGCAGCCTGTGAATTGGCTGGTAAAAATGCCGGCAATCGATTCAGATCAACAGGTCTTTTTCTTTCTTGCCGGCGCTCAAGGCCGCGTTGTACCAGCGCGGGCGTTTGCCTCGACCCGACCAGGTTTCGGCATGGTTGGAGGGATTGCGGTACTTGGGGGCAGCCTTGCGCCGGGTCTTCTTGCGCCCGCGCCCGCCGAACAATTCTTCGATGCCGAAACCTTCGGCTTTGGCGAACGCAATGACTTTTGCGCGGGCCTTGGCGAGACGGTCGCTCTGCAATTCCTGCTTGCGCGATTCAGCGCGGTGAATCAGTTCGTTGAGTTGTTTTTGATTGAGATTTTTCAGATCGATGGCCATTTATTTTCCTCGGTCGAAAATGCGGGTGGACGAATCGGTAATATCCGGTGTCGGATATTATACGGGAGCCCATTGCTAATTTTCTGTAGTGCAGCTGAATGGTATACCGGGTTGCACGAACTATCGAAACTGAGTCGAATGCGATGCACTCTGCAGGCAGCTTGGGTAATCCGGTGTTGATAAATGGATCTGCCGGGTCCGCTATCTTCCCGCCGTGGAGTGACAGCATGCGCACAGGCCTTTGAGTGCGCTCAATGGGCGAATCCGCGCATGGCGCCTCGTTTTGATTGCTCTGCACCCCTTCAGCCTCTTGCACACGACACGCTCTCGGACTAACGTAGCCGGGGCGTGCGCAGCGACTGCCCGGGTGGCGTATGGGCAGTGCCGGTGCAGCGCGCGTGGACAGCAGGGGACGATGCTTGTGGGCTTGCTTGACGAACTTGAACAACAGGCGCAACAGCGCCAGGCCAGCGCCAACGATGCCGAACAGTTGAAGGCGCAGCGTGAGGAGATTTTCCGCACGCAACTCGATCCGGCGGTGACGGCGCTGCACGAGTACCTGAACAAGCTGATCGCAAATCTGAAAATCCTGCAGCCGAAGAAGCAGTTGCGCTATCCGCTCAATGGTTACGGCGACATCGTCGGCTACGTCGAACACGATTACGACCTGAAACTCAATCAACAGCCGGCGGCGAAGGAAATCGTTCTGGTTTTTTCCTGCGCGGTGGCCAACGAGGAATGCCCTGCCGTGGAAGTGCAGGGCGCGGGCAAGGTGCGCACCGTTGCCGGCGCTTTCCAGCGCTACCACCTGGGTGGCATGCAGAACCCGCGCAAGGACATCAGTGGTGCCGTGACAGCGGCCACGTTCAAGGCCAAAGGCAAGATCGTGCTCAATGCCACGTTCGGTGCCGATGCCGAAAGCGCCACAGTCAGAATGAATTTCGTCAATTTCGACGGACTGGGCACGGCCACCAAGAACGTGCCGCCGGCGCAACTCAATGAGGCCCTGTTCGATGAAATCGGTCGTTACCTGACCTTCGAGCCGAGCACATTGTTCCGCGAAGCGCTATCGGACGATTACCGCAAGCAATTGCGCACCCGCATACAGCAGGAACAAATCAAGCGTCGCTGGGAGTCCAAGATCAGCGCGCAGCAAAAAACCGAACTGGATCAGCTCAAGCGCGAACAGAGTATCGGCAGCAAACTCGGCAAGCTGGTCGGCAAGGACAAAACCGCCGATTCCGAAGCCGGCAACAGTTCGTGGCTCGGCAGGCTCAGGGGGCTGGTGAAAAAATAGCCGGGATCGGGGACTGGGGATTCGCGAATCGTGAGGGCCGCGACTCGTGACTCGACAATATCGAACCTGGTCGTTCCATCGAGGCGCGTTGCCGACAGCCGAAGGGCCGGTCGAGCAGGAATCGGGTTATTGTTCCTGCTCTGTCCCGGCTGCCGGCTACCCCAGCAACGCAAATAGTTCGTCACGGCTCAAGTTGCGGTTCTCGGTATCGCGGCGTGCGCGGTACTCGAAGGTCCCGGCGGCAAGGCCGCGTTCGGAAACCACCACGCGATGCGGAATGCCGATCAGTTCGATATCGGCGAACATGGCGCCGGCGCGCAGGCCCCGGTCATCCAGACAGGTTTCTATACCTCGTTGACACAACTCGTCGTAGAGTGCGCTCGCGGCCACATCGATTTCAGGCTTGTTTTTCGGGTTGATGATGCAGATGGCCACGCGCCACGGTGCGATCGCTTCGGGCCAAACGATGCCGGCGTCGTCGTGACATTGTTCGATCACCGCGCCGACGGTGCGCGTTACGCCGATGCCGTAGCAACCCGCGGTCGGTGAGATTTCGGCGCCATCTTCGCCAAGCACGGTGACGCCGAGAGCCTTTGTATACAAAGGACCATTCTGGAAAATCTGTCCGACCTCGATGCCGCGTACAAGTCGCAAGTGTCCGTGGCCATCCGGACTCGGATCGCCTTGTTCGACGTTACGCAGGTCGGCAGTTTCGGGTTCGGCAACATCGCGCACCCAGTTGACTCCGCGCAGATGGAATCCGGCTTCGTTGGCGCCGCAAACAAAATCGGCCAGTGCCGCGGCGGCGTGATCGGCGATGATCGGCACATTGACGCCGATCGGACCGAGAAATCCGGGCTCGCAACCAAATGCCGTGCGAATTTCCTCGTCGCCCGCCAGCGTCATGGGCGCGGCCACGCGCGGATGCTTGCTCGCCTTGATTGCGTTCAGGGTGTGATCGCCGCGCAAAGCCAACGCCACTAGGCCTCCATCTCGGGCCTTGACCACGATCAGCTTCATTGTGGTGTCGAGTGGAACTCCCAGCAATTGCGCAACTTCCTCGCAGGTTTTCTGCGTGGGGGTGGACACTTTTTCCAAAGCAGCGGTTGCCGGTCCGCGCGGTGCTTGCGGACCCGTTTCGGCGACTTCGATGTTCGCGGCGTAGTCGGATGTATCCGAAATCGCCAGTTGATCTTCGCCGGATTGCGCGAGTACCTGGAACTCTTCGCTGCGGTCGCCGCCGATCGCGCCGGTATCGGCCTTGACGATGCGAAAGTCGACACCGATGCGCGTGAAGATGCGTTGATAGGTCGCGCGCATGTTCTGGTATTCGCGCTCCAGATCGGCATCGTCCAGATGAAAGCTGTAGGCGTCTTTCATCAGGAATTCGCGCCCGCGCATGACACCGAAACGCGGGCGGATTTCATCGCGGAACTTGGTCTGGATCTGGTACAGGTTGATCGGCAACTGGCGATAGCTTTTGATGTCGCGACGGATCAGATCGGTAATCACTTCTTCATGGGTCGGGCCGAGCACGAAATCGCGCTGATGACGATCTTTCAAACGCAGCAGTTCGGGACCGTACTTGTTGTAGCGCCCGGATTCCTGCCACAGCTCGGCCGGAACCACCATCGAGGCCAGCACTTCCTGGGCGCCGGCGCGATCCATTTCCTCGCGCACGATGGCCTCGACTTTGCGCAGCACGCGCAGACCCAGCGGCAGCCAGGTGTAGATGCCGGCGGCGAGCTTGCGAATCATGCCCGCACGCAGCATCAGCCGGTGGCTGGCGATCTCGGCGTCGGCAGGAACTTCCTTGAGCGTTACGAGGTGAAAACGGGACAGACGCATGCGCGGATCGCCAGGCGGGAAAAAAGGACGTGGATTGTAGCGGCTGCGCCACGCGCGGCCAAACGTGGACTTCGGCGATTTCGCGCGCAGGTCGTACTATCGCCGCGCTGCGGCTGGCGGCGGCACCACGCTGGGTACGACGTTGACGTTCGGGTTCATGTGCAGGGTTTCAAATGGCCGATCCTTCGGCGGAACATCGGTGATTTGCAGGCGGCCTTTCGCATCGCGCCATTTGTACAGGGGCGGATTGGCTTTCGGTGACGACGGGAGCAGCGCGCGGACCGGTGCGGGCAAGCTGTTTGGCGCGAAATACCACCAAGCCGCGGCGCCGAGTGCCAGCAGAATCAGAACCGGAATCAAGCCGCGGCCGCGCTGGGTCGCCGGCAGCCGCAGTCGAGCATCAGCCATGGTGCTGCTTACTTGCAGTACAGCGCAATTTCCGCCTGGGCGTCGGCGATCTTGGCCTGACGTGCGCTGTCGTCGAGTTTTTGCTGTTTGCCATCGGCGCCGGTTGTGCTGACGGGATATTTGCTGTTGAGTAATTCGAGGTTGCTGCGCGCGGTTGCACAGTTCTTCGCCATGACCCTGGCTGCCTCGGCTATGGAATTCGAGGTCGACGAAGATGGATTCGCCGGGGCTGCGCTTGCTGGCTGCGCCCCCGCTTCCGAGGTATCGACCTGCGCGGATTGCACCTGATCGCCACCCGAAGAAACGCGCACGGTTTGTACGTTTGGCGTTCCGCGCGGTGGTGGCGCATCGGCGTAATGCACGACTCCTGCGGAATCGACCCATTTGTACACATGGCCTTTTGCGGCAAACGCGTTTGCTGCGAACGCGGAAGCGGCGACACACAACAATGCGAGCAGCGGCAACTTGCGATTCATGGATGATTCTCCTGTACCGGTCCGACCGGCATGTAATTGATGCGTGCCCCCGTACACCGGCCACTGGATAACACTTGTCGGCTCAGGAAACAAGGGTATCGGACGAAAAAACCTATTGTGGTGCGTGGCTTGGGGTACACTGGCGACATTCCGCATGAAGAAGTTTCCGCCCGGATGGACACCAATTCCAGCCCGTCGAAACCGCGCCGCGGCATCTATTTGCTGCCGAATCTGCTCACCACGGGTGCGATGTTTGCCGGATTTTACGCCATCGTTGCCGCCATCGCCGGCCAATATGCCGACGCCGTGATCGCGGTATTCGTTGCCGGCCTGCTCGATGGGCTGGACGGCCGCGTCGCGCGTCTGACCAACACGCAAAGCGAATTCGGCGTCCAATACGACTCGCTGTCGGACCTGGTGAGTTTTGGCCTGGCCCCCGCCTTGGTGATGTATGTCTGGTCGCTGCAGTCGCTCAAGGCCTACGGTCCGGCCTGGGGCAAGCTGGGTTGGGCGGCCGCGTTCATCTTTGCCGCGTGCGGGGCACTGCGTCTGGCGCGCTTCAATACCCAGGCCGGCGTTGCCGACAAGCGCTATTTTCAGGGCCTGGCGATTCCCGCCGGCGCGGGCCTGGTCATGTCGTATGTCTGGACCGTGCTCGATTTTGATCGGACCGGCCCGGATGTGCAGTTCATCACGCCGGTGATCGCCATTGTCACGGGTTTGCTGATGGTCAGCCGGTTTCGCTACTTCAGCTTCAAGACCTGGCCGCACTCGGAAAAAGTCCCGTTTGTCTGGATTCCGCTGGCGGTGCTGGTATTCGTTGCCTTGTACATCAATCCACCACGGGTGCTGTTCGGAATTCTGGCGCTGTATGCGTTGTCCGGTCCGGTGATTACTTTGTGGGGACGCTGGCGCGTGCGCGGCCGCCATGCGCGTGCGCCGGAGCCGCGCGAGCCGTGAACTCGCCCGCGCTTTCGGCGGCGGGTGTCGAGGAGCGGCGTGCACTTCGTTTTCTCGCCGACCTGAGCCAGTCGCTGGCGTTGTCGCTGGATTTGCGCGAATCCCTGAATCTGGCTGTCACGCGCATTGCCGATTTCATGCGCGCCGAAGCCGCATCATTGTTTTTGCTGGACGCGGAGAATGGCGTCATCGAGTGCCGCATCTGTGTCGGTCCGGTTGATATACGAGGACTGAAACTTGCCATGGGACAAGGTGTGGTCGGACGCTGCGTGGCGGAGAATTCAACCCAGGTAGTGCGCGACGCGCGCAGCGATGAGCGCGTGAATTCGCGCGTCGACGCGGAAACCGGTTTCGAGACGCGCTCGATCCTGTGCGCGCCGTTGTCCACGGCACAAGGCGCGATCGGCGCGCTGGAAGTCATCAATCGTCGCGACGGCGGTTTGTTCGAAGCTGACGACGCGGAAATCCTGCGCCTGATCGCCGCACCGGCGGCGCTGGCGATCGGCAATGCGCAACTGGCAAAGGGGCTGATCGAGCAGCAGCGCATTCGGCGCGAGCTGGATCTGGCGCGCACGATCCAGAAATCCCTGTTGCCGAAACGTCGCCGCGGCGATTTCCCGGTGATCGGCGTGAATCTGCCGGCGCACGAGATTTCGGGCGACTTCTACGACTTCTTCGACCTCGACGACGGCCGCATCGGCTTCGTCGTCGGCGACATTTCCGGCAAGGGCCTCGACGCGGCGTTTCTGATGGTGCGTGCGGCGAGCCTGCTGCGCTGGTGCGGAAAGGCCGGGATGACGCCGGCCGCGTGGCTGGGCGAAGTCAATGTCGAGATGTGCGAGACGCTGCGCCACGGCCGATTCGTCTGCGCGGTCGTGGGCTATTACGATCGCAGCACCCACAGCGTCGAACTGGCCAGTGCCGGTTTTCCTCCGGCGTTGCTGCACGACGGTGCGCAGTTCGAGGAGTTCATCGCCGACGGGCCGCCGCTCGGCATCCTCGCCGATGTGCAATACAGTCAGCGCCGCATTGAGCTCGGCCAACGCGCGCTATACCTGTTTTCCGACGGCGCGACCGATGTCCGCGATGCCCAGCACAACACGCTGGGTAGCGACGGCCTGCGCAAATTGATTGCCATGCACGCGAGCCTGTCTCCCGAAGCGCGCCTGCGCGCCTTGATTGGCGACCTCAAACATCTGCGTCTGGTCGACGACACCACGATAATGCTGGTGGCCGAGCCGTGCGGCAAGTCCGCGCAGCGCCTGTTGAACCTGGAATTTCCCGCCCGCGCCGAGCAGATGCGTGGCGTGCGCACTGCGCTGCGTACAGCGCTGGACGCGCAGGGCGTCGATCCGCAATTGCGCGATCACTTGGTGTTGGCCGTCGACGAGGCATGCACCAACATCATTCGCCATGCCTATTGCGAGGTGAAGTCGGGCAAGATTGCACTGCATCTTTCGCGCGAGCGCGATATGCTCACGTTCGAGTTGCACGATGAGGCGCCTGTAGTCGATCCTGCGCGGATGAAATCCCGCGATCTCGGCGAATGCAAACCCGGGGGTCTGGGTGTCGCCTTCATCGAAACGCTCATGGACGACTGGAAACTGGAAGCACGCGCCGGCGGCAAGGGCAACGTGTTGCGCATGCACAAACGCATCGGAAACGGGGACGACGAATGAGCGATACGGGCAACGAATGCGTCAGCGAAACGCAGGGCGATTACATATTGGTGCGGCTGAGCGGTGAAGTCGACTTGTCCTGGTCGCAGCAGGTACGCCGCGCCGTCCTCGATGCACTCGACAATACCGGCAAGGTCGGCGTCGAGCTGTCGCAGGTCAGTTACATTGATTCTTCCGGCATCGCCGCGCTGGTCGAAGGATTCCAGAGCGCACGCGGCAAGGGCCAGCAATTCGGTCTGGTTGCTGTCAGCGCTCCGGTCATGTCCGTTTTGCAACTGGCGCGGCTGGACAAGGTGTTTCCTCTTTTTTCCACCGTCGAAGCGGCGCGCTCGGTTTGAACGCGATCACGCGCCCGCTCGAGACACTCGGTCGCGCCACGCTCGAATCTCTGGCGGGTATCGGCTATGCCGGCATGTTGTTGCTGGAAAGCCTGTATTTCGCTGCGGTCGGTTGGCGCGTCGGCCAACCGCTGCGGTTGCGTGCGCTGGCCGAACAGATGCGCCAGATCGGCGTCGATGCCTTGCCCATCGTCACCCTGCTGGCGATGACTATCGGCATAATGCTCGGTATCCAGTTCATTGCAGCGTTGTCGGAATTCGGCGCACAATCCCAAGTTGTGGTTGCCGTGGCGAAGTCGGTCACGCGCGAATTTGGCGCCTTGATCACGGCGATTCTCGTCGCCGGACGATCCGGTTCCGCGTTGGCCGCTCGCATCGGTTCGATGAGCGTGTCGCAGGAAGTCGATGCCCTGGCCACGATGGGAATCGAGCCGGTACGTTTTCTCGCAGCGCCGGCGTTGCTGGCCATGCTGGTGATGTTGCCGGTGCTGACGGTATTTGCCGATGCCGTATCCATCATTGGTGCGGCGTTGTATGCCTCTCCTGCGCTGAACGTCACGCCGACCGCGTACATCATGCAAACGCTCGCGTTGCTCGCACCGGGCGATATCTGGCAGGGCGTGTCCAAGGCGTTCGTGTTTGCCGTATTGATCACGTTGATCGGCGTGAGCACGGGTTTTTCCGTCAGTGGCGGTGCTGAAGGCGTCGGCCGCGCGACTACGCGATCGGTGGTGATGTCGATCTGCTACATCATCATCGCCGACATGATTTTTTCGTTCTTCCTGAATCGCTAGAGAGAGCCATCAACCGCCAAGGACACAAACGACGCCAAGGAACGCGAATTGAAGTTCGGAGCCGAGCAGACGATGTACGCCAAGAGTGCAAAGTACGCCAAGGCAGGCAATCAGCGGATCTTCTTCGTTCGCTTCCTTTGTGTCCTTCGTGATGAGAACTTGGTCTTGATCCGATCGCTATCCAATGAATGAGCCTGCACGCCAAACCTTGATCGAAGTCGAAAAGCTCGAAGCCTGGTACGGGCGGCGACGGATTCTGCATGGCGTGGATTTTCAGGTGAGCGCGGGTGAGATTCGCGTGATCATGGGCGGTTCGGGATCCGGCAAGAGCACGTTGTTGCGCCATCTGCTGGGATTGCACAAGCCGCGCAGCGGCACGGTGCGTTTGCTTGGGGTGGATATCGGCACGGCGGACGAGCGCGAAATGCTGCGCGTGCGACGCCAGATCGGCGTGTCGTTCCAGGGCGGTGCCTTGCTGACCTCGCTCAGCGTCGGCGACAACGTGGCGCTGCCATTGCGCGAACATACGCGTCTGGACGAGAACACGATTCGCATCATGAGCCGGCTGAAACTCGAAGTGGTGAATCTGGGCGGGTTTCAGGACTTGATGCCGAGTCAGCTATCCGGCGGCATGGTCAAGCGCGCGGCGCTGGCGCGGGCGATCGTAATGGACCCGAAGCTGTTGTTCTTCGATGAACCCTCTGCAGGTCTGGATCCGGTCGTTTCGGCCGAGCTGGACGAATTGATCCTGCGCCTTCGCGATGCGTTGCGCATGACGATCGTTGTCGTGACGCATGAACTGGAAAGTGCATTCAAGATTGCCGACAGCATCAGTGTGCTCGATCAGGGCAATATCCTGATGACGGGAAGCGTCGACGCGGTGCGCCACGCCGACAACGAACGCATCCAGGATTTGCTTAACCGGCGTCCGCGCGAAATCCAGGTCGATGCAGATGCGTATCTGAAACGGTTGACGGAAGAGCAGGCGGCATGAACGCGAAGACTTTTCGGGGAAACGCGCAATGAAACGCGACAACATGAACTATATGCTGGTTGGCGCCGTGGTCGTAGCGGCGTTCGTGCTGCTGATTGCAGCGCTGGTGATCATTACCGGTCGCAGCGGAGCCAGCACGGCGTACTACACGCACTACCGCAACGTCGCCGGCCTGCGCAATGGTGCGCCGGTGTTTTATCAGGGCTACCGCATCGGCGAAGTGGGTGCGATCGTGCCCCAGCGCGGCGCCGCCGGTACGCGCTACAAGGTCGAAATCGACGTGCGCCGCGATTGGCCGATTCCGAAAGACTCGCTCGCCCGCATGACTTCGACCGGTCTGCTTGCCGATGTCGCGATTGGTATCAGCGAAGGGAAGAGTACGCAAATGGCGCCAGCGGGCAGCGAGTTGACCGGCGTGGAGAACGCTGACATTTTCAGCGCCATGAGCGCACTGGCCGGGCAACTGAGCGATCTGACGCAAAATCAGCTTGCACCGATGTTGAAGAATCTTTCCGTGCACGTGAATTCGATCGCCAGCACGATCGATGCGGGCGCGCCGGCGTTGATCAAGCAGTCGAACGCCTTGCTGGTGCGTTTGAACAAGGCATCGGATTCTCTAAACGATGCGCTCAAGCCGGACAATCGCGCCGCGTTGTCGGCGATTCTTGCCAACGCGCAAGAGGTCACCACGCAGTTACGCGGCACCGAGCAGAAACTCGACGAGGCACTTGGCCAGCTTGCCAGCATCGCCAAGGAAAACCGTCCCGGCGTTCGCGACTCGGTGGAAGATCTGCGTTCCGTGCTGGCGGCGCTGTCCGGGCGCATCGACTCGATCAGCCAGCATCTGGAAGTGGCCAGCCGCAATTTCGACGAGTTTGCGCGAGAAGTGCGCAAGAGTCCGAATCGTCTGCTGATATCGCCGAAAGCGGACAAGCTCGAGGAGCCCGAACAATGAGAATCCTGATCGCGTCGAGCCTGTTGGCGTTGCTGGCTGCGTGTTCGCCGGCGAGCGTGCCGGATGTCACCTATTTCCGCATGCCGCCGCCGGCGCCTCTGCCGCACGTGGACAAGCCGTTGACTTTGCAGCCGATCGTCGTGCGCGTATTCAGTGGCGAAGGTATTTACGCCGAGCAGGCGTTGATCTACTCGCTCACGCCCGATGCCGGCACGCTGCGCACGTATCATTACCAATTGTGGAGCGATCCTCCATCGCGTGGATTGCAGTCGCGCCTGACCACGGAGCTGCGCGATTCGGGCATTGCGCCGCTGGTAACCGAACGCTTGCCTGCCAGCGACCCCGGCTTGCGCGTGCACGCCACAATCGTGCGTTACGAACGCATCAAGCGCGATTCTGGCTACGTCGTGGATGTCGCTTTCGAAATCCGCGTGGAGCAGGGCAGTGACGAACCGCTGATCGAGAAAACCTATGCAGCACAGGCGCCGGCCGCGGATGCGACGATCGAGGCCAGCGTGCGGGCATTCGGCGTTGCGGTCGACCAGGCGTTCGCAAAGTTTTATGCAGATCTGGTTGGGTTGACCCATGCTGGATGAAGCGCAACGCCACGAATTGCTGGCAGCGATGGGCGTGGACGTCTACGTGCGGCGTGGTGCGGCTGAGACAGCCCGTGCTGCGGCAGCCGGCAATTTCCGCGTCGCTGTGTTGTGCGGCAAACAAGGCGCTCAGCAACCGCGCGCAGCACTATTGCGCAAGGCACTCCCGCTGGCGTTGGGATGCGAGCGCGGACGCATCGACTGGTTCGAGTTTGCCGACATTGACCATATCGAACTTCCTGCTGCGCCGGTTTGTCTTTTGCTGGGCGCGGACGTGGCGCGTGCTGCCAATGCGCAACTGGCCAACGCGCAACACGGCGCGGTCGTCGTGGCCGTGGCCGACGCGCCTCATTTGAGCTTGCACGATGCGTTGGCCAAACGCGCGTTGTGGCAGGCGCTAAAGCCGATCGCACGCCTTGTGCATCAACCCGACGGATAAACCGCCACGCCGATGGTCGCCATACTCAAACCACCGTATCCGCAGTTGCGCCAGATGTGTCTGGACGATCTGGAACAGATCGTGGCCATCGAGCTGGCCAATTACGAGTATCCGTGGACCCTCGGAATATTTCGCGATTGCCTGCGTGCCGGCTATCAATCCTGGGTCTTGACGAACGCTCCGGAAATCGTCGGCTACGGGATTCTTTCGGTCGCCGCCGGCGAAGCGCATGTGCTCAATGTCTGCGTGGACCGTGACCAACACGGCCAGGGCTATGGCCGTCGGCTGATGCAGCGTCTCATCGAACTGGCGCGCTGGCATCGCGCAGAACGCATCTTTCTCGAAGTGCGACCAACCAACAAGCACGCCATCGCGCTTTACGACGACCTCGGTTTCAACGAGATCGGAAAGCGTCCGAACTACTACCCGACCAAGCGCGGTCGCGAAGACGCTGTAGTAATGGCAATGGAATTGCTTCCGCCGGAGTCGTAGGAGCCTGTCGGACTTTGGCTGGCGGGGCTGCAAATCCGTCTGCGCGGTCCATATTTCCGTCGCTTCTTGGCCCATAGACCCACTATGGGCCGGCGAATCGCCGAAAATCTGTCCTCGCGCAGTCGAATTTTCGCTCCCACCCCCAAAGCCCGACAGGCTCCTAAAAAATCAGCGATGGGTCGTCGCGGATGGTGCGTCGGTCCGATGAGCCCCCTGCGCCTGCCATGCTGCAGTCCAACCCGTGATTTCCGCCCGGTCGACGACCGCGTCGCGCATGATCGCATCGATGAACCCGACAAAGTCTGCGGGGAAGCGTTTGCGGATATGCGACCACAGGGCGCGGAAACCGGGCGTCGAGCACTGCGATTTGAGATGGCCGAGGATGGATGCGTACTGGCCTTCGCCGATCATGCCGTCGCGGTGCTGGAAGTAGCTGTCCTCGAAATGCAGGAACAGCGGGTACATGCACCATAG
>CAVQCW010000008.1:0-139335 GCA_963711075.1 uncultured Pseudomonadota bacterium | reverse complement strand
TGCGTGCCGGTAACCGTTTCGGGGAGTCGCTTCTCTCATCTACCTGTCCTCCCTCTGCGGCGCGCTTGCTTGCACCCGCGCCTGTTCGCCGGTCAAGCCGAAACGGCGTTCGCGGCGGCCGAAATCGTCCACTGCCGCTTGCAGACATTGTGCATCGAAGTCGGGCCAGAGTACGTCGCTGAAATAAAGTTCGCTATAGGCCAATTGCCATAGCAGGAAATTGCTGATGCGCTTTTCGCCACCGGTGCGGATGAAAAGGTCCGGTGCCGGGACATTGGCCAGACTCAAAAATTCGGCGAAGCGGCGTTCATCGACTTCGTCTGCGGCCAATTCGCCGCGCTGTACCGCCGCAACGGCGGCTCGCGCGGCATGGGCGATGTCCCAGCGGCCGCCGTAATTCACAGCGATGTTGAGCGCGAGTTTGTCGTTGTCGCGGGTCATTTCCGCCGCCTTGCGCATTCGCTCGCGCAACCCCGGAGCGAATGCCGACAGATCGCCGATGAAGGCAATCGCCACACCGTAACCGTGCAACTCGTCGACCTCGCGGTCGAGCGCATTCAGGAACAATTCCATCAACGCGCCGACTTCGGCTTTTGGCCGCCGCCAGTTTTCGCTGGAGAACGCGAACAGGGTCAGCGCGCCAATACCCTGGCGCAAGCAGAATTCGATGGCTGCACGCACCGCCTTCTGTCCGGCGCGATGGCCGAACGTGCGCGGCCGGTGGCGCTGTTTCGCCCAGCGTCCGTTGCCGTCCATGACTATGGCGATGTGACGTGGCAGCTGCATTGTGGAATTGTCCACATTGTCGGGCGGATATGCGGGTTGGATCGGCTTCAGGCTCGCCTCCACGCCGACGATCCGGTCAAAGCGCCATCAACTCGTCTTCCTTGGTCTTGACGACCGCATCGACTTCCTTGACAAACCTGTCGGTGAGTTTCTGCACGTCGTCTTCCGCCTGGCGTTCTTCGTCTTCGGTTATCTGTTTGTCCTTGAGCAGTTCCTTGATCTGATGCATCGCATCGCGTCGGATATTGCGTACCGCGACCTTCGTGTTCTCGCCTTCATGGGCCACATGCTTGGACAATTCCTTGCGCCGCTCTTCGGTGAGTGCGGGCAGATTGATGCGGATCACGGTGCCCGCAGTGGTGGGATTCAAGCCCAGGTCGGATGCGAGGATGGCCTTTTCGACGGCTTGCACCATCGGCTTTTCCCACGGCGTGATCGTCAGCGAACGCGCATCGGAAACGGCAATGCTTGCCACCTGGCTGATCGGTACATCGGTACCGTAATAATTGACTTTCAGATGATCGACCAGCGCGGTATTGGCGCGGCCGGTGCGCAGGCGCTGCAACTCGTGCTTGAGCGCATCGATACTCTTGGCCATGCGCTGCTGGGCATCGTTTTTGATCTCGTCGAGCATGGGCGACTCCGCAGTTTTCCGATGGCCGTGAAGTATAGCAGCGCCTGCGCGCAGACAAGTTGGAAAGGGCCCGGCCGGCGCAAGATTGCGGCCATCCGCAAGCGACGTGCGTTGGTAGTGGAATCAGCGCGCGTGGTGAGTGCAGGGTCCGTTTTAACGAACGAGTCGGCGACAGTCCGAATTTGTACTTTAAATCGAAAACTGAATTGACCCAGAACTGGCTCTGTATATCTCGGGTAAGTTCGTATTTGTCGGTCTCGTCCGGGCTCCCTAGAACGTTTGCCGGTAGCTCGCGTACCAAAAGCGTCCCGGCAGGTCGTAGTCCGGGTAGAACGAATTGACGGACGCATAAGAGATCGGCGGAGTGCGGTCGAACGCGTTGCGCACTCCGAGAGTAATACGAGCGTGCCACGGCGCGTCCCAACTGCCTTCGAGGTCGGTGAAGGTCACGCTTGGAACCCGGTGGCCAGGGACGTCCGCGCCGCCGATAGTGATGAAGCGTTGTGGATTGGAGCACAGGGTTTGCAGTGCAGGCTCATTCAAGACGTAAGCGGCGTAGAACACCGAAGTGCAATCCTCATCGACCGAGGAAAAATAGCGCCCGGTAATCGACACGCTCCATGGTGCGCGATCCCAGATCAGTTGCGCCTGCGATCGCCAGCGCCAGATCACGCCGAACAGCGAGGTGACGGTGCTGTTCGGGCTATCGAGTCCGACGACATTGCCTTGCGCATAGGTTCCGTTTGCAAGCAGGGCACCTTGCGCAGGCTTGCCGATTTCGCCGAAGTAATCCACGTAGTTGGTGTTCCAGCGCCCGCTGATGCGCCCAATCGGCGTGTCATGACGATACGCCAACGCGAGGTCGTAACCTTCGGTTTCAACGCCGCCGGACACATTCTGAAACAGGTCGGTGACCCGGTAAATCGTGCCGTCGGTCGGTCGGCGCATGACATTGCTGCAGGCCGAATCGCTGCGACGAACGTAGCAATCGTCGAGGATCACCTGCGCATCGGGTAGGCCGATGGCATTGCGGATACGGATGTCGTACCAGTCGAGACTGAAATCCAGACCATCCAGCCACGACGGCGTATACACCATCCCTATGCCTCGCGACAGCGAGGTTTCCGGCTTGAGAGCCGGATTGCCTGCCTGGTAGAGGGTGGCAAGGCCTGTGTACGAATTGACGTTGGCCGGTACACCTAGCGCCGCGCAACGCGCGAGCACCGCCGGCGCGGGAGCAGTCTCGGCGTTGATCGCGTCGCAAGGATCGGTGGCGCCGCTACTCGATTGCACGGCGCCCTGGAACAATTCGGCGATCGCGGGCGCACGAAAACCTTGCGCGATATTCGCGCGCACCAGCAGATCGTCGACCGGTTTCCAGCGCAGTCCCGCCTGGGAATTGGTGGTACTGCCGAAATCGGAGTAGTGCGAGTAACGCGAGCCGACCACGAAATCGAGCTTGCGCGCTAGGTATCCGTCCGCCAGCAACGGCGCATCAAATTCTACATAGGCCTCGTTGACTGAATACGCGCCGCTGGTCGAGCTGCTGGTCACGCCATTGCCGTTGATATCGCCGCTGTTTTCCAGCGGGTCGAGAAGTGCCGCTCCGCTTTCCCGGCGATGATCGACGCCCGCGGCAAAACCGAGTGGTCCGGCCGGCAGGTCGAGAAGGTCGCTGCTGTTGACCTGCGCGCCATAGTCGACGGATTCTCCTTTGCGTCGATTGGTTTCGAAGGTTTCAATGTAGTCGAGCATTGCTGGCGTGATCGATCCAGGAGGCCCGAACAGATTCAGCGGCACGCAAGCCGAGATCGGCACCGCCGCGGTGCCGCAATGCGCGGTCCCCGCGGCATCGAAATACGAGGGCCCGAGCGCGAGCAGCAGTTGGCTGTTGTCGGCATACGGGCCACTGTACTCGCGCTGGTTCGAGCGAGTTGTCGCGGTGTCGAGCCGCCACGAAAAGTCGCGACCAAACAAACCGAACAGGCCGTCAAGCGCAAAATGCAGCCGCTGCGTATCGTCCGTTTGGTTGAAATCACGCGGACCGGCTTCGAGGAGTCGGCGCGCCGCGAAGGCGATTGGTTCGCCGAACGGGTTGTATACATTGTCGGCGGTAATCGGGATCGCGTCGTGCGAACCGGTGTCGGTTATATCCACCGAGATGTTGGAAGACGAAAGCTGCTGGGTCGAACGGCGTTGATTGAACAGGTAATCAGCAGACAACGCAAAGCTCGGAGTAATTTCAAAGCGACCCTGTGCAAAGACCGCGCGACGTTCCTGCGGCGTTTGCAGATACATCGGTGGCGCATAGTTGTACAGGTCCTGCGAGAAATCCACCGGGCGAAAATCGCTTGGCGATGTGCCGGGCTTGCCGTCGATGAGGCGCAGCGGCAAGGAACCCAAGCCTGAAACCGGCGAAAAGAACGTGTACGGTCCTGAGTTCGATCCTGTTGCGCCGGGCGGCAGTCCAAATATGGGTACTGCGGAAATCGCGCGATCGCCGGAGAAGATCGGATCATCTTTGCTGTACTCAATGCCAGCCGAACCGCTCCAGCGTTCGGCCCTGTGACCGAAGCTCACGCTGTACGCACGACGTGTGCCGTCTTCGTGGCTTGTCCTGCCGAGGTAAGCGTCGAGTTCGGCGCCCTGAAGGTCCTTGCGCGTGATGATGTTGATCACCCCGGCGATGGCATCCGACCCATAGATTGCCGAGGCGCTATCGAGCAAAACCTCCACCCGTTCGACCATCGTCAGCGGAATGCCACTCAGATCGACGCTGCCATCAGGGAGTTGTACCCAGCGCGATCCATTGACCAGCACCAGCGTGCGCTGCGGCCCGAGACTGCGCAGGTTTATTTTCTGCGCGCCACCGTCGGCATCGAAATTGTGCGTACGATTCAGTGTTTCGCCGTTGGCGACGATCTGCTGCAGGATATCGGAGATGCTGGTCAAGCCCGTGCGTTGGATATCCGCGCGATCGAGCACCAACACAGGATGCTGGGTTTCCAGATCAACGTGACGGATATGCGAGCCGAGTACATCGATTTGTTCGAGTCGCGGTATGTCGTCAGGATTCGCGGGTCTCTCGTCGGAGGGCCAGGCCGAAGCGGCAAACAACACGCACGACAGCGAAAGACACGTTGCGAGTGGCACGGGGCTACGTTTCACGCATCACCGCCGACGATCGCTGGCGCGGGGCGGTTGCGCCGGGTTGGTCGCCGCCGTCGCGGCGCCGGTTTCAACCGGCTCGGTCGTGATCGCGAAAAACAGCGGTGAACTGTAGGGTAGGTCGGTGGCTTCCAGCGCGATGCTGGAGACTGCGCGTTCGGGGTGCGGATTGAGCAGACGCACGGCTTCGATCATTGAATCCCACCCGAATGTCGTGCCGAAGTTTGTTTGTCGCCACGCGATCGGCGGTACCGGGCGATGATCGGTGCTTCCGAACTGCACCTTCCTGACCTGGACTGCGATTTTTTCGTCCACCTTGGAGGGCAGCATATTTCCCCAACACTCAAGCGGCAAACGCGCGCGGGTTCCGTCCGCATACGCCAGTTCGACGATCGAATAGGGCGGCTGTCCTTTTTCAGGATCCATGCAATCGTACCCGGTAACGAGAATATCCAGCGCGGCAAGATGACTGGTATCGGGATGAATATCCCTTACAGCCGCCGGCGGAGGCCGAGCAGGATCGAGCTGGCCGGCGAAACTTCGGGAAGCCAGTGCGATGATGCCGCGGACGTCATAATCGATACCCAGAAGCCGATGCGCGCCCGGCGCGAGTTCACGGTAATTGCCGAGGTAACCCCAACGGGCAAATCCCGTGAGCGGCGCGTCGTAGAAACGGGTCAGGTCGAGCATTCGCGCCGGCAGACCGGCTTGGCGCGGCATCGGCGCAACCTCTGTAAAATCTTTCCGCTTCAAGGGTGGGCCCGGATCAGATGCGCGCAGGTGCCGGCGTTCGATTTCCGATAGCATCGTCGGAAATGCGTTCTTGACTGGCTTCCGATCAGGATGCAGAAGTTCCGCCTCTTGTACGATTTGGTCGACAGGACGCAGATCGGGTCGAACGTCCCAATACAGCCACTCGCGCTGGTACATGCGCGCGACGAGCCCGTTGCCGTCCGGCGTGAACGCGAGCTGGGTCGGGTGCTGACTGAAAGGATCGGCCATCGGCAGCGCGGTGGGCATCAACGGCGACAACCATTGCCGATCATCGGTCGAGGTGATGGCGATGTGATCTGCGGATGGGGCGCGCGCGAACTGCGTTGCGTTCGGGGACAACGCCAACGGCCCGAGTTCGTAATTGCCGTACGATGGCAACTGCGTGCTGTGGCCGTGCACATCGATCCACAGGGGCGCAAATGAATCGAGCCGTTGAACAATCAACCCCTTGCCATCGGGCAGCTTTGCGAACGCTTCCCCGCCGCCTGTCTCGCTCAACAGCGTGTGCTTGAGGCGCTTGCCGGTGGCAGCATCCAGTTCCCAGTATCGGGCAGCGCCGTCATGGGCGTCCGCGTTCGCGGTCAGCACATCGATGCGCGAACCATCCATTGAAAATTCGGCATTCGTGATCGCGATGGACAAATCTGGCGCAGCCGAACCCTGTTTGCCCTGGGCTTGTTCCGCTGCCAGCCGGCCGAATGCCAGCGGTCCCCAGAGAGTCCGCAAGGTAAGCGCGTCACGTCGAAACAGCCGGTCGTCCTTCCAGTGCAGCAATTCGCGCCCATTGGTTGAAAAGCGGAACCGGGACAACGGCTCGAATGTCGGAGCGGTTGCTACAATTTGACCGTTCGTGAGATCGCGAACCTGGCCAAATTCGCCATTCTTGTCATCGCGGTAGTCGCCAAACACCAGCAGTACGTGCCGCGAGTCGGGATTGAGATTTATCTGTGCCGGATCGTCGGGCAGCTCGATCGGCGCATGTGTCAATGCCCAGGTCGCGACGTCGTAGACAAAAAGCCTGTGCCCGGCGATGGCGACCAGCTTCGTGTTGTCTGTGGTCAACTGTGCAAACGCAGGCGGCTGCGGTAACGCGAGAGCGGGGCCGACTGGATGCCCGTCGGCGGCGTTGACGACGCGCATCGATGCTTCGTCAACGGCCACGATGTGCCCGTTTGTGACACGCAGCGGATCGGTCGGCATCCATGCACTTCGCAGCCCCCGTGGCGCGAGCGGCTGTACGCGCCACAGCAACAAATTGCCCTGCCCGCCGTCGCTTGCCACCAGACCTTGGCCGGGACTGTAGGCAAACGAGCGCACCCACCATGCCGCGGCATTCGGAAATTCGCCGCTCAGCAGAAGCGGATTGCTTGCGGCGTCGGGAAGGTACCACAGGCCCATTTCCATATCCGCCGACGCGATGACCGTGCGTGCGTTCGCATCGATGGCCAGTTGCGCATGGTGATGCTCGGGCGTGATATTGAGATGCATCGCCGGTGCGGCCAGCTTTCCGGTCGCACTGTCCCAGACCAACACCTGGCCACTGTCCGCCACAGCGCCGAACCATTGGCCGTCCGGACTGTAGGCGATCCATCCGACGCGCCCGGCCGGACCGGGGGAAATGGCTTTGCGTTTGCCTGTGGCGCAGTCCAGCAGCTCGATTTGGCCATCTTGATGGCCAATCGCGACGGTCTCTCCATCCGCACTCGAAGCCCAGGCGGTGATGGCGGTCGCGGTCGTGTACTGGATCCGTTGTCGTACAGTCAGCGAACGCGGATCGCGGATCTCGAGCGCCGCGAATCCGGAGGGGGTGGTCAATACGTGGCGACCCGCGGTCGTGACCAACCATGCCGGACTGACACTTTCGATCATGTGAAAATCACCGACGGCTCGCCAATCCGAAGTGTGCATCAGCGCGGCTCGCTGATCGGAAGTTCGCACAACGGCGTAGGTGCCGTCCGGGCTGTAGGTGGCGTCGATGAATTTCGGCACGATCCGGGTTGGCGGCATGAGGACCTTGCCGTCGCGCGCATCGAAAAGGATTTCATCCAGGCCGGTGGGGCTGAGCGTGGGGAGTCCGTAGTGAAGGTTTCCAATCAGGAAGCGTCCGTCAGGGCTGTAGCGAAGCGCCTCCAATCGAATTTTGAATTCGGGCGAAATCTGATTGCGGGTCGCGCCGTTGAATTTGTTCTCCCAGTATTGCTTGCCGGTGGCGGTGTCGAGCAGGCGGATTTTCTCGTCTTCTGTCGTGATCGCTACACTGGCGCCGTCCGAACTCAGCGCGATGCCATAGATGCCTGAACCCAGTGCAATCGCATCGATCAAGCGAGGTGCGCTGCGCTCTATAGTGCCGATACGCATGCGGTCCTCGCTGGCATCCAGGCCCTGTGCCTCACGTTCCTTGACGTTCAGCGCGAGCTCCGGCAGGGCGTCGTACGCGTGGCCATCGCGCACGGCGACGGCGGCCTTGTCGACGCGCGCCTGCCAGAGGCGATGGTTGGCAAGAGCACTGCTCGCAGATGCCGACGCAGCATTGGCTTCGGCGCGGCGCCATTGGCTGGTCACGCCGAGGACGCCAATAGTCAATGTCAACGCGAGCAGCGCCGCGAGCCCGGCGATGAACGGCTGGCGTTTTGCCCAGCGCCACAAGCGTTGGGCGGCTCCGATCGGCCGCGCCTGCACGATGCGGCCGTTCAGAAAACGTCCGAGATCGTCGGCCAGTGCACGCGCGCTTGCGTAACGTTCGGTCGTGTCGCGTGTCATGCATTTGAGCAGGATCGCTTCCAGGTCGCGAGGCAGTTGCGGTGCGTCCCTTCGCGGGTTACGCAGCTCGCCTTCGAGCACGAGTTTCAGGATCGCTTGTGGCGAATCGCCGATAAATGGCGGACTGCCGGTAACCAGTTCGTAACCGATTGCGCCCAGTCCCCAGATATCCGTGGCCGGAGTGATCTTCCTTGTTCGCGCGGAGGCCTGTTCCGGGGCCATGTAGCTCGGTGTGCCGGAGATTTCGTCGTTGTCGGCGGCCAGCGCATTGTCGAGCCGACGCGCGAGGCCGAAGTCGGCCACGTGCGGGTTGCCATTTTCGTCGAGCAGCACATTGGCCGGCTTCAGATCCAGGTGCAGCACGCCCATGCGGTGTGCATAGTCGACAGCCTCGGCGATCGTGCGCAGCAACGTCGCGGCGCGTCGCGGAGTCAGTTTCGCTTCCTGTTTGATTACCGCCGCCAAGCTTGGTCCGTTGATCAGACGCATGCTGAAGAAGTGCAATTCCTCGGCACAGCCGACTTCATAGATCGGCACGATGTTCGGATGCTGCATGCGCGCGGCGTTTTGCGCCTCGCGGTGAAAGCGCTCGATAAACTCTTTCGATGCCCACGGTCCGGCGGCGAGCAGTTTCACGGCGACTTCGCGATCGAGACTGGATTGACGCGCGCGATAGACCACGCCCATGCCGCCTTCGCCGATCATCTCCAGCAATTCGTAATCGCCGAACTGGCGCTGCGCCGGTTCGGACAGGTCCAGCTCCAGGGTTTCCGCCGGCAGCAAGGCCAAGTGCCGATGCGTGGCGCCGAAGGCGGTTTTCGACAAACTGCCGAATGCCAGATCTGCGATGGCCGAGCCATGCATGCGTACGCTCGCCAGGGGGTCGGCATCCAGAGCGCTGCGCAACGACATTGAGGTGTTCATGTCTGCGCCTGCTGCAGCACGGCGTGGAGTGCCTGTTGCTCGGCAATCAGATCGTCGGCCGAGGTGACCGTGTCGGCCAACTCTTCACCCACCAACTCGCGAAATCGCTGGCGCAGGCGCTTGAGCGCCACCACCAGTGCCAATGGCCGCGTTTTCAGGGTGCGCGCCATTGCGTCGTAGATACCCGGACCAGGGTCGCTGCCAAGAAATCCTTCAAGTGATTCGTACATTTCCAGATGCCCGGTCTTGCGCGCCTCGCTACGCAGACGCCGAAACGCACGTGCCAGTACTTCCAGGGCAAAACTGCGTTGATAGGCGGCTTCGGGAGAACTGGCGTGGGCGTTATCGCGTTGAAAGCGTGATTCAAGGTCCAGCGGGGCGACAACCTGAGCGGAGAAGCGCTCATCGACTGCTGCGACACGCCAGTCGGCCGCAAGAAAAACATTCAGCTCGGCCAGCAGATAGCGGCGAAAATGCTCATTTGCTGTCAGCCTGCGACCGTCCTGGAAACTTTGCAGAAGGTGCTGCAGGAAACTGCGGGTTATGTCCTGGGCAATCGCGGGCGCATGGCCGCAGCGGCGCACGTAAGCGTAAATCGGGTACCAGTAGCGTTGCGCCAGTTCGGTCAGAGCACCTTGTGCGGCTGAATCCTGTGTGGTCGCCTGATGCATCACCACCGACCAGCGCGTGGTGGCGAAGCGGTTCTGGGACTGGCTCGAATTCATCATCGCGGCGCTGTCTCTGGGAAGATTTCAGGTAATTCGACTTTTGCGGCACTCAATTACATGGTGCGCCGAACCGGCTTGTCTCAACCCATCATTTCGCCCAGCGCACCACGCAGTTCGCGCAATTCCGATCGCATCTCGGCGGCGTCCAGGGTCGTTTCGGCCAGTTCCTCGCGCACCAGTTCACGCAGGCGATGGCGAAGACGATGCACGGCCACGGCCAGCGTGTTGCGGCGTAGATTCAGTTCATTGGCAGCCAGTTCGTAGTCGGCTTCATCGGGGCGATCGGTGAGAAATTCGCTGAGCCGCTCGAACAACTGCGCCTTGCCGGCGCTGGCCGCTTCATCGCGCAGTTTGCGCATGGCCGAGTTGAGCAGGGCGACAGCCCAACTGCGTTCGAACGCCCGTTCCGGTGAATCGCCATCACTGATTCGGTTCAGGGTGTCGTCTTCATTGATCCCGGCCGACTCCAGCGAACGGAATCGAAAATCGCCGCCACGCTTGAGCGCAGTGGCTTCGGCATCGGCGTCGATGAGGAAACGTTTGAGCGCAGTCAACAGGAATGCGCGAAAGCGTCCTCGTGCCGGATCCGCATTGGCGTGGTAGGCGCGTTCAAGGAAGCGGGTAAAAAACGTCTGCGCAAGATCTTCGGCGGCTTCCGGCGCATACCCGCGCCTGCGCACATAGGCGAGCACCGGCGGCCGGTATGTGCGACACAGCGTTTCCAGTGCCTGGCGCGCATCGTCCTCATTGCCGCGTGCACGCAGCACGACGCTCCAATGAGTGGTATCGAAACGCGCCATTGCAATTGGCCTCCCCAGAAGCGAACGGTGCGACGGCAATCATACTGCCCGCCGTCGCGTTGCGGAAATCCGTCGGTTCAATCAGGAAATGCGAAAACGGCGCACACTGTTGTTTCCCGCATAGCGCGTTTGACGCACGCGCCGCAACTGCTGTTCCAGACGCTGCTCCTGTGCGTACTCGATCTCCCAGCGTTCGCGGTCGATATCCACGGCAGATATCGACAAGTCCAGGCGCGATGCTTCAGCCACGCAGTAGCGGCAGAATTTCGCGTAATCGTCGAGTTCCGGGCGCAACCTGTCCATGGCCACATCGACCAGGATTGCCTCGTCGAGCATGCCGACGACCGGAACACTGGCTGGAATCAGGCCTTGCGCGTCATCCAGATAATCGATCAGGTCGCGAACATCATCGATCAGGTCGGCGGACATCGTCCACTTCGGGTCCTGGAAGGCTGCCCGGATTTCGCCGGCGCGACGCATGCGCACCTTGATGAAGGCCGATTCCTGGCCCTTGACGGCGGCGCGCAGGACGCGGCGTGCGGAACCGGCGATCTGATCCAGTGTGAATGCTGGTTGCTGCGGAGCGAAGCGCGCGACAATCGCGTTGAAACGCTGCAGCTCGTTTTCATGCAATTCAAGCGAGGTCAGGTTCGGCGTAAAGATTCCGGAATGTTCTGCGGACAGATCAAGGCGCGATACCGAGCGGTTGAAGTCGAAGTTGAAGACGGGCATGGCGGTTTCTCCGGTAAAAATGAGAAGGCGCCGGAATTTGTACCGGCGTCGATCTCAGGTTCGGGAAACGCAGCCGGCAATTACATGAAACCGGGTGCCGCGCAGTTGTGAGGCGCCCAGCGACGGTGCGAAGTGTTTGCGTGCAACTTGTACGGTTGCGATCCGATCGGGCTGCCAAGTGTCAATGCAGGGCGCGTGAGAAGTTCGCTGCCTGCGGCCGAGAGACATCCCAACGCCAGAGATCAGCTTACCAGTGTACCGATTTGCTTGCCGTTGACGATACGCATGAGGTCGCCTTCGCGGCCGATGTCGTAGATGCGCAGCGGAATCCTGTGGTCGCGGGCCAGGGCGATGGCGGCAGTATCCATTACAGCGAGCTTGCGTTCGATCACCTGATCGTAGGTGAGTTTCTCGAAACGCGTTGCGTTGCTGTCTTTCTTCGGATCGGCGCTGTATACGCCATCGACCTTGGTTGCCTTGAGCAACAAGTCCGCACCAATTTCGATCGCGCGCAGCGCCGCGGCCGAATCGGTAGTGAAAAACGGATTGCCGGTGCCGGCGGCGAAGATCGCGATGCGGCCTTTTTCCAGATGACGGATGGCACGGCGGCGAATGAAGTCCTCGCACACCTGATTGATCTTGATCGCGCTCATCACGCGCACCCGCGCGCCGAGCTTTTCCAGCGCGTCCTGCATCGCCAGCGCGTTGATGACGGTGGCCAGCATGCCCATGTGATCGCCGGTGACGCGGTCCATGCCGGTGGCGGCCAGGCCTTCGCCGCGAAAGATGTTGCCGCCACCGATGACGATGCCTATTTCCACGCCGGCTTGCTGAACCTGGATCGTTTCCCCCGCCAAGCGTTGCAATACCTTCGGATCGATGCCGTATTCTGCGTCGCCGAGCAACGCCTCGCCGCTGAGTTTGAGAAGAATACGCTTGTACTTGGGTTCGGCAGACATGCGCATTTCTCCGGTCGCTGTGGGCAAAACGGGTGCATTGTAGCCGAGACGGCGCTCGCGGGCGCATTGGCGAATGGTTTGATCGGCGAGACACGATACACTTGCCTGCACTCGCCGGAGGAAGGTGCGATTCGCGGCAACGCGCAATAGGCCGGTGCTGCGGAAACCGGCGCGCAACGACTTTGACGCATGATGCGCCGAGCATCGGGTCGGCACCTGCGGTGCTGCGGCCCATCGCCGGTACCGGCGCGACGGCATCCATCTTGAAACCGAATCGTTGCCTTGATCGGACCTGCGAAAAATCCGGCGGCGTCCGACCAGATGCGTGTGGACGCCTTTTGCAACGATGCTCTAGGCGCGTGCGCGCAAACGCAGACCGCGTGGCGTCAACCAGCGTTCGATGCCTTCGAACAGGCCTTGCACTGCCAGCGCCATGAGCGCCGCGGGTATCGCGCCTTGCAGAATCAGCTTGATGTCGTCGAGGCGGATCCCGGTCAGGATCGGTTCGCCATAGCCGCCGGCACCGATCAGGGCCCCCAGCGTGGCGGTGCCGACGTTGATGACAGCGGCGATCTTGATGCCGGCAAGAATCGGGCGCAGGGCCAGTGGCAATTCGATGCGCCACAAACGCGCGCGCGACGGCAGACCGAGCGCCGCCGCCGATTCAAGCAAATCCGGGGGGATGCCGGTCAATCCGGCATGCGTGTTGCGCACGATCGGCAGCAGGCTGTAGAGAAACAAGGCAGCAATTGCCGGCGCGGCGCCGATGCCGAACAACGGAATCATGAACACGAACATGGCCAGCGATGGCACGGTTTGCAGAACGCCGGTGGTTGCGATTACCAATTGGCCGAGGCGACGTCGGCGTGCGGCAAGGATGCCCAGTGGAATCGCCAACAGCATGGCAAGGCCAAGTGACAACGCCACCAGGCGCAAATGCTCAAGTGTGGTTTTGCCCAGGCGCTGCCACAGCGTGTGCCCGGTGCTGGCGACGGCGATACCGAGATAACCTGCCGCGGCTTGGGTTTCACTTTCGCCGTGCAGCTTCACGTCGGCATTGAGCGCGCGCATCGAATCGGCGCCGATGCTGCCAGCCATCGCATTCAACACGTCGATCATTTTCGGTGCGCGCCGGGCCAGATCCAATCGATACAGGAACACGGCGTCGTAGCGCGGGAAATAGTGACGGTTGTCGTCGAGTGCGACGAGATGGTAGTACGCGATCTCCGCGTCGGTGCTGTACAGATCGATGACGTCGATGCTGTCGCCGGCCAGCGCGCGATAGGCCAGGTCGTGATCGAGTCCGCGCACGTCGTGCTGCGGCAAATGATAGTCGTCGCGCAATCCGGGCCAGCCGTCGGCGCGATTCAGAAACTCGTTGGAAAAACCGAAACGCAGGTTTGGATGGCCAATAAGATCCGAGATCTTCGTGATGCGAAGTCGTTGCGCCTGCGAGGTCTTCATGCCCAGCGCGTAGGTATTGTTGAAACCGAGCGAATCGGTAATGCCGATGCCCAACTTGGTCAGGCTCGTGCGCAATACGGCGATGGCCGCATCGGCCGGTACGTCGTGCAGCAATTCGTGGCCGAGCGTGCCGGTATATTCCGGATAGGCGTCGATGTCACCCTGAATCAGTGCTCGCCACAAGATGCGCGTGCCGCCGAGTTGGCGACGATGCACTGCCGCGATGCCGGCTTCATGCGCACGCAGGCGCGCGATTTCGCCGAGCACTACCGATTCGGTAAATGTCTTGGAGCCGATCTGCACCGGGCGCGCCGCGGCCGGCATTGCGATGGCAACGAGCAAGAACAACGAAAGCGCAGGCGACATCATGACTTGGCATCCGGCAGTCGCCGCTGCGCTTGCACGAATTCGCTCACGAATGGATCGGCCGGGCGTTCGCGCAAATCACGGAAGCTGCCATCCTGAATCACGCGACCATGTCGCAGCAATACCAGACGTGAAGCGAAGTGCGCGGCTTCGGCCAGGTCGTGGGTGACGAGCACGACGGTTTTGCCGAGTTCGTCGAAGATGCGCTTGAGTTCGTCCTGCAACTCGTAGCGCACAATCGGGTCGAGTGCCGTGAGGGGTTCATCCAGCAACAACGCCTGAGGGTCGAGCATCAGCGCGCGCACCAACGCAACGCGTTGACGCTGGCCGCCAGACAGTTCGGCCGGGTAGCGCAATAACGCGCTCATCGGCAAATGCGTCAGTGCGGCCAGTTCGCTGGCGCGCGCCGATATTTGCGCGCTGTTCCAACCCAGATAGCGCGGCATCAACGCGACATTGCCCATCGCGGTCAGGTGTGGAAACAAGCCGCCATCCTGAATCACGTAACCGACGCAGCGACGCCAGGCTAGCACACGGTCGCGCTGCAGGATTTCGCCATCAATCAGCACGCGCCCGGAGTCGGGCCAGTCCAGGCCCAGCAACAATCGCAACAGGGTCGACTTGCCGGATCCGCTGCTGCCGATCAGCGCCGTGGTGCAGCCGGCTCCGAAAAACACGCTGACGTCCCTGAGCGCAGGCACATGGGCATAGGCCTTGGATACGGCATCGAGAACAAAACCGGTGCGTTGAGGCGGCATGGGGTTCCGGGGCAAGAGACGCTTGTCGAGATTCGGTCGGCGCGGACCGAACAGCCATTTCCCGGGCACCGTAAGCGTTCCGATGACCCGTTTCAACCGGACGGAATTCGCGGCGAAAAAAACCCGCAGTCGCCTGCGGGTTTTGTGTCGTGCGGTGTGTGGCCAGTTCAGGCCAAACCCGCCTGCTTCATGACTTCAGCAGCGAAATCCTCTTCTTTCTTCTCGATGCCTTCGCCGACGGCGAGGCGATGGAAACCGAGTACCTCGGCGCCTTCTTTCTTCAGTGCAGCTTCGACGTTGTTGTCGGTGTCGAGCACGTAAGGCTGTCCGGTGAGCGAAACCTCGGCGAGGGTTTTGCGGATCTTGCCGCCGATCATCTTTTCCTGGATTTCGGCCGGCTTGGCGCGGTCCTTGTCGGTCATCTGCGCGAGCGCGATCTCCTTTTCCTTGGCGACGATTTCCGCAGGTACGTGATCCGGGGTGATGTACGCCGGATTCATCGCGGCGATGTGCATGGCGATGCCGCGTGCGAGTTCGTCCGATCCACCCTTTATTTCCACGAGCACGCCGATGCGACCGCCGTGGACATAAGCACCGACGTGATTGTTGCCGTCAATGCGGACAAGGCGTCGAACCTGCACGTTCTCGCCAACCTTCGCGACCAGCCATTGGCGCGCTTCCTCAACGCTGGGGCCATGCGAGGTTTTCGTCGTTTTGAGCGTTTCGACATCTTTCACGGCCGAGGTCAGTGCCGTCTTCGCCACTTCGTCTGCGAACTTCAGGAAGTTTTCGTCCTTGGCCACGAAGTCGGTTTCGGAATTGATTTCGACGAGCACGGCGTGGCCGCCATCTTCGGCGAGCACTATGCGGCCTTCGGCCGCGACGCGACCGGCTTTCTTGTCGGCCTTGGCCAGGCCCTGCTTGCGCAGCCATTCGATGGCGGTGTCAAGATCTCCGGCGTTTTCGACCAACGCCTTCTTGCATTCGAGCATGCCGGCGCCAGAGCGCTCGCGCAGTTCCTTGACCATGCTTGCGGTGATATCCATTACGGTACCTCAAAAGTAATCGTGAACAAGAGTGCGATCTTGGCGATCGCACGTTACAAATTGCGAACGCACCGATGTCCGGTTTGCCATTGAGTAGCGTTCGTGACCGGTGCGGCGCAGTGCTGCCGAATCCTTGCCTTCGCATCAACGGGCGGTCGGGTTTGGCCGGTCCGTCCGCCTGGCGCTTGATTGCTCCCGCATTCGGGAGCAACAAGGAAACCTTACTCGGCAGCCGGAGCGGCTGCGTCGGACTTGGCTTCGGCGGCTGGCGTTTCAGCAGCAGATGCCGAATCGGCATCGGCTTTGGCCTCGGTCTTCTTCGCTGCCGGCGGCGGTCCGCGCCGTTGTTGCTGTTTCTTCGCTGCCGGTTTGCGCGCGCCGGGCTTGTGACGTTCGGCGCGATCATTGGCGGCAGCCTTGGAGATCGGGTTGCCTTCGGCATCGAGCTCGACGAATTCGTCCTTGGCAGCAGCGGCGAATTGCGGCGCGGCAGCCTTGCCTTCGAGCACGGCATCCGCGGCGGCGCTGGCGTACAACTGCACGGCGCGGATCGCGTCATCGTTGCCGGGAATCGCGTAGTCGATCAGGCTCGGGTTGTAGTTGGTGTCGACCACGGCGATGACCGGGATGCCGAGCTTGCGTGCTTCCTTGACCGCGATATCTTCGTGGCCGATATCGATCACGAACAAGGCATCAGGCAGGGCGTTCATGTTCTTGATACCGCCGAGCGAGCTTTCCAGTTTGTCGCGCTCGCGGATCAGGGCCAGCACTTCGTGCTTGACCAGCTTGTCGAAACTGCCGTCGGTCGACATGGTTTCCAGCTCCTTGAGCCGGGCCACGGATTGCTTGACAGTGCGGAAATTGGTGAGCATGCCACCGAGCCAGCGCATGCTGATGTACGGCATGCCGCAACGCGTGGCTTCTTCTTTCACGGCGTCGCGTGCCGAGCGCTTGGTGCCGACGAAAAGGACGGTACCGCGCTTCTGCGCCAGACCGGAGATGAAATTCATCGCGTCGGTGAACAGCGGCAGGGTTTTTTCCAGATTGATGATGTGGATCTTGCCGCGCGCACCGAAAATATACGGTGCCATTTGCGGATTCCAGTAACGGGTCTGATGACCGAAATGTACGCCGGCTTCGAGCATCTGGCGCATGGTGACCTGAGGCATGGTGAACTCCGAAACAGGGGCAGCCGCGAACCTTGGTATTGCGCGAACAGCCCGGGGTTGAAACCTCCACGTTTCCCTCGTAGCGACCCCGCGGCCGTCGCGGCGGACTCGAAAGTCCGTCGGAACATTTGGCCGGCAAGGCACCCCGATACGAGTGACGAGACGTGTGCGGATTTTGTTCCCACAGCGGGAACCGCGGAATTGTAGCTTGGTTGAAGGGGTGTGGACAAGCTAAACTTGGCAAAGAGCCGGGATTCGGGATTCGCAAGATCAAGAGCCTCGCGTCCTGCGAGTCCCGGTTTCAGCCGTCAGTCCCCAGACCCAGCCCTGACTGCCCGACCAATATCCGTATCCATCAGACAATGGCCGTATCCATCAAAACCCCGGAACAGATCGAAAAGATGCGCGTTGCAGGCCGCCTCGCCGCCGAAGTGCTCGAGGTCGTTGCACCCCACGTAAAAGCCGGTGTCTCCACCGAAGAACTGGATCGAATCTGCTACGAGCACATCGTCAATGTGCAGAAGGCGATTCCGGCCAATGTGGGCTACAAGGGTTTTCCGAAAACCGTGTGTACGTCGGTCAATAACGTCATTTGCCACGGTATCCCGAGTCACCACAAAACGCTCAAGGATGGCGATATCGTCAACATCGACGTCACCGTGATCAAGGATGGCTGGCATGGCGATACCAGCCGCATGTACATGGTCGGCGAACCGTCGGTGCTGGCCAGGCGGCTGTGTACCGTGACGTTCGAGGCGATGATGAAAGGCATCGAACAGGTTCGTCCAGGCGCGACGCTGGGCGATATCGGCCATGCCATCCAGCAGCATGTCGAAGCGCAGCGCTTTTCGGTCGTGCGCGAATACTGCGGGCACGGCATCGGCACCATTTATCACGACGATCCGCAAGTGCTGCACTACGGCCATCGCAATACCGGCTTGCGCCTTGAAAAAGGCATGACCTTCACGGTCGAACCGATGGTTAACGCCGGCAAGCCTCACACTCGACAATTGCCCGATGGCTGGACTGTGGTCACCAAGGATCATTCGCTGTCGGCGCAGTGGGAACATACTGTGGCCGTTACCGACGATGGTTTCGAGATACTCACACCCTGGCCGAACGCTGCCTGAGTTTGTGATGACCCCCGCCGGTTCCGCTGCGAACGAGGCGCCGACTTTCGTCTTGCCACGCATGCCGCCGTCGGTGCCGCGGCTGGGTGTGCCGGATACAGCGCGTCTTGCGTTGCGCCAGTTGCTGGGCGATGTCGATCGGCAACTGGCCGAAGCATTCGATGCCGGAGTTCCGGTCGGCGAATTGCTGGGCCTGCGTGCCCGCACCGTCGAAAGTGTAATTGCGCACGTGTGGAGCGCCTGCGTCGGCCAGGGCGAAGGTCTGGCGCTGTTCGCCGTCGGCGGGTTTGGCCGCGGCGTCCTGTTTCCGCATTCGGACGTTGATTTGCTGGCTTTGAGTCGGCAATTGCCCATGGCCGTGCAACTTCGCGGGCTGGAACACTTCTTTCGGTGCCTGTGGGACATCGGTCTCAAACCCGGGCAAGCCGTGCGCGACCTGGCACAGTGCCGGCAATTGGCCAGCGAAGATGTGACCGTGTTTACCAGCTTGCTGGATGCACGCTGCCTGTGCGGCGATCCGGCCATGGCGCAAATGCTCAACCGGATCATCGACGACCCGGCACTTTGGCCGCCGCTTCAATATCTGGCAGCCAAGCGCGCGGAGCAGGCGATGCGACATGCGCGTTTCGACGATACCGCACTGAATCTGGAACCGAATCTCAAAGATGGACCCGGGGGACTGCGCACGTTGGACCAGTTGCGCTGGCTGGGTCGTCGCGTGGTCGCCGCACCCGACTTCGAAGCGTTGATCGCTGCGGATCTGCTCGATCCGGCGGAAGTGGCAGCGCTTGCCGACGCGCAGCTGGTGCTGCAGCGTTATCGATACGCCCTGCATCTGGAAGCCGGGCGCGCCGAGGAACGCCTGTTGTTCGACTACCAGCGTGCCCTGGCCAATCGACTGGGATTTCGTGACGACGACCGGCAACAGCAGGCAACGCCCGTGCCGGTTACAGGCGGTGAACCCTTGCTTGGCGTCGAGCAATTCATGCAGGGTTATTATCGGGCAGCCAACGTGGTGGAGCGACTCGGTGTGCAGTTGACCGAACGCTTCGAGGAATTGCTCGAACCGGACCCGCAGCCGCTCGCACTGGACGCCGAGTTCCTGGCTGTAGGCAAGCGCCTGGAGTCGCGCGATGCGGATTTGTTCCTGCGCCGGCCGGCCGCGCTTATCGACGCATTCGCCATGCGCATCGAACATCCCGAGCTGATCGGGTTCACCGCGCAGACCATGCGCCGCATTCAGCAGGCGCAAGCCATGCTGCGGGTCGAACTGGCCAGCGATGCGGCGGTTCTCGCGGCCTTTCTCGAACTGTTGCGGCGCGGCGCACCGGCAGTCGAGGCGATGTGGCAGATGAATCGTCATGGCGTGCTGGCTGCGATTTTGCCGGTCTTCGCGCGCGTGGTCGGGCGCATGCAGTACGACTTGTTTCATGTGTACACGGTCGACGAACACACGTTGCGTGTGCTGCGTTATATCGCTTATTTCGCCCAACCCGAGGCGCGCGCGGCATTTCCCGTTGCCTGCGATATTTTCGCTGGCCTGGATAAACCCGAATTACTGCTGCTGGCCGCGCTGTTCCACGATATCGCCAAGGGCCGCGGTGGCGATCATTCCACGCTGGGTGAAATCGAAGCACGCGAATTCTGCGCACGCCTGGGGCTGCCGGATGAAGATACGGAACTGGTGGCGTGGCTGGTGCGCTGGCATTTGCTGATGAGCACCACTGCGCAGCGTCAGGACATCACCGACCCGGCGGTCGTGTTGCGCTTTGCCGGTGCGGTAGGCGACTGGGAACGGCTCGAACACCTGTACCTGCTCACGATTGCCGACATCCGCGGTACCAGCCCGCGTCTGTGGAATTCGTGGAAGTCGCGTTTGCTCGTGGATTTGTATGTCGCCACTCGCTACGCCTTGCGCAGCGATTTGGCATTGCCGCTGCGTGCCGATTTGCGTGTGCGCGAATGTCGCGAACGCGCGACAAAAATCCTGCTCGAACAAGGACTGGACGCTGAGCGCATCGCCAAAGTCTGGGCCGATTTTCCCGCCGTCAGTTTCTTGCGACATCGGCCCGAACAGATTGCGTGGCAGACGCAGGCCATCGTCGCCGGTGGCGCGCTGCCGCTGGTGGCAGTGCACCCATTGTCGATTCGCGGGACGACGGAACTGTTCGTATGCGCGCCAGATCGAGACGGGTTGTTTGCCGCAATTTCAACAGTTCTCGATCGCCTGCGCTTCACCGTGATGGAAGCGCGCGTGCTTGGTTCTCCGACCGGCCTGGCGTTCGATACGTTTCTGCTGCTCGACAGCGATACCCAAGCGCCGGCAGCTTCGACGCGCACGACGCAACTGGAATCGACACTGCGTGCCGCTCTGGCGCATACGCCGTATCGAAGCCGCCCGGTGCAACGCAACCTGTCGCGCCGGTTGCGCCACTTCCAGATGGCACCGCAAATCGAATTCGTCGATGATAAGGCGGCATTGCGCACCCAGCTCGCGCTCGTGTGTACCGACCGCCCGGGGTTGCTGGCGGCCGTGGCGCAGGCATTTCTCGACGCCGGCGTGCACGTGCACGACGCACGTGTCGCGACATTCGGCGAACGCGTTGAGGATTTTTTCCAGATCACCGACGCCGCCGGTCAGTTGTTGAGTGACGATTCCAGAGCCCGCTTGCGGGACGCGCTGCGCAAGCGCATAGGCAGCCAAGAGGGAACAACACATGCAAACGCCTGAATCCCTGATCGACGATGCGTTCGAGCGTCGCGCGCAACTGGGTAGCGAGGAAATCCAGGCAAGTATACGCCCCGCGGTGGAACAGGCCATCTTCGGTCTTGAGTCGGGCGAATTGCGCGTGGCCGAACCCGACGCGCAGGGCGGTTGGCGCGTGAATGCGTGGTTGAAAAAAGCGGTGCTTCTTTACTTTCGCATCAATGCCAATCGCATCGTGGATGGCGGTTCGGCGTTGGCGTTCGACAAGGTGCCGTTGCGCTTCACGCGCGGCAACGACGCCGAAATTCGTGGTTTGGGTGCGCGCGTGGTACCGGGCGCACTGGTGCGGCGCGGCGCCTACATTGCCGCCGACGCAGTACTGATGCCGAGCTACGTCAACATCGGCGCGCACGTCGGTGCAGGCACCATGGTCGATACCTGGGCGACGGTGGGATCGTGTGCGCAAATTGGAAAAAATGTACATTTGTCCGGCGGTGTCGGCATTGGTGGCGTGCTTGAACCCTTGCAGGCGTCACCAACCATCATCGAGGACAACTGCTTCATCGGCGCACGCTCGGAAGTCGTTGAGGGAGTGATCGTCGAGCACGGCAGTGTCATCGGCATGGGCGTGTTCCTGGGCCAGTCCACGCGAATCTACGATCGCGCGAGCAAACGGGTTCACTATGGCCGCGTACCGGCCGGAAGCGTCGTCGTCGCCGGCAGCCTGCCGGCGGCCGACGACAGCCACAGCCTGTACGCCGCGATCATCGTCAAGCAAGTCGACGAGAAAACCCGCAGCAAAACCTCGATCAACGAGTTGCTGCGCAGTGCTGACTGAAGCGTGCGCTCGGTCGGCGAGTCTTTGATGCGACGTTTGGGGGCAATGGCGGGGAAATGAAGGAATCGCAAAACAACGCGCCGATATTCATCGTTGGTTCGCCGCGCTCGGGTACCAGCATTCTGACCTGGTGCCTTGGCCAGCATCCGAACATTCTGCCATCGGAGGAATCCGACTGGATTGGGCCGCTTGCCGTGAGTCTGGGTGTTCGTTTCGCAACCGGGACCGCGCGCGGCGAGCGTTCGCAATTGTCTGCACTTGGCGTAGAACGCAAGGAGTTCTTTCAACGCTTTGGGGAAACGGTCAACGCGATGCTGCGCGATCACCGCCGCCATCTGGAAGCCAACAACCGCGCTTCGGCCATGCGCGACCCGGCACAAGTCAGCGAAGAATTCAAGGTATCGCGCGATCCCGACGATCCCAAGGCGCGCTGGGTCGACGGCACGCCGGAATACGCATTCTATATTTGTGGATTGCACAAACTCTTTCCGCAGGCGAAATTCGTGCATATCGTGCGTGATGTGCGCGATGTGGCGGTATCGCTGATGAACTTTCGCGGTGACGACGGTAGCCCGATGGTTGCTGACGTCGGGCAGGCGTATGCTCGCTGGGAGCGCAGCGTGCGAGCGTGCGTGCAGGCGGAGCGGGCGCTCGGACCTGCGCTTGTCCATCGCCTGCGCTATGTCGATCTGATCCAACGCTCCGAGGCTGCCTTGCGCGATGTGCTGGAATTTCTCGGTGAACCGTTTGCTCCGGCATGCGTTGAACCTCTTGCGCGCAGGATAAACAGTTCGTTCGACGACGATGCACTTCGAGCCGTGCCGGACTACGAAGTTACCGACTCTATCGCGGCGGCCAGACAGTTGAGCGACAGCCTCCAGCGCAATTGCGCGGAAGCTTTGCCGGCCGTTGAGGCAATGCAACAGTTCGAGGCCGGCTTCGCCGAACAGGTGGAACACCGCGCGGCATTGCCGGAGAATTATCGCCTCGCGCGCGAGTACATCGAGCGCGAATGCAGCGGGCAGATTCCGCCGGCGTTGCACATCGCCGGATCGGATCAGCAAGACGCGGGGCCGATAATCGACAGTCTGCGCAGGATGTTGAATGTTTGCGGGGTAATGTTGATCCTGAATTTCCTGCTCGCGGCGGCGCTCAATCTCCGTGCTATCGTGGCAAGCATCGATTCTGCGACCGAAACAATGAGATTGTGGCTGGCCGCATCCGTGGTTGCCGTTTTCGCCTACGCGTGGTTGCGACGCGCCGGAATTTTCGCCCTGGGCAAGCAGTTTTTGGGTGGCGGCAAGGAGTCGACCGGGAAGGAAGTTGGAGATTGATGCATGGCGGCAAACTTGTACGGACTTGAAAAATGCAGCACCTGCAACAAGGCGCGCAACTGGCTCGATCGGCACAAGATCACGCACACGTTCAGTGATTATCGCGAACGGCGTCTGGATGCGGCGACCTTGAAATCCTGGGTCGCCAGCGTCGGCGGTTGGGAGAAGCTCGTCAACCGCAGCGGGACGACCTGGCGCAACCTCGCGCCAGCGCGCAAGGCACCGGGCTCGGACCCGGAATGGCTATTGTTGATCAAGGAGTATCCGGCCCTGGTTCGCCGGCCCGTGACCGTGCTGGACGACGGCAGCGTGGAACTCGGATTCAGCGACAAGCTGTACGGCAGGCTGTTCAAGGCATGAGCGCGGTTCTCGAACTGACCTGCGACCTGATCCGGCGCGCGTCGGTCACGCCGGATGACGCGGGTTGCCAGGCGCTCATCGGCGAGCGCCTCGCAGGAGCAGGGTTTTCCATCGAGCATCTGCGATTTGGCGATGTCGACAATTTGTGGGCGACGCACGGAAGCGACGCGCCGGTATTCGCATTTCTCGGCCATACCGACGTCGTGCCGAGCGGACCTGAAAGCGCGTGGGCGAGTCCGCCGTTCGCGCCGGTCGTTCGCGATGGTCGCCTTTACGGCCGCGGCGCAGCGGACATGAAGTCCGGCGTTGCGGCAATGACGCTGGCGCTCGAAACGTATGTCGCCGCGAATCCGAAACACACCGGAACTGTTGCACTGCTGTTGACCAGCGACGAGGAAGGCCCGACCAATCGCGATGGCGTGCGGCGCGTGGTCGAGGAATTTCTCGGGCGCGGACAAGGCATCGACTACTGCGTGGTTGGAGAACCATCGTCTGCCCAACGGCTCGGCGATATCGTGCGCGTGGGCCGGCGCGGTTCTTTGTCCGGCGCATTGACCGTGCGCGGCGTGCAGGGCCATGTCGCCTATCCCGACCAGGTGCGCAATCCGGTCCATCTGGCTTCGCCGGCGTTGGCGGAACTGGCAGCGACTGGCTGGGACGAGGGAAATGCAGAGTTTCCTCCGACCTCGTTCCAGATTTCCAACGTGCATGCGGGAACCGGTGCGAACAATGTGGTGCCGGGTTTGCTCGAAGCGAAATTCAATTTTCGCTTCTGCACGGCGAGCAGCGCGCAAAGTTTGCGCGATCGCACCGAGGCGATCCTGAGAAGGCACGGTCTGGATTTCGACCTGCAATGGGATCTGTCCGGCGAACCGTTTGTTACACGCAAGGGCAAATTGCGCGACGCGGTGGGCACGGCAATAACCGACATCTGCGCAGTTGGCCCGAAAGCCGATACGGGTGGCGGTACTTCAGATGCGCGCTTCATCGCCCCGCTGGGCGCGGAAGTTGTCGAGGTCGGCCCAGTCAACGCGACGATCCACAAGGTCGACGAAAACGTGAGTCTGGAGGAATTGAAGATCCTGCCGACGCTCTATCGACGGATTGTCGAGAACGTGCTGGGTGGGGCGGGCGAATAGGGAGAAGGCCGGGAATCAGGAATGTGGAAAATCAAGAGCCCCTCATTCCGCGGCCGCACGAAGTGCGGAACCCGGATTGTGGAGGCAGCACGCCGCAACGAACATTCGCGCAGCGAATGAACCGGAGGGTAAGCCGCAGGAGCGGCAGGTAATCCAGTTCATGCTCCGGGCTTCGAGGGCACGGAGAAAGGAAAGAACCGGATTGCCGCCCAGGGCGTGCGCGAATAACGGGACCGTTTCTCGCACTTCACCCTTCGCCATTCCCCGCTCAGCGCGGATTCAAGCTCAAAGTATACTTTGACGCGCCCGGAAGAAACGGCGAGGCTTTGCCTTGCGCCCAGGCTGCATCGCCTGCACCGTAGAACGGTGAGAGCGGGTTGTCGCTCTGCCCAGCGGGCATGTGGAAGTAGCCATATTCCTCATGACCCGGCTCCACGGCAAAACGTTCGGATGCGCCAAAATTCGGGGCCTGGACACGCGGCATGTTGCTGTCGCCGGGCAGTTGCCGGTGCGGCATGTCGAGCAGCCAGCCGAAACCGGGAAGTGACCCACTAAGCGCATGCTCGATACGGGTCTCATTGAATTCGCCCCAGGTGCGTCGTGCCAGACCGCCGGGTTTTTCCGTGAGTTTTTTCATCACGCGTTCGGCGCATTGGCGCAGCAGATCGTTCCAGTCCTTGTAGATTGGCGGCAAAAGATTTTCGGGTCGGTGGATCAGGATATCGTCGACGACGACTTCGGCCTGCGCAAGGTGAGGCGCCTCGAAATCCGGGTACTTTGCGCGCACTGCCGCAGCGAAACCGTCGAGCACCGTGTCGAGCACCTGCTGGCGATAATCGCGCACGAGCCGATAGGCGACTGACGATGGATCGGCGCGACCATTCCACTTCTCGAGGTAGGATTTCATTTGTGCGAGCGCGGATTTTTCGCCGGCACGCTCGACGACTTCGACGAGGCTTCCGCGCCAGTGATCCATCAGGATGGCTCGGTCATCCAGTTGGATCGCGAGCATGTCGTCCGGCGTGAATCGATTGCGCGCTTGCAGGTCGTCGCGAATCTGTCGGGCGCGCGCACCGAAATCGTAGCCGCCGTCGCCGAGCTTGGCGTAATCCGGACTCTGCCAGTCCAGCGTGCGCGCATTGGCGGTCCAGATACGTTGCCCTGGCGGGTTCGGTAGTCGTGGATATTCCGCAGGCGCGACCCATCCGTCCCAGCCGATGCCGCTCTGGCTCCAGTCCGACGGCAGCATCGGATCGTAGCCACCGATGCGATTCGGGATGCGGCCGGCAATTGACCAGCCGATGTTTCCGGCGTGGTCGCCAACCATGAAGTTCTGCGCCGGCATGCCGGCGCGGTTGGCGACTTCGATTGCCTCGTCGACAGTTTCGGCGCTGTCCATGTGTGCGAATTCAACGTTGACACCGCCGGGTTGCAGCGCCGTCCACGCCAACGCCAACGGCGTGCCGTCGGCATCGCTGGCGATGATCGGCCCCCATTGAGTGTCGCGCACGGACATTTTCACATCTGGCGCATTGTGAACTTTGATGATTTGTTCACTTTGCGACAGTGCCTTCCAGCCATCCTTGGTTGCGTAGCGGGTCTTGTCGGCCGGATCGAGCTTTATCCGCACCCAATCCATCCAGTCGCCGTAGCTGTTGGTGAAACCCCACGCCACATGTCGATTGCTGCCGGCGACGATCACCGGCAAACCCGGAAGGGTCACGCCGATAACGTCTACCGTCTTACCGGCACGACGTGAATTCGGATATTGCATACGCGCCCGAAACCAGATGTTCGGCACGCGCAAATGCAGGTGCATGTCGTTCGCAACCAGCGCCGCATGGGTCGCAGTCAGGGCCCCATTGACGGCAAAACCGTTGCTGCCCGGCGTGGTCTTGCGTTCGATGTGCTGCGCAGGGACATGCAGCAACTTCGCATCGAGCTTGCGCAGATCGATATCGGCGGCGCTCGGCAGCGGCGGATATTTCATCGCCGGTCCTAGCAATGGCGCATCCCACGGGCCGCCACTCACGGAGAGAAATCGATAAACATCGTCGCCGAGTGAACTCCTGATCTTCGAGAACGCCAGCTCGCGCGCATTGGTCGAATCGTTCAGATCGAAGAACATCGCATCCATGACCAGCAGACTGTCGGTTGGCGTCCACGGTGCAGGTCGGCAACCGAGCAGCCAATATTCCCAGGGACGCGATGACAGGTTGTTGAGTCCGGCGTTGACGCCTTTGGTGTAGGCATCGAGCAGGGCGTGATCGTCGGATTGCAGTGTCGCCAGAGCCTGCTGCGCACGCTCACGCATGCGGAACATGCGCCGTTGCTTGTCCATTTTCAGCGCGGCCGAACCTACCAGTCCGGAAAGCTCGCCGGCGGCGGCGCGGCGCATCAGATCCATCTCGAAAAACCGCTCCTGCGCATGCACGAAGCCGAGCGCGAACGCGGCATCGTCGCGGCTGCCTGCGTGGATCGTCGCAGTGCCGAGTGCATCGCGTTCGATCGTCGTCGGTGCGCGTAGATCCGCTACCGCGATTGCGCCGTCAAGACGCGGCACGCTGGCGCGCAGCACAAGCCACGCCACCAGCAATATCAGCAGGAGCAAGACGGCGAGTGCGGATAGCACGTGCCGCAGTCGGTGGCGGGAATGGTTCATTTTCATGAGTCGTTCAACGGTCGCATTGGGGTAACTGGCGCAGCAGACCATGTTGCTTGCGGTTTGACAATCCGCTGACGCCGATGATTTGGCATACAAACACGTTCACTGCATCAACATCTTGTGGGCGGCGACAATTTCTGTGCCATTTTGAGCCAGGAAATTTCGATATTCCGAAAACGACCTCAAGCGATTGTTCAGCAGGATTTCGTAAAAGTAGTGCCGTGTAATCTCATGAAGACGTTCGACCGCAGCAAGGTCGAATTCTGTGTCTTCCCTGACGAAACGTAACGCATAACTGGATCGTTGAAAGCCGCGCATCCTTATGTCTTCGGAGCGATGGAAGGTGGTATCGGCGAAAAGAATGGCATCTCCGGCGCCGCAATCATGGCTCGTGAAGTTCCTCTGCAGGTATCCGGCCAGGTTTCTGCGAAAGACGCTGTAGTAATTCCCGTCCCTTGCCGAGTTGAAGAAATTGACGGAATTCAAAACAGCCATACCGAAGCTCGCAGGCGGGTCGGTAAAAATATCCAGTCTCCCACCTGTCGTTTCATTCACGTCCACCAGGGATATCCACAGGGTGACGAGCTGCCGTCTTCCCTTCATGAAAAGCGTGCTGTCAATTCCGGTATGCCAGGGCAGCCCTCGATCACCGTCTTCGATCTCGAAATAGATATCGAAGACAGGCTCGAAACCGGACGGCAGACAGCTTTGGCAACTGTCGACCATGATTCGCAGCAGGTCTGGATGCTTGCAAATCAGATACGGAGAAAACACCCGTTTCATCCGCTTTCGCCCTGCTTCAGGCCTGCCGTAAATAGAAAGATCGTCTTCCCTGTAGCGTTTCATTTCCCTCTGGATCAGCTCGATTTGTCTGGAATCGATCACCTTGGGCAAATGGGTGGGGGACAGGAACAAGTATTCGGCGTCGCGCAATTGCTCCTTGGTCAGGGTCGTCATTGCTGCGTTCCCGTCAATATTGAGCGCCAGCCAACCTCTGTGCAGTCCTGCGCAGCGGTTTCCTGGCGTGAAGTTGACATTGTTGCGCGGCTACATGGCGTGGCCAACCCGTCAAGCCGCGAATCGCAGCGCGGGCATGCTGGTGCGATGGTCCGCGCGCGTCGCTCACCCCGTGGTCTCGATACGGTCCACGCGCTGGAAGCCGCGCGGCAGTTTGCTGCCGCGCTGGGCGCGGTTGCCGTTGTATTCGACCAGGTCCGACCAGCGCAGGATGAGTTTGCGTGCGCCGGCGTAGACGGTGACTTCGCCCGAACCTTCGCTGACCACTGCGATGCCAGCGACGCGTTCGCCGGCGGCGAGTTTCCCTTTCGGAATCTCGATCAGCTTGTTGCCCTTGCCGCCATTGTCGAGTTCCGGCAATTCGGCGACCGAGAACATCAACAGGTGACCGGCGTTGCTGGCGACGACGAGGCGGTCGCGTGCGGCGTCGTTCACGTAGGCCGGACCGAGCACATGTGCGTCGGAATCCATGTTGATGAGTTGCTTGCCGGCCTTCTTGTTCGACAACAAGGCTTCGAATCTGGTCAAGAAGCCGTAACCGAAATCCGACGCCAGCACGAGTTTGTTCGCCGCGTCGGCGATGGCCACGGCATCGAATCGCGCGCCGGGCGAGGGCGTGAAGCGCCCGCTCAATGGTTCGCCGTTGCCGCGTGCCGACGGCAACGTGTGCGCCGGCGTCGAATAGCTGCGGCCGTTGCTGTCGATGAAAACAGCTTGCTGGGTCGTTTTGCCTTTTGCCGCATTGTGGAAACTGTCGCCTTCGCGATAGTTCAAGCCTGCTGCATCGACATCATGACCCTTGGCCGCGCGCACCCAGCCTTTTTCGGAAAGCACCACCGTGACCGGTTCGCTGGCGACCAGGGCGGCTTCGTCCAGTGCCTGTGCGGTTTCCCGCTCAACCAGTGGAGCGCGGCGATCGTCGCCGTATTTTTTTGCGTCGGCTTTCAACTCGTCCTTGATCAATGTCTTGAGCCGCGCTTTCGAGTTCAGTACGACATTGATCTTCGCGCGTTCCTCTTCCAGCGCGTCGCGCTCGGCGTCGAGTTTCATTTCTTCCAGACGCGCGAGCTGGCGCAGGCGCGTTTCCAGGATGTAGTCGGCCTGGTCCTCGCTCAATTTGAAGCGCGCGATCAGCGCCGGTTTGGGTTCATCCTCGTTGCGCACGATGCGGATCACTTCATCCAGATTCAGGAACGCGATGCGCAAACCTTCGAGCAGATGCAGGCGACGTTCGACCCTGGCGAGGCGATGTTGCAGGCGCCGCGTCACCGTGTCCTGGCGGAAGCGCAGCCATTCGCTCAGGATCTGCTTGAGATTCTTGACCTGCGGGCGTCCGTCCAGGCCGATCATGTTGAGGTTGATGCGATAGCTGCGTTCCAGATCCGTGGTCGCGAACAGATGCTGCATCATCTCGTCCAGGTCGATGCGGTTGCTGCGCGGAATCAGCACCAGGCGTACCGGATTTTCGTGATCGGACTCGTCGCGCAGATCCTCGAGCATCGGCAACTTCTTCGCGCGCATCTGGTTGGCGATCTGCTCGATGATCTTCGACGGCGACACTTGATAGGGCAGGGCGGTGACGACGACGTTGTTTTGTTCCTTGTCGTACACCGCGCGGCAGCGCACCGACCCGTTGCCGGTCGCATACATCGCCATCAGGTCGTTGCGCGGCGTGATGATTTCGGCCGAGGTCGGGAAGTCCGGTGCGCGCACGTGTTCGCACAACGCCGCGACGCTGACGTCGGGTTCGTCGAGCAGATGGATGCACGCGCTGGCGACTTCGCGCAGGTTGTGTGGCGGAATATCGGTGGCCATACCCACGGCAATGCCGGTGGAACCGTTCAGCAGCACGTGCGGCACGCGCGCCGGCAGCCACGAGGGTTCTTTCAGCGTGCCGTCGAAATTCGGCGTCCAGTCGGTAGTGCCCTGATCGAGTTCTTCCAGCAGCAGTTCCGCGACCGGGGTCAGGCGCGATTCGGTGTAGCGCATCGCGGCAAAGGATTTCGGATCGTCCTGCGAACCGAAGTTGCCCTGGCCGTCGATCAGCGGATAGCGGTACGAAAACGGCTGCGCCATCAGCACCATGGCTTCGTAGCAGGCCGAATCGCCGTGCGGATGGAACTTGCCGATGACGTCGCCGACGGTGCGTGCGGATTTTTTCGGCTTGGAACCGGCGGCAAGGCCCAGTTCGCTCATCGAGTAGACGATTCGGCGCTGAACCGGTTTCAAACCATCGCCGATGAAGGGCAGGGCGCGGTCCAGGACCACGTACATCGAGTAATCGAGGTAGGCGCGCTCGGCGTATTCCTTGAGCGGGATTTGTTCGTAGTTGGCTTGCAGGTTCATCGGCGGTCCGGGAAAAACGATTCCGCCATTTTGCCGGAAACCGCGACCGATTGGGTGCGGCTGCGGATTGCCGGTCGTGTTCGGGATTGAAAACTTCGTTCGTTCCGGGCGCAGGCGCACAGCGCCGAAGTCGAAGGACATGCGCACGGCACTTCGACTTCGCGGCTTGCGGCCGCCTCGCTCAGTGCGAACGCGTCACGTAAATTTCAAAGCGCATTATTGCCGGATTGCCGGATCAGCGCGCGCGGCGCGTGGCCGACCGATGCGTCTGTGCGTGTGCGCGGCGCAGGCTCGCGAGGGCAATTTCGAGCAGGCGCGAGGGCGGCGGCGAGCGGCGGTAAATGGCGGCGAATTGGCAGGTGTAGCCGAAGCGTTGCGGGTACAGCTTGCGCATCAGGCCCTGGGTCTCGAACGAGGCGGCGTAGTGGTCGGGCAGAAAGCCGATGAATTGGCCCGACAGCACCAGCGTGGCGACGGCTTCCTGGTCGCTGGCTTCGGCCGCGCGGGTGAATTCAAGACGGTTGCCGGTTTCCATGTTGGGTGAGTGGAAGCCAAGCCCCGCGTAGCGCTGCGACCAGACGATGCGCTCGTCGCCGGGCATGTCGCGGCATGCGAACAGCGCATGGTCGCGCCCGCAGTACAGGTACATCTGCTCGTCGAACAGCGGCGTGTAATCGAGCGCCGGCGACGGTCGGTAGGTCGGGATGATGCCGAGTTGCCAGGCGCCGTCGATGACGCCGGCTTCGATCTGGTGGGTCGGCGCGACGTGCAGTTCCAGTTCCACCGCCGGCGCGCGTTTGGCGAAGTCGCCGATCGCCGCGGCGATGCGCGAGTCGGGATTGGTCACGGTTTTGTCGAACAACGCCAGCCGCAGTCGGCCGTGCAGGCGATCGTTGATTTCCTCGACCTCGGTGCGAAACTGGCTGACCGCGGTCAGCAGGCGTTCGGCGGCGGCGAACACGCGCGAGCCTTCGTCGGTCAGCGCGAAGCCGGAGCGACCGCGGTGGCACAAGGTGGCGCCAAGGCGCGTCTCCAGCGCCTTGAGATGGCGGCTGATGGTCGAACGGCCGATGTTGAGTTCGGATTCGGCGGCGGTCAAGCCACCGCAGCGCACCAGGGTCTGGAACAGGCGCAGCAGCATCAAATCAGTGTCTGCCAACTGGCTGGCGGATGTCGGGATTTGTTTCATAGCAATGAAACTCAACGTGGCAGATGCGGCATTTAACCAACTTTAGCGCAAGTGTATGCTGGCAGTCCGGTTTCCCTCGTTGTGTTCCCTTCGTCAAGTTTTGGAGCAGGCTCATGGCCGTATCGATCGAACACCTGCAGCAGGCAAGCGCCGATCCAACAGCCGGCTTGTCGCCGCAGGCGCTGGCATCGTTCTGGATGCCGTTCACGGGCAACCGCGACTTCCACAAGAATCCGCGCCTGATCACCAGGGCCGAAGGCGCGTATTACACGTCGGCCGACGGCCGCAGGATCTACGACAGCCTGTCCGGCCTGTGGTGCTCGGGCTACGGTCATGGCCGCAAGACGATTTACGAAGCCATCGCACGCGCCGCGCGCGAGCTGGATTTCGCGCCTTCATTCCAGTTCGGACATCCGATGGCCTTCGAACTGGCGCAGAAGGTGGCGGCGATAACGCCGGGTAACTTGAACCATGTGTTTTTCACCACTTCGGGTTCGGGTGCGGCCGATACCGCGCTGAAGATGGCCCGCGCGTATTGGCGCGCCAAGGGCCAACCGCAAAAACTGACCTTGATCGGGCGCATGAAGGCCTACCATGGCGTCAACGGTCTGGGCACGAGCATGGGCGGCATCGGCGGCAATCGCAAGAGCTTCGGCCCGCTGGTCGACGTCGAGCATTTGCCGCACACCTTGCTGGCCGAAAACGCGTTTTCGCGCGGTGAGCCTGCGCACGGCGGCATCGCTCTGGCCGACCAGCTCGAACAAATCATTGCGCTGCACGACGCCTCGAATGTCGCCGCGGTGCTGGTCGAGCCGATGAGCGGTTCGGCCGGCGTGGTGGTGCCGCCCAAAGGATACTTGAAACGCCTGCGCGAAATTTGCGACAAGCACGACGTGCTGCTGATTTTCGACGAAGTACTGACCGGCTTCGGCCGGCTCGGCGCGCCTTTCGGGGCGAGCCTGTTCGGCGTGCAGCCGGACATCATGACGCTGGCAAAGGGCCTGACCAACGGTGCCGAGTCGATGGGCGCAGTCGTCGCCAGCGACACGATCTACGATACCTTCATGAACCTGGACCTGCCGCCGTGGAGCGTCGAGTTCCTGCACGGCTACACCTATTCCGCGCACCCGACCGCCTGCGCTGCGGGCATCGCCGCGATGGATATTTTCGTCAACGAAAGGATGGCCGATCGCGCCGCGCAGCTGGCGCCGTACTTCGAGCAGCAGGTCCACAACCTGAAGGGACTGCGTCATGTCACCGACATCCGCAATCTCGGCATGGCCGCGGCGATCGACGTCGGCAACCCGGCCGGCAAGTTCGGCCAGCGGCCGTGGCAGATATCCATGGAATGCTGGAAACGCGGCCTGTACCTGCGCTACAGCGGCGACAACGTGCAGCTTGGCCCACCGTTCATCAGCGAAAAGAGCGATATAGACATGATGTGCAACATCCTCGCCGACGTCATCCCTTCCGTCGAGTAAAAGTCCATGAGTGCTGTAGCAAAAAACGTTTCAGCGGCGATGGGTAGCGCCACCATCCATCACTTCATCAATGGCCGCATCGTCGAAGACGCGGGCGCGCGCACGTTGCCGGTGTACAACCCGGCCAGCGGCAAACAAACCGGCGCGGTGGCCCTGGCCAGCCGCGAACGCGTCGGTGAAGCCGTTGCCGTGGCGCTCAACGCCCAGCCGGCCTGGGCGGCAACGCCGCCGCTGCACCGGGCGCGCGTGATGTTCCGCTTTCGCGAATTGCTGGAACAGCACGCCGACGAGTTGGCGCGGGTTCTGACCAGCGAGCATGGCAAGGTGCTGGCCGACGCGCGAGGCGAATGCATTCGCGGCATGGAAGTGGTCGAGTTCGCCTGCGGTATTCCCCATCTGCTCAAGGGCGAGCACTCGTTGGACGTGGGTTCCGGCATCGACGCGTGGTCGATGCGGCAGCCGGTCGGTGTCTGCGCCGGCATCACGCCATTCAACTTTCCGGCAATGGTGCCGTTATGGATGTTCCCCATCGCCATCGCCTGCGGCAACAGCTTCGTGCTCAAACCATCGGAAAAGGATCCGTCGGCGCCGCTGCTGCTGGCCCAGTGGATGAAGCAGGCCGGCCTGCCGGACGGCGTGCTCAACGTCGTCAACGGCGACAAGGAAGCGGTCGATGCCTTGCTCGACGATCCGCGCGTGGACGCGGTCAGCTTTGTCGGCTCCACGCCGATTGCCGAGGCGATCTACACGCGCGCGTCGAAAAACGGCAAGCGCGTGCAGGCGCTGGGCGGCGCCAAGAATCATTTGATCGTGATGCCCGACGCCGACATGGATCAGGCCGTCGACGCATTGATGGGTTCAGCCTACGGCTCGGCCGGCGAACGCTGCATGGCCATTTCGGTTGCCGTGCCGGTGGGCAAGGCGACCGCCGACACGCTGGTAAAACGCCTGAGCGAACGCATCGCTGGCCTGCGCGTCGGCGATGGCCTGGACCGCGACGCCAATCCGGACATGGGCCCGCTGGTCACCGACCTACACCGCAAGCGTGTGTCCGATTACGTGCAACTCGGTGTCGACGAGGGTGCCGAACTGGTGGTCGACGGGCGCACGTTGCGTGTGCCCGGGCGCGAGGATGGCTTTTTCCTTGGCGCCACGTTGTTCGATCACGTTGCGCCGCACATGCGCATTTACCGCGAGGAAATCTTCGGGCCGGTGCTGTCGGTGGTGCGAACGCAAAACTTCGACGAAGCGGTCGAACTCATCAATGCGCACGAATTCGGCAATGGCACGTCGATCTTTACCCAAAGCGGCGAGGCCGGGCGCGAATTCGCCAAACGCATCCGCGTCGGCATGGTCGGCATCAACGTGCCGATTCCGGTGCCGATGGCGTTCCACAGTTTCGGTGGCTGGAAACGTTCGCGTTTCGGCGTACTCAACGTCTATGGCCAGGAAGGCGTGCGGTTCTACACCGAAATGAAGAACGTCATTGCGCGGTGGCCACAGGGCATCGTCGAGGAAAACCAGTTCTCGATGCCGACCATGAAATGAGCGCGGCGACGTTGCGCGCGTGAAGTGCTTCGTTGTTGAAGAATCTTGCGAGTGTCGTTGAGGCGCACTAGTTCGTCATCCCGGCAGGGAAGACGTGTCTGTTACAAGTTTCAAATAAAATGAAGCGCTGCATTAGAATCGAATCACCGGAATTCAATCACAACATGCCACCCACCCAGCGGAGACCAGCTCAATGACTCAACTCGTACGCGCCGGCCTGATCCAGATGGCGCAGCCCGAAGGCGCGCAGGACATGACCCCGACCGCGATCCGCGACAAGATGATCGAGTCCCATCTGAAACTGATCGACGAAGCTGGTGCGAAAGGCGTGCAGGTCTTGTGCATGCAGGAGTTGTTCTACGGCCCCTATTTCTGTCCCAGCCAGGACACCAAGTGGTATTCGATCACCGAGGCCGTACCCGACGGCCCGACCACCCGGCTGATGCAGGAGTACGCCAAGAAACACAACATGGTGCTGGTGGTGCCGTTGTACGAGCAGGAAATTCGCGGCGTGTACTACAACACCGCCGCGGTGATTGACGCCGATGGAAAATATCTCGGCAAGTATCGCAAGACGCACATCCCGCAGGTCAAGGGTTTCTGGGAAAAATTTTTCTTCCGCCCGGGCAACCTGGGTTATCCCGTGTTCGATACGGCAGTTGGCAAGGTTGGCGTATACATTTGTTACGACCGTCATTTCCCCGAAGGCGCGCGCGCGCTGGGCTTGAACGGTGCCGAAATCGTGTTCAACCCGTCGGCCACCGTCGCCGGTTTGTCCGAGTATCTTTGGCAACTGGAGCAGCCTGCGCACGCGGCGGCCAACGGCTATTTCGTTGGCGCCATCAATCGCGTCGGCGAAGAGAAGCCCTGGGATATCGGCAAGTTCTACGGTCAGAGCTATTTCGTCAATCCGAAGGGTCAAATCCTGGCCAAGGCCAGCCGCGACAATGACGAGTTGCTGGTGCACGATCTGAACCTCGACGAAATTACCGAGACCCGCGACCTGTGGCAGTTCTACCGCGACCGCCGCCCGGACGCCTATGGCGACCTGGTACGCCCCTGAGCCGGAAACACACTTCATGAGCGCACAGCGAGACGTAGCCGCCAAACGCCTTCCCGCGGAACAATACGAGGTAAATTTTGCCGATATCAAGCCGCCGCTGAACGCGCATCAGGCTGCGGTCGAGGCCGACCGTTGCTACTTCTGTTTCGACGCGCCATGCACGCTTGCGTGTCCGACGCACATCGACATTCCCAGTTTCATCTACAAGATTCGCAGCGGCAATCTGGTGGGTTCTGCGCGCAACATTCTCGAAGAAAATGTTTTCGGGGCGATTTGCGCGCGCGTGTGCCCGGTTGAGGATCTTTGCGAAGGCAGTTGCGTGCGCAACACCGCCGAAGACAAGCCGGTCGCGATCGGCTTGCTGCAGCGCCACGCCACCGATGCTTTGCTGGCCGCTGGCGCGCCCCTGTTCGAGCGCGCGCCTGCCAGCGGCAAACGCGTCGCCGTGGTCGGCGGCGGTCCGGCGGGCCTGTCGTGCGCCCATCGGCTGGCCATGCTCGGCCACGATGTCACCGTATTCGAGGCGCGCGCGAAACCCGGCGGCCTCAACGAGCACGGTATCGCCCGTTACAAGGTGCTCGACGACATTGCGCAGCGCGAGATCGACTGGTTGTTGTCGATTGGCGGCATCGCGGTGCGCGTCGGCGAGCGCGTCGGCAGCAGCATCGGCCTGCCGCAACTGCGCCGCGACTTCGATGCGGTGTTCCTCGGCTTCGGCCTCGGTGCCGTCAATGCGCTGGGACTGGACGGCGAAGACATCCCGGGCGTGTTCGATGCGGTGCGTTACATCGAGGACCTGCGGCAAAGCGAGGACCTGTCCAGCTTGCCCGTCGGTCGCCGCGTCGTCGTCATCGGCGGCGGCATGACCGCCATCGATATCGCCGTGCAGACGCGCCAGCTCGGTGCCGATGAGGTCACGCTGTTGTATCGTCGCGGCCCGGAGCACATGGGCGCGTCGGATTACGAGCGCGAGCTGGCGCAGTCGCACGGCATCAACGTTCGCTTCTGGTCGCGGCCGCGACGTCTGATGCTGAGCGACGGAGAGGTGACCGGTGTCGAGATCGAGCGCACGGCGATGGTCGCGAGCAAGCTGGTGGCGACCGGCGAGACTCAGCAGCTGGCTGCCGACATGGTCTTCAAGGCGATTGGACAAACCCTGGTGGCGAACGCGCTGGACGATTCGGCGCGCGAGATTCTCGACACCGAGGCGGGCAAGCTGAGTGTCGACCAGAACCGCCGCACGTCGCTCGATGGCGTATGGGCCGGCGGCGACTGCGTCAGCATCAGCAAGGATCTCACCGTCGCCGCGGTGCAGGACGGCAAGCTCGCCGCGATCGACATCGACCGGGCGCTGCGCGCGTGACGGCGATGTCCTCAGTCCGATTCGGAGTGCATCATGGTTGATTTGAGTTGCAGCATCGCCGGCATCCGCTCGCCGAACCCGTTCTGGCTCGCGTCCGCGCCGCCGACGGACAAGGAATACAACGTGGTGCGCGCGTTCAAGGCCGGTTGGGGTGGCGTGGTCTGGAAGACGCTGGGCAACGATCCGCCGGTGGTCAACGTCAATGGCCCGCGCTACGGCGCGTGGTGGAGCGGCGATCGCCGCGTCATGGGCTTCAACAACATCGAACTGATCTCCGACCGCGCATTCGACACCAACATCGCCGAAATCACGCGCGTCAAGGCTGCGTGGCCGGATCGCGCCATGGTGGTGTCGGTGATGTTTCCGCTCGACGAAGCAATCTGGCGTTTGCGCCTGAAGCAGATCGAAGCCACCGGCGCCGACGGCATCGAGATCAACCTCGGCTGTCCGCACGGCATGAGCGAGCGCGGCATGGGTTCGGCCATGGGTCAGCAGCCGGACCTGATCGAGAAGGTGACGCGCATGGCCAAGGCCACCACGAAGCTGCCGGTCATCGTCAAGCTCACTCCGAACGTCACCAACATCCTGCCGGGCGCACTGGCGGCAAAGCGCGGCGGCGCCGACTCCGTGTCGCTGATCAATACGATCAACTCGATCATGTCGGTCGACCTGGACGCGATGGCGCCGGAGCCGACCATCGACGGCAAGGGCAGTCATGGCGGCTACTGCGGTCAGGCGGTAAAACCCATTGCCTTGCACATGGTCGGCGAAATCGGTCGCCATGACGAAACCCGCGACCTGCCGGTCTCGGCGATTGGCGGCATTACCAACTGGCGCGACGCCGCCGAATTCATGGCGCTGGGCGCGAAGAACGTACAGGTATGCACGGCGGCCATGGTGTACGGTTACAAGGTCGTCGACGACATGATCGAAGGCCTTGCGCAGTGGATGCAATCCAAAGGCTACGCCCGGCTCGACGATTTCATCGGCCGCGCGCTGCCGCGCCTGGTCGACTGGAAGTTCCTCAATCTGAACTACGTCACCAAGGCGCACATCGATCAGGACTTGTGCATCAAGTGCGGCCGCTGCTACATCGCCTGCGAAGACACGTCGCATCAGGCCATCAGCGCGAGCAGGAACGGCGAACGCCATTTCGAAGTGAAGGACGACGAATGCGTCGGCTGCAATCTGTGCGTCGAGGTGTGCCCGGTCGAAAACTGCCTGGCCATGGTGGCGATGCAAGGCGGTACGGACCCGCGCACCGGTCGCGCCATCGAGCACGGCCACGCCGACTGGACGACGTATCCGAATAACGTATAGATCCCCAACACATTCGGCGAGTGAATGGCGCATTGAACGTGGCGTCACCCGCACGCAACGATGGAGGCAATGAACCATGGCACTTTTGATTCGCGGCGGCACCCTCGTCAATGCCGACCAGACCCTGGACGCCGATATCCTGTGCGAAGGCGGCAGCATCCGCGCGATCGGCAAAAATCTCGATACGCCGGCCAACGTCGAAATCGTCGACGCCAGGAATTGTCTTGTGATGCCCGGCGGCATCGACCCGCACACGCACATGGAATTGCCGTTCATGGGCACGGTCGCCAGCGAGGATTTCTTTACCGGTACGGCCGCCGGGCTGGCCGGCGGCACGACGATGATCATCGATTTCGTCATTCCGAATCCGCAGGAACGCATGCTCGACGCCTACAAAAAATGGCGAGGGTGGGCGGAAAAGTCGTGCGCCGATTATTCGTTCCACGTTGCCGTGACCTGGTGGGACGAGTCCGTGCACGAGGACATGGCAACCCTGGTCAACGAATACGGCGTCAACAGTTTCAAGCACTTCATGGCCTACAAAGGCTCGATCATGGCCGACGACGGCGTCATGGTGCGCAGCTTTCCGCGTGCGCTTGAGCTCGGCGCCATCGTCACCGCGCACGCCGAGAACGGCGATCTGGTCGATCACCTGCAAAAAGAGATTTTCAAACACGGCGTAACCGGTCCGGAAGGGCATCCGGCCTCGCGGCCACCGGAAGTCGAAGGCGAGGCGGCCAATCGCGTCATCCGCATCGCGCAAATTCTCGGCGTGCCGCTGTATGTGGTGCACAACTCCTGCCGCGAATCGGTCGAAGCCATTTCGCGTGCGCGCGCGCAAGGCCAGCGCGTGTACGGCGAATGCCTGGTGCAGCATCTCATCATCGATGAATCGGTATACGAATCCAGGGACTGGAACTTTGCGGCTGCGCACGTCATGAGTCCGCCGTTCCGGCCGAAATCCAATCAGGAAGCGCTGTGGGATGCGCTGCGTGGCGGCCTGCTGCAAACCACGGCTACCGACCACTGCTGCTTCTGCAGCGAGCAGAAAGCCATGGGTCGCGAAAACTTCGCCAAGATTCCCAATGGCACGCCCGGTATCGAGGACCGCATGGCGATCCTGTGGCACTACGGCGTCAACATGGGCCGTCTCACGCCGAACGAGTTCGTTGCACTGACCTCGACCAACACTGCGCGCATCTTCAATATCCATCCGCGCAAGGGCGTGCTGAGCGAAGGTGCCGACGCCGATATCGTGGTCTGGGATCCGCGCAGAAAGAAAACCATATCGGTCGACACCGGCCACCAGAAGGTCGATTTCAACGTGTTCGAAGGTCGCGAAGTGCAAGGTGCGCCGCTCTACACCATCAGCAACGGCGTGGTGAAATTCGCCGACGGCAAGTTGCGCGTCGAGCCTGGCATGGGGCGTCACATCGAACGTCCGCCGTTCGCGCCGTACCTGCGCGCACAGCAGCACTGGAACGATCTGAAACGCATCCATCCGGTCGATCGCGCGATTGTCTGATCCGCAATGTGTCGGGACTGATGTCGCCATCGTTCACGGAACGCGACCTGTTGCAGTGCCTGATTGACACTGGAACTATTGCAGCTCAAGGCTCCTGCAGGTTTCATCGACTACGGAGCTGCCCACTGGTGCGATGCAACCATCGCGCCGGGTGGATCGTTGCAGCCGGCAGCGCTCGTTGGAGCGCTTTGCGCGACTGCCATCCTGAACAACAACCCTGGGGAATCGCATGACCGACGACACGCAGCAGTTCCACGACCTGGAATTCAAGTCCGACGCACAAGTCGATGCGCTGTGTCGCGCCGTTGCCGATTCGCCGCTGTACAACGACGACCTCGCGCCGGCCGGGCCGCGCAAGCGCACATGGAACACCTGGCACATTCTTGCCATGTGGCTGGGCATGAGCGTGGTGCTGACGACCTACACGTTGGCCTCGGGTTTGATGTCGGCCGGCATGAACTGGTGGCAGGCGCTGGCGACGGTCGGCATTGCCAACTTCATCGTGTTGATTCCGATGCTGCTCAACGCGCACGTCGGCGTGCGTTACGGCATTCCGTTTCCGGTGTTCGTGCGTTCGTCGTTCGGCATTGTCGGCGCCAACTTCGCGGCACTGGCACGCGCCATCGTCGCCTGCGGCTGGTTCGGCATCCAGACGTGGCTGGGCGGTCTGGCGGTGTCCGGCATCGTGGCGGTGTTGTGGCCGGGTTGGTCGGCGCTGCCGGGCCACGATTTCATCGCCTTTTTCATTTTCTGGGTGCTGCAGATGGCCATCATCTACCGCGGCATGGAAGGCATCAAGAAATTCGAATCGTGGGCGGCGCTGGCGCTGATTCTGGTCGGCGTGTGGCTGCTGTACTGGGGCATTTCCGCCGGCCACGGTCTGGACAACGTGCTGCGTACCTCGGCGCGCATGATGGGCACGCCTGAGCACTCGTTCTGGGAATTGTTCTGGCCGGGGCTCGCGGCAAACGTCGGCTATTGGGCAACGCTGAGCCTGAACATCCCCGACTTCACCCGGTTTGCGCGCTCGCAGCGCTCGCAAGTCATCGGCCAGACGATCGGCCTGCCGCTGGCCATGATTGCGTACAGTTTTCTCGGCATTGCCACGACGGCGGCGACCGTGGTGGTCTTCGACAAGCCGGTGTGGAATCCGGTCGACCTGGTTGCGATGATCACCCACAATCCGGTGATCCTGATCATCGCCATGCTGCTCATCCTCATCGCGCAAATCAGCACCAACATGGCAGCCAACGTGGTGGCGCCGTCGAACGATTTTTCCAACGTCGCGCCGCGCTACATTTCTTTCCGCACCGGCGGCATGATTACCGGGGTCATCGGCGTGCTGATGTGCCCGTGGGCGATCTTCAACAGCGCCAGCGCCTATATTTTCACCTGGCTGGGCGGTTACGGCAGCCTGCTCGGCGCGATCGCCGGGGTGATGATCGCCGACTACTGGATCGTGCGACGTCGTCGCCTCGATATCGCCGACCTGTACCGCATGAACGGCCAGTATCCGCGCTGGAACGCGATCGCGTTCATCGCCATCGCCGTCGCCATCGTACCGGTCGTTCCGGGCTTCATCGCGGCGGCGACCACACCGGGCGGTGTCGTTACGCATCCGGGCTTCATCGATCGGCTGTACACCTACGGTTGGTTTTTCACCTTCATCGTGGCGCTCGTTGCGTATTGGGCGATGAGTGTCGCAATAGGCAAATCGCAGGCCACGGTAGCCACACCGTCCTGATTGCGCACTTCACACACCGATATCCTCGTTCCACAGTTCGGGACTGGCGGCGATGAAATCGCGCATCATCGCGATGCAGGTTTCGTCCTGCAGTACCTCGACGCTCACGCCGCGCGAACGCAACAGGTCTTCCTCACCCATGAAGGTCTTGTTTTCGCCCACGATCACCCTGGGTATGCCGTACAGCAGGATGGCGCCGCTGCACATGGGGCAGGGCGACAGCGTCGTGTAGAGAACGCACTCGCGGTACACGCGCGCGGGTTGCCTGCCGGCGTTTTCGAACGCGTCCATCTCGCCGTGCAGGACGGTTGAACCCTGCTGCACGCGGCGGTTGTGGCCGCGGCCCAGAATGCGCCCGGCGTGGACGATGACCGAGCCGATCGGTATGCCGCCTTCGTCCAATCCCTGGCGGGCTTCGTCGATGGCGTTTTGCAGAAACGGGTCCATGTCGGTGCTCCGGACTGGGTTGCGCGCCACTGTATCACCGCACGGCCAACAGGTGACGCTCAAACGTTTGCCAGGCTGTCGCCTTCCGCGGGCATGGTGGCGTTCGCTTTTGCGCGCTTGTGCATTTGTATGGCCAAGTCCGCTGGCTGGAACCGGCCATGAACACCATGAGAAAACTTCAGGCAATCGCCGCATGCGCCGGCGCGTTCGGCGCCTTCGCGACGACATCGGCGGCGACGTTTTGCGTATCCAATCCAGGGCAATTTGCTGCCGCGTTGTCCGCAGCGCAAACCGATAACGACAACGATATCGTCTACGTCGTCGCGGGCACGTACAACTTGAGCGCCGGACTGGAATTCGATTCAACACAGGCCTACGCGCTGACCCTGGTCGGTGGCGTCGATGCGACTTGCTCGACCCTGACCGGAACCTTGTCGATCCTGAACGGCCAGAATCTGTATCGCGCGCTGTCTGTTTCCAACAGCAATGGCGCGGTCGCGATATCGCGCATGGGCTTCGAAAACGGTTCTGTCAACGATCTCAATGGCGGCGCGGGACTGTACGCGTATTCGAGCAACGGCAACATCCTGATCGGCCTGAGCCGCTTCGCGAACAATGCAGGCAGTCTTGGTGGCGGCCTCAGCGTGGGCACCGAACATGGCCAGATCTCGTTCGCCAACAATCTCGTCGTGGGCAATACGGCGTTCGATTTCGGTGCCGGCACGCTTTACCAGGGCGCTGGCGAGGCGTACGTGATTGGCAACACCGTCGCCGACAACGGCAATCAGGCTGGGCAGAACACCGGTGGCCTGGCGATTTCCGGCAATGCGCATTTCACCCTTGCCAACAATATCCTGTGGGGCAACACCAACGACGGCGGTTACGACCTGTACGCCGGTGCGGCGCACAGTCGACTGAACAACGATCTCGGTATCGTCGGCGGTACCATGGCCATACCCGATGCCGCCAGCGGCAACGTGAGCGTCGATCCGCGCTTCGTCGATTGCGGCGTGGGCTGTGGCAACTACGAACTGGACAGCACATCGCTGCTCATCGACGCGGGCAACGACGCCCCCGGCTACGGCGTCGGTACGCTTGATCTGGCGTTCCGGCCACGCATCGTTGGCGCGCACATCGACATCGGCGCGTTTGAGAATGCCGACCTCATTTTTCGAGACGGTTTCGGGCCGTGAGCAAGCGTGACCGACGCAGGCGCGTAGCGCACGCATACTGAATGCTCCGCCTCGCGCCGATTCGTCGACAGCAGCGATTGTTTCGTCGCTATTGCACATTTGTCTGCGTGTCGGAGAGCTATTGGACCCATTGCGCTTTCCTTCTTCAATCGAGAGAAATCAATCATGCCGCGCACAATTCATTTCGCTGTTCTTGGCCTGTTGGTTCTGGCAAGTGCAGACCTGTTTGCAGCCACACCGTTCCATGGAACCTTTGGCGCCAATGGCAAAAGCGGCAAGCTCAATTATCTCGTTGCGCTGAAAGGCAAGCCATTCGACAACAAGCCCGTTATCCAATTGGTCTTCAGCGAGAAGGATGCCAGTCATGATCCAGACGCGCGCATGGATGCGCAATTCGGCAATCTTGGCGACGCGCTGTCGATCAGGGTGTCCGGGTCCGGCACCGATTGGAATGTCATCGGATGCGAGCCTTGGCATTCGGCACTCAAGCATTCCGGATCAAGCAATTCCGGTCTGGTCTGGGTCAATGACGTCAAAATCAGTGGCGGCTTCATCAGCGGGCATTTGTATACCCGGCCCGGGGCAACCGTTTTCGATGAGCCGGTGCAGATTGATCTGCGCTTTCACGTCAAGCAGCCATAGCGCTGGACATGATGGGTTTGGCGTGCATGCGGACACGATGGTGCAAGAACGTGCGCATGGCGCACACTACGGAGCATTTTCAGCAACCTGTCGGCGCGATTGCCGTTCGCATTCGGCGATGGAGCGTCGCGGTCTGGGCGGTCCAGGTCCGGTCAATCCCAGCGCCATGAAGCGCTCCGACGGACAACTCACCGGGCATCTGACGATGGCACCCGCCGGGACCGACATGTTCCACGAATCAGACCAACTGGATTTGCATCTTCACGTCTTCTTTTCTATGCGTGCGATGGCCTTGGTGAAAAAGTCGTACACGCCTTGATCGCTCATGTGGCGAGCCGAGGACAATTCGCCGGCGCGGGTCGAGTACAGCACTTTGCCGTGCGACGATGCGATCACTGCGGCGGGAATGCCTTTCTTGATCGGATTGCCGAAGCGTTTCACCACGTCGAGATTGCGGTCGAAATTGCCGACGTCGATCTTGACGATATTGAAATGCGTGGCCATCAGTTCAGCGTTCTTGCCGGCTTCGAGCGATTTGGCCAATGCGCGACAATCCTCACACCAGTTCGCGCCGAAAAAAAGCAGCACGGGTTCGTGGTCGGCTGCGGCCTTGGTCAGCGCGCGCTGCACATCGGCATTTGCATCAGCCTTTGGATTGTAGGGGCCGGTCGCGGCAAACGCGCTGGTGGCGATCAACAAGGTCAACAGCAGCAGTCGTTTCATGCAAGGCTCCGGCAAGTGCGCGGCAGCGAGTGTGCCATGCGTGCATCTTACCAGCGTGATGAAACGCGGCGCTATTCGAAGTCGTTTTCGAAGATGACATCCGCCGCCGGCGAGAATTCGCTGCTGCGGCCATTGGCATCTGTGGCGGCGGCCACGAATGGAATCGCCTTGGCGCCAGCGGGCAAGTTCAGCGTTACCGTGCGCGGTTGCTGCGCGTCGCTCAGCGCATAAAAATCTTCGGCCAACAGTTCGCCGCTTCCGCCTTGCACGTCGGCATAGAAATCGATGCGCAGCGGATAGGTCGCGTTCGTCGTTGCGGTGTCGACGACGTAGGTCACCGTCAACTGGTCGCCGGACTGGCTGGACGAGAGAATTTCCGGGTAATTCTGCACACCGTTTGCGCCGGAATCGGCATCGTCGGCATCGTTCGGCGTCTTGCCGAATGCGCCGATGTCGACATTGGTACCGCCGACGCCGCGATTGTGATGAATCGCGTTGCCCCGGTTGTCGAAATTTTCGCCGGCGGTGTTGTAGGTGACGGATATGCCCGCACCGCGGTTGTAGGCGATCAGGTTTGCTTCTCCAGCTCCAAAGCCACCGATGGTCGCCGGATTCGGATCGCTGCCGGCGTTGGCGAGCTGGATGCCGCCGCCGTATTGTGCGTAGAGCGGATTTTCGTAACCGTTCGGCAATCCCTGCAGTCCGCTCCAGTCCGTGCCGATGTTATTGCCCTTGATTTCCAGGCCGTCATGGTTGGCGATGCCACTGGGTGCGCCGACGGAAATCGCCCAGGTATGGTTGCCGGAGATCACGTTGCGCGATGCGGGCAAGGCGCCGCCGATGCGGATCGGCGCATAGTAGGTGGAGATCGTGATCGCGGCATTGTTGCCGGTGATGCCGTTGGCGATCGGCAGCGTGCCGCTGGCATCGGTACCGATCAGATTGCCTTCGACGATTGCCGGTCCGCCGATCGATATCGCCGCGCCGCCGGATCCGGAAATCAGATTGCGTTGCCAGGCTTGTTGGCCGCCGATCTGGATCGGGCTGTTTGCGCAACTGATGTCGCTGCCGGTATTGCCCGGGCTTGCGCCCAGCGACGCGCCGTCAATCGTCGTGCCCAGATAATTGCCGAACACGTTCAACTGCGAACTGCCGCCGTTGCCGCCGGCGCCGGCAATGGGTGTACTGAACCCGTGCATGGCCAGACCCTGAACTGTCACGCTGATGCCATTGCTGGTGCCGACGATAAAGCCAAAGCCGCCCGCGCCGACGATCTCGATCTGCAGAACAGCATTGAGTCCGCCCTGGTCCGGAGAATTCGTGTTCGTCGCCGTGCCGGCCTGCGAGAAGCCGTCGATGGTGGTGCTGCGTGTGATGGCCGGAAGCTGGCTGGTGACGTTGAGCGTATGCGGTCCGGCGCCGGGTATCGCGAAGTCGATCGTTTGCGGCGCGCTGGTATCGGCATTCGCGGCTGCAATCGCTTCGCGCAACGAGCAATGCGTCGGCGTGCAACCTGCGGGCGTTGGGTCGTCGCTGGAGACAACGGTGAACGTGGTGGCTTGTGCGACGCCAGCCGCTGACATCAGCAACGCGAACGACACGTTGCGACCAGTGTTACGAACGTCACAGAGCGTCATTGCAAACATGCTGGTCATGGTCAGGCCTGATGACCGCTCAATTGATCTCAAGCCCGTTGCGGAAGATCACGTCGTCGATGGCGGTTGTTTGCACAGCACCGGTATCGCAGGTCGCCGAATTCGGACGCACGTATCCGCGCTGATCGAACGTGGCGCAATACGTCGCATTGGCAAAGCCGATCAGCGTGCTGCCGGCGCCGGGCAAGCGCGTCTGCGTCGGACCGCCGTTATCGGCGAGTGCGCCCAGATGCAATGAGCTCTCGTTCAAGACATAGCTGCTGCCGCAACTGTTGCTGCCAACGGCCAGATTGCCCGGCGTCGATCCATTCGGCATCACGCCGTGGCAATTGCCATTGAGTACGCTGTTGAGGATGTTTGTCGCCGGGGTGGTGGTGCCGTCGCCTTGTGCTTCGACGAGCGTGCCCACGGCACCCGGCGGTGTGTTGCTGCCTGCCGCCAGCGTGCTGCGGTACAAATAGACATAGGCGGCGTAGTTGAAAAGCACGCCGCCATTGGGTCCGGCGTTGTTGTCGAACGTGCTGCTGTCGATGGTCAGACCGGTTGACTGAACGTAGATGGCACCACCGCCAGCGAGTGGGGACGTCTGAGCCGTTGTATTGGAGTTGAACGTGCTCGACTGGATTGAGTTTGTGCCAGTGGGCAGACCGTTGTTGCTGAAGGCCTCAACACAAATACCGCCGCCGAAAAACGCGGCCTGGTTGCCTGCAAATGTTGAGCGCAGCGCTTTGATTGAAAACTGGCTGAAGATTCCGCCGCCGAATCCTTCGCCGTCGTTGATGCTCATCGCGGTCGCGCTGTTGTTGCTGAGTGTCGAGTCGAGCAACGTAAGGGATCGGCTGACGGGTGCGCTGAATGCGCAGCCGAAGCAATACGGAAACGACACGCCGCCGCCTCTGCCTTGCTGGGCAGTATTGTCAGCGATGTTGGCATTGTGCAGCCGCAGCGACGTGTTTACCGGATAATTCGCGTCGAGCAGAACGAGAATGCCCCCGCCGTCGCCCGTGGCAGAATTGCCGGTGACGCTGAATCGATACATGTCCGCGGAAACGTCGTGAATGGTTTGCGCCAGGCACAGTCCACCGCCAGCACCATATGCGGTGTTGCCGGTGACCGTGAAGTCTGACAGCTGCGCCTGCCCGTCGACGGCGATTTCTCCACCTCCGCACTTCTGCGCCGAGTTGTTGATCAAGCTGACATGATCGAGGTTGGCGCCGGCACCGCTCATGTACACATACAGTCCGCCGGCAAACCTTGGATTGGTCGAGTCGTAGCCGCTGACGATGTTGTTGCTGACCGTGAGGTGGCTGATTCTGGCGGGTGCTGAATAGCTCAGAATTTCCGCTCCGCCAGCACCATGCAGCGCGCTATTGCCGGTGATGATGACGTTTTGCAATGAAGACGCATTGCCAAAACCCAGGTGCAGACCGCCGGCATCGTCCGCCTGACAATTGCCGATCGTCACATTGGTAAGGTTCATCTCACCGACGGCAAAAATGCAGCCGCCGCGACCCAGGTTGTCGGAATCGAGAGGATCGCTGCTGTGTGCATAACCACCCGACACGGACAGATCCTGCAGGTTCAGCGTGTGTGCGACACCGGTGTTTTGATCGTAGTAAAGCTGGATCACGCGATCGAGTTGCCCTGTCATGACGATGCTGGTCTGGCTCTGGCCGGCGCCGACGATAGTCAAGTCGTCGCGTACGTCCAGATCGCCGGATGCCGAAAGGTCTTCGCCGGCACCGGCAATCGTGAGCTGGTAGGCGCCAGCGCCAAGATGAATCGTGTCCGCACCAACGCTGGCATTGGCCAGCAACACCGCCTCGCGCAGCGAACAATCCGTCGGTGTGCAGGCGACCGGCGCCGGATCGTCGAGGCGTGTGACCGTGATGTCCATTGCCGCAGCGCTGCCGGCAATACCGAGCAACGCGGTTGCGAACGCGATGTGCAGAACCTTCATCGTCGCACCTCACTGAAAGCCGTTGGCGAAGATCTTGTCCGTCACGAACGTCTTCCAGACGCCGTTGCCGGATTGCCCGGAATAGTGGGAGTCGGGTGCGCCAACGATGGCTTCATTGCCCAATATCGCCACGCTGCTGCCCAGCGCGTCATCGCCGTTGTGCGGCTGGGTGCCGAAGCTGAGCACACTGTCCAGCCACACCGTGTTGCCGAGGAAATCGATCTGCCGATACACACGCGCCGTGCCTTCGTGGGCGAAGTAGGGACTCGCGCTATTGGGGCAGCCCATGATGAATTGCGAGTTGGCGGCGTCGACGCTCAGCGATGCTCCGCAAAGTCCGCCAATTGTCGCCGGCGCGCTGGGGAAGTATTCGCTCAGATAGTTGTAGCCGATAATCGAGGCCGGTTTGAAAATCGTCACCGAGCCGACGCGGCCTGCGCCGTTGTCGCGACCGGTGGCGCCTACATAGATGAAGTTCGCGTCGATGCCGACGCTGGTACCGAAAAAATCGAACGCTGCGGGGTTGTTGGCGGCGAGCGTGCCGACTTCGACAAATCCTCCGGTCGTCGTATTCGGGTTCGGTATGTACACATGCGCGGCGCCCGCCAGCGAATTGGCATTCTGCGATTCGCCCGTCGCACCGGCGACCAGCAAAAAACTCGTCGCGCTGGTGCGCAGGATTGCCACCGATGTTCCCAGCGCTGCGCCGGTGCTGCCGCAGACGATGTCGTTGACAGCCGGCAGATTGGTCCAGGTGCCCGTGCCCAAATCGTAATGAAAGGCCGAGACGCAGCCATCGCCGCTGCCGCCCGTCTCGCCGATCGCCGCCATATCCACGTTGACGGCAACCGCGCTGCCGAAATTGCCGCCGCCTCCGGTACGCGACCCCTTGTACGACAGGTTCAGTGGACTCGCGCCATTGTCGAAATAGAATTCGACCCGTCCGGCGTTGGCACCTGTCCCGCCGACATCGTTGTAATCGGGCGCGCCGACCACAAGGTGACCGGAGCCGTAGGCCAGACTGGCGCCGAAGTGTGCGCCCGCCTGGACCTGGTTCGAGAACAAATTGGCGGCAAACACCCAGCCGTTTGGCCCCAGGTTGTAGATTTGCACGGAGCCGGCACCGATTTGCCCACTCGGGCCGTCGGCATCCGGTTGACCGACATACACCCGGTTGATGATCAGGTGACCTTGCGGGTCGACACCGACACCAGCCGCGACGCTCGTGCCCATGTGCGCTCCCGGAACACCGCCAAATGTCTGCGCTCGCGGTACCCAGACGTCGGCGCGAGCGCGCGGCGCGATGGCGAGGACGAGAATCAGACTCAGAACAGCTGGGATGTTGGGTCTCATTTCGCATACTCCTGTGATCCGATCACAAGGAATGCGCGATGGCAAAAAAGCGAACGCGGCGATTCAACGCGTCGTTGCGCCGGATTGTGTCGAATTGCGGTGAATCGAGATCGCGTTCGTTTTGTCGCGTTGGCGCATTCATGTCCGCAAAGGTCGAATCAGCGACTGAGGAGACGCATCATGGATGCATACAAATGTGTGGTGACATTGGTGGCGATGTTGCTGCGATCCGAAGCGCAAATCGGCTGAAGCGGCGTTCGGTTTTGCCGTCATCGGTCATTCATATGGTCAGGTTCGGCACCGGAGACGGAAGTGAACGCTCGCCGCATTAGCCCATTCAACGCAAGATTTTTCAGTCCGCTGCTGCTCATAGCTGGTGTGTTGGGTTGGGCGCCGGCATTTGCCGCGGTCACCTGCGTGAGTACCCCGTTGCAGTTGGCTATTGCATTGTTCGTTGCACAAAACAACGGTGAAGACGATTTCATCCAGCTCGAAGTCGGCACCTACAATCTTGGCGGCGAACTCGACTATTTCGCCGCGACCTCCGAAACCTATGCTCTGGCGATTAACGGCGGCTGGGCACCAGGCTGCAATGTGCGCGCAACCTCGGGCAGCAGCGTACTCGACGGACAGAACGCGGTGCGACCGTTGTACATCGACGCGAACGGCAATGTCAGCATTTTCGGGCTCACGTTCGCGCACGGCAATCCCGCGCAATACGCCGGCGGCGCGCTGAACGTCACCGGACCAGCCGGCGCTGTCGTCGCGATCGACTACAACTCGTTTGTCGCGAACAGCGTGCCAGCCACCAATTCCGGCGGAGCAATCTTTGTTTCGTCCCCCGGCACGATCTTGATGCGGAACAATTTGTTTTACGCCAATCAGGGCACCAATACGCTTTATCTGGTCAACGACGGCATCGCCGATCTGAACAACAACACGATTGTCGGCAATCAGCTCGCCAATCATGTGGGACTGGGCGCGTTGGATCTGGCCGGTAGTGGCACGTATTACATCAGCAACAATCTGCTGTGGAACAACGAGGGCAACGATCTGTATGACCAGAGCGGGGCCGCGAATTTCTCCAACAACGATATCGGCGTGCGCGATGGATTTCCGCCGGCCAGCGAAAGCAACGCACTGAGCGTGGATCCACAGTTCGGCTTGCTGAGCGTGCATCCCGGACTCAAATCACGTCTGATCAACGCCGGCCTGGATACGCCCTATGGCGGCATCGGCAGCGAGGACCTGGCCTTTGGCGAACGCCTGATCGGCAAACACGTCGATATCGGCGCCTACGAATCCGAGGTGCTGTTTGCCAACGGCTTCCAGTAGCCCTTGATAGCACGACCGCGTTCGATTTTGCGCGCTCGTGCGTTCATCAGGCCTATCAAGAATCACAATGCGGAGACGATCATGAACCCATTCAAGTGCGGGTTGACCTTGGGTGCGCTGTTGCTGGCGGGATGCGCCGCAAAGGCTTCTGGCGGGTCCGGAATGCTGTATGCGGGCGGCAAACCTTATCCATTGGTTGGCGCCTATGCGTATCGCTACCAAGCGGCACGTGCCAACTCGGCCGAGGCATTGAAAGCATCGACGGTGATCGTGTTGAGCGATAAACCCATTGATGCAGCGGCGCTGGATCAAAAGCAGCAATTTGATATGCCGATGGCGGTCAGGCGCGAGCTGGACGACAAGCAAGCGACTGCCGTGGTGATGTATCTGAATCCGGATGCCAGCTTGCAGCGTATCGAAACCCTGGGAGACGAGCTGCACGACGTCGCATTCGGCGATGCCTGCTGCACATTGACGATAAAACGCAACGATGACAAGCGCGTCGAAGGCAGCCTTCGCAGCAACAACGCAGCAGGCAAGACCGAAGGCGAATATTTCGATCTGCATTTTGCTCTGTCCCTGCCGCCAGCCGAAACGCCATTGCCGGCGGATGGTGGCGAGGCGTTCAAGGCATACCTGAATTATGCGCAGGCCTTGGCCAAGGGCGACATCGCGGCGATGGCGAAAAGCATGACGCGCAAGGATGGCGATCAATTATTGGTCGATCGCAAACGCGACAACTTCAAGACAACCCTGGACTATATGCAATTCGTCGCCCTGCAAAATCCGCAATTCGTCAGCGGCTCGTTCAAGGGTGATCGCGCGACGTTGACCTTGCGCGGCACGCACGTCGATGCCAGCGCCGGCACTGGCGCGCATGCAACCATGCGGCGCGAGAACGGCGCATGGCGATTCGTCGACCAGACCACTGATTGACCGCCAAACGTCTGTTGAAACAGCGCTGTCCTGCTCTTTGTCAGCGCACCCCTAAGCGGATTGTTTTTCAACAACCTGCCAAAAGCATGCGGGAATGACGCGGCAGGGTGACTTCGTCATTTATTACTTGCTGAGATTCGGCGCTATTCAGATCCGGCAATCAAGGGCAATGCTGCGTTCGGTTTCCCTTGGTTGCGCATTCGATAGGAAGACAAACACCCAGAGGAGTCGATCATGCACCGTTGCATCTATTTTGTTGCCCTCGTGACCGTACTGGCCACATCTGTTGCACAGGCCGCCGCCAGCCCACAGGAAACCGTCTATCGCAGTTACGAAGTCGCCATGAGCAAGGGCGATATCGACGCGATGGAGGCCACCATGACCAAGGCGCGTGCAGCCGAATTGCAGGCCCAGCGCGACAGCCCGCAATTCCAGATGATGTTCGGCTTCATCCGCGGCAATGCCTTGCACGACACCAAGGTGGAAAAGGTCGACACGCACGGCAACGACGCCACCTTGAGCGTCAGCGGCAAGGACAGCGCCGGCAATCCGTCGACTTCCAGTGTGCACATGCTCAAGGAAGGCGGGCACTGGCGCATCGAAAAGGAGTCGACTTCGACGCATGCGCATTGATGCGCGTAGCGACGTTCGCGGGCTTGGCCCGCGCGGAGCGACTGAAAAAGGGCAGGACAGCCCTTTTTCAACAGACTTCTAGCAGATTGTTGAAAAACAACCTGCTAATGCGATCCATGGACGGATCGCGCGCGGGTCAATGACGCAAGTGATTGATGCGCGTAGCGACGTTCGCGGGCTCGGCCCGCGCGGAGCGACTGAAAAAGGGCGGGACAGCCCTTTTTCAACAGAATGTAGGAGAACGAAGTGGAAATGAGTGATCGCACATCATCCCGACGGCCGGGGCCGATTCGCACATTCGCGGCAGCGGTACTGTGCCTTGCGGCCCACAACGCCCATGCCGGCGTCTTCTGTGTTCACGACAGCGGCGAGCTTGGCGCAGCGCTGATCGCCGCGGAGGGTGACGGTCAGGGCGATCAGATCCACCTCGTTGCTGGCACGTATGCGCTGAGCGGCATCGTCAACCTGTTCAGTGAGGAATCGCTGGAGCTTGACGGCGGATGGAACGCAGGCTGCACGCAGCGCACGCTGAACCCGTTCAACACAGTGATCGACGGCGGCAACACCCAATTCATGTTATTTCACGTAGGGCATACGTTGACCCTCGACGGCATCCGTTTCCATCGGGTGCCAATCTTCGACATCGCCGCCGGGAATACGCAGATGCGCCATGACGTGTTCACTGGCGGCCAGGGTAACGACGCGCTGCGCGTAGAGGGTTCGTCGGGATCGGTGCTGCTGGACAGCAACGTGTTCGACGGCAAGAACGTCGAGATCTTGAACCGCGACACGAGCGAGGCCACCAGCAAGGTCTGGCACGTGATCAACAACACCTTCGTCAATGCAGCAGTCGGTAGCAGCAACGAATACATACTTGACGGCTACGGGCTGAATCTGGAAGAGCCCGGATCGGGGCTGAGCCTGCACATCGTGCTGGCGAACAACGCGCTGTGGAACAACGCGACGGGCGGGATTCGCATCAACCACGCGCCGGAGGTGCTGGCCACGCACAACAACTGGCAAAGTCTGGTCAACGCCAACAATGTTGCGTTGGCCAGTGGTTCGACCGGCAACAGCAACGCCGATCCGCAGCTCGATTCAAACTACATACCCATTGTGCCCGGTTCGCCGGCGATCAACAGCGGCACGATTTCTGTTCCCGGAGGTCTTGGCGCGACGGATGCCGGTGGCAATGCGCGCGTGATCGGCACAGCGCCGGATCGCGGCGCGTATGAAAGCCCCGTGGACGATTCGGCCACGTTGACAGTGACCACGAATGCCGACAGCGGCACGGGAAGTCTGCGCGAGGCGCTGACCTCGGCGGCGCAGGCGGCGAATGCGCAACGCATCGTATTCAACCTGTCATCGTGCCCGCAGATCGTCAACGTGTCATCGGCATTGCCTGAAGTTGTCGACACACTGACAATCGACGGCTACACCCAACCCGGTTCCAGTGCCAATACCAGGACGATCGGCAGCGATGCGCGCTTGTGCGTGATCCTGCGCGGGAACTACGCGAACAGCACCGGCCTGACTGCGACCGACTTGAACAGTCATCTCACTGTGCGCGGGCTGGCATTTGCCAACTTCGGCATTGCCGGCATCGACATCAGCGACGGCGACAGTCATATCATCGAAGGCAACCAGTTCGGTGGCATATTGGCGGTTGGCGCGTCCGGCAGCCTGACCCTGGAGGCGAACGCGCGCGGCTTGCGCCTGCGCCAGGATTCGGCGAACTCCTACGTCGGCGGCATCGATCCGCAGCAGCGAAATGTCTTCGACGGGTCCAGCGTGTACGGTGTGTCGTTGATCGGAAACTATGGTGGGCACGAGCTGCGCAACAATTACATCGGCCTGGCCCCGAACGGAAGCGATGCCGCCGGTAACGGGATCGGCGTGATCGTGTCTTCGGCCTACAACCTGCTCGATGGCAATTTCATCGCGGCCAGCGGCAACGAGGGTGTGCAACTGCAGGGCAACGCCACATTCATGGGCTATCCGCAAGTTAACGTGCTGACGGCGAACATCATCGGCCTGCCGGCCGTGCAGGGAGTGGATTCAGCGAGTAACTATGGCGCCGGCGTGCGCGCGATATCGACTGCGAACGGTAATCTCATCGGTCTCGATGCGCATGGACTGATCGCCGGCAACGTCATCGTCGGCAACGGCCTGAACGGCGTCGGCGGGCCAGGCAACGGCTCCGGTGGTGTTTCAATCGAGTCCGGTAGCGGCAATCGCATCAGTGGCAATCTGATTTATTCCAACTACGGTCAGGCGATCGACCTCGGCGCCGACGGGCCGACGGCGAACGATGCGACTGATAGCGACAGTGGCGCAAACGGATTTCAGAATTTCCCGGTGTTGACTGCAATTCGGCATACCGCCGGAGCGCGACTGCTCAGCGGCAGCATCTACATCAGCAGCGGCACGCGCATCGAGGTATTCGGCGCGGCGCAGTGCGGCAACGCTGGTCGCGCCCAGGCCGCTATGGTGCTGAGCATCGATGCGCGACCGCTGATCGCGCCGTTCGGTGGCGGTACGGCGAACTTCACTCTGACCATCGGGCGCGGGCCGGGCAGCGGCCCGGATCAGTACTGCCGAATTGGCGCGACGGCGACAGATGTGGACGGCAACACTTCGGAAATGTCCGGGTGCTTCGTCGACGACACGATCTTCGCGCACGATTTCGACAGCAGCCTAGGCTTTGCCTGCGCTCCGTAGTCGTTCGTGCGTAAAGCACACGCCACCATCAGCGAAGCAAAAATACCGCAAGCCGGTTGCTGAATTTTGTCAGGGTAGGTCAGCCGCGTAGCGGCGCAACCGACCGATCAAATATCGCCTCAGCCGGTGGCGGGATAGGCGGCGCGGATCGAGCCGCGGGCTCTGCCGTGCTCGCGTAGCTCCAACAAAGTCCAGACAAATGCGGCAGAATATCCCCGGTGCTGAAATCGGGAGAATGCGGGTGGACAGACGCACGCTAGGGATGTGCGTAATATTGCTGGCGCTCGCCGCACCAGCGCATGCGCGTCGTTCGGACATGGCGCATGCGGATGTTCACGCGTCAGGAGTCGCCGGAGCCGATACCACAGGGCCACTCAGCATTGATGCACTGGCACAGCGCATCGATGCCGAACTTGCCGATTACCGGGTCGACACCGATGCGGTTGCCGTGGAAGCGCTGGCTCGTCGCGAGCTGGCATTGCGCGTCCGCCACGACGGATCAGGGTCGCTGGCCTACGCTCATGCTCTGAGCCGACTGGGGTTTGCGCTGGCCGCACGAAACGCTAACGATGCCGCCGCAGCCCAATTTGAGCGCGCCTGGAAGATCGTCGCTGAGCTCGGTCAGAGCGCCGGCGCGAGGGAGCACGCGCTCGCCAATATCAATCTCGGATTTGCCCGACGCAATCAGCGTACGCACTTCGCCGAGGCGATCGAACTGATCCGCAAGGGACTGTCCCGGCGCGACGCGCTGGCGCCTCTGGAGCGCGCCCGGGCGCAGTCGTGGCTGGTCATGCCGTTGCTGTATTCGGGAAAACCCGGCGATGCGGCGCAGGCGCTGGACCAGGCCGCCGCTTCATTGGCGCAGGCTCACGTGCCGAACCACCCATTGCAAGCGGAATTATTGCGCCTGCGCGTGCCGTTGCTGCACGAGAAAGGTCGGTTTGCCGAGGCGATGCGGTTCGGCGAGCGCGCCGTAACGGTCGCTGCCGCGGCGAAGCCGTACAGTCCCGCGATTCACGTCGCCACGCTGCACACGCGCGCACAGCTCGAGGAAGCCAATCACAATACTGTACTCGCGCGCAGATTTTTCGAGCGCGAACTCGCCGTGGAAGCGAAATATCCAGTGCTTGGCGGGTTTTCCGCGGCGATGGCGAATTACGAGCTGTGCAACACGCTAGCCCCGGCCGGACAAGTGCGCGATGCCGAACCGCATTGCCAGGCTGCGGTTGCGGGACTTGAAGCGTTGCCGAGTCCGCCGGCATTCGAACTGGCGTCGGCCTATGCGACGCTAGCCTACGTGCTCGGCGATCTGGGACAAGTGGCGGGTGAGGATCGTGCCGCACGACGCTCGCTGAACTATGCCGAACGCACTGGCTTGCACACGCCTTGGGTATTTGGTGCGGAAACGGCGCTTGGCCAGGTGCTGCGTTTGCAGGGCCGCTATGCGCAGGCCGAAGCTGTGTATCGCAAGCATCTGGGGCGCTTTCCTCCACACGCGGATTTTTCCTCGCAAAATCCTGCCGCGACGCTGAATGGCCTGGCCGGCGCACTGTGGGGCGAAGGCAAACTCGACGAGGCGTTTATTGTCGCCGAACGGGCGGAGCGTTCTGCGGCGCTGGTACGCACAGCGGCCGCGACGGATCTGGACGAGCATCGCGCAATGACCGGTATCGGCGGCATTCCCGGCGGCATCGAACGCATGCTGGCGATTGCGTCGATCACGCGGGATCAGGCGCAATTGCGGGCGGTCTGGCAAGCCGTGCTGGAGTCCAACGGTCTGGTTTCAGCGATTGCCGCGCGTCGTTTGGCGAATGCGCGCGCGGCGCGCGACCCGACACTGGTGCCACTGTGGCGCGATTGGCAGGCGCGCAACAAGGTGCTGGCGCTGGCGCGCGTTGCGCTGGCGCGATCACCCGGGGAAGCTGAATACGCACAATTCATCGCTGCGAATGGCGCGTTTGATGCCAGTGAACTGAAACTGGCTGCTGCCAGCGGCGAGGTTGGCCGGCGGTTGGCGTTGCGGCAACGCAGCATCGGCGATGTACTCGCCGCGCTGTCGGCCGACACGGTGCTGGCCAGCTTCACCGAGAACGCGGCCGATCGTCCGCAGGGTTACGCTCAGTCGGATCGCGCGCAGAAGTTGCTGCGCGTGTTGGTTGGCCGACGTGGCTGTCCCGTTCGCCTACTTACTCTCGGCGATGCGGACGTCGTCTCGCAGGTCGCCGCGAGGTGGTATCGCCTTGCGTCCGACCCGACGGCCGATGCTGCGCGATTGTCGGAGGCGTCGAGGACATTGCGCCAGCTGGTCTGGGATCCGCTGGCAGCGGCCACATCCGGTAGCCGTATCCTGATCGTGCCGTCAGCAAGTATTGAGCGGGTCAATTTCGCTGCGCTTGAACGCAACGACGGGCAGTTTCTGGTCGAGTCCGGACCACGCTTCCAGTTCCTGAACCGGGAGCGCGACCTGTTACTGCCACCGGCGCACAGGCCGCATTCGCTGCTGCTGGCAGGTGCGCCGGACTTCGTCGCGGGCGTCGGCGTGGCAACGCGTGGCGATTGCCTGGGACTGCGCAGCGCGCCGTTCCAGCCCTTGCCCGGTGCGCGTAGCGAGCTGGACGAGCTGTCACGCCTGGCCGCGGGTCAACATCTGGACCGCGTTCTACTCACCGGCGCCGCCGCGACCGAGGCGCGTGTGCGCACGGCGGTACTCGACGCCGGCATCCTGCATTTCGCCACCCACGGCGTGTATCTGGGCCAGCATTGCGGTGCCGCGGACACCGCCCGTACGAGCCGCGGCGTGATTACCGTCGACACCGCCGCATCCGGCTTGGCAGTGCCGCGCGCGCCACTGGCAGCATTGGCGTTCAGTGGCGCCAATCGCGGCAGCGCAGACAGCGCCGATGACGGCTTGCTCACCAGCGATGAGATCGCGGGGATGGACCTGTCGAAGGTCGACTGGGCGGTGCTTTCAGCATGCGAGACCGCGCTCGGGCAGACAACTGCGCACGAGGGCGTGCTCGGCCTGCAGCATGCGTTCCATCTGGCCGGGGTGCGCAGTGTGATCATGAGCCTGTGGCGAGTTGATGATCTGGCGACCGGGCAATTCATGCAGTCGCTGTACCGGGCGCGTCTGCAGAGGCATGCGAGCACGATCGATGCCATGCATACGGCGATGCGCGACACCCTCGTCGCGCGGCGTCACGCCGGACAATCGACGCGGCCGTTCTACTGGAGTGGATTCATCGCAGCCGGTGATTGGCGCTGACGCGGCGTGTCGACGTTGTGTTTGCTCTTGCAACATGACGGCAACGGTACCTTTTGCCTTCCGATACAGCCGCGGCGCGAGCGACGCCACGACGAGAGCGGAATTGGAGGCGACCGCATACAGCCTTCGACTTCGTACCTTCGGCACCATGCCCCAAGCCTGCCCGGACTTGATCCGGGGCGCAAACTGCCGGTTGATGCTATGTGATCTTTCGCCAGCCGCATGCTGGCGTTGCATTGCGTAATGCTTCACCCGTGCCGAATGTCATGGGCGCGAAACGCCAGGAATCCAGTAACATGGGGACATTCGGAACGCTCGATCGGTGAACCGTTTTCCGCTCGGATGGTCCAAGCCTTTTCAACTCTGCAAACTCCCGGACGACACCCATGTCGCGAAGCAAATGGATCTTGACGCTGATCGGCGTCGTCATTTTGGCCCTTGTCCTGTGGCGCGTTTTCCGCGGCCAGCACGGCGCAGACGCCGGCGACGGCGGCACCAGTGCCGCGGTACCGGTGACGGTTGTGCCTGCCGCCACGCAAAACGTACCGGTCTACCTGACCACGCAAGGCACGGTGCAACCGATCAATACCGTGAACGTACAGCCACAGGTAGGTGGTCAATTGCTCAAACTCGGATTTGTCGAAGGCAAACCGGTGACCAAGGGCCAGGTGCTGGCCGAGATCGATCCACGCACGTTGCAGGCGCAGCTCGATCAGGTGCTGGCCAAGCGTGCGCAGGATGCGACCCTGCTGTCGACCGCGAAAGCAAATCTGGAGCGTTCCGAAAGCCCGCAGTACAAGCAGTATGTCGCCCAGATCGACCGTATCACGCAAAGCAACACGGTGACGCAATATCAAGGTGCGTTGGCGGCCGATGATGCGTCGATCGCCAGCACCAGAGTGCAACTGGGTTTCACCAAGGTGACGTCGCCGATCGATGGTGTCGCCGGCATCCGGCAGGTCGATCCGGGCAACGTGATCACCACGTCCACCACGATCGTGACCGTGACCGAGATGAGCCCCATCGATGTGATCTTTTCGCTGGCGGGTACTTATCTCGACCAGGTGCGCGCCGCGCAGGACAAGGCACCGTTGCAGGTTGCAGTGCTGGATGCCGCCAACAACGTGGTTGAAGCCGATGGCACGTTGAAGGTGATCGACAACCAAATCGATTCCAGCAGCGGGCAGTTCAAGGTCAAGGCCGAATTCCCCAACACCGACGATCGCTTGTATCCCGGCGAATATGCCAACATTCGACTTCAGGTCGGGGTCAACGCGAACGCACTGGTGGTGCCGACGGCGGCAGTCCAGCGCGGACCAAACGGCGAATACGTGTGGCTGATCACCGATGCCCCGCCGGCCCACGCCGCCACGCAGGATAGCGCAACCGCCCAACACAGCCGCCAACGCGGTGCGGCTCACGTCGACAAGCCGGCCAAGTACGTCCAGATGCAACCGGTCACGCAGGGCGGCGAAGCCGGCGACAACGGGCTGATCGTCAGCAAGGGTCTCAAGGCCGGCGATCTTGTCGTCACCGCCGGACAATTTCGCCTGAAACAGGGCAGCAAGGTGCTGACGATGAAACCCGGCGAAGTGCCGTTGCCACCGACCGCCGAGGAGATCAAGCAGGCGGCCAAGGCCGGTGGCGAACGTGGGCACGGGCACCATTGAGCGCTGACGAAGACTCCAACATGGAACCGGCGAACATGGAACCGGTGGCATTTTCCAGCATCTTCATCCGCCGTCCGATCGCGACGTCGCTGTTGATGATGGCGGTGTTGCTGCTCGGCATCATCGGCTATCGCGCGTTGCCCGTCTCGGCATTGCCCGAGGTCGAAGCGCCCAGTCTGGTGGTGACAACGCAATATCCGGGTGCAAGTGCGGACACCGTCGCCACCCTGGTCACCACGCCGCTCGAACAGCAACTCGGCCAGATCAGCGGGCTCACGATGATGAGCTCGAACAGTTCCGTGGGCCTGTCCAGCATCACCCTGCAGTTCGCGATCGATACGAATCTGGATGTCGCCGCGCAGGACGTGCAGTCAGCACTGCGTACCGCGCGTCTGCCGGGCAGCCTGCCATACCCGCCGATCTACAAGCGCGTCAATCCCGCCGATGCGCCGATCATGACGCTGGCATTGACCTCCGAAAGCATGCCGCTGCGCGACGTCAACGATTTTGCCGATTCGATCCTCGCGCAACGCCTGGCGCAGATAACCGGTGTCGGTCTCGTTTCAATTGCCGGCAACGTGCGCCCGGCGGTTCGTGTGCAGGTCGATCCAGGCAAGCTCGGCAATCTCGGCCTGACCATGGAGGACGTGCGCAGCGCGCTGACCCAGGCCAACGTCAACGCGGCAAAAGGTTCCTTGAACGGAGCCGTGCAGACCTACCAGATCGGCACCAACGACCAGTTGCAAAGCGCTTCGGACTACGCCAACACCATCATTTCCTACAAGAATGGCGCGCCGGTCAAATTGTCGGATGTCGCCCGCGTCATCGATGGAGTCGAGAACGACCAACTCGCAGCGTGGGCGAACGGCAAACCCGCCGTGCTGCTGGATATCCGTCGTCAACCCGGTGCCAACATCATCAACACCGTCGATCTGATCCAGCAGACCCTGCCGTCGTTGCGATCGGCGTTGCCGGCTGGCGTGCACCTTCAAGCGTTCGCCGATCGCACCGTGACCATCCGAGCGTCGGTCCACGATGTCGAGATGTCGTTGCTGATTGCGATTGCGCTGGTGGTCGCGGTGATTTTCATGTTCCTGCGCCGCCTGTGGGCGACCGTGATTCCAGCGGTTGCCGTGCCGTTGTCGCTGATGGGTACGTTCGCGGTGATGTCGGCGGTGGGATTTTCGCTGGACAACCTGTCGCTGATGGCCTTGACCGTGGCCACTGGCTTCGTGGTCGACGACGCGATCGTGATGATCGAGAACATCGTGCGCTATCTCGAACAAGGCAAGGAGGGGCGCGAAGCCGCCGAGATCGGCGCGCGCGAAATCGGTTTCACCGTGCTTTCGCTGACGGTTTCGCTGATCGCGGTGTTCCTGCCGTTGCTGCTGATGCCAGGCGTTACCGGGCGGCTGTTCCACGAATTCGCCTGGGTGCTCGCCATTGCGGTCGCGATATCGATGCTGGTGTCGTTGACCCTTACGCCGATGATGTGTGCGTACCTGCTCAAGCGCGGCTCGCTGCCGGTTGGCGACGAGGCGGCGATGGAGAATCGTCGCGGCTTCTACGCGAGGATGCTGGGATGGTACGAAGCCAGCCTGGACTGGGTGCTGCGCAGTCGCCGCATCACCATGGTCATCGCGACGGCTTCGTTGCTGCTGACAGGCTTGCTGTACGTGATCATTCCAAAAGACCTGTTGCCCGAACAGGACACCGGCATCATTACCGGTGTGGTACAGGCCGACAGCGACATCGCGTTTCCAGCGATGGAAAATTACACGAAGGCGGTGGTTGCCGCGTTGCGCCACGATGAGGCGGTCGCCGGAGTGGCCGCGTTTATCGGCGCTGGCGAAGTCAATCCGACCCTCAACCAGGGCCAGGTCAGCATCGTGCTGAAGGCGCGCGGCAAGCGCGGCAGCCTCGACAAGGTCGTTGCCGATCTGCAGCGCGATGTCGCCGGGATTGCCGGCGTGCAATTGTTCCTGAAGCCGGTGCAGGACATCACGCTCGATACCACTGTCGCGCCGACCGCCTACCAGTACGCGGTGTCCGAGATCAGCGCCAGGGATCTCGTCCCCTATGCACAGAAGATGGTGCAGGCGATCAAGCAACTTCCCGAACTGGTCGATGTCGGCAGCAATCTGGCGATGAACGGGCGCGCGCTGCAATTGAATATCGACCGTACCTCGGCGAGTCGTCTCGGTGTACCGGTGCAAACCATCGACGATACCTTGTACGACGCCTACGGTCAGCGCCAGATCTCGACCATCTTCACCCAGCAGAACCAATATCGCGTGGTCCTTGAAGTCGCGCCGCAATTCCGCAACCGTTCCGATCTGATGAACATGTTGCGGGTGCGCTCGAACGGCGCGAGTGGTGCGCTTACGGGCACCAACGCCACCAGTCTGGGCATGTTGAAGTCGTCAAATTCCTCGACGGCGACAGGCATCGGGCAATCCAACACCGGCATTCTTACCGGCGGTGGCAACACCGTGCCGTTGTCGACATTGGCGAGTGCTACCACTACCGACGCGCAGTTGGTGATCGCACACCAGAACCAGTTGCCGGCAGTGATCATCTCGTTCAATGTGGCGCCGGGGTATTCGCTTTCGCAGGCAGTCGACGGCATCAACCGGACTGCGGCTTCGATGAACTTCCCGCCGCAGGTGCGCACCGGATTCATCGGCGAGGCCGCCGAATTCTCGTCGTCGGTCGGCAACGAGCTGTTGCTGGTGCTTGCCGCGATCATCGTCATCTACATCGTTCTGGGTGTGCTGTATGAAAGTTACATCCATCCATTGACGATTCTCTCGTCGCTCCCGCCCGCGGGTGTCGGCGCACTGCTGGCGCTGATGCTGTTCGGCATGCCGCTGTCGGTCGACGGCATCGTCGGCATCGTGTTGCTGGTGGGCATCGTAAAGAAAAACGCGATCATGATGATCGACTTCGCGATCACCGCGCAGCGCGGCGGCATGAACGCGCACGATGCGATACGTCGCGCATGCCTGCTGCGCTTCCGCCCGATCATGATGACCACATTCGCCGCGCTGTTCGGCGCGCTTCCGTTGGCGTTGGGCAACGGCATCGGCTCGGAACTGCGGCGTCCGCTCGGCGTGTCGATCGTGGGTGGCCTGCTGCTCTCGCAACTGGTGACGCTATACACCACGCCGGTGATTTATCTGTACATGGAACGCTTCCAGGAATGGTTGCACGCGTGGCGTGCGCAGCGCGGCGAGCTGGCCGCGCAAGGCGCCGAATGATTGGCGCAGCATGAACATTTCCGGCCCGTTCATCCGCAGACCGATCGGCACCTCGCTGCTGGCACTGGGCGTGTTGGTGGCCGGCGGCCTGTGTTACACGCTGCTGGGAATCAGTGCGCTGCCACAGGTGTCGTTTCCGGCCATCTGGGTCGCCGCGAGCGAGGCGGGCGCCAACGCCGACACGATGTCGACCACGGTCATCGCGCCGCTGGAACGTCATCTGGGTCAGACGCCGGGCATAGAGATGATGCGCTCGCGCAGCTCCAACGGCAGCGGCTTCGTCATCCTCTTCTTCGATTCCGATGTGAATCTGGACTCTGCCGCGCAGCAGGTCGACGCGGCGGTGAACGCTGCCGTGCCCGATCTGCCCGCCGGATTGCAGATGCCGCAGTGGCACAAGGCCAATCCTAACGACGATCCGGCGATCGAGCTGGCGCTCACTTCCGACACGCAGCCGTTGTCCGAACTTTACGACGCGGCCAACACCTTGCTGCAGCCGCGACTGAGCCAGTTGCCGGGTGTGGCGTCGGTGGAGGTTTCCGGCAGCGCCCAACCTGCGGTGCGCGTGGACGTGGATCTGCACAAGCTCGAAGCCCTGGGCCTTTCGTCCAACCAGATTCGCAATGCGGTCACCGCAGCGAATGTCCGATCGCCGCAAGGCATGCTCAGCGACGGCAAGACCGCGACCGCGATATCCGCAACCGACCAGTTGCACACGGCGCGCGATTTTGCCGACCTGGTCATCGCCAATAATGCCGGCACGCCCATCTATCTGCGCGACGTCGCCAACGTGTACCAGGGCGCGCAGGACAGTTTCCAGGCCGCCTACTTCAACGGCAAGCGCTCAATCCAGTTGCAGATTTTCAAGCGCTCCGATGCCAACGTGATTCAGACGGTAGATGCGATCAAGGCGGAATTGCCCGGTCTGCGCGGGTTGCTCCCTCCGGGAACGCAATTGACGCCGTATTTTGACGGTACACCAACCATCCGCGACTCCGTCGACGACGTGCAGATCACGTTGCTGATCAGTCTGATGATGGTGGTGCTTACGATGGCATTGTTCCTGCGCCGCATGGCGCCGACACTGATTGCAGCGGCGGCGGTACCGTTGTCGTTGTGCGGCGCCTTTGGCGTGATGTATGTGATGGGTTACACGCTGGACAACCTGTCGCTGCTGGCGCTGGTGATCGCGCTGACGTTCGTGGTCGATGACGCCATCGTCGTGATCGAGAACATCATCCGGCATCTGGACGAGGGACAAACGCGGATGCAGGCAGCGCTCGCGGGTGCCAAGGAGATCGGTTTCACCATTATCGCGATCACGGCTTCGCTCATTGCGGTATTCACTCCGATCCTGTTTGCGCCGGGCGTGATCGGCATGTTCTTCCGCGAGTTCACGGTGACGCTGGTCGCCGCCATCTTCGTGTCGATGCTGGTCTCGCTCACATTGACGCCGACGCTTTGCGGCCTCTACCTGCGTCACCATACCGTGCGCGATGAGGTCCCGTCGCGGTTCGGACGGGCGCTGGATCGTTTCCACGCCGGCATGCTCGCCGCGTACACGCGCATGCTGGACTGGACACTGCACAAGCACCACAGGCTGATGGCATGGTCACCGCTGCCGCTGTTGATCCTCACGATTTTCCTGTTTCATGAAGTTCCCGGTACCAGCTTCCCGCCGCAGGACAGCGGCCTGATCTGGGGTCGTGCCAGCGCCAGCATGACGATGTCGTTCGCCGATCTCGAAACTCGCACCAGCACGATCATGAAGGCGTTGCGCGACGATCCGGACGTCGAATATGTCGGCGCGTCGATCGGTACCGGTCGACGCGGCGCCAGCGGATGGATCAGCATCCAGCTGAAACCGCTGGGCGAAGGTCGCAAGCAATCCACGCAATTGGTCGTGGCGCGGCTGTCCGCCAAAGTGGCGCGCTATCCCGATCTGGATGTGCGACTGCGCGCGCATGAAGACCTGCCCAGCGGCTCGGGCGGCACCAGTCAGGGTGGCCAGTACAGCGTGGAGCTGCAGGGCAACAGTGCCACAGAGATCGAGGAGTGGTTGCCGAAGTTGCAGGCGCAATTGCAGAAGAATCCGATGTTCACGGAAGTCGGCACAGATCTGGATGATGCCTCGCTCTTGCAGAACATGGTGGTCGATCGCGCCAAGGCAGCGCGACTGGGCGTGTCGATGGCGGATGTGGATGATGCGCTCTACAACGCGTTCGGGCAGCGCACGATCTCGACCATCTACTCCGATACCAACCAATATCAGGTGGTGCTGACGGCACTGCCATCGCAGGCGTCGTCACCCGCTGCGCTGGAAACCATCCACGTGCGATCCGGCAACGGACAGATGATTCCGATCAGTGAGATCGCGCAGCAGCAATCCACCATCGCGCCGAGTCAGATCAGCCACACCAACCAGATGACCAGCATGTCGCTGAGTTTCAACCTCACGCCAGGCGTGAGCATGGGCGAGGCTACCGAGCAAATAAGAAAGACCATCAGCGACATGCGCATGCCCGGCGATATCACGCTCGGCTTCGGCGACTCGTTCCGACGTTTCCAGCAGCAGATGACGCAAATGCCGCTGCTGCTGATCGGCGCGATCATTGCGGTGTATCTGGTGCTGGGCATGTTGTACGAGAACCTGATTCACCCGGTGACGATTCTCTCGACTTTGCCTGCTGCCGGAGTCGGCGCGCTGCTGGCGTTGCTGGCAACTGGCACGCCACTGTCGATCGTCGCGATCATGGCGCTGGTGCTGCTGATCGGTCTGGTGAAGAAAAACGCGATCATGATGATCGACTTCGCGCTGGTCGCCGAACGCGAAGGCAAGGCACCGCTCGAGGCCGTGCGTGAAGCTTGCCTGGCACGCTTTCGCCCGATCATGATGACCACCATGGTCGCCATTCTGGCTTCGGTGCCGTTGGTCGTCGGCATTGGCACGGGCGCGGCGTTGCGCCGCCCGCTCGGTATCGCCATGCTCGGCGGACTGGTTTTTTCGCAGAGTCTCACCTTGCTCTCGACCCCGGCGATTTACCTCGTCTTCGCCCGTCGCTCGAAACGCCGCAAGGAGAAGCGCGCACAGCGGCGCCGCAACGCGCTGTCGTAGCGTGCGCTTCGCGCACGACAGGTTTGGCGAGGAATTGCCCGTGCGCGGAGCGCATGCAGCAAATTCAATCGGGTTGTCGTAGCGTGCACGCTACGGTCAGTTGCGGTGCGTAAAGCTGTATTGCCAGACGCGCACGTGGGCCGGGTCCTGACGGAGTCGATCGAGCAGCGCGTGAAGATGCGCGCCACGCAGCAGCGGCGCGGATACATCCACGATTGCGCCAACTCCGCGTGTCGGTGCTGTGTCGGCAGTTGCCGCGTGACGCCAACTGTTGAGTTCTCCTTCCAGATCCGGCAGCGGCGCCAGCGACGCCACCACGAGAAATTCCTCGCGTGCGGAATCGGCAGTGACTTCATACGCCTGCGTCGATCCCGTGCCGCCGGGCAGCTGCAGTTGCACGCCGGCATGCAGTGGATTGCGTGCCGTAGCGTTCAACGGGAACAATACCGTCGCGTTGCCGGCGGCGTCTTCGTTGAGAACGTACAGATACGTGTCGCGCGTGCTGCTCGCGAGCAGGCGTATCCGGTCGCCGACGCGCAGGCTCGAATTTGCGTCGAGTGGAACATTGCCTCCGGGTTCAACGCGCAGGAATTGAATCGTGCTGGCCCAGGCCGGCGGAAACAGCTGCGGCCATGCCAGCAGCGTGCACGCGGCGACGGCGGCGGCGCAGGCCGCCACACCGATCCAGCGGCGTGGATGCGAAAGTGCGTGCGGTTGCGGCTGGGCCAGCCGAGTCAATCGGGCGGCAAGCGCAGATGCGCTCTGCGGCCGCAGAGCGGGATCCGTGGCCGTGCACGCTTCGACCAGCGCGCCAAGATCCGGGTCGAGATCCGGGCGCAACGCGCGCAGTTCCGCTCGCTCGCCGGCTGCCTGCGCGTCGCGCAATGCGCCGAAATCGGAATGCGCGTATGGATAACGCCCGCTGAGCAGGAAAAACAGCAGCACGCCGAACGCGTAAATGTCGCTTTGTATACTCAGCGGCGCGCCGTCAAGCACTTCCGGCGACAGGTAGGCCGGTGTGCCGGAAATCAGTTGGCGGCTGGCGAGCAAGCGCTGGTCGCCGCCGGCACCGAAATCCATCAACACGATGCGACCGCCGCTTTCACGCATCACGTTGTCCGCTTTCACATCGCCGTGTACGAGGCCTGCAGCGTGGACAGCGGCCAATGCATTGGCCAGATCGCGGCCAATGCGCATGGTTTCTTCGACGCTCAATGCGCCATCGCTTGCAACCACCGCAGCCAGGGTGCGACCTTCGATCAGCTCGCTCCACAGTCCGGAGCGACCGTCGTGCACCGCGCAGCCGTAAACATGCAGCACGTTGCGATGGCGCAGGCGCGCCAGGCGGCGTGCCTCGTCGAGCCCGCTGCCGGTACCCGTCGCCAGTTGCGCAAGCTTCAGGGCGACGTGTCGACCCAGCCACGGGTCGAATGCGCGGTACACATTGCCGTAGCTGCCTTCGCCAATCATCGCTTCCACTTCAAGCGGACCCCAGCGGAACATCGCATGATTCGGCGCTGCGGAAGTCGCGTTGCGCTCCCGGCGATACGCGCCGGCGACGTCGTCAAGCAAACGCAACACTTCGACCTGGGCTGGATCGTCCAATCCGGATTCGATCTCTCTCCAGGCCAATGGAGCTCCGTCCGCGATGGCCGACAGGGCTTCATCGATTTGTTTTCTTGTTCCGGATTTGCCGGGCATGAGTCTAGTCTCTGTCCGTCGCGATGCGACTGGCAACAGTCTTCAATGCGCGAGTGACACGCATCCGAACAGCATCCGGCGAACTACCGGTCTCGATGCCCATTTCCTGATAGCTCATGCCGAATTCCAGGCGCATCACGATCAGCGCCTGTTGCTCGCGGTCCAGCGTGCCCAGCGCGGCCTCGTAATTGCGGATACGCTGCTCGCCGACCAGATGTTCGACGACGGAAGCGGTATCGTCGGGCAAAGGCATATCGTCGATATCGAGCCTGCTGCCACGAACCTGGCGTTTGCGCAATTCGCCGCGAACTTCGTTGAGCAATATCTGGCGCAGGTACGCGAGAAAACTGCCGCTGCCGCCATCGGAGTTGAAGTCGTCCAGACGATTGAGCGCGCGCAGCAGTGTCACCTGGACCAGATCGTCGGTATCGGCGATATCGCGCGCGTAGTGCGGCAGGCGCCCGTGCGCCCAGCGTCGCAACAACGGCAGGCAACGTTCGTACAAGGCCTGCTTGGCCGCGGATTCACCGGTGCGAATGCGGCGCAGCAGATCCTCGGTTGGTTCGACACTGATGGTCACGTGGTGGTCCCGATTTTCAAATGCCCTGATTCTACCCCGTGGCGCTGGTGTCGATATGATCGCGGTGTACTCGGTTGGCACCGGATTCATGCGACGTTGTGCCGCATCATCGCGGTGCGCGGTATCCGCCCGGCACCCCGTTCGGGCTCAAAACCAGTTGCCACAATTGGTCGCGACGTGCACGGAACACGGCAGCCGAGGCGGACAGGTAGAAGTGCCACATGCGCCGGAAGCGTTCGCCGTAGGTGTCGCGCAGTCGTGGCCATGCGCTATCGAAATTGTCTCGCCAGGCCATCAACGTCGCGTCGTAGTCGGCGCCGAAATTGTGCCAGTCCTCGATCACGAACAGGTCTTCGCGCGCGTCGGCGATCTGCACTGCGGACGGCAGCATCGAGTTGGGGAATATGTATTTTGCGATCCACGGATCGGTACGGTTTGTGGACACGTTGGAGCCGATGCAATGCAGCAGCGACAGGCCATCGTCGTTCAGGCAACGGCGCACCATCTCGAAATATGTGCGATAGTTTTTCACGCCGACGTGTTCGAACATGCCGATGGAAAAGCTGCGATCGAATTTTTCGTCAAGTTCGCGGTAGTCCTGTACGCGAATCTCGATCGGCAGGTTTTTGCACAGATCACGGGCGAATTCCGCCTGTTCCTGCGATACCGTGATGCCGACGCCGGATACGCCATAACGCTCGGCGGCATATTTCAATGCCTCGCCCCAGCCGCAACCGATGTCGAGCACGCGCATACCGGCTTTCAGTCCGAGTTTTCGGCAAACCAGATCGAGCTTGGCTTCCTGGGCGTCGTCGAGATTTGTTGCGGTGTTCCAATACGCGCAGCTGTATACGAGGCGCTTGCCGAGCATTGCCTCGAAAAGATCGTTGCCGATGTCGTAGTGATGTTCGCCGATTACATAGGCGCGGTGCCCACGTTGCAGGTTCAGAAATGTCGACTTGAGCCACAGCCACGCATCGTCGATGGCGTGGACCTTTCGATCCAGTCCTGCGGCGAGAATGCGATACAGCATGGCGTCGAGATCGCGCACGTCCCACCACTCGTCCATGTAGGACTCGCCGAGCCCGATTGAGCCATGGGTGACGACGCGGGCGTAAAAATGATCGTTATGGATTTGCGGATCGTACGGGGCACCACCGTTCAGGGTGAGCCCGGCTTGCGCAAGCAGTTGCGAAACTCTGGAGTGCGACATCGATTCCATTTCCTTGGTATCGGACATTTCAGCCTATCATGCGTGCCAACGAAACTCAGGTCGACGGCTTTGCGTTGCTACCAGATCGCGATGGACAACGCGACAACCAGCAGCAGTGCGATCAGGGCAAGATAGAAGTTCATCTGTCCGGATTGCATGCCTTGCAAGGCGCCGGCGAGCGCGTCCACGCCGCGCCGCAAGGGGCCAAACAGCAGCGGTTCAAACAACGCTGCGACACCGTGACGCAAGCGCAATCGGTGCACGAAATATTCGCGCTCACTATGTTCGTGCGCGACATCGACCGTTGGGCGATAGATAAAACTGTAGAACACGCGCATCGCATTGGAAAAAGTCAGTGCGGTCGTCGCCACCCGCGTCGAATCGCGCGCAAACCCGCCGTACCAGACCGGTGCGCCGCGTGCCGGATGTCTGCGCATGGACCACCACAACAGCGCGATCGGCACGATCGCGAGCAGCGGACAAACAATAATCAGCAACGTCGGCGAGATGAAAGCGAATTTGGAGAGCGGTACGAGGATCGGCCCATCGTGCATTGCAGTGGCCGTGTGCGCGCCGAAAGCAAGACTGGCGGCGCGGTCCAGATAGTGCAGCCACCATGGCATGCCGACTGCAAGCGCCAGCACCAGCAAACCGAGAACGCCCGTTGCAAACGCGTGCGCGCCGGGTACACGCGTACCCTCATGCGTGCTTGCGCCTTGTGCGCCAATGCCAACGACTTTGACGAACGTGGCGAATGCGATCGCGGCGGTCAGAGCGAGTCCGGCGCCGGCCAGCGCCAGCACCAGGCGCCCGCCCATTCCGGGAAGATGAAATCCCTGGAACAGGGTCTGGAAGGCGAACCACTCGCTGACGAATCCGGCCTGCGGCGGCATCGCCGCCAGACTCATGCCGGCGAATACGACGCCGATGCCGAACAGCAGCGGGCTGCGCTTGAACCAACCGCATTGGGTGATGTGATAGCTGCCACTGGCGCGGTAGATGCCGTCGGCGGCACAAAACAGAGCGCCTTTCGCCAGCGCGTGTGCGCCAAGATGCAACAGTGCAACCACCCAGGCCAGTGCCGCGAAGGTTTCCAGACCGCGACTTCGGAACAACATCGATGCGCCGAGCAGGGCCATCGCGATGCAGGCATTTTCCGCCGTCGAAAAACTCAGCAATTCGCGCCAGTCTTCTTCCTGGAACGCGTAAAGAATGGCCAGAATCGCGCTCACGATGGCCAGCGCGATGACGATTGCGCCGAGCGCGAAATCCGCCGGAAGCCACTGCGTGAATCCGCGCGCAAGCGCGAAATACGCCGCATTCAAAATGACGCCGGACAACATTGCGCCACTGGCACCGCTGCCCGATGCGTACGCGCGCGGCAGCCATTCGTAAAAAGGCAACAGGCCCAGCTTGGCGCCGAAACCGACCAGCAACAGCATGCCGACGCCAAGGCGCAACCCCGGCGACAGGCTCGCCGCTGCCGACGGAAAAGCCGCGAAGGCAAACGTGCCTGAGGCATGACCGAGGATCAGCATGGACGCGATCAGGGCGACAGCTCCGACTTCGAGCAAGCCAAGCATGAACAAACTGGATGCACCCGATTGCGGGCCATCGAATCTTTCGCCAAGCAACATGCACGCACCGCCCAGACTCATGATTTCCCAGGCGACCCGAAACGATGCGGCGTCTTGCAAGCCGAATACGCCAAGTGCAGCGATTGATGCCAGCGCTGCACCAGCGATCCAGCCGCGTTTTTCGCTTGCCGGCGTACCCAGCAAGCACGCCGCCAGCGCGGGCATGAAGCCGAACAGCGACAACCACAACGCCGCAGCATCGAGTCGAAACACGCTGCCGTGCGCGCCGGGGCCGAAGCCCAGCGAAAGCGTTGCCGTCGAGCCGGGTAGTGTCAGCAACGCGCACGCAATCATCGCTGCGGCACCTGCGGCCAGCAGCCATCGCGCAGGCGTCAACGCGCGTCCCGCGATGGCAAGAACCAGCGCGAGCAGCCAGCAGGCGAGAGCGACTCCGATCATTTCATTCATCGAAGCGGCCTCCGCGCAGGCGCGGCTTCGCGCGATCGAGCAGCACCAGCAATCCTTCGATGATTGCCGCCGGATTCGGCGGGCAGCCCGGCAGCCACAGATCCACCGGCAACACGCCGTCGAGTCCGCTGCCACATGCGTATCCGCCTGCAGCGATGCCGCCGGAAACGGCGCAGGTTCCCGTCGCCATTACCAGGCGTGGCTCAGCCATGGCTTCGTAGGTTGCCAGCAGCGGTTCTCGCATCGCGTGCGTGACCGGGCCGGTGACCAGCAGCAGATCAGCGAAGCGTGGCGATGCCGTGAAGAAAATGCCGAGCCGATGCAGGTTGTAGTATGGATTGTTCAACGCCTGCAATTCCGATTCGCAACCGTTGCACGAGCCGGCATCGACATGCCGAATATGCAGACTGCATTTGAAACTGCGCTCGATGTGCTTGCGCAACTGCTCTGCCGCGGGCGAAGTCGTCGCATCGCTCCAGTGCAGTTCGCCGCGATCGCGCACGCCGCACGCCCAGTCGTTGCTGGCTTGCAGCCTGCCCGAAGGACACGCCTGCACACACAACTGGCACGCGATGCAGCGTCCATAATCGAGAGTCTGCAAATTTCCGGCGGCATCAAGGCCGATGGCGCGTGTCGGACAGACCTCGGCGCAGGCGCGGCAATCCACGACGCAACGCTCGCCAGTGATGCGCGGCATGCCGGACACTCCGGTCTGCCCGTCGTCGCCGTCATGCGCAGGCCACGCGGTAGTTGCGCTGCCTTTGGCCAGTCCAATCAGCGTCCAGATGGGCATCGGTGAACTCCGGAACCGAATCTTGTCTGGGAAAATTGCATTGTGTTCATCAGCGATCACAACCGGCAATGGACAAACCGAAACTGGCTTCGTTGATCGCGTAATCCATCATGTTGGTGTCATGCACCGTGAACGGGAATACGCGCCAGTTGGAATACGACGGCGATTTGATCTTGACTCGCGCCAGACGTTGCGCGGCGTCCACATGCACGGCGTAGTAGAGCGAGCCACGTGGCGATTCGGCCCAGCCCAATCCTTCGGAATCGGGTGGCGGCGTGCAGTCAACACGAACGTCGCCTGGTTGCAGACGCGCCAGGATCTGGCGCAGGGCCGCAAAAATCTCGATGATTTCTGCCATGCGTACTCGCGCTCGCGCGTAGGCGTCGCCGTCATCGCGAACGGGGACCGCAATTTTCAGTTCATCGTATGCGGCGTAGGGATGATCGCGTCGCATGTCGCGATCCAACCCCGAGGCGCGCTCGACCGGGCCGGTCGCGCCCTGGTCGAACGCAGTCTGCCGCGGTAGCGGGCCGGTCGTGATGAGGCGATCCAGATAACTCGTCGTGCGTTCGAGTTGTTCCAGATAACAGCGTACGGATTTTTCCAGCTCATCGAGCCGCGCGGAAAGATCCGCAGCGATGACGACATCGCGACGCAATCCTCCCGGTGTCAGCAGATTGCGCCCGAAGCGGCTGCCACACAGGCGTGCGATGAGCTGCTTGATGCCTTCTTCGAGCAGCGTTCCCTCCGCGTGACCTGCCTTGAGTGTGGTCGTGGCGGCCAGATGGCCGAAGTAATGCAGATGGTTGTATAGCCGTTCGAGTTCTGCGAGCAGCACGCGAATGCGGCGCGCACGAACGGGCACGCCGCAACCTGCCGCGGCCTCGATCGCCTGGCAATAGGCCAGCGCGTGAGCCACGCTTCCGATGCCGGAAACGCGCTCGGCGAACGCTGTGCCGGCGCTTGGGGCGAGACCCGTGAAGCGCTGTTCCATGCCGCGGTGCTTGAAAAACAGTCGCGGCTGGTAACGCAGGATGTGTTCGCCAAGATAGAAGAATTGAAACTGCGCCGACTCGACTACATCGGCGCGCACGGGACCGAACGGCAATTGTTGGACATCGTCGCCCAGTACTTCGGGGACGAAGGCAGGTGCGCGGGCATTTCCGCTGGCCGCAGCATACACATGTGCCGGATCCATCGGCGCATGGTCGAGCCCATCGAACAGCAGCGGACGCGGTTCCGGATGACCGTCGAAACGCACACCGCATAGATCGGTGATTTCGCGTTCGTACCAACCCAGCAACGGAACCAGACCGGCCAGACTCGGCAAAATTCCATTGTCGACGCGACAACGCCATAGTTCCAGTGGCCGGCGTGCGCCCGGCGCGGCCAGATAGCAAACTTCGGATTTTGATTTTTCCGGAAACCAGCACCACGCCATCTGCATGCGACCGCCCGCAGCGATCAAATCCGCAACCGCGGCGCGCAATTGCCCGGCGTTGCAATCGCGTTCGTTGGTTCCGCGCATCATGGCGTGGCTCCCAGACTGGCGGCGATGTTGCCGAACAAACCGCGCAGGCTTTGTGGCCACCACAGTCCGAACACCAGCAACGCGATCGCCGCGATCCACATTGGCAAGATGCTGATAGCCGGCGTGCGTATCCCGGTTGGCGGATCGGATAACGGCTCGCCGAAATACATGACGCGAAAATGATTCAGGAAGCCGATGAAGATCACGATCAGCGCAATCAGCATGGTTGCCGAAGCCCACAGACAGATGCCGCTCCAGCCGGCGCGCAGGACGCTCAGCTCGCCAAGAAACGGGCCGAATGGCGGCGCGCCCGTGATCGCGATCGCACCCATCAGCCACAGCGGGCCGGATACCGGAAACTGCGACAACACGTCCCGGATCTCGCCGATCTTCGTGGTTCCGTATCGGCGCATGACATTGCCGGCGCCGAAAAACAGCAGCGACTTGTTCAATGAGTGGTTGAGCATCTGGTAAAGGGCGCCAGCGACGCCGAATACGCCGCCGAAACCGAAACCCAAGGCGATGATGCCCATGTGTTCGACGCTGGAATAGGCCATCAGCCGTTTGATGTCGCGTTGGCGCACGATGAACAGCGCACCGATCAGAATCGAAAGCACGCCGAGCACGATCAATGCCGCGTGCGGCATGGTGCCGGCGGCGGCTGCGTCGGTCGCGGCCAGCGTGCGCACGATGCCGAGCATCGCCGTATTGAGAAGCGCACCGGAAAGCATCGCGGACACCGGAGCGGGCGCTTCGCTGTGGGCGTCCGGCAGCCAACTGTGCATGGGCGCAAGACCGACCTTGACTGCGTAGCCGATCAGCATCAGCAAAAATCCCAGCCGCAACAACATTGGATTCATGCGCGGCGCGACTGCCGCCAACGACTGCCAGGTGAGATCGTAGGTTGGTCCGAGCACCAGACTGCCGCCCCAGTACAGCACTATGGTGCCGAGCAGGGCCAGACTGATACCGGCCGAGACGATGATGATGTATTTCCATGCTGCTTCCATGCTCGTCGCGCGGCGCTCGAAGCCGACCAGGAACGTGCTGACCAGCGTGGTCAGTTCGATCGCGATCCAGTACACCCCCAAATTGGCGACCAGCGGCGCGAACAGCATGGTCAGGGCGAAGGCCGCGAAAAGCGCGTAGAACTGCGGCAGGCGCCGGTCGTGCGTCGGGTCGCTGCGCATGTAGCCGACCGCGTGCAACGAGGCGAGCAGGTAAACCACGGCCACGCACAGCAGTACCCAGGCACCGAGTTCGTCGAGAAAAAGATATCCTGCCGCGAAAGTCCGCGGCGACGCGGCGACAAACGGCAGCGACAGCGCGGCGATGAACACCGCAATGGCGGCGAGCAGGTTCGCCCATTCGGCCACGCGCGCGCGGCGCGATGCCAGCGCAACGACGATCGCGACGAGTGGTGCGATCAATACGACGAGCAGGCGCGGATCGATCATCATCCGGTCAGCCTCTGCAATTCCCGACTGCTGGTACTGCCGACATGCGTGATCAGGTAGCGCACGAGCACGCCGAAACAGGCGACGGCGACCAGCAGATCGAACAGCAGCACCAGTTCGATCAGCATCGGCATGCCCGGCACCAGAATCTGCGAGCCGAGAAATATGCCGTTTTCCAGCAGCATGATGCCGAGAATCTGGCTGATTGCTTCTCGACGCAAAGCCAGAATCAGCAAGCCGATCATTTTCATCGACAGCATCACGGTCAGTGCCAGCACGACAATGTTCTGGGTCAGGCCCAAAGACGCAGAGATGCGCGTGGCGACGATCAAGGCAAACACCACAGCGACCGCGCCGATCAGCAGGCTGGTCGATGGTTGCAGTATGGGATGCAATTCGCGGGTCACGTGCATGCGCCGCAAAATGCGCAGCACGAGCCACGGCAGCACCAGTCCGCGGAACAATGCGGTCAGTACCGCAATCGCATAGAGCTCGCGGTAGTGACCGTAATAGCCGATCGCTGCCGACAACAGCGCGATCAGCCAGGACTGCGCGGCGAACGCATACAGATAGTCCTTGAGCCAGCGCGAGCCGAGCATCACGAACGCCAGCACCAGGCAGCCAATGGCAAGCAGACTGAACAGCGAAGCGGCAAGTGGATCGAGATTCGCGGCGAGCATAGGTCAGCCGGCTCCAGTCAGCGAATTTGATTGGCGATTACCGCGAGCACGGCGAAAAGAAATGCCGCGGCCAGGGGTTCCTGGTAGCGGTAAAAGCGCAGGCGCGACTGCATCGTCTCCACGCCGATCACGGCCAGCGCGACCAATGCCAATTTCATCAGCAACGCCAGCGCGCTGCCACCGATGCCAGGCACGCTGCCGGTTTTCGATAGCCCCCACGGCAACAGCAGCACGTTGACGAAGATCGTGTAGAGAATGAACTGCTTCATCGCCGATGCCCACTTCAGCAACGCCAGCAGCGGCCCGGAGTATTCGAGGATGCGCGCTTCCTCGATCATGTACACCTCGATATGCGTGCTCGAGTGGATCGGCAGGCGATCGGTTTCAACCAGCAGCAGCACGAAAAACGCCATCACCAGAAACAGATGAGTCGGATTCCAGTACACCGCCGGCTGCGCGACCAGTAGATGATTGACAACGAAGGGCAGCATCGATTGCGCCATCAGCGTGATCCCCACGAATACCAGAATCAGCGTCGGCTCGGCCAGGATCGTGAGCATGACCGTGCGGCTGCTGCCGATGCCACCGTATGCGCTGCCGCTGTCGAGAGCGGCCAGATTCACGAAGAAGCTGCCGACCGTAAGGATCAGTCCACCGCCGAGGATGTCGCCCATGTCCGACAACGGCAGCGGGTAATTGGTCAGTACCGGAATCAGGATCGGCACGGTCAGCATTGCCGTAAACGCGACGATCGGAGCGGTCCAGAATACCCAGGTCGCCGATTCCGGAACGACCAGTTGCTTGCGCAACAATTTGATAAGGTCGCGATATGGCTGCAGCAGCGACGGGCCGCGGCTGCGCTGCACACGTTCTTCGTAGCGATGGATGAATCCCTGCAGCAGCGGCGCCAGCAGCAATACCGTGAGTACCTGCGCGATCTGGGCCAGAATATCGCGCATGGATTCAGTCCACTCCGGTGGTGCCGAATTCCGTCGCCAGCCGGGCATAGAAAATCGACAAATTTTCGTCGGCGACAAATTTGAGCAGGCGATCCGCCTCGTCGGCGCCGACGACGAAATCGATGCGCACAGTCAGGTCGCCGGCCAGCTCGAAGAAGTGCTGCTCGTGCATGACGCCGTGTCGACCGAAACCGGCGATCGCGCGAAACGCGCTGCCGCCGTGGATTCCCATCTTCTTTGCCTGCTCGAGCAACCACTCGTAGAGCAGGACGCCGTGATGGCGACGATTCTCGTGTACGAAAAAGCGCAGGTATGCGCCTTGCTGACTGGTCATGCCCATGCCCTCGCGATGCCTTGAACCAGGATGAAACCGAGAAACGTCATGCTCAGCGTGCCGATCAGGTGCGCACTGATCAGTGCCAGTGCCCATAGATATTCATGTCGCAGCATTAGTGTCAGCGTTTCCGCGGAGAAAGTTGAGAACGTGGTCAGTCCGCCGAGAAATCCGGTGGCGAGAAACAGCCGCAGTTCCGGCGGCAACGCCTGGAATTGCGCGAACAGCGCCATTGCCAGGCCCATGATCAGGCCACCGAGAAGGTTCGCGGCGAGCGTGCCGAGCGGCAACGTCGGAAAAACCGGATTTAATGCCAGACCCAGCGCATAGCGAAGGCCGGCACCGAAAAAAGCGCCCCCGCCTACGGCCAGAAATGCAATGAGTGTCATGTCGGTTCCTCGCGTCCTTGTTCGGTGCGGGAACCACGCGCGCGCAGGCTTGTCGTCTTGCGGCGACACCTACGAGCGCCGGGTTGCCCGGCTCGGGTAGGCATCATCAGCCTTGCGGCGGTTCGGGGAGGAATGCCATCTCCCGAGTGTTGACGAATAGTAGCGCATTGACCTGTGCAAGTGTCAAGGCGATACGCACGCTCAGAGTGCATTGCCGCAAGCGTGTCCGGACGCCCACGCCCATTGAAAGTTATAGCCGCCCAGCCATCCACTCACATCGATCACTTCGCCGATGAAATAAAGTCCGGGCACGCGTCGGGATTGCATGTCGGTCGAAGAAAGTTCGTTGGTATCCACACCGCCGAGCGTGACTTCTGCGGTGCGATATCCTTCGGTGCCGCTGGCGATCAACGGCCAGTCGGACAGTTGCGCAGCAATTTCGCGCAGTTGCGTTTGTCCTAATTGGCGCAAAGGCTTGTTCGGAAGCCAGTGTTCGCACAGTCGCTGCGCAAAGCGTTTCGGCAGGCGTTCGGCGAGCACGGTCTTGAATTCCGCTGCCGGGCGCTGCGCCAGTTGCTCAAACAACCAATCCGGCGCTGGCGTGTCCGGCAGCAGATCCAGGCGCAAATCGTCGCCGGGATTCCAGAACGAGGAAATCTGCAGAATCGCCGGTCCGCTGACGCCGCGATGCGTGATCAACATGAAATTGCGGAAACTCGCGTCATTGCAGCGCGCTTCGATCGGCACGGCTACGCCGGCAAGATCGGCCAGACGCTGCTGGTGCGTGCCGCTCAATGTCAGCGGCACCAGACCTGCGCGCGTCGGCACGATGCGATGACCGAACTGACGCGCCAGGTCGTAACCGAATCCGCTCGCACCCATGCGCGGAATCGAAAGTCCACCGCTGGCGACAACCAGTGCATTCGCGCTGAACTTTCCCGGATTCGCATCGAGCCGGAATACGGGCGCGTCATGCAGCACGTTTGTGATCGTGCAGTCCGTCAGGATGCACACGTTCGCCGCCGCACATTCGTCGACAAGCATGCGCACGATCTGCCTGGACGAATCGTCGCAGAACAATTGGCCGAGTTCCTTTTCGTGGTATGCGATGCCGTGGCTTTCGACCATGGCGATGAAGTCATCGGGTCGGAACCGTGCAAGCGCCGACTTGCAGAAATGCGGATTCGCGGAAAGGAAATTCGCCGGAGACGTGCCGATGTTGGTGAAGTTGCAGCGCCCGCCGCCCGACATCAAAATCTTCTTGCCGACGCGGTTGGTGTGTTCCATGACGAGCACGCGCCGGCCGCGTCGAGCGGCGGCGATCGCGCACATCAGGCCGGCGGCGCCGGCACCGATGATCGCGACATCGAAGGATTGGCTCACGGCATGGGCAGCGTCATTGCCAGTATGCAATCGCGCGCGTGTCTGACGGGAATCCGGCAGGCCTTCAGCTTGTCGCTGCGCCCGCGCCGAGCAACGCTTTCAACAAAGCAAGGATTTCCTCCTTGGTTCCCATCGCCGTGAGTTGCTGGTCGCGCGGAATCCCGGTGCCGAGATTGACCACATAACCTTGCCCGGCCTCGTTGCCGTCGTCGTCCAGTCGCGGGTAGGTTTCCACCTTGCTTACATAGACGATACTGTTGGCGTCGAGGTAGCGGCCGTCGGGAAGTTTCAGCCAGCGTTGCATGGGTCGATTCCTGTCAATGGGATGTGCAGGTTAGTGAAGCACTACACTAGTGCGGGCGTCGCGCGGGCGCAAGCCGATCGGGGATTTACGACAGCAAGCCGCGTTGCTGCAACCAATCGCGCACATCGTCGGCGTCGGTTTCGAACCATGCTCGCGCCGATCCCAGGCGAAAGCTGTAGCCCCACGCGTCCATGTCCGTCATCAGCCGCGCGCTGCCCACGCCGGGAATGGCATCGGCCAGCGCAATCTGCAGATAGCACGCGGCGTCTTCCTCGGCCTGCGAATCGGACGCGTCGGTGTGGATCTGCGCGCGCCGATCAGGTGCGGCAACGATCAGGTGACAGGCTTCATGCAACACGGAATGCACGGGCGTGTCGAGGCGCACATAGACGCAGCTGCCGATCACGCCGGCTTCCGGTTCGCCCCAAAAACTGCCGGGGATCGGTGCGTGATCGCCTACCAGCACCAGTTTCAGGTCGTGCCGTGCGAGCAGGGCCGTGGCAGCGTTGATGTCGATGTGGGAGACAAGGAGCATGGGCTGTTGGCAAGGCATTGTGCGTACCGCCGGACTCGCAACTCGGGAAATCCAGAACCCGTCATTCCCGCCTGCGCTGCATTGATGATACTTGATGCGTTTCTGCCCGGCTCTCAGCCCTCGGCCCGCGCCGCATGTTCCGGCAAGGCCACGCTCAGTTCCAGCACCTCATGCCCGCCGTCGCGTTCGACATTGACGGTGACTGCGTCCGGGTCGACGTTGACGTACTTCTTGATGACTTCGAGCAATTCGCGACGCAGCAGCGGCAGATAATCCGGGCTGTCGCGTTCCGCGCGCTCCTGCGCGACGATGATGCGCAGGCGTTCCTTGGCGATCGATGCAGTGTGTTTCGGACGCGCACGCAGGAAATCGAGGATACCCATGTCAGCCTCCGAACATGCGTGAGAGAAAACCCTTCTTCGGTGCGTCGAGGAAGCGCATCGGCCGCTGTTCGCCGAGCAACCGGGCGACGGCGTCGGCATAGGCGTGCCCGGCGTTGGATTCCTCGTCGAGTATCACCGGCACGCCGGCGTTAGACGCGCTCAATACGCCTTCGGATTCGGGAATCACGCCGACGATTTCGATGCCGAGGATTTCCTTGACGTCGTCGATGCTGAGCATGTCGCCATCGGCAACGCGCGCCGGGTTGTAGCGGGTCAGCAACAAGTGCTGTTCGATCGGGGCGGCGCCGAGTTCGGCACGCCGGGTCTTGCTCGCGAGCAGGCCGAGAATGCGATCCGAGTCGCGCACCGACGAAACTTCGGGATTGACCACGACGATCGCGCGATCGGCGAAATACATCGCCAGGAATGCACCTTTTTCGATTCCGGCAGGAGAATCGCACACCACGTAGTCGAAGCCGTCGTCGCGCAATTCATTGAGCACGCGTTCGACGCCGTCCTGGGTTAACGCTTCCTTGTCGCGGGTCTGCGATGCGGCGAGCACAAAAAGGTTCTCGTGGCGCTTGTCCTTGATCAACGCCTGTCTGAGCGTGCAATCGCCCTGGATGACGTTGACGAAATCATAGACCACGCGGCGCTCGCAGCCCATGATCAGATCGAGGTTGCGCAGACCGACGTCGAAGTCGATGACGGCGACTTTCCTGCCGTGACAGGCAAGGCCTACGGCAACGCTGGCACTGGTGGTGGTCTTGCCGACTCCGCCCTTGCCGGAAGTGACGACGATGAATTCAGTCAAGATGCGATCTCCGATGGTTTTGTTGCAAGGTCTAGATATTTACAATGCGGCAACAAGCAGCTTTTCTCCTTCCAGCCATGCCTGCACGGGTTTGCCGTGCAGTTCGGCCGGAAATTCCTCGAACACACGGTAGCAGCCCGCGATCGACAGCAGTTCGGCCTGGAAATCCATGCAGTAAATGCGCGCGCCCGTTTCACCCTGCGCACCCGCCATGGCGCGGCCGCTGAGTCTGCCGTATACGTGGATCGAGCCGTCAGCGATAACTTCCGCGCCGTTGCCGACCGTGGCGTTGAGGACGAGATCGCGGCCTTGCGCGTAGATCTGCTGCCCGGAACGCACCGGTTTGTCGTGATGCCGGCCACTCAGACCCGGCGCCGGCGGGGAATGCGCGGCAGCCGGGTCTTTTTCGACCCCGCTGGATGCGGCGGCGCGGAATTTCGCGAACAAGGGCAGGTTGAGTTCGCGCGCGAGGTGTTCGTTTTCGGGTGAGCCATAGGCAAGGCCGACCGGGAGCATGCCGGCACTGTGCACTGCGTCCAGCAATGCGCGCGCTGCAACGATGTCGGGCAGCCTCGCCAGGCTGCCCAGATCGATAACGAGAGGCGCGCGCTCGAACAGCGTCGGCGCGGTCCGTACCCGGCGCTGGATTTCGTCGTGCAGCGCTTGCGCATCGCACACGTGCAGGCGCAGATTCGCAATGCCGACCTGGCCGAATTTGAGCTCGAAAATCGGTTCGATGGAGTTTCCGGAATCGGGGCGCATCCGTGCCTGAGTTCTAGTTTTCGCCCGCCGCGCGCGCGCGTTGCGGGTCAGCAGTAGCGCGTTCGGCAAGCCATGGTTGAGCGGGCAGGCCGGCCGAAGGTCCGAGCAGATAGGTGTCGCGCACGTAGGCGAAGCTGGGCAGCTCCTTGGCCAGCAAGGCCACGTGGCGATTCACTTCTGCCATCAATTGCTGGCCGACTTCCTGGAAGCCGTAGGTGCCATGAAACAGCACGGCAACATCGTCGCGCGGTTCCAGGAAAACCTCACAGGCAAGCAGGGGCACGCGCACTTCGGCGAAGCTCGTTACATCGGCGTAGAACACGCGGCCCAGACCGATGCGCCGATAGGCGCGCGCGATCACGATGCGGTCGATGTAGAGGAATTGTTCGTAGCGTTCGCGGAACCAGCGGAAATTTGGACTGGTGTAATTGGCATCTTCGCGCAGCGCCACGAGAAACCCGGCGAGTTGGCCATCGGCTTCAGCGACCCTGAAATACGCGGCCTGCTCCGCCAGTACGCGCAATTGCGCCATGTCCAACGCCAGGATGGAAGCGCCTGCGGCATTGTTGAGCGCGAGTACGGCGTCCATCTCGTGTTCGCGGACGTCGCGGATGTTCAAGGTCATGCGTGTGTTGCTCCACGAGGCAGGCGGCGACTACACATTCTTTTAGAGGCGTGTATTTTCGAGGGGCGCGATTATGGCATGCGCAACCATCGCAAACCATGTCGAAAGAATGGCTTTTTCGTTAATTGCCCGGAATCGGGAACCGCGAAGGGGGAATCGGAGCATGCACGGCGCGCGGTCGTTGGCCCCCGCCGGTCGCGTATTTCCCGTGCCGATTGCCGGCACAGTGACCAAGGGCAGGTGCTGGTAGGGCTGCGTGGGTCTATGATGCACGCATGCGTTTTTCCACCATCAACCATATCCAGTTGCTGCGCTTCGCCGGTTTGTTCACCTATGCGTGTACCGGCGTGCCCTTGTTGAGCAGTTCGTTTCGATCCGAAGGTGTAGCGACGGGTTCGGCCGATTACATCGGCTGGTGCGTCGCCTACGCGTGTTTCGGTGTTGCCTACTGGCTGGCAACGCGCGCGCTCGGGCGTCGCGATTCACGCCTGCAGCGCGTGCCGTTGCTGGTGGCCATGAATATTGCCGCGTTTGCCATCGGCTGGTTCAGTCAAAGCGGCATCTCGGCGATCCTGTTTCTGGTCATAGCCGGTGTCGTGCCATGGACATTGCCGTTCTGGCCTGGTGTGCTCTGGGTGTTGTCGCAGAATTTCACCCTGGTACCTGTGTTCGCGCGCTCTGCGAACTATTCCGTGAATGACGCGCTTGTACAATGCACGCTGTATCTCGGATTTTCGGTGTTCACCTATGTCACTTCGCTGGTGGCCAAGCAACAGACCGATTCGCGTGAAGAACTGCGCCGTCTGAATTCCGAATTGCGCGCGACACGGACGCTGCTGACGGAATCCAGCCGCATCGGCGAGCGCATGCGTATTTCGCGCGAGTTGCACGATCTGGTCGGTCATCATCTGACTGCGCTGAGCCTGAACCTCGAAGTAGCCAGTCATCTGGTGAGCGGAGGCGCCCAGGAGCACGTTCGCAAGGCCCAATCCGTTGCGCGATTGTTGCTGACCGATGTGCGCGAGGTGGTCAGCCAGTTGCGCGACGACGATGCGATCGACCTTACCCAGGCATTGAAGACCCTTGTCGAAGGGGTGCCGGGTCTGGCGATTCATCTGGAGTTGCCGCCGCGATTCGCGGTCGATGATCCGCGTCGTGCCCAGGTATTGTTGCGCTGTGCGCAGGAAATCATCACCAACACCGTGCGCCACGCCGACGCGCGCAATCTCTGGCTGCGCTTCGAGCGAACCGCGTCGAACGAGTTGGCCATCCACGCGCGTGACGACGGTCATGGCGCTGGCAATTTGCGTCAGGGCAACGGATTGACCGGGATGCGCGAACGTCTGGTCCAGATCGGCGGACGCTTGAATATCTCGACTGCACGCGACCGTGGCTTCGCGCTGGATGCGTGGGTACCGCTGGAGACTGCCCAATGACGGATGCAAAAACGATTTCGGTTTGTCTGGTCGACGACCAGACGCTGGTCCGCCAGGGCATACGCTCATTGCTGGAACTGGCAGACGATATCCATGTCGCCGGTGAAGCCGGCGACGGTGCGCAGGCGGTGGAGATCATTCCGCAGATCGGTCCGGATGTCGTTCTGCTTGATATGCGCATGCCGGGAATGTCGGGCCTCGACGTGCTCAACGCGCTGGCGGCAAATGATGCGTTGCCGCCGACGATAATCCTGACCACGTTCGACGACGATCAATTGGTGCTGGCCGGACTCAAGGCGGGCGCGCGCGGTTATTTGCTCAAGGATGTGTCGCTGGAACAACTGGTCGACGCGGTGAAAACCGTTGCCGGCGGCGGTTCGCTGGTGGCACCGGTGGTAACCCAGCGATTGCTTTCCGGCCTGCAACGCATGCACAACGACTTTACCAGCCTGGATCGGCCGGATCCGCTGACCGAGCGTGAAACCGAAATCCTGCGCCTGATGGCAGGCGGCTACAGCAACAAGGAAATCGCCAATTCGCTGGGCGTGGCAGAAGGCACGGTCAAGAATCACGTTTCCAATATCCTGTCCAAGCTCGGGGTGCGCGACCGAACCCGGGCTGTGCTCAAGGCGTTCGAGCTGGGCATTGTTTGAGGGGCGAGGAGACAGGGAATCGGGTCAATCGGAAATCGATCGGAGTCCGTCATTCGTGCCTGCGCAGGGGCGACGGGCGTATGCTGCGCAAAGCCGCCAGCCACAAGCCTGCTTGTCTGTTTCCCATGGCGTTCGCGCAGCCGAGCAAGTAACATTCGGCGTCATGCGTCGTGTTCGGGCCTGGAAGTGCCCAAAATCGCCTGAAACACGTATCATGTACTGTCACTGCGCCTGGGGACTGGCGTAAAAGATCAATGTCATCTCGGAGATTCGTGGAATGACCCGTCTGTTTGAGCTGCTTGTTGCCATCGTCATCGTCCTGATCCTGGGCGTGTTTTTTGCTATCGCTCAGCCCGATCACCGACATGTCGATCGTTCGGTTGTGGTCAGTTCCCCGGCGCGTCTGGTATTCGACGTCGTGGACGGCTTTCACACCTACCCTTCGTGGAATCCGTTTCAGGTCTACGACCCGAAAGCACAGATGACCTACGAAGGTCCGGCCATGGGCCCGGGCGCCAAACTCAACTGGTACAGCAACGACGACCGAGTCGGAAACGGCAGCTTGACGATTGCGGACAATCCCGCGCCACAGCAGGATCGCTCCATCACCTGGGACGTACAAAACAGCTGGATGGGCCGCAACAAGAATTTCACCATCAACATCGAACCTTCGGAGAATGGCAAGACCGTCAAGGTGACGATGGGATACGACGTCGATTACGGCTGGGACCTGATTGCACGTATTTCCGGCCTGTATCTGCAAGGCGAACCGGCGACCCAGATCCAGATCCAGTTGACCCGTTTGCAGAACATGCTGGCCACGTTTCCGAACGTGGATTATTCGGACCAGAACATCGAGATTCAGGACGTCGCGGCCGTGCCGATGATTTACATATCGACGACAGCCAGGCGTAATCTGGACGACGTCGCCGACGCCCAGGACAAGGCCAAGGAACTGTTGAATGCGGCAGTCAAGAAAGCCAAGCTCAATGTCACCGGCCCGGCGCGGATCATCACTACCAACTGGGGCGACGAGAATTATGATTTCGATGTCGCTCTGCCCATCGAAAACGCCGATGCGACGGTAGCCGATCCGGTCAAGCTCGCAACCGGTTATGGTGGCAAGGCGCTGGTCACCTCGTTCACGGGCACGGCGGTGCAATTGCCGGTGGCGCGACTGATGCTGAAGGCATATGCCTACACTCACGGTTACGTGTTCGACGAGAGCTCGGAAGGCAACGGTCGATTCTTCGACGAAAACACCACGACCGATCCCAACGCGGCTCCGGATCAACAAACCTATAGCGTGTTTCTGCCGATCCAGACCCAGACACAGTAACGCCGACGGAACCTCCGAGATGGGCGGCGCAAGCCGCCTTTCTTGTTTGCGTGGGGAACTTTTCCGTTGGTTTGTGGTATTTCCCCCGGCACTTGGGAATTTTTCGCGCCGTCCGTCCGCTGAAAATCGAATTTATCAGCTCGGCGTCGGCGCGCCGACGCTTGGCGACCAAGCGCCGCTTTTCGCATCCGCATCAACACAACCCAATCGCAATCGGTGAACTGAGCATGATCGAAACCCGACAGTTGACGAAACGTTATGGCGAACTGACCGCCATCGACGGTATCTCCTTCAAACTCGAGCCAGGGCGCGTGCTCGGGTTTCTCGGCCCCAACGGTGCGGGCAAGTCCACCACGATGAAAGTGCTTGCGGGCTTCCTGACGCCCACGTCGGGCAGTGCCAGCATCTGCGGCCATGACGTCGTCGACGATGCCATCGCGGCCAAGCGCGTGGTCGGCTATCTGCCTGAGGGCGCGCCGAGTTACGGCGAGATGACGCCGCGACAATTCCTGCAGTTCGTCGCCGACGTTCGTGGTCTGAGCGGCGCGCGGCGCACGCAGCGAATCGACGACGTGATCGAACGCCTGCATCTGAATGGCGTGCTGGAACAACCGATCGAAACGCTTTCCAAGGGTTTCAAGCGCCGCGTCGGATTGGCACAGGCGATCGTGCACGATCCGGCGGTGCTGGTACTCGATGAGCCGACCGACGGCCTGGATCCGAATCAGAAACACGAAGTGCGCACGCTGATCAACACGATGGCAAAAGACAAGACCATCATCGTGTCGACGCACATCCTCGAAGAAGTCCATGCCGTGTGCGGGCGCGCAATCATCATTGCCTCCGGGAAAATTCTCGCCGATGCGACGCCGGCCGAGCTCGAAGCCCGTTCGCGCTACCACCAGGCGGTTTCTTTGACCACGCCGAATGTTGCAGCGGCCAAGGATGCGATGTCGAGCGTCGCCGATGTTGCGGCTGTCGAAATCGATCGGCAGGACCATCGCCTTACCGCGTTCCCGAAACCGGGGAAACAGATTTTCGGCCCGATCAGTGATTTGCTCAAGGCGCAGAACATTCAGGTCAGTGAATTGCAATTGGAAAGCGGGCGTCTTGATGAAGTGTTTCGCACGATCACCCGGGAACCAGAGACGGAGGCGCGCGCATGAGCAACATCCTCACCGTATTCAAGCGCGAACTTTCGAGCTATTTCTCGACCCCGGTCGCCTACGTATTCATCGTCATTTTTCTGGTGCTGGCCGGAACCTTTACGTTCTATCTCGGCAATTTCTATGAGCGTGGCCAGGCCGACTTGTTGCCATTCTTCAATTTCCACCCGTGGCTTTACCTGTTCCTGGTGCCGGCCGTCGGCATGCGCCTGTGGTCCGAGGAACGCAAGAGCGGCACGATTGAACTGCTGCTGACATTGCCCTTGACGATGTGGCAGGCGGTTGCCGGCAAGTTTCTCGCGGCCTGGGCGTTCATCGGCATCGCACTGGTGCTGACATTTCCGATCTGGATCACCGTGAATTACCTGGGCTCGCCGGACAACGGCGTGATCTTTGCCAGTTACATCGGCAGCTTCCTCATGGCCGGCGCCTTTCTCGCGATCGGTTCGTGCATTTCGGCGTGCACGCGCAATCAGGTGATCGCATTTATCCTGACGGCGGTCGTTTGTTTCGGGTTTTTGCTTGCGGGGTTTCCGCTGGTGCTGAATTTTTTCAGTTCCTGGGCGCCGCAAGGTCTCGTCGACGCCATTTCGGGACTGAGCTTCCTCACTCATTTTTCGTCGATCGGCAAAGGCGTGATCGAATTGCGCGATGTCGTCTACTTCCTGCTCACCATCGCGTTCTGGCTGTACGCCAGCGCCGTGGTTATCGACCTAAAGAAGGCGGACTAACTCACCATGACAAACCGCAAACTCCTGACCGGCAGCGCACTCGCAGTACTCGCCATCGCGTTCGTGGCGGTGATTCTGCTCAGCAACACGTTGTTCCGCGGCGCACGCCTGGATTTGACCAGCAATCATTTGTATACGTTGTCGCAAGGCACGAAGAATATTCTCGGCGACATCGACGAGCCGATTCACTTGTATCTTTTCTATTCCGACAAGGAATCGCAGGACTTGCCGCAGCTGCGCGTCTACGCGCAGCGCGTGCGCGAGATGCTGCAGGAAATGGCGTCGCGCGCGCACGGCAAGATCAAACTCGAAGTCATCGATCCGCAACCGTTTTCGGAAGACGAAGATCGAGCCACCGGTTACGGCTTGCAGGCTGTTCCGACCGGCGCGGACGGCAGCAAGGTCTTCCTCGGTTTGGTCGGAACCAATTCCACCAACGGCAAATCGGTGATTCCTTTCTTGCAGCCGAACAAGGAGGCGTTCCTGGAATACGACGTCGCCAAGCTGATCCACGAGTTGACCGAAACCAAGAAGCCCGTAGTCGGCCTGCTGACCGATTTGCCGATTGCCGCCGGCTTTAATCCGCAGACGCGTTCGATGCGAGATCCGTGGGCGGTCGACCAGCAATTGACGCAGCAGTTCGATGTGCGCACGTTGAATGCGGCCTCGCTCAAATCGATCGACAAGGATATCGGCGTGGTGGTGCTGGTGCATCCGAAGAAGTTGAGCGATGATGCGGCTTACGCGATCGACCAGTTCGTCATGCGCGGTGGGCACCTGCTCGTATTCGTCGACCCGAATGCCGAATCCGATGAATCCGGCGCCGATCCGAACAACCCGCAGGCGGCGATGTTCGCGGACAAGTCGTCGAACCTGCCACGCCTTTTCAAGGCGTGGGGTGTGAACTACGACCCGAACAAAGTAGTACTCGACCGCGAGCATGCGTTGCAGATCAGCATCAGCCAGGGCGCACCGCCGGTGCGCGATCCGGCCATTCTCGGCTTCGACAAACGCGATTTGAACGCCGATGACGTGGTGACGGCGAATCTGGCCAGCATCAATGTTTCGACGGCAGGTTTCTTTGAACTGGCGAAAGACTCGAAAAACAAGCTCGTGCCGCTGATCCAGACCAGCAGCGATTCGATGGTGGTGCCGACGCAGCGGGTGAAGTTCCTGCCCGATCCAAGCCAGTTGCTCGCCGGATACCAACCGACGAAGCAAAGCTATGTGATTGCCGGGCGTCTGGAAGGAAAATTTGCCAGCGCGTTTCCGGATCGCAAGGATGCAGGTCACCTGGCCGAATCGGCGAAACCGGGTGAGATCATTCTCGTCGGCGACACCGACATGCTCACCGATCGGTTGTGGGTGCAGATTCAGCCGTTCTTCGGCCAGAAGCTGATGAATGCGTTTGCCAACAACGGCGACTTCTTCATCAACGCGGTGGACAACCTCACCGGTTCGTCGGACCTGATTTCGATCCGTGGTCGCGCCACCTCGCAACGCCCGTTCACCCGGGTCGAGGACATGAAGCGCGCCGCCGAGGACAATTTCCGCGGCAAGGAACAGGAATTGCAACAGCAACTCAAGGATACCGAGCAAAAACTCACGCAGTTGCAAAGCGGCAAGAGCAAAGGCAGCGAAATGATCCTTTCGCCGCAACAGCAAACCGAGTTGCAGAGCTTCCTCGACAAGAAGGTTGCAATCCGCAAGCAATTGCGCGAAGTACGGCACCGCCTCGACGAAAACATCAATGCACTGGGCACACGCTTGAAGTTCATCAATATCGCGTTGATGCCTGTCCTTATCACGATAGCTGCGCTGCTGTTCGCGGCGTGGAAGCGTCGTCGTCGAAGCGCCTGAGGATATTGCGATGAATGCCAAGAAACTGTTCGTTCTGGTCGGCGTGGCCGTTTTGGCCCTGATTGCCGCGTGGCTGATCAACTCATCAAACAAGCCGCAGACCAATGTCGCTGCGCGGGACAAGGCGCTGCTGCCGCAACTGCATGCGCACGTCAATGACGTGGACAACATCACGTTGACCGGTGCCGGAGACAAGGTGCTGGTCACGCTCAAACGCGACAAGGACGGCTGGGGTGTTGCCGAGAAATCCGGCTACCCGGCGGATCTGGCGAAGATTCGCGAATTCCTGATCAAGCTCGATCAGGCAACGTTGATCGAAGCCAAGACGGCCAGTCCGAAACTGTATCCGAAGCTCGGCGTCGACGACGTGAAAGACAAAGGTGCCACGGGTGTCCGGGTGGAGCTCGGTGGCCTGACCCCGCCCATCAAGCTGATCATCGGCAACTACAACGGCAGCGGCGGTGGCGGCACGTTCGTGCGTCGCGTCGGCGAGCCTCAAAGCTGGTTGGCGAACGGCAATTTGACCGTCGCCAGGAACGTCAGCGACTGGGAAAAACGCGATCTTGCGGACATTCCATCGAGTCGCTTGAAGTCCGTCGAGTTGACCGCGGCCGACGGCAAATCGCTGAAAGTATATAAAGACGCAGCAGGCGATACGAATTTCAAGGTGGCTGATGTGCCGAAGGGTCGTGAAGTCAGTTCCGAATTCGTCGCCAACGAACTGGCCTCCGTACTCGCGAATCTCAAGGCAGACGATGTGTTTCCGGCGAGTGACCAAAAACCGTCAGACAAGGCGGTCAAGGCGAAATACACCGCGTTTGACGGCCTGACCATCGTCGCGACCGGTTGGGAAAATGGCGGCAAGAACTATGCGCAGTTCACGGCATCGCTTGACGCGACTGTCGCCAATGCCGACATCGACGCCGCGCAGGCCAAGGCCAAGGCGGATTACGAGATTGCCGTGAAACAGGCCAACCAGAAAGTCGCTGACGAGAAATCGACGACGGGTGAGCAGGCTCAAGCCAATGCCAAAGCCGCATCGGCCGCGCAAATTGCCAAGCCGATGGCGCTGAGCGATCCGGCCAGGGACCGGCAGCAGAAGCTCGCTGCGTTGAATACCGAAGTTGCCGGGTTGAACAAGACGTTTTCCGGCTGGAGCTTCACGCTGCCGAACTACAAATACACGGACATGACCAAAACCATGGACGACATGCTCAAACCGCTGCCGGAAAAGAAAAAGTCGGAAAAGCACGTGAAAAAGTCATCGCACAAAACCCACAAGTAGATGCGCTCCGGGGTGCGTGAAATAGCGTCTGTCGCAGCGATTTTTGGCGCTGCGGCAGTCGTTTTCGGCGCTTTCGGCGCTCACGCACTACGCGGAAAGCTCGACCCGACCTCGATGCAGGTCTGGCACACGGCAGTCGAGTACCAGTTCTGGCACGTTCTAGCGCTGCTGGCGATCGCAGCGCTTGCCGGTGAGTCGATGTCGCCACTCTGGCGCATTGCCGCCATCGCATTCGTTGCCGGAATCATCGCCTTTTGCGGCAGCTTGTATGCGTTGGCGCTGGGTGCGCCGCACATGATCGGCGCGATCACTCCGCTTGGCGGGCTTTGCCTGATCGTAGGCTGGCTCAGCCTGGGTTTGGCACTTGCGCGGCGGTAGCGTCCCGTTCCGCGCGTTTCTTGCAAGTCGTTCTACACCCCTTTGCCTGACCGGCACTTCGGCGCATAATCGAAATCGAACGGGCGTTTGTTTGGCGCCGTGCGATTCGAACCTTGGGAGGGGCAGATCATGCGTTTCGTCATTCGCGGCGTTCGCCGCAGCAATCGTTTTGTTTTCGTGCTGTGCCAATTTGTTGGCGCGGCAATCGCCATCACCGCGTTACCGCTTGCGGCGCAAACCATCAGCGCGCCGGGATTGTCGGCGCCCGGTTCGATTTCCTACGATGCACTGGGCACTCCGACCATCAAGGCGGCCACCGAAAACGATGCCGCATTTCTGCAGGGTTATGCGCAAGCGAAGGCGCGCTTCTTCGAGATGGACTTCTCGCGCCGCGCCGCCAGCGGAACGTTGGCCGAACTGGTTGGTGCCGGCGCGCTGTCCAGCGACGTGCAAACGCGCACGCTGGGTTTGCGTCGGGCAGCATGGGCAAGCTGGAAAGCTCTGGACGATGATACCCGCGGTTGGCTGCAGGCCTATTCGAATGGGGTGAATTTCTGGCTGCAGACGCAATCGTTGCCGCCGGAATATGGCGCGTTGATGTTGACCCGTGCGCAGCCATGGTCGCCGGTGGATTCGGTCGTGATCGGCAAGGGTCTCGCGTTCCAGCTCTCGTTCGATCTGGATATCGACAACACCATTGATTACGCCGCCTACAGTCAGGCTGCCGCTGCCGCGAACATCGATGGCGACGCATTGTTCTTTGGCGATACGCATCGCTTCGCGCCGCCCGACGATCATGTGACCCTGCCGGGCTTCGATCCGTCTGCTGGAACATCGGCACAGACCAAGGCGCTCGCGCCCGGAACGGGTTCCTTGCACATCAATCCGCTCGCGCTCAAGCTCGCCAGGCAATATCGCGACCGGATCGCGAACAATCCGTTCATCGCGCCGACCCTGCATCCGCGCATGGGGCGTGGTGGCAGCAACGAGTTCGCCGTCAGCGGCGCGGTTACCGCTTCGGGTAAGCCGATCATTGCCAACGATCCGCATCTGACCCTCGCGTTGCCGCCGATTTTCATCGAGATGCACCTGATTTCCTCCGACGGTCTCAATGCGACCGGCGTCAGCGTGCCCGGCGCGCCCGGCATCATTCAGGGTTGCAACAGCAATATCTGCTGGGGCAGCACGGTCAATCCGATGGATGTAACCGATACCTACCTGGAAACCTTCACCGTGAACAGTTACGGGTTGCCCACGGCGATCGTGCACAACGGGCAGACCGAACCGGTGCAATGGGTGTTCCAGAGCTACTACGTCAACCAGATGTCGCCCGGTCATACCGACGACATCGCGCGCGACAATTCGCTCGGCTACACCAACGGCGCCGTCACGATAATCGTGCCGCGTCGCAATAACGGCCCGGTGGTCGAGATCGACAACCCCGGGAATTGCGAGATCACCGGCCAGCAGACCAGCCCGGCCTATGCCTGTGGTCTGTCGATTGCCTATACCGGTTGGGGTCCGACCAAGGAACTCAAGGCGTTCAAGCTGATCAATCGCGCGCAGAACATCGGCGATTTCCAGAACGCGCTGACCTATTTTGACTTCGGCTCGCAGAACTTCGCCTATTCGGATACGGCCGGCAATATCGCGTATTTCACCAGTGCAGAAAATCCGATACGCGACGACTTGCAGAATTATGGCGGTTACCTCGGATCACCCCCGTTCTTCATCCGCGACGGTTCAGGCCAGGCGCACAACGACTGGCTGCCGGTGACGCATCCGCAACCCAACCAGGCCACGCCGTTCGAAATCATGCCGGCATCGGAAATGCCGCATGCAATCAATCCGTCCACGGGTTACTTTGCCAATGCCAACAACGATCCGATTGGCGTGACCCTGGACAACAATCCGTTCAATCAATTGCGTCCTGGTGGCGGGATCTATTATCTGAACTTCGGCTACAGCTCCTATCGCATGGGTCGTATCGACCGCCTGTTGTCGTCGATGATCGCCGCAGGCCACAAGATCACGATGACCGACATTGAAAACGTGCAACTGAACAATCAGCCGGTCGACGCAGAATTGCTGCTGCCGTATTTGCTCGCCGCCTACCAGAATGCGTCGGCGGGCGGTGCCTGGGGCCCGCTGCAACAACTCGCCGACGATCCGCAAATCACCGAGGCGATTTCGCGCCTGACGGATTGGAATCTATCAACGCCGACCGGTCTGGCCCAAGGCTTCGACGCCGGTGTCGCACCGGGATCGACGCCAACGCAGGGACGTTTGGACAACAGTGTCGCGGCCACGGAGTTTTACATGTGGCGCAGCAATGCGATCAAGAACGTCGTCGATGCGACCTTGACCCAGTACGGTTTGGGCAATTATCTGCCTGGTGGCGACAGCGCCTACACGAGTTTGAAATTTCTGCTCGACGCATTTCCCGTACTGGGCGGACACGGTGCATCGGGGATCAATTTCTTCAATGTTCCCGGCGCGCCGGATCCGGCTTCCGCGCGCGATTATGTGCTGCTGAAAAGTTTGCAGGATGGCTTGAATCAGCTTTCCAGCGATGCATTCGCGCCGGCATTCGGCAACTCCACCGATCAGGCCGATTATCACTGGGGTGCGTTGCATCGTTTCGTGCTCGAACATCCGCTCGGCGGACCATTCAACATCCCGGGGCCGAATCCGTATGGTTTCACCGATCTGGCACCGGACCTGCCGGGGCTGGCGCGCGACAGCGGTTTCGAAACGGTGAATCCCGGCGGCGGTGCATTGCGCGTGAGCAGCGTCAACGACTTCATGTTCAGCGGTGCGACCGCACCGGGTCGTCGCTTCGTCGGCGAGATGGATACACCGATCAAGGCGGTCGAAGTGATTCCCGGCGGCGAAAGCGCCGTGCTCGGCGATCCCAACTACGCCAGCCAATTGCTGCTCTGGCTCACCGGCAGCTACCACCCGCTGGTCGTTGATCCGAACGCCGCATTGCAGGGGGGCCAGTCGACCGTGAACTTCGCTCCTGGCGGCTGATGCGGACGCTTGAACGCATATTCTCCCGATTGCTGGAGTGTTCCGCACTCACCAGTATCTTCAAGCCTGTGGGGCGGGAGTAGCGCAGCGAATCCCGCCGCTTTAATCGAAGGGGTCAATCTTCGCATTCTTGCAGCTGATGAGGCTGAGTTCGAACGCTGCGAAAATTGACCCCTTTGTGCTTGGGTCTTGTGGCGCCGAAACTGGTTGACGTGCGGGGTCGGCTGCAGCGTGAAATTCTACTGGCAGCGCAGTCGAACGAGGTTGTCGGCGATGTATCGCAAGCTTCCCGGCGCCGTCCGGGTTGTGCGATGACAAGGTCGATGGTTTGCCTCAGGCATTGACTGCTCTGTTGCTCTCGGCTACTTCGTCATCGACATGGCCAGCGCGATGCACGCTCACGCGATTGCGACCGGCATGCTTGGCCGAATACAGCGCGTTGTCGGCGTGGGCGAGCAGGGTGGCGAGGTTGTAACCGCACACAATGGTTGCGGCGACCCCGAAGCTTGCTGTTACCACGACGTTGGCTGCCGCATCGTCGCCGTCGACCAGTCCGGCGATGGCCGTGCGCATCTCGTTGGCGCGCTGCTCGGCGACGGCCGCATTGCAATCGGGCAGCAGGATCGCGAATTCCTCGCCGCCCAGACGGCCGAACAGGTCGATCGACCGCAAGCGGGCCTGGCAGGTCGCGACCACGCGTTTGAGTGCGGCATCGCCGGCGGCGTGACCGTGCATGTCGTTGACGGATTTGAAATGATCCAGATCCAGCGCCAGTACGCAGGCTTCGCGTGAATTTCTGGCGCAATAGCGCAGTGCGTCCTGGGCGCTTTCAAAGAAGTGCTGGCGATTGAAGATGCCGGTCAGGCCGTCGCGCCGTGCCAGTTTCTGGAACTTGATCTGCAAGCGTTTTGTGCGATAGGCCCACAAGGCGACGATGGCCAACCCGCTGAGCAGCAACAGGATATACAGCATCCGGGTTTCCGACGATTTTTCGTCGACCTGTTGCTGTAACGCCAGCATCTGGTTCTGTTCGTTGAGCGCATCGATCTGGCGTTTCTTGTCCAGCACCTGCTGATGCACCATCTGATAGGCGAGAGCGCGTGTACTGGTGTCGTTCAGATAGCCCTTGTCGGCTGCCGCGAATTTTTCGTGATAGACGAGTGCGGCGGTCGGATCGCCTTGCTTCTTGGCGACCAGATAAAGGGTCTTGTATGCGTCTGCCACGGATTTTGCAAATGTCTGCTGGTTGGCGTGCTCGATAGCGCTTTGGGCGTACTCGCGCGCGTGGGCGAGGTCGCCGCTAGCCAGATAGAAGCGCGCCATTGCTGCGCGATAGTCCGTGGTCAAGGCGGACGAATGAGATGCCAGTACTTCCGCATCGTGTGCCTTGAGCAGCTTCAACGCCTCAGCGGTGTGGCTTTGGTCGAACAGCGCGTTGGACAAGAAAAGGCGAATGCTGTTTGCATCGATGGAATCGCCGATGCGCTGGCAGGCGTCGAGGACGGTCGGGATCCGTGCATCGTCCGGCTTGAGCTTGCCGGCCTTGGACATCGTTTCGATGCGGGTTTGCCCGACGATACAGATCGAGGGCTCGCTTGAATCGTAAGCTGCGGCCTGATCGATGTAGTGCAGCGCCAGGTCGTATTGGCCGGCGTCGCTGTACAGATACGCAGCGGTAATCAGCACCAGAAAATGCGCGTTGCGATCGGATATCTGCGGCAGGGAAGCGAGCAGATCGCTCACCGTCGAGTAGGCATCCTCGAAGTGCGTGGCATTGACCTGATCGTAAATCATGCTGATGCGCGCGCGTGCGCGCAACGTCGGGTCGAGCACGTGCGCGAGCAAGGTCTGGAACGCCGATAAGGCCTGCGGGTATTCCCCCCGATAGCCGAGTTGCCAGGCGTGAAGGTAATCGAGCCAGTCGTGCTGCAACTGATTCAATTGGTCTGCTTGCGCATCGAGTTGCTGCAGCAGGTTCTGGAATTCGTCGTTGTTCGCGAGCTTGATCTGATCTGCCTGGTGCAGCAGCTCCTCAGGCGTGTGGTCTTTCGCGAGGCAGATTCCGACCGCCAGCAGCAGGATGGCTGCAAATACACGCCCGGCGAGATTCGCCGGGCGTGATTTGTGCGCAGGTTGCATGACCGATCCGCTGGATTTGATGCCACCCGCAATCCGATTACTTCTTCTTGCCACCGCGCTTTGCGGGAGCCTTCTTGGCAGGCTTCTTGGCTGGCGCCTTTTTCGGCGGAGCCTTGGCCGGCGTCTTCTTGGCCGGCGCCTTCTTTGGGGGAGGGGCTGCCCGATTGATGCAATACATGGTTTCGCGCACGTCAAGCAGTCCATCAATCGCCATGCGCTCCGGCTGCAACAGCGCGTCACTCATGGCCGGTTCGATCCGCTCGTGCTGCATCGCGCGCAGCATCTGTTCCCGGGTGGCGTGGCGCCACGCGGCATCGCGTCCAGCGGTTTCGAGAAACCCGATGATATTCGACATGTAATAACCCCTATCTGATTGGTTGGATTGCCTGCGCCATGCCAGCCGCTCCACGATCCTGACACAAAACCGCTGAACTGCGCCACGGGGACGCCAGCCATCGGATTGCGGAAAACCAGTGCGTCAAGCGCGCTGCTGCGACATTGGCACCGCGATATTGCACCCAAACCGTGTCGATGGGCAATGCCCGGAATCAGGTCCCGACAAGAGCTGTCAGCGTCTCAACGGCGCAGCGGCGACCGTATGCGGCATCGACCAGCAAGGTGCCGACTTCCGCGCTGCGCTCATGTGCGCAGATCTGCCGCATCAAGTACAAGAAGCGACCGGGTCCAAGGAGCGACGGGGCAAGGTTTTGAAGCGAGCCTGGTGACTGAAAGCGCGATACTGCTCGCAATCGTTCTGCCCTGCTGCGCATGGAGTTCGTCGGTGCGCTGTATCGCGCAACTTCGCGTCGTGGCCGACGCGAAGACGTCTTTCCGGATGACGAGGATCGCGAGCGGTTCCTGGAGCTACTTGCCGGGGCCTGCGAGCGATCCAACTGGGCCTGTCATGCGTATTGCCTGATGAGCAATCACTACCATTTTCCGGGGGAGACGCGCGAGTTCACGCCGGGTACGGGCATGCGCCAGCGGTATGGGGTGCATACCCAAGCATTCAATCGCTGCCACGAATTGCGTCCAAAGCGTGTTCAGCGGCGCCAGCACCAGTGCCACGGTCGAGTTTTGTGCGTTTACGCAATGCCTTGAATGGCATTGCGTGCACGAAACGAGGAGGAGGCATGGATGCCGACTGGATGACCGCTCCAGGGAGGGATCGAAGCGGTTTCAGCGGTGCCAGCACCAGTGCCACGGTTCATAAACAATCCCGTGCCGGTTCCCGCGCGGAAACGACAGGCGGAACCCGTGGGCTTGTGCATTTGTGGATAACCACGCAAATGCAGCGGAGTGTTCGAACTGTTCTTCGAGTGCGGCAAATCCCGGCGTGGTGATATCCAGCGCACGACCGGTGTGGTGTTCGCTGTAGCCGGGTGCGGCGCTGACGCGCAGGATTTCGGCGATGGTTTGACCGCGGTCGAGCTTGCGCCGGAGAATGCCCAACTGATATTCGACGCTGCGAAATGCGGAAACGATCTGCAACTCGATGCCGGTTTCGGCGGCGGTGTCGCGCATGCGAATCCAGGCTCGTGCGGCTCGCGGCAACAGCCACTGCGGACGATTCTGGGTATCGTGGCCAATGAAGCGCAATTCTCGTGCATCGCGGGTGCGGCGCAATCCATGCTGGCGACCGTAGTCGCGCGGCACGCCGAGCGCAAAAGCCGCTTGCGCGACACGCCGGCAAGCGGTTGCATCCAGGCGCGCAGGTGGTGCCGGAAGTGACGGTGTCGCGTTCACGGTGTCAGTTTGCCTTCGTATGTGATTGCGTCGCAATCCAGTGGGCGATGGTATCGATGACTTGCGCGTCGACATGGCCGGCTTTTTCATAGTCGGCAGGCGAGGGTGGAGCGCCTGCCGGCATGAACAAATGGCCCAGACCGGGAAATTCCCTGAGTGTTACACGTCGACTGTGAGCGAACGCGTGTTGCCATCGGGAAAAATCATGTTCTGGGGTGACCTGATAGTCACGCGTGCCTTGCAGGATCAGCATCGGTTGACGCAATTTTTCTGCCACGGCGATCGCGTGATAATTACGCAGACTCAACCAGTAGCTGGCCGGTGCATGAAAGAAATCGCCGCTCGGAGGATGCGCCGGATCGGCGTGGGCAAGCGTGTCGCGCGCAGTGACGATGGCTTGTGTCGCCCGCTTGATCTGCGCATCGCTGGCGCCATGCAGACGTTCGATATAGCGCATCTGGCGCAGCACGGTATCCAGATCCAGCGTGTCCGGCGCAGCCAGCAGTATCGCGCCGGCAACGTCCGCGTCGCGCCTGACGATGCGCGGCGCCATCAGCGCGCCCAGGCTGTGGCCGAGCACGAATACGCGACGCGCATCGATGTGCGGCTGCCGCGCCAGCAGCTTCAATGCCAACAGTGCATCCTCGGTGACTTCATTGTCGACGGTGATCGGCTTGCCCGCCATCTTTCTGGCGTAGACCCGGGTGCGTTTGTCGTAGCGATATGAAGCGATGCCGTGTGCCGCCAGCCCGCGGGCCAGGTCCCGAAACGTCTTGTTCGGGCCGATGGTCTCGTCGCGATCGTTCGGTCCGGAACCGGCCACCAGCAGCACTGCCGGGAACGGCCCATCGCCTGGCGGCAGCATCAGTGTGCCCGGCAACGGCCCCAGTGGCGAGACGACACTCAACGCCCGTTCACTGCCCAGGGTGGCGGTGACCGCGGGCTGCGTTGTCGCTGCGCTTTGAGCGGACGCCGAACCGGGTTTGAAAAACAGGCCCGAAACCTGCCCGCCGGCGGAGCAGACTACGCGCATTTTCAACCTGGCATTGGCGAACTGCAGCGGCGTTTCGACAATGCTGACGCCATTCGCTGTTTGCGTCACCGTCGCGGTCGTGGCGCGCTGAAACGTGCCGAATTTCGCGGGCAACTGGTCCTGCCAGATCCGTTTGAGCGCGTCGGCGTCGAGTGCGGCGTGCATGCGCATGTCGAAGTTGCTTGTGGCGGCGGCAAAATCGTTTTGCGCGAAGGCCCCGAGTATTGCCGTGGAACGTTCGGCACAACCCGGTGTGGCAGCCTGCAAATCCGTCATGAGAACGCACGACAACAGGACGGATAGCCATCGATGTGACATGCGCTTCTCCTATCCTTCGATCCTGGAGGAATGACGAATCGCCGGCCTGGCCCGGCTCCGGGCGGCGAGTCGTTCGTCCGGGACACGGGCCGAACTGCCCGAAAGCCGCGCGACATCCCGAGGCAATTGCATTGTCGTAGTACCTTTCTCAGCCGGTCGATAATGCGCGAGATATTGCCTGAGCGTCGATTCAATCGTTGCCGACGCGCGACGCGAGGTGGGGATGTTCAGTGCGATTGCACGGGTATTCGCGTTTGCACCATTCGGTCGTGGCCAGTACAGCGCGATTCCGCTGCGCGGCACGTAGCGATTCGAATCATCGACCTGGAAAGTGAGTCGCCGCTGATGCTTGATTTTGCGCATCTTGATGGCGCGAATCGCGACCCACGGAATATTCGCAACCTCGCCGAAAAGATTGGGCTTGAAGCTTACACCTCGCGGAGAAATGATGAGTACGGGATCGCTGTCCTGCAAGCGATACACAATGCGCAGCATGCCGAAAGTTGCCAGCAATGCCGCAATGCCGAGTTCTATTGGAACCCATGGCGAAGTCACCAGCGAATGCCGCTGAATCGACTTGAGCCGAAACACGTCCACATCCGCTTGCGCCGTTTTGTGCGAAGCGCCGGTCAATGTCCGCCATTCGATATTCCATGGCGTCGCGCGGCCAGGGTACGCAATGCCCCAGACTGCACCGGCGAGCAGCAGAAGCGCAGCGAGCAAACCCATGAACAGCAGGCGCGCCAGGTGTGCACGATCCGGCTCGATGCGAATCGTACGATTGAAATCAACGACTGCATCTGCTGTCGTCGGGTTGCGTGCAAGACGCGATCTGAGCCCGATCATTTCTTCACCTTCGATGCGGTTTGGGTGCGTGTGTCATCGGCCTTCCAGCGACCCGCCTTGCGCAACGCGTCGCGCAGCAGATACTCGATCTGGGCGTTGACGCTGCGCAAGTCGTCGTCGGCCCAGCGCTGCACGGCGTCGAGTATGTCGACGCTGATTCGCAACGGGTAGGCTTTCTTGTCCGTGCTCACGATCGGGGCGCAGTGTCTGGAATCGTGACGATCACGTATACAGACTGCCCGTGTTCACGATCGGCTGGGTGCCGCGCTCTCCGCACAGAACCACCAGCAGATTGCTGACCATCGCCGCCTTGCGTTCCTCGTCCAGATTCACGACACCGCGCGATTGCAGTTGGTCCAGCGCCATTTCGACCATGGTGACGGCGCCTTCGACGATGCGTGTGCGCGCGGCAATGATCGCGCTGGCCTGCTGGCGTTGCAGCATTGCCTGGGCGATCTCCGGCGCAAAGGCCAGATGGCTGATGCGCGATTCGATCACCTTGACGCCTGCGCTGGCCAGACGATCCTGGATTTCCTTCTGCAGATGATCGGTGATCTCGTTGCCATGGCTGCGCAGGGAAATGCCGCCACTGTCGTGCGAATCATAGGGATAGCTCTGCGCCATCTGACGCAGTGCCGATTCGCTCTGGATGTGCACGAAATCCTCGTAATCGTTGACCTGAAACAGGGCTTCGGCCGTATCCACGACCTGCCACACCACCACGGCTGCGATTTCGATCGGATTGCCGTCGCTGTCGTTGACCTTGAGCTTGCTCGACTCGAAATTGCGCACGCGCAGACTGACACCGCGCTTGCTGTAGAACGGATTGGTCCAGCGCGGGCCGGGATCGCGCACCGTGCCAACATAGCGGCCGAAGAATTGCAGTACTTTGCCTTCGTTTGGCGCCACGGTGAAAAAGCCGCCAAGCGACACCAGCACGCAGATGCCGACCAGTATCGAAACGACGATGGCCCACCCGATCTGATGCTGGATGCAATAGATCAGCGCGGCGATGTCGGCGATCAGCAACACGATCAGGCCGATCAGCGCAGGAATGCCCGAAGGGGCGGAATAGCGACGCTCGTTCATGGGATGCTCCAAGGATGATTGCGACGCAAATATATATCAAAAAGATATCAATGTAAATGATACAAGCGGCCCGAATGCGCGAACAATATCGTCGCCGTCAACGCCATGAAGCGATCTGTCATCAGGCGAAAAGGCCCGCATGGCGGATTGACAATTCGGTGTTCGCCGACTACCTTGCGCGCTCCTTCCGAAACGAGGCCGTCCTCCGTGGACCCTTGCAGTAGAAACTCAACTGCAGCTCAGTCAGCGTAATCCGCGGAAGCCCGTTTTACGGTGCATTTCCGCGCAGGCGGAAAATGCGCCGGCCCTTCGCCACACAGGCGAACCCCGCGTCTTGAACCTGTAACTTTCGCTCGCCAGGCTGCTGCAACATTGCCGGTGTAGCCGATGTTCGATTTGTCGATATTCTCGATGCTGATCCCGCAGGGTGCGCGCGAGCGCGCCAAAAGCGAAGCGTCGGCTCGTGCCGCGGCGCAATTGCTTGCGTTGGCGCGATCCGATGGCGCCGATGCGCTTGTGCGCCTGCAAACCCGCGCGAATGGATTGAATCCGGATCAGGTCGTCGAGCGGCTGGAAGAATACGGCCCGAACGTGGTCGCGCAGGAAAAGAAAAAGCCCGTCCTGTTGCACATCCTCGAGCGCTTCGTGACCAATCCGATCAACATCCTGTTGACCGTTCTGGCGACGATTACCTGGCTCAGCGGATCGGCGGCCAGCGATCGCATCGGCGCGATCATCATGATTGCGATGGTGGTCATGGCCGTGTTCGTCGCGCATTTCCAGGAAGCGCGCACCAGTCGTGCGGTGGAAAAGTTGCGGCAAATGGTCAGCAACACCGCGACGGTGCGCCGTGATGTGGACGAAACCGACGAGGATGCAGACGAAGACGTCCCAATGCGCCGCGTCAACAAGAAATTCGAGTTGCCGATCGATGCGCTGGTGCCCGGCGATATCGTGTTCCTGTCCGCCGGCGACATGGTGCCAGCGGATCTGCGCCTGCTCGCCGCCAAGGATCTGTTCATCAATCAGGCCGCCCTGACCGGCGAGTCGATGCCGGTGGAGAAATTCTCCGCGGCCGATTCCGAGGCGGCTAGTGCGCTGGAAGCGCGCAGCCTGTGTTTCATGGGTTCGAACGTAGTCAGTGGCAGCGCTACCGCCGTAGTGGCGGCGACCGGTGCCAGCAGTTATTTCGGCGCGCTCGCCGGTTCACTGGTCGGTCGCCGCGCCCAGACCAGTTTCGACAAGGGGGTGTCGCGCTTTGCATGGCTGATGCTGCGGTTCATGGCGGTGATGGTGCCGGTCGTGTTCCTGATCAACGGCCTGACCAAGCACAACTGGTTCGAGGCGTTCATGTTCGCGGTCGCCGTCGCCGTCGGATTGACGCCGGAAATGCTGCCGATGATCGTGGCCATCAATCTGGCCAAGGGCGCGCTGAAAATGGCGCGCAAGGATGTCATCGTCAAGCGCCTGAGCGCGATCCAGAACTTCGGCGCGATTGACGTGTTGTGCACAGACAAGACCGGCACGCTGACCCAGGACAAGGTCATCCTCGAACTGCATACCGATATCAACGGCGACGAGGACGATCGCGTCCTCGAATTTGCCTGGCTCAACAGCTACCACCAGACCGGTTTGCGCAACCTGCTCGATGTGGCCGTGCTCGAACGCACCGAAGCCGATACGGCCGCGCGTCTGAAATCGGCCTATACGCTGGTCGATGAGGTGCCGTTCGATTTTTCGCGCCGACGCATGTCGGTGATCGTGCGCGACGAGTCCGGCCGGCACTACCTCATCTCCAAGGGTGCGGTGGCCGAGACGGTTGGCGTGTGCACGCATCTGGCACTGGGCGATGAGACGCAGGGTATGACTGCGGAAAAGTTCGCCGAAGTGCGCAAGGTCGCACGCGACATGAACGACGACGGCTTTCGTGCGCTGGCCCTTGGCATGCGCGAGATCGAGGTCAAGTCGAGCTACTCGCGCGAGGACGAGAAGGACCTGACCCTGATGGGCTTCATCGCGTTTCTCGATCCGCCCAAGGACAGTGCCGCCGATGCGATCGAGGCGCTCGACGCCAACGGCGTGGCGGTCAAGATTCTGACCGGCGACAACGATATCGTCACGCGCAACGTCTGCCGTCAGGTCGGCATCCAGGTCGACAACTATCTGCTCGGCAAACAGGTCGAGGCGATGAGCGACGACGAGCTGACCGTTGCCGCGCGCACCACGCAGGTTTTCGCACGCCTGAATCCGCAGCAGAAGGTGCGCGTGATTCAGGCCCTGCATCGCGACCGTCATGTGGTCGGTTTTCTTGGCGACGGCATCAACGATGGACCGGCATTGCGAGCCGCGGATGTCGGCATCTCGGTCGATACCGCGGTCGATATCGCCAAGGAATCCGCGGACATCATCCTGCTCGAAAAAAGCCTGCTGGTGCTCGAGGAGGGCGTGATCGAAGGCCGCAAGGTGTTCGGCAACATCCTCAAGTACATCAAGATGACCGCCAGTTCCAACTTCGGCAATATGTTCAGCATGATCGGTGCGAGCGCCTTGCTGCCGTTCCTGCCGATGCTGCCGGTGCAGGTGCTGTTGAATAATCTGCTTTACGATTTTTCGCAGACGGCAGTCGCGTCCGACGAGGTCGATCCCGGAGTATCTGGCCAAACCGCGACAGTGGGATCTGCGCGCGATCACACGCTTCATGCTGTGCATCGGGCCGATCAGTTCGCTCTTCGACTACCTCCTGTTCGCGCTGATGTGGTTCCTGCTCGGCGCGAATGGCGCGGCGCACGCATCGCTGTTCCAGACGGGCTGGTTCGTTGAATCGCTGCTGTCGCAAACGCTGATCGTACACATCATCCGTACCGGCCGGATTCCGTTCGTCGAAAGCCGCGCGAGTCTGGCGTTGATGGTGACCAGCGTGGTGATCTGCCTGATTGGCGTCGCGCTGCCGTTTTCTCCTGCTGCGAACTGGTTCGGATTCACCGGATTGCCGGGCTTGTACTGGATTTTCCTCGTTCCGATTCTTGGCGCCTACATGTTGCTGGCGCAGGTGGTTAAAACGCGAGTGATAAGCCGATTCGGCATGTTGTAGGCGAAGCTGACCTTCGCGCCGATTCACGCGGTCTCGACGCGACTCACGGCTAAATCAGCGGTATGAATTGCGCCATCGTCTGGTTCCGTCGCGATCTGCGGCTTGGGGACAATCCCGCACTGGATGCCGCGTTGCGAGCATACGACCAGGTCGTGTGCGCCTATATCCACGCGCCCGACGAGGAAGCGCCGTGGCAGCCCGGAGCGGCCAGCCGCTGGTGGCTGCATCATTCATTGGCTGCACTCGACGCCGATTTGCGCATGCGTGGCGCGGCTTTGCATATTCGCTGCAGCCCGAGCCAGTTGGCACTCGATACACTACTGCGCGAAACGTGCGCCACAGCCGTTTACTGGAACCGGCTGTATGAACCCGCTCTGGTTGAACGCGATGCGCACATCAAGCGGACGCTGCGCGAAGCGGGCGTGGATGCGATCAGCTTCAAGGCGAATTTGCTGATCGAACCCTGGCAGATCGCGACCGGACAGGGTGGTCCGTACAAGGTGTTCACCCCGTACTGGCGCAAACTGCGCGCGCAGCTGCAACCGAGCCCACCGCTGCCGAGGCCATCGCGCATTTCGTCGCCCGCGCTTTCTGATCGTACCGGTCTGGATGCCATGAATCTTCTGCCGCGGATTGGCTGGGATGCGGCATTCGCCCGTTATTGGAAGCCAGGTGAAGTCGGCGCACGCGCTTTGCTGAAAGACTTTCTTGTCGATGCCGTCAATGAATATCCGGATGGTCGTGATCGACCGGATCGGGAATGGACATCGCGACTGTCGGCGCACCTGCACTTCGGCGAAATCAGTCCGCAACAGGTCTTTTGGGCGCTCGAGGAAAATGCAAGAGATGCAAGCTCGTCGCATGGTGATGTCGGGGCCGAGGCGTTCCTGCGTGAACTGGGCTGGCGTGAGTTTTCGCATCATCTGCTGTTTCACTTTCCGGCGATTGCACAGCAGAACCTGAATGCGCAATTCGACGCGTTCGCGTGGGCGCATGACGATGCCGATGTGCTGGCGCGCTGGCAACGCGGTCAGACGGGCGTGCCGATTGTCGATGCCGGCATGCGTCAATTATGGGAAACCGGCTGGATGCACAACCGCGTGCGCATGATCGTGGGCAGTTTTCTGACCAAGAACCTGCGCCAGCACTGGCTGCACGGCGCGCGCTGGTTCTGGGACACGCTGGTCGACGCCGATCTGGCCAACAACACCCAGGGCTGGCAGTGGACTGCCGGTTGCGGCGCCGATGCCGCACCGTATTTTCGCATTTTCAACCCGGTGACCCAGGGCGAACGATTCGATCCGCAAGGTGATTACGTCAGACGCTGGGTTGCGGAACTGGCCGATGTCCGCGCGCCGTTGATCCATCAACCGTGGAAGCAGCCCGACCTGCTGCGTCGATTCGGATATCCGCCACCGATGGTGGACCTGCGCGAATCGCGCGAAGCGGCGTTGCTGGCTTATCAGCAAATGCGCGGCGCGTCGACGTGAGTTGGAATTATCAAGCTCCCTCTCCCCCAAACGAGCTTGGGGAGAGGGTCAAGTTACTTTTTACCTTGATCGAGTAGACTTTTCGACGTCGAAGAATCAGGAAAACCGATGAAACGCAACATTGCGACGGTGCTTGTCGTTTTGGCCTGGATTGCGTTGGGCTTGCAGTTTTATTCCACGACGCAATGGTCGGTTGCACGCGGGAGAGGACTGCTTGGCGCAGTCTGGATGTACTTCGCTTTTTTCACCGTTCTGACCAATCTGTTTTTGGCGGTGACGCTGACGACCCCGCTGGTTTCGCCGCAATCTTCGATCGGCCGCTGGTTTGATCGCCCCGTCGTGATCACGGCTGTCGCAGCAAATATCGCCCTGGTGTGCATCGCCTACAATCTGTTGTTGCGCAACATCTGGAATCCGCAGGGCGTGCAACTGGTTGCCGAGGTGCTGCTGCATGACGTGATTCCGGCCGCGTTCCTTGTGTATTGGTGGCTGCGTGTCGAGCAAGGCAGTGTGGTCTGGCGTGACATCACGTCCGCGACAATTTATCCCATTGTGTATTTTGTCTATGCCTTGTCGCGTGGCGCGGTGACCGGCTTTTATCCGTACCCGTTCTTTGACGTCGCGCGTCTGGGCTACGCGCGGGTATTGGTCAATGCGATTGGGATTCTGCTCGGCTTGATCGGCGTGGCGGCCATGCTGGTGGCGATCAAGCGTGAGCGGCGTTCGGATCGGATTGTCGATAACATCGCCTGAAGGTCGGCGAATATCGCTACTCGTTCGTCAGCGGCGGCGGATGACGGCGTAACAACAGTGCCAGTATCGGTGGTGTGATCATCGCAGTAAGCAGGGACATGGCAACAATCAAGGCGTACAGACGCGCGGAAAAAACGCCTGCGCCGAGGCCCAGACTGGCTACCACGACGCCAACTTCGCCACGAGGAATCATGCCGACGCCGACGATCGTCGCGCTGCGTCGACCCAGCGACAATGCGCCCAGAAAACCGCCGGCGAGCTTGGACACCACCGCGATTGCGGTAATCAACGCCAACGTCAGCAGCGTGTCGACGCTGGCCAGTTGCGCAAGCTCCACCTTGCTGCCGGTCATGACGAAAAAGAACGGCGCCATCAAGGCCAGCAGCGGTTGGGTCTGGTGTTCCAGGGTTTCGCGCTGTGGCGTCTCTGACGCGATCATGCCGGCGAGAAACGCGCCGATGATCGCCGCCAGACTGAATTGCGTGGAAAGAAATGCCAGCCCCAGACACAGCGCAAGCACCAGCGTGAACGGCGAATGCGGATTGATCGGCGCTTCCAGCCAGCGTGACGAACGCCGCATCACATGTGGGCCGACCAGGCCGATCACCAGCACGAAACCTACGGCCTCGGCCAGCACCACAACGAGATGACTCAGGCGCAATTCGCCACCGGATTGCAGCGCAGTGACCACACCCAGCAGCAACATGGCTAGGATGTCGTCAATGACTGCAGCGCCGAGAATGACGCGACTTTCCTCGCGGCGCAGCGCACCGAGTTCCTGCAATACGCGAGCCGTGATGCCGGCCGATGTGGCGACAAACGCTGCCGCGACGAACAATGATTTGATCCAGTCGAAGCCGCTGCCGTGCGCCCACAGCGCGCCGAGCGCGAACGGGAAGATGATGCCGAGCACGCCGACCTGCAGCGCGCTGCGACCGACGCGTTTCATCTCGCCGAGGCGTGTTTCCAGACCGACCGAAAACAGCAACAGCACAACGCCGATTTCGGCGAGCACATCCAGCGCTTCGGCCGGCTGCACCCAACCGAGCAACGACGGCCCGACCACGCAACCGGCAGCAATTTCGCCGACGACGCCGGGCAGTTTCAGTCGCTGCGCGATTTCCGCGCCGATTTGCGCGGCAACGAAGACGATGAACAGACTGAGCAGAACCGCTCCGCCGTGGGCCATTGCGGATTATCCCGGTGGATTGAAGAGCGTAGGAAGCAGGCTCCAGTTTACACGGGTATGAGGCGCGGACCCGCGAGAATGAATTGTCGCGCCATAAACAGGATGGTCATTTCTGCGTTGGCTGGAGTTGTGCTCCTTCCTTTTCCTTTTTGCACGTTGAACCAAAAGCAGGAACGGAATTACGTGCCGCTCGTGCAGCTTGTCATTCGGATGATTCGCCGCGCGAATGTTCGTTGCGGCATCCTGCCGGTCCGGTCCGGTCGGGTCCGGGTTCCGCTTCGCGGCCCCGGCATGACGGGCGTTCGATTCTACGAATCCCGAATTCCCAATCCCGGGCTCCTCCCCATCATTGCGTTTTCCCCCACTTCGCCCGATCCTGTACCCATGCGAACCAAGTCCGAATCGCGCAAGGCCAGTCCACGTCGCGAAGCCCGCGAGCCGATGTCCAAGGTCGACACGGCCTGGTTGCGCATGGAATGCCCGACGAATCTGATGATGATCACGGGCGTGATGATTTTTTCGCGTCGAGTTTCGTACGCCCGACTCAAGCGAGTGCTGACGCAGCGATTTCTCGCATTCCGTCGCTTTCGCCAGAAAGCCGTGGATACCGGTAGCGCGGCTTACTGGGTGAACGACGATGCGTTCAGCATGGACCGCCATTTGCGCAAGATCAGTCTTCCGCCTGGAGCCGACAAGGTCGCGCTGGAAAAAGTCGTCAGCGATCTGGCTTCCACACCGCTGGATAGTGCACACCCGCGCTGGCAATTCAGTTTGCTCAACAAATACGAGGGCGGCAGCGTCGTGGTCGTTCGCATTCATCACTGTTACGCGGACGGGCTGGCGCTGGTGCAGGTAATGTTGTCACTAACCGATGCGGCACCCGAGCCGAGCAAGCGCGCAAAGCTCGCGGATGTCTGGCTGCCGCACGAACCCGGCGGCGTGTTCCAGCGCCTGCTCGATCCGGCGCGCGCCGGCATGGCCAAAGTGGCAACGCTCGGTGCCAAGGTCCTGGACAAGGGCCTGCAGATCGTGCGCGAGCCCGGGTTGGCTGCTTCGTATGCCAGGGAGGGCGGCGAAATCGCGCGTGAACTGGTTGTTGCACTTAGCCTTGCCGACGATCCACCTACGTCATTCAAGGGGCCGCTCAGTGCGCACAAGCGTTGTGCGTGGGCGCGACCGTTGCCGTTGCCCGAGGTCAAGGCGATCAGCAAGATTCTGCGCTGCACGGTCAACGATGTGCTGCTGGCCTGTGCTGCTGGCGCGTTGCGCAGTTACCTGGCGGCGATCGGCGAAAGCGTGGATGGTACGACCATTCGCGCAACCGTGCCGGTCAACCTGCGGCCACACGAACACGCGGTGAAACTGGGTAATCATTTCGGCTTGGTGTTTCTTGATCTGCCGATCGGCGAAGCCAATCCATTGCGCCGTCTCGAACGCGTGGCCGAGTCGATGCGCGAACTCAAGCAGTCGAAACAGGCAGCGTTGACATTCGGCCTGCTCGCCGCCGTTGGTATGGCACCGGCCGCGCTGCAGCGAATGGCACTGGAATTGTTCAGCCGCAAGGCGACCACAGTGGCGACCAACGTGCCGGGGCCGCAGATGCCATTGTATCTGGCCGGGCACGAAGTTCGCGAGATGATGTTCTGGGTTCCGCAGAACGGTTCGATCGGCATGGGCCTGTCGATCCTCAGCTACAACGGCAATGTGCATTTCGGTTTGATCGCCGACGGCCAGCGCGTGGCCGATCCCGATGCCATCGTGCAGCGCTTCGCGCGCGAAGTGGAAAAGCTTACGCTGATTACACTGATGGAAGATTGGGATGCCGAAATTGTCGCCGCCGATGCCGAGGCGACGCTGACGCGATTTGCACGCAATCGACGGTGATGCGGCAGCGAACTCTGTCTACGAATCGCGCGTCGCCAATTGGTTGGGCCGGAAAGTAATATCAAGTCAACGCAGTAAACTATTTTTTGTATTCGAATTTCCGTGTGGGTTTTCGAATTCAAACCGAACGCACAACCGCATTCGAAATCCGGATTCCAATGTGGGGTTGGTTCGGACCGTGAGTTTCCGTTTTCGGCCAACTGCGACCTCTGCACTCTCCGGATTCCCTTCCGCAAGACTGCCGTTGGTTCGCCCGGGCCATCGTCGCACCCGATCCGTGACGGCTCCACACTTGCCACGGCTCGCGCATTCCCGTGAATTTTCCGCCACTCATTCCACAGGGGCCGGCATCCGCCGGCAAAGGGAAGTCTGCCGTCGCTTGGAAGGTGCACCTCTTCTTTTGCAGAGCTACGTCGCACTAGGTCTCAACCGCATCGGCGGCATTCGTCCATACATCAGTGCGCGCCACAGCCACTCGATTGGCCCGAATTGGAATCGACGCAACCACGCGATACTCAATGCGGCTTGGAGCGCGTACACGACGATGCCCAAAACAAGAGTCGGCGCCGCGCCCATCTTGCCAAACAAGCCCAGTCCGTAGCCGAAAAAGACGAACCCGAAAATCACGGACTGCAGGATGTAATTCGTGAATGCCATTCGACCCACTGCAGAAAAGGGCGCGAGCCAACGCTTGGAGTTGGAACGTTGCGCAAACCACATCACGAATGCTGCACAGCCGAGCGCGAGCAACACAGGCGCGAGAGCTTCAAGCAGCCGCCCAACTAGCCCCCAACCCGCGAGTGCTTGCGCAGTGGATCGGAAGGTCAGGATAACTCCGGCAATCACCGCTGGCGGCGCGGCGCGTAGGAACAGTTGTCGGTGCGCTGCGGGTTCATGAAGCAGTCCGGATCGCCAAATGAAGGCGCCAAGGAAGATCAACGCCAGGGTTCTTGGGAATACCTGTACGAGTAGCGGAAAAATCAGCGCCAACTCTGCGACGTTGAACCTCCAGACATCAAGGTGCGTACCGGTCGAATAGACATGATCTGCCATCGCGATATGGTCGGCGAGAGTCGTTGCATTTGGCCACGAAACCAGTGGGGGCAATTCCGGGAGTACGGCGAACAGAGTGAACAGAGCAACCGACGCCGCAGCGAGTGACCAGCGAGGTGCGCCGAGCAGCGGCAGCGCGATCAGTCCGGCCAGCGCGTATTCAGTCAGGATGTCGCCGTTCCAGATGAATACCAGGTGCAGAAGTCCGAAGCCCAGCAAGGCAATGAGCCTTCGTGTCAACAGGTAGTAAGGCCGGCTGCCGCGTGAGAGACGTTCCATTTGTATTGCAAGGCCGACCCCAAACAAGATGGAGAACAGTACGAACGCCTTAAACTCGAGAGCGAACGAGACGAATAGTTCGACAAATCCGTTCACGCTCATCGGGGGTGTTTCGCTCGGAAGGAACTGCTGAAATACGGATACTCGAAATTCCGTGACAAGATTCACGACAAGAACGCCAAAGAGGGCGCAACCGCGAAGCGCATCGATGCTGTCGATTCGGTCTTGGGTTGGAAGCGCAACTGCGGGTCGCAGGTGGGATGAATCGGCTAGCGCACGCATGCATCATCTTCCCACACGCAAGCGCAATGTTGCGAGAGGCGGGGCGAGATGCCGGCGAGATCGAATACCCGATTGCTGCCGTTAAGGACGGTCGGCTCAGGGTCGCGAAGCAATCCATGCATCCCTGAGAATCCAGCACGATCGCGGAAGGTATGTTGCTGATGGCGGTATCCCGATTCCAAAGTGAATTCCGGATAGCCATTTTCCGCCAGCAGGATCGCATCGAATCGCTACGTGTTGCCGGCCCAATCAACAATGCAAGTGACGGTGAATCGGTTTATGTCTGCGCCCGGAATTCCCGCGTAGCCGCGACGGCACGCTGCCAACCGGCGTAAAGTCGTTCACGCTCATCTGCATTCATGCGTGGCTCGAAACGGCGCTCGACCGCCCAGAGTTTTGCGATCTGCGCGCGGTTTTCCCAAAGGCCGCAGGCCAACCCGGCCAGATACGCCGCGCCGAGCGCCGTGGTTTCGCGAATCTTCGGCCGCAACAAGGCAACGTCGAGGATATCGGACTGGAATTGGGCGAGGAAGTCATTGGCAATGGCGCCGCCGTCGGCGCGTAGTTCGGCAAGTTTGATACCTGAATCGGCCTGCATTGCATCCAGCACGTCGCGGGTCTGATAGGCCATGGATTCCAGTGCCGCACGCACGACGTGTTCCTTGCTGGTGCCGCGCGACAGGCCGAACATCGCACCGCGCACGTCGCTGTCCCAATAGGGTGCGCCCAAGCCGGTGAATGCCGGTACGAGGTACACGCCGTCATTGTCGTCGAGGCGTTCGGCATGGGTTTGCGAGTCGCTTGCCGTGTCGAGCATGCGCAGGCCGTCGCGCAACCACTGCACCACGGAGCCGGCAACGAAGATGCTGCCTTCCAATGCGTATTCGACGTTTCCGCCGATATCCCAGGCTGGTGTCGTCAACAACCCGTGGCTCGATGCCATGGGCTTGTCGCCGGTGTGCATCAGCATGAAACAACCGGTGCCATAGGTGTTCTTCGCCATGCCCGGTTCGAAGCAGGCCTGACCGAACAGCGCCGCCTGCTGGTCGCCGGCGATGCCGCACATGGGAACATCGTGACCGAAAAAATGCCGGGGTTCGACATGCCCGTAGACTTCGCTGGACGTACGCACTTCGGGCAGCATGGATGCGGGTACGTCGAACATCTTCAACAAGTCGTCGTCCCAGCATCTGCGATGGATATTGTAGAGCAGGGTGCGCGATGCGTTGGTGATATCGGTGACGTGCACGCGTGCCGCCGGTCAGGTTCCAGATCAGCCAGGTGTCGATGGTGCCGAACAGCAGCTCGCCACGGCGTGCGCGATCGTGCACGCCGTCAACGTTGTCGAAGATCCATTTCAGTTTGGTGCCGGAAAAATACGCGTCGAGCAGCAGGCCGGTATGCTCGCGCACCATGTGCCTCGACACGCTCGTCGCGCAGGTCTGAGCAAACCTGTGCGGAATGCCGCGACTGCCAGACGATGGCGTTGTACACCGGCTCGCCGGTTTTGCGGTCCCATACCACGGTGGTCTCGCGCTGGTTGGTGATGCCGATGCCGGCCACGTCGGAAGCGTCGACGCGTGCGTTGTGCATGGCTTCGGTCAGCGTCACCAGCACGCTGGTGAGAATCTCGCGCGGCTTGTGTTCGACCCAGCCCGGACGCGGGAAAATCTGCTCGAATTCGCGTTGCGCCGATCCCACGACATCGCCCTGGCGGTCGAACACCATCGCGCGTGAGCTGGTGGTGCCCTGATCGATGGCGATGACGTACTTTTTCTGAGTCATGGTTCGATCCGGAAGAAGCTCGGCGAGGTTTACCACGAAGCACACGAAGGACACAAAGTAGCGGCAAATATGGCAGCCTGGGGGCGCTCGATTTGGTCACCTCTCTCGCCGGCGGGCGAAGGGCAGGCAGATATGGTCTGCCGCCCGCGGGACCGGTGCAATTCAATCGATGCTTCGACACGATTGTCTTTCGCGTGTTTGAACTTTGTGTCCTTGGTTGCCTTTGTGCTGAATGATTCGTTGCTGCGCGTGCGCGATCAGGAAACCTGAGCGACCCTCATGCCGCCGCGATACCAAAACTCCGGAGTCGCGCCGCGACGTAGGCGTCGAGTCGTTGCAGCGCATCGGACGTCATGCGCAGGCCCAGTTTGGTCCGACGCCAGACAATGTCTTCGGCGCATCGGGCCCATTCGTGGTCGATCAGATAATCCACTTCGACGCGATACAAACCCGCACCGAAATGTTCGCCGAGATCGTCGAGTTTCTGCACGCCGTCGAGCAGACGTTCGGTGCACGTACCGAAATGCCGCAACCAGCGATGCGCCAGCGCAACCGGCAGCCATGGCCAGCGCTCAGCCCATGATGCGATCAGGCGTTCGGCATCGGCAAAGTCGCCGCCCGGCAATGGATCGCCGTTTTGTGTCCATGCGGGAAGATCCAGCTTCAATGCATTGGCGAGCTTGTCCACGGCTTCCTCGCTCAGGCGTCGATGCGTGGTGATCTTGCCGCCGAAAACGTTCAACAACGCTGCCGCGTTGGTGTCGTCGAGTTCGATCCTGTAGTCGCGGCTGACCGCGCTGGCATCGCCGTTCCCGTCGTCGACCAGCGGGCGCACGCCGCTGTAGTTCCAGACCACGTCGGCAGGACTCGTCTCGCGGCGGAAATAGCGGTTCGCGGCCGTGCACAAATAGTCGATTTCGTCGGCAGCGATGTGCACATCGGCGGGATCGGCCGAGTAGTCGACATCGGTGGTGCCGATCAACGTGTACGCACTTTCAAAGGGAATGGCGAAGACGATGCGCCGATCCGGCTGTTGAAAAATATAGGCGTAGTCGTGCTTGAACAGCGCCGGCACGACGATATGACTGCCCTTGACCAGTCTCAATTTGGGGTGATCGCGGATGCCGGCAACGTCGTCGAGAAAGCTCGCGGCCCACGGACCGGTTGCGTTTACCAGTGCACGCGTTCGCAGTGTTGAGTGCCGGCCTTGCGCATCGACCAGTTCGATCAACCAATGATCGCGTTCGCGACGCGCCGAGACGCAACGCGTGCGCACGCGTATGTCTGCACCGCGCCGTGCTGCATCCATCGCGTTGATTACGACAAGGCGCGCGTCCTGCACCCATGCATCGGAGTACATGAAGCCATGCGCGAAGCCTTGGCGCAATGCCGCGCCGGCCTCGTGCGTCGTCAGATCCAGCGAGCGCGAATCGGCCAGTGTGCGATGCGACGAACCGAGTTTGTCGTACAACAACAAACCCAGGCGGATCATCCACACCGGGCGCAGATGCGACTCATGTGGCAGCACGAAGTGCAGCGGCCAGATGATGTGCGGCGCCAGACGCAACAGTACGCTGCGTTCGGCCAGCGCCTTTGCGACGAGGCGGAACTCGTACTGCTCCAGATAGCGCAGGCCGCCGTGGATCAGTTTGGTGCTGGCGCTTGACGTGTGCGCCGCCAGATCGTGCTGTTCGCACAGCACGACCGACAGGCCGCGTCCTGCGGCATCGCGTGCGATACCGGCACCGTTGATGCCACCGCCAACGATCAGAATGTCGGCGTCGTAGCGCATCAAGGTGAGCCGACGATTATTCGCACGGCAGCGATCGCGCAGCGGTACGGCAACCCGGTCCGACTGCGCCGGATCGCAGCGCCGTTCGAATCACGCGTCGTTGGCAGCGGCCTGAACCTTGCCGTTGTTGAGTTCGTCTTCGTTGGCATCGCGTACATCCGTCACTTCGATATCGAAATGCAAAATCTGGCCAGCCAGCGGATGGTTGCCGTCGATCGTGACCTGGTCGCCATCGACCGCAGTCACGGTGACCAGCATAGGTCCCTTCGGGCCGCTGGTCTGGAACTGCATGCCCGGTTTGGGTTCGCCAACGTTCGCAAACGCGCTCTTCGGTACTTTCTGAACCAATTGCGGATGATGCTGGCCATAGCCTTGTTCCGGCACGACCTCGACCTGGAACTTGTCGCCATTGCTGTGCCCGTCCATGGCTTTCTCGAGTCCCGGCACGATATTGCCAGCGCCTTGCAGGTAGCTCAGCGGTCCGCGTTCACGCGAGCTGTCGATGACTTTGCCATCGGAATTGGTAAGGGTGTAGTGAAAAGAAGCAACTTTTTGTGCGGCAATCTGCATGAAAAACCTCGGAATTGCGTGGATTTCGCCGGATCCGTGCCCGGCCCGAACCCGTCAGGGTAGGGAATCGGCTGTGCGAGCGCAAATTTTGACGGCAGCTCACGTTCGCAGCATGTGACAATCCGCATCAAACAGGCAGGAGTTCCATGCGCACGATCATCGATGACTGGCGACATCGCCCCACGCACGCGAAAGTGTGGTCGTTGGCGCTGCCGATGATCGCATCCAACCTCACTGTGCCATTGGTCGCGCTGACCGATGCCACCGTTGCCGGTCACCTGGCCCACGCCAATCAATTGGCCGCCGTGGCGATCGGCAGCATCGTCTATCAGGTGCCGGTATGGGCCTTCGCGTTTCTGCGCATGGGCACCGTCGGCTTCACGGCACAAGCTGCCGGGCGCAACGATGGCGATCGCATGCGCGGCATCCTCGTACAGGCCCTGGTCCTGGCAATGACGCTGGCTGCCACCAGCATTGCGCTCGCGTTGCCGCTGCTCGGTCCGGTCATGGAACTGATGCGTCCCACAGCCGAGTTGAATGATCTGGCGCGCGGCTATTTGCATGTCCGCGGCCTGGGGTTACCTGCGGCGTTGGGCAACTATGCGCTGATGGGGTGGTTTCTCGGCGCGCAGAATGCGCGTGTTCCGATGCGCATTCTGATTGTCACCAATCTGGTCAACATCGGGTTGAATCTGCTGTTCGTGCTCGGTTTCGGTTGGGGAGTTCCGGGTATCGCGCTGGCGTCCGTGTGCGGCGAGTGGATCGGTTTCGCCAGTGGCCTGGCGTGCATCGCCGCGCAATTGCGGAGCAGGCCAGGTCGCTTGCATCCGCATCAATTGCGGCGCTGGTCGTCCTGGCGCGGCTTGCTTGGAGTCAATCGCGATATCCTTGTTCGTTCGCTGGCGCTGCAGGGCGTGTTCTTCAGCGTCACCGTGCTTGGTGCGCGCCTGGGCGATACCGTGGTCGCCGCCAACACGCTGTTGCTCAACGGATTGCTGCTCAGCGCATACGGTCTGGACGGTCTGGCCAACGCGGTCGAGGCGTTGGCCGGATACGCGCTCGGTGCGCGCAACCCCGGCGAACTGCGGCGCGCGCTGGTCGTCGCCGGCGGCTGGTCGCTGATCGGCAGCATCTTGTTCGCCGTGTTGTTCGCGTTTGGCGGTCGCGCCTTCGTGAATGTGCAAAGCAGTATCGAAACGGTGCGCCAAACCGCTTACATATACCTGCCGTATCTGGCCGTCCTGCCGGTCCTGGCGGTCTGGGCTTATCTTCTCGACGGCCTGTTCATCGGGGCCGCGCGCGCACGCGAAATGCGTGACGCGATGCTCGCGTCGTCGCTGGTCTTCGCGCTGATGGCCTGGTGTCTGCGCAATCTCGGCAACCACGGATTGTGGTTGGCGTTTCTGGCCTTCACCGTCGTGCGTGCCGTGCTCATGGCCGCAATGGCCTGGCAAATTTCCCGGCGCGGGGGCTGGCGTGGCGTCGAGCCCGATCCGGCGGAGTAAAAAAGCCGTGCCGCAGCGAGAGGGCCGATGATGCATTCGCAATCGGCAAGCGTCGCGGCAGCGCCTAGTCGCGAGATTGTTTGCGGCTTGCGTCAGCGTCACTCGATCTGATCTTTCGCCCACCGTGCATCGAGCGCTTCCATGGCGTCGCGCGGCTTGCAGCGTGCGGCCTTGTCGAATGCGGCGGCAGCATCGTCTTCGCGCTTGCTGCCATGAAGCAACAGCAAGGCGTTGGCATATTCAATCCAGGCGATCGGCGAATCCGGGGTCAGCTTCAATGCCTGTTGCAAGTGTTTGTCGGCTTCGGCCGCACTGGCGCCGTAGGTAAGCCTGGCCAGCATTCCACCGACCTTGCCGACGATTTCGGCGTGATAAAGGCCGAGCGCCGTATGTGCTTCGGCATGTTTCGGCGCGAGCTTGAGCGCCGTGTCCAGCGACGCACGCACTTTTCCGGCGATCCCCTGTGCCAGCGCCTGGGTGATGGACAGGCATTGGCTGTAGCGACCCAGCGCAAACGCGCGGCGATAGTGGCTGTTCGCTTCATTTGGCAGCGCGGCAATGGCCTGGTCGGCGAGTTCGGCCAACGACTGATAGCGGGCCATCTTGTCCTTGTCGCTTTTCAGCAGATAGGTCGCATGAATGCCGCCGGCCTTGACCGCCACCGACGCGCCAAGTGCCTGCAGCCCGATACCGGCATCATGAGCCTGCTCGAAATCCCCCCGATGAAAGGCACGCCAGGCCTCGCACAACTGTGCGGAGATCCCGCCGGCCTCCTTGCCCAGTTTCGGATTGGCCTTGAGCAGTCGTGCGACATGTTTTTCGTCGGGGAATGGCTCCTGGTCGCCCGCGTGCAGCTTCGGCCAGGCCTTGGCCAGCTTGTCGCCCGCGTAGTCGAATGCCTTGGCTGGGTGCGGAAACGCCGCCCATTTCGATTTTGCCACGATGGTCTCCAAGCGGAATTGACGAAGTTTCAGTACGTCCATCGTATGCGATGCGCGAGCGACTGTCTTCAAAGCCCCCTCTCCCGATTCATGGGGAAGGCAGAAAAGATGAAGTCCTCTCCCCCAAGCTGGCTTGCGGGAAAGGGTTGGGTGAGAGGGAGACGCTACGCATTTCCGAAACGCTTCCGTAATTCGATGCGCTGGCCCCTCACCCCAGCCCTCTCCCCGGATGAACCGTGGCAGAGGAAGTAGCCAAGCTCGCAATGCGATCCGTGTCGGAAAGACGCTCGAGAACGTAAACTTGTCGCGTCCGGGCAACATTTGGCGATGCAATGACAAAAACCGCTGTAAACAGCACACGCAATCGCGCGGCCGAATTGCGCGCCCAGATCGACGACGCGAACTACCGCTATTACGTCCTCGACGAACCGGAGCTGGCCGATGTCGAGTACGACAAGTTGATGCGCGAGCTCGAAGCGCTGGAAGCCGCGCACCCGGATCTGGCCACACCGGATTCGCCGACACAGCGCATCGGCGCGCCGCCATCCGGCGCGTTTGCGAAGGTACGTCACGAAATTCCGATGCTGTCGCTGGCCAACGCGTTTAGCGAGACGCAGGCAAAGCCGGGCATCGATCCGGATCACGAAATGCGCGACTTCGTTCGCGGCATCGAAAAACGTCTGGGAACATCCAATCCGGTCTTTTCGGTCGAACCGAAATTCGACGGCCTGGCAATCAGTCTGCGTTACGAATCCGGCAAATTTGTCTGCGGCGCAACGCGCGGCGATGGCGAGACCGGCGAAGATGTCAGCGCCAATCTGCGTACGATAAAGAGCATCCCGCTGCACCTGCGCGGGAACGATTTTCCGAGTGTGCTCGAAGTGCGTGGCGAGGTCTACATGCCGCGTGCGGCCTTCGAGAAATACAACGAAGCCGCGCGTGCGTCGGATGGCCGGATCAAACCGCTGGTCAATCCGCGCAATGGCGCGGCCGGCTCGCTGCGCCAGCTCGACTCGCGCATTACCGCGCAACGTCCGTTGGCCTTTTACGCCTACGCGGTCGGCGTCGTCGACGGCGTCGAATTGCCTGCCACTCATTCTGCGACCTTGCAGAAGTTGCGCGAGTGGGGATTGCCGGTCAGCAGTCTGGTCGATACTGCAGTCGGTGCAGAAGGTTGTCTTGCGTATTTCCACAAGATCGGTGCGCAACGCGATGCATTGCCATTTGATATCGATGGTGTCGTCTACAAGGTTGACGATCTGGCCGCGCAAGCCAAACTGGGTTTCGTCGGCCGCACGCCGCGCTGGGCGATCGCGCACAAGTTTCCGGCACAGGAGCAGGTCACCGTCGTCGAAGCGATCGATATCAACATCGGGCGCACCGGTGCGGCGACGCCGACGGTTCGCTTGAAACCGGTGTTCGTCGGTGGCGTCACCGTGACGAACGCGACGCTGCACAACGCCGACCAGGTGGCGCGCCTGGATGTGCGCATCGGCGATACCGTTATCGTGCGCCGTGCCGGCGATGTGATCCCGGAAGTCGTCAAGGTCGTTCTCGATGATCGTCCCGCGAATACGCGGCCGTGGCGGATGCCGGCGCACTGTCCCGTGTGCGATTCGGACATCGTGCGCGAGGAAGGCGAAGTTGTCGCTCGTTGCACCGGTGGATTGACCTGCGCCGCGCAGCGCGTTCAGGCGATCTTCCACTTCGCCGCACGTCGCGCGATGGATATTGACGGACTGGGCGAACGCTATATCGAGGATCTGAACGATCTGGGCTACGTCACCTCGGTCGCGGATTTGTATAAATTGTCGCTGGACGATCTGCTCGAAATGAAGCGCCGCGCCGACGAACGCGACGGCACCACGCCGGAAACGGTCAAGGCCGGAAAAGTGGCGACGAAGTGGGCGCAGAATTTGATCGATGCCATTGCGAATAGTCGAAAACCCATCCTTGCGCGCTTTCTGTATGCGTTGGGCATTCAGCATGTGGGCGAAAGCACGGCCAAGGCCCTGGCCACATGGTTCGGCGACATTGAACTGATTCGGCACGTACCGTGGCCATTGCTGAAAGCAGTACCCGACATCGGCAGTGAAGTCGCGCATGCGATCGATCATTTTTTCGCGCAGGCCGGTAATCAGCACGTAATCGACGATCTGTTCGCGCGCGGCATCGAAATTGCCGATGCGCATCCACCGATTCCGAAATGGCGGACTGCGCTGACTACGGCAGGCGTGCTGGCCAACATGGAAATTTCCGGCGTGACTCCGAAGCGTGCCGAACAAATCGCGACCGCGAACGAAACTTTTGCGCAGCTGCGCGACGCGAAGGTCGAGAACTGGATTGCCGCAGGCGTTCCCGAAGACGTCGCAGCAAACCTGCACGATTTTCTTGCCACGTCCGACGGTGCCGAGTTGCTTGCACGCTGCGTCGAATCGATACAGGGAATCCTTGAGCGCGTCGTCGATGACAATGCCCAAACCGCGATGCCTTTGGACGGCAAGACGGTAGTGTTGACTGGCTCGCTATCGTCACTGACGCGCGACCAGGCCAAGGAAAAACTTGAAGCCATGGGCGCGAAAGTCGCCGGCAGCGTATCGAAGAAAACGAGCTTCGTCGTTGCCGGGGCCGAAGCCGGTTCAAAACTCGACAAGGCAACGCAATTGAACATTGAAATCTGGGACGAAAAGCGCCTGCTGGAATTTTTGCATGAGCATCGACAGGCGTAAGCGCGCGGTCATTGACCTGCGTGCCGTGCCATACGCTAAGTCGCCGGTTTTTCGCCGAGCGCTGCGTGCCGAAGGTAGAACCACGGATTTTGTCGGCGACGGCGAACGAAGATCTGAATATCAAAAGTTTCGCTACGTGATTCTCGGGCCATGTCGATGCCGGCAACTCGCAACACCGGTCGCACTTTTCAGTTTTACCGCGACGGGTGCAGATTGCTACGTACAATCTGCACCCGATTGAGTGGATCAGGTCCCGGGTGTTGCCGACCGGCGCGAGCCCTCTAGTGAGTCGACGAAAAACGCGAAGTGCGCAGCGGCACTTTATTCTTCGCGTTGTATACGGCCACCAGGGCCGGCGCGTTGACGTCAGCCACAGCGTTGGCAGTTGCATCGAGGATACAGCGTGCCTCAACCGCGTCTGACTTGAACCAATAATACGAGCATGCGCCAGCGGCCGCCGCATGGATGCGCGCATAGAGCTTGGCGGCTCCGGCGGAGGTCGATATGTCGAGATCCGCAAATTTCACGTACACGCTCACAGAATTGGTATCGGTACCAGCGGCGGAAACACTCAAGCTTGAGGCAAGTGCGACGAAGATCGTGGTAGCCAAAAGGGCACGACGAGTGCCGGAAGAGTTTATAGTGTTCATGAACATCTCCTGGGGTTATCCAAATATTTCACGTGTGGCGATATCGCGCGGCCCAATGCCGACGCGCAGAAGATGTAAGCAATTTGCAATTGGATAATCTTGAGAGATCGCTGCAATTTTCTGACTGAATTTTGACTCGGAAAGTATAAAAATCCTGTCAGCAACTGCGATGATCGCCGCTCCCCCAATCGCTTACGAGTTTGGTCAGTTCATCCTGGTGCCGGCCCAGAACCGGCTGCTGTGCGACGGGAAAGTGGTGTCGCTCGCCCCGAAGGTCTTCGATACATTGGTGCTGCTCGTCCGGAATCAGGGACGACTCATCGAGAAAGATGAGCTTCTGCGGACCCTGTGGCCGCACACCATCGTTGAGGAAGTAGCCCTCGCGCACAACGTTTCCCAGTTGCGCAAGGTTCTCGGGGACACCGCCGAGAATCCCAAGTTTATCGAGACGGTGCCCAAGCGAGGCTACCGCTTTATCGCTGCGGTGCGTGAACGCGGTGACCCGCAAGCAGCGCCCCCAGCCGCGAGCGTCGGCAGTGGCGAGGCACCTTCAACCGAGTGGCATCTCCGGCGGTCCGGTGCGGCCATTGCGGGGGCGTTCGCGGCGGTACTGTTGCTGGCTTCCGGCACTGCCGCGTACTTCTACTCATCGCCAACCGGCAAAAGAGTCGAGGCCGTCCTTCCTGCAATTCACTCGCTGGCCGTGCTGCCGTTCGAAAACCTCTCCGGGGACAAGGAGCAGGAGTACTTTGCCGATGGGATGACCGATGAACTGATCACCGAACTTGGCGCCATCGGAACGCTGCGCGTGGTTTCGAGGACCTCGGCGATGCGGTTCAAGGGCTCCCACAAACCGCTGCGTGAAATCGCCGACGAGCTGAATGTCGACGCGGTGGTGGAGGGGACGGTACTGCGCTCAGGCAATCGCGTGCGCATCACGGCGCAACTGATTGCGGCAACCAGAGATCGCCAACTCTGGGCGCAGAGCTATGAACGCGACTTGAGTGACGTCCTCACCCTGCAAGACAACGTTTCGCGCGATATCGCCGCGATAATCCGCGACAAGCTGACTCCCCAAAAGCGCGCCATGCTTTCCGACGGCCGTGCCGCCGTCAATCCCGAAGCGCATGACGACTATCTGAGGGGCCGCTATTGGTGGAGCGGGATCCCATCTGAACGTTTCGCCAGTTGGGAAGACGTGCGACGAGGCCTCGACTATTTTCAGAAAGCCGTCGCGATAGACCCGAACTACGCATTGGCTTACGCCGGCATCGCCGATTCCTTTCTGAATCTGGCAGGCGGTGCACTAACTTTCAAGGAGGCACTTCCCAAGGCCAGGGATGCCGCCGTCAAGGCGCTGCAACTGGATCCGTCGCTGGCAGAAGCTCACGCGTCGCTGGCCAGCATAGACGTCTATGCTGGGGACTGGTCCGGTGCAGAAAAGGAGTTCAAGGAAGCCTTGGTTCTCAATCCGAACTACGCCTACGCTCACGAGAAGTATGCAGGGTATTTGAGCTCGATGGGCAAGTTCGACGAGGCGGTGAATGAAGCCGAACGCACCACTTTGCTCGACCCTTTCTCCATTGATGCCAATGTAAACCTGGGGATGACGCTTTACCTTGCCCGTCAGTATGACGACGCACTGCGCCAGTTCCGCCGAGGCTTGGAAATGTATCCGGGCTTGGGTGTGTGGAATTTCTTCATGGCGTATGTATTCGAGCAGAAAAAGATGTTTGCCGAGGCATGCACGCAGTACCACCAGTCAATCATCCTGAACAAGGAAACGCAACGCGCCAAAGCGGTCGAGCAGGCGTACAAGCGATCGGGCTACACAGGCGGATTGCGGCAGATGATTCAGTTTCTCGAACCACCGAATTCCACAGGAAAGGAGCTAAGTATTCCATTGATCGCGCACATGTACGCGATGCTCAACGATGACGACGACGCAATGCTCTGGCTCGAACGTGCCTATCAGGAACGCCAACCCATCGCAGCCTGGCTGTACGACCCCGCACTTGATCATCTGCGTGGCTCACCCCGGTTCCGCGACCTGGCTCGTCGCATGGGTCTACCTTCATCGGTAGACAAAGTGCCCGTTGCAAGCAGGCCTGAATACGATCCGCGATGATGGGACGACGGATAGACTGGAGTTTCTCGTATAGCGTTCGTTGAACGAGCCGTATCAAGTCTTCGTTGAGAAGCATGGCACCAACATCAATGCCTGTTGTAATTGCGCAGCCTGAAGAAGCGGACAGAAATGAAAGCATAAAGCTGGATACTGTCGGCGACCATGGATGGCATGGTCTCGGCGAAACGAGACCCAGCAAACTTGTGCTCGACTGGCTTGTAACCCCTGAAGCACAAACTGCGCTGGAGGAATTGATTGCTGCCGAGAAAGCGTACCTAAAAGCGAAGCACACTCTCCAGACATCCAATGAACGATTCGTTGAATCTCTCCACAACTGACGCGGCACTGCGAATGCTGAAAGCCATAGAGTTGCGCGCCCATCTGTATGCCCTTATCCGCGAGTTCTTCGCCGAGCGCGGCGTGCTCGAAGTCGAAACCCCGATTCTGTCGGCGGCAGCGAACACGGACCCGAATATTCAGAGCTTTACGACGACGTTCTCGGGTCATGTCGATGGCGGTGAGCCACAACGCTGGTTGCGCACCTCGTCGGAATTCGCGCAGAAACGGTTGCTTGCTGCCGGCGTGGGCGACAACTACGAGCTGGGACGCGTGTTTCGCGATGGCGAGGCGGGGCGGCGCCACAATCCCGAGTTCACGATGCTGGAGTGGTATCGCGTCGGTTGGGATCATCGCCGCTTGATGGACGAGGCGGTCGAACTGGTGCGCGCGGCGATGATGCTGGCGGACAAGGTGTGTGACGTCTACAAATCCACGTATCGTGATCTGTTCGTGTCCACGCTCGATCTCGATCCGTTCGCGGCGAGCGATGCGCAACTTCGCGCGGCGCTGGGCAATGTGCATGTCGACGCGCACGGACTGTCACGCGACGACTGGCTGGACCTGCTGCTCACGCATCGCATCCAGCCGGATTTCCCGCGCGAACGCATCACGCTGGTTTTCGACTATCCGATGTCGCAATGTGCGTTGGCGAAGATCCGCCACGAAAAACCGCCCGTGGCTGAACGCTTCGAGTTGTATCTGGGCACGCACGAGATGGCCAATGGTTATCACGAGCTGACCGATGCGCGCGAGCAGCGTGCGCGCTTCGCGCGCGACAACGCCAGACGAATCGAGCGCGGCCTGGCGGTATTGCCGATCGATGAAAATCTGCTTGCGGCGCTGGAAAATGGGCTGCCCGAATGCGCCGGTGTCGCACTGGGAATTGAACGTTTGCTGATGGCGATGAACGCGAGCGATTCGATCAGTGACGTGCTTGCGTTCCCGTTTTCCGAAGCATGAGTCTTTGCCGCATGGCGGCAGTCCAAGCGTGTCATTTGGCGACGATTGTGGCAGTCCTCACCCCGACCCCTCTCCCGGCGGGAGAGGGGTCTGAAAGAACGGCCTAGTCGATCGCGAGTGCGCGCTGCAATCGTTCGATCACGGCCATGTTGGCCTGATCGATCAGGCGCAGATCATGCAACTCGTAAGGTGCATGCAATCCGGCGGCAGTTGTTGATGCTGCGTCGAAATGCAGGGCGATGCTGTCGCTTCCGCTCGTCAGCCACTTTGCCGATTGCGCGAGCGCGGCCGGGTGCAAGGCACCATCGTCGCCGGTGCCGTACAGCACACCGCTTATCTGGTAGCGGCTCGCGGTGGCGGCGTTCACGGCCAACTCGATTTGCATGCCATCGATGTCGCTGGTCAATTGCACGTCGTTGCCGAATTGCGCGGTCGGCGCGCTCACTGCGAACGCGGTTTTCGCATCGCGCAGCACCACGAGTTTGCCCGAGTGGCTCGCGCTGAATACCTGGGCTTCCCATAATTGTGGGCCGACCGAATGTGCAGCGTCAGGTTTGAACGTGGCGCTGAAACTGCCGTCGGTGTTGCGGACGAAATGCAGATCGGCGCTGAAGCCGTCGGGCGCGGTGACGATGCCCGATGCCAATGCCAGACCATGCGGTGCGCGGGCGTTCGTCATTGCCGTGTGGAACGTGATCGTCGAACCGACCAGCACGGTATCGCGATCGGCACTCAAATCCAGTACCAGCGGACTGCCGGCATCGAGTACCTGCACCAGGAACCGCCCGTGAGCCTGCTGCGTGCTCAATTGCATTTCGCCGATGCCGGCAGTCGGAGCAAGGCGAAACGCCAGCGTGCCCCTGGCGACGTTCATGCCGGCATGTTGCAGGGCATCGGCGTCGGCCACGGCGCTGCTGACGGCGTTGGCGCTGCGCATGCGGCCGTTGCTGCGAATCATCACGGAAGCGGGATCGAGCGTTGCGCCACTGTCGCCCTGCGGACTGATGCGGATCAACGCACCGGGCGCCGTGGTCGTGAACGCGACGCCCGCATGCAGTTGCGATTCGCCGACCTCGGTCCAGAACTCGCGGCTTTGCGCCTGATACGGTCTTGGCGCGACGTCGAGTGCTTGATCGCTGTTCAGTGCACGGGAGAATTGCACCGGCGTGTGATCCAGGGTGGCGGCGCCATGCGTGGGCGAGCCCAATGCCTTGGCCTGCACGGTTGCGACGATGCGCGCGGGCACCTGATCGTGTGCATCGGGAGCGAGCAACGTCAGCGGAGTTGCGCCAATGGCGCTTGCCGCAAGAGCGAGCGCGCCGAGCGCGACTATTCGAATGCAATTATTCATGTCTATTTCTCCGCTCAAAGGTCGTTGCGCAGAACCACATCCAGGCCGAAGCAGGCGCGCCGGCTCTGGTTGTGCGAGAGGGTTTTGCCGCCGAGACCGTTGTGGTCGTAGAACCATAAAGTGCCGGCCGCCTTGGCGCTGTTGCATTCGATGAAACCGTCCGCGCAACTGGACAGCCAGGCCTTGGTGATTTCAAGTCCGACATTGAGCGTGTAGCCACCACAGTACGCATCCGAATTCCACGGCGCGTAGGTGACGTCGGTGCCGACGATGTCCCAGAAACCCTTCGGCAACGCCGGCCGACCGGATGTGCCCAGCAGATAGTTCGCGTTGTAGTACGCCATCCAGCTGGTCTGCTGCTGGCGCACCGCATCGGATTGGTAGCCGAGCAGCCAGCCCAGCGCCGACTCGAATACGTTGCCTTGCATCACGGCATCGGCAAGCGGTGTACCGGCGCTCGACGCGGCGATGGCGTTGACCCAGCGAATCTTGCTGATGATTCCCGGATAACGGCTGTCGTAGGTCGGATTGGACAGGATCCAGCGCATCACATTGCCGCCATTGGAATGCGTGATGACGACAAGATCGTCGATATGCTTGCTGTTGATGAAACTGGTGAGCTGCGACGCCAGGCAACCGGCGGCGGCGCTGTCCCACATGTATTGGTCGAAGTCGCAATTGATGACGACGTAGTTGGACTGATTCGACAATCCCTTGCGCACGGAATTGACCATGGCGGGTTGCCAATAGTCGTTGTACGCGTCGGTTTGATGGCCGGTGCCGTGGACGAATGCCACGCCGGTATTGGCCAGAACATTGCCGCACAACAGCAGCAACGCAAGACTTGCGAGCGATCGGAACATGTGTACCTCCCCGCGCGGATCGCAATGGCGAACCGCAAACGAACGCCCCGGACGGGCGCTGGTGGGGAAGCCTCCCTGCCGCCACCGTTGCCGTACGGGGCGGGATCGGAAACCGATGCGTGTGGTACTGAATCGTTGGTCTGGTTATCGCGCCGTTTCCGTGCCGTGTCGCCGAGCGGTCACCCTCCCGGGACCTCGTTGCGACCGCCGCAGACTAAGCGATAGAAAAGAAAAAATCAAACGTATGTTTGAATGCGCTGCAGCATTTTCGTCGCATCCGGGCGGCCGGAAGAATGCCCATGAAGTTGACGATTGCCGCGTCGAAAATCAGCTTGCATTTACCGCTCCCCGATTTGCCAGGGTGTTATGCGAACCTGATCCGCGTTGTCGTTCAGCGATGCCTTTCCCCCGTTCGGTGGTAGCGCATTTACTTTCTTTCCTTCTCCCGCCGACGGGAGCGGTTGCCCAACGGGCCGATGAGGCCGGTGCTTGAACTTGCGAGGCATTTCCAAACGCTCCTCACCACAGGTGCTTCGCGCTCCCATGTCTCCCGCCGGCGGGAGAGGCCGGGGACCGGGCCTCGACGCCAATCGGGCGCCGACTACGCGCAGCAGCGCGTTTACGCCTCGCTGCCCGGTTGCGGATTCATCCCTCAATTCCGACAGCCCTTGCGTGTATTATCGGGCGAAACTCCCATGCAACCCGATCATGGCAGAGGTCACACACGCCGAACCGTTTGATGTTCCCGGCTATCGCATCGTGCGGCGACTGGGTCGCGGCGGTATGGCTGACGTTTATCTCGCCATCCAGCTTTCCCTGGGCCGCCCGGTGGCCATAAAGGTGCTGGCCGCCGAACGAACGCCCAACGACGAGTTGATCACGCGCTTCGAACAGGAAGCGCGCACCATCGCACGCCTGGATCACCCGCACATCGTCGGCATCTTCGATGTCGGGCGCACATCCACCGGCCAGCTCTATTACACGATGCCGTACGTGCCGAACGGCGACCTCGGCGGGCGCGACCTCAAGGCTAACCAGGCGGCCATCATCTCGATGGCGCGGGCGATGTGCCAGGCGTTGGCGTATGCGCACGAGCAGGGCATCGTGCATCGCGACGTGAAACCGGAAAACGTGCTGTACGACAAACTCGACCGGCCGCTGCTGGCGGATTTCGGCATCGCGCTGACCACCGTCGGCCAGACCCGCGTGACCCGCGAGGGCGACACGCTCGGTTCGATTTCGTACATGAGTCCCGAGCAGGCGCGCGGACAGGCGCTGGACGGACGCTCGGATATCTACAGTCTTGGCGTGGTCTGCTACGAATGCCTGACCGGCACGCTGCCGTTCGACGGGCCGGACTCGCTGGCCATCGCACTCGCGCACGTCGAGCAGCCGATTCCGCGTCTGCCACCGGCACAGCGGCATTGGCAGGGATTGATCGACAAGGCGATGGCAAAGAGCCCGGACGATCGGTTCCAGACGGCGACCGAGATGCTCGATGTGCTCAATGTCTTCGAGCGCCGCGCCAGTCATGTCAATCCGATCGCCGCGGTCGCAACGACCCTGGCGGCGATGCCCGAACAGATCGAACGCAAGCTGCACGATCCGCTGCGTGCGCGCCCGATCGGTGCGATGGTCATCGTGCTGCTTGGCGTCGGCGCGCTCGGTGCGTGGATGGCGTATCGGTATCATGCTTCGCCACCTGCGCATGACAATGCGCTGCACGTCGCCGCCAAACCCGGTGTCCAGGCCGCGGCCGCAGACAGCGGCGATACGAACAAGACGCCCAAGGGTGCCGCAAAGACAGCGCACACCGATACGGCGCCGCCAGCGGCTGGGCAGAACCTTGAAGCGGAAGACGCGGGTCCGGTCGCCACGGCGGCTGACGCCGGCACTGCTTCGTTGGCAAGGGTTGATGCCGCGCTGACAATCCATCCACCAGACGATGTCAACGCCGCAGTAATGCCGCCGCCTGCCACTGTACGAATGGCTGCGACATCCGAAGCGAGCGATTCACGGTTTGTCGTCGTGCCCGCGCAAACGCATTATGGCGGCAAGACCTATCGCGTCGCCCACGCCTATGCGCTGGGTCGCTACGAAGTCACGCGCGGCGAATACGCACGCTTTGTCGCTGCCACCGGACGCGCATCGGCGCCTTGTCGCAAACCGCTGCGGCCCTGGTCGAGACTGGAGAAACTCGACTGGCGCGATCCCGGATTCGCGCAGAGCGATCATCATCCCGTGGTATGCGTGAGCTGGAACGACGCCAATGCTTACGCGATTTGGCTGAGTCAAAAAACACACCAGCACTATCGCTTGCCGCGGGACGTGGAATGGCTGCACGCGGCACGCTTGCGCGCGGCCGGCGGCGACGTGTGTTCGCGCGGCGACGTTGCCGATCAGTCCCTGGGTTCGTTTCTCAATTTGCCCGGTCGCTTTTCCTGTAGCGACGGTTTTGCCCAGACCGCACCGGTGGGACGATTCGCCGCCAATGCGCTCGGCATCCACGATCTGCTCGGCAATGTCAGCGAATGGACACGCAGTTGCCTGCCCGGCAATGCATGGACGCGCATGACCGACGACGCGCAATGCCCGGAGCGCGTGTTCCGCGGCATGTCCTGGGCCGACGGTCCGGACAATCACAATTTTTCATTCAGCGGCCGCGCCAAACCCGACATCGGTTACACCACGGTGGGATTCCGGGTGCTGCGCGAGATCGACGATCAGGAAAACAATTCGTCCGCGTCACACACCGCCAGCAAATAACCGGCGATATGCTCACGTAGCGTGCGTTCCACGCACGACACGATGCGGCTGGCGATTGGGGGGCGTCTGCGCTCGGCGCATCCGGTTTTCGCACTGCAAGGTGGGCACTCGACGAAATTCGCGAAGGTTGTCGATTACCAGCACCAACCCGCGTGCGACGGTTGCGCGACCATCAACAAATCCATCGGGCCGATGCTTGCGCCTTTGCGTTCCTGAGCAGCACGGATGTGCCCGCAAGCAACGGCATCGTCTGCGTCGAAGGGTAGCAGGGTCATGCTGCGGGCCGGATCGCGCGCAGCGGCGAGTTTGGCAGTGCACCTACGCTCTCTTGCGTCCCGGCAGTCCATTCGGCGAGCACCACGCGCGAAAGACGCAATCGCTCAGAACGAACGTCCGTCGACCGCAATGCGCGTGAGCGCACCAATATCGACACCTTCAAGACAGCGCACGTTGATCGCGGCGGTTTCGTTGCCGTTGCGATCCTTGCCCGACGCAAACGGTTGCGTGCCGCAGGTCGGGCAGAAGCGATGCCTGATCGCGTGCTTGTTGAATGTGTAGGTGGACATGTCTTCGGCAGGCGTGAGCAGATTGAACTGCGCGGCCGGCACGAACCACAGCAGCAATCCCTTGCGTTGGCAGTGCGAACAATTGCACTCCATCGCCTGTTGCAGATCGCCTTCGACCTCATAGGCGATGCGCCCGCAATGACAACTGCCTTTGTATTTCATTCGATGACTCCTGCCGGGTTGGCCTTCGCAAACGATTTTTCGCGCCCGGCCACGATATACACTCGGCCGGAGCGGATGCCATTGACCATGCTCCATGCCGCGGTCACAAGATAATCGGTATGTCCATCGCCGTCGACATCGCCGATGCCGACCGCGTCGAATCCGAGCGTTTCGCCGGGCACCTTGCCGGTGAAACTCTGCAACATCGAACCGTCCTTGCCCGAATACGCCGCCACGCGACCGCCGGACCACGCTGCGGCGCCGTATTGCCAGGAACCCACAACCAGGTCGGCAACGCCATCGCCGTTCACATCGCCGGTCTTCGCCGCACACGTTCCGAATCCCTCTCCGGGACCGCTACCGTCGATGGTCAGCAGCGTCTTGCCGTCCTTGCCGGAATACACGTATACGCGCCCGCTCGCGCGGCCCCTGGCGTTATTCGCCCAGTCCGATGCATAAATGTCGGCGACGCCATCGTGGTTGATGTCGCCGGCCACCGAGACGAACATCGCACCGAGTCCGCCACCGGTGGCATCGGCATCCTCGACGAACTTCGGTCTGGCGTGCAGCTTCGTATACACGTATACACGCCCGGTGTGCTTCGCTCCAGCGCCGCCCGCGCCGACGATCAGGAAACCGCTGCCGCCACCGAGCGCGCTGCCCATCTGTGCGCCGGCGGACTCGCCGCGCAATCGCCACAACAGCTTGCCGGTCTTGCCCGAATAGACATACACGTAACCGGGATATTTCTTGTCGCCCGGCGTCGGGCCGGCGGGCGAGGGCGCGCCGACGGCCAGTTCCGGATAACCGTCGCCGTCAAAATCGCCAATGCCGGCAGTCTTGGTGCCGTAGCCTTCGTCGCCGGCCTGGGCCTTGAACGTGCGCAACACCGAGCCGTCCTTGCCCGATAGCACGTACGCCTTGCCGATGCCGGGTGCGCCGGCAATCACATCCGGCACACCGTCGTGATTCACGTCGCCAGCGGCTTCCACGCCGTTGCCGAGCAGATCGCCCTTGCTGCCCGTGTGCTTCCACAGGCGCTTGCCGTTCTTCGACGAATACAGATAGATGCTGCCGGTACCGTCGCCCTGGGGCGGATGCGCCGGCGCCGATATCACTGCGTCGTCCACGCCGTCGCGATCGACGTCACCGACATCGCGCGCAATCCAGCCGAACTCGTCGCCGGCGTGCTCGCCGCGCCATTCGTGGATGATCTTCGTGCGCTCGACGAACGGTGGTTCGTACTGAATCCGGTCCGCGAACAACATCGCGAAGCGCGCATCGTCATGGAGCTTCGCGATGCCGGGTTGCGACGCCAACCCGCTGACATCGCCGATGCGCCCATCGCGCAGCTTCACAAACCACGGCCAGGCATCGTCGGCGCGGCCGGCCTCGGCCAACAGCAGAAAAATGCCCTGCGTCGCCGGCCGCGCAACGGCCTTGATCTTCAATGCCTTGCGATAAGAAGCCTCAGCATCATCGACGCGCTTCAGATGGCGCTGCGCGGAGGCCAGCACCAGCCACGCCTGACCATTGTCCGGATGTGCCTTGAGTACCGTTTGCAGAATCGGAATCGCCTCGGCGAACTTCCCCTGACCGAGCAACGCCCGCGCCTGCGCGATCGATGCAGCGGGACCCTTGTCCGCAGCGAAGACAGCCGGAGTGTGCAGCGCCACGACAACGGCGACGAGCGAAAACACAAATGCATGAAAGCGCATGGTCGACCTCCCCGAAGCGAAACCTCCGCAAACCTTAGCGATATGTTCATCGGCGCGCATGGGCCGGAAGTTGTTCATCGCGATCGTGGAACAAGAGCGGGCAGCCGGCAGAGTTGTTTCGTGATCAGGCGCCAGGCATCTCGCACGAATGACGACGGCATTCGCCAATGATGAACGACTGAATCCGACCCGCGGGTGAATACCGGCGTTGCAGCGATCGAAGCGCGAAGTGCGGCGAACGTCATCCAACAGCCGCCGACCAGACCGCTCCGCTGTCGAACGTTTTATGCCTCCGCTTTCGCCCTGTATTTCATACGCCCTCACATCCGAGATGTGCCATGCGCAGATTGGCAAGGAATCGGTCACGAAGATGTCGGACTGCATCGCCGTTTCGTGCAGGAAATCGGCTTGACGCACCGCCAGCAAACCATGAACATGCCGCGTAATGCCCCGGATGTGGGGTCTACTTGGCGTTAGGCTTCATCGGTCAGACTCTGCCCAATGTCGCGAGAATCCAGCAACTGATCGATTGCCCTGGTACATGGCTGTGCCATGGTTGTTCGTCGATGGCGTGGGATTCTTTGAAAAGCACTGCAAGGATTGTTTGGGAAGCAAGGCCTTTGTCAGTATGATCTGCATTGGTGCAGTTCTTGTTGCGGGCTTCGTCGTCGCTGCTGTTATTTCGTAGTGCCATCGGCCATGCAACCTAACTGTCGTCCCAGCCGACCGCCCCACCGGCTGCGCCAGTGGGCGCCGGCTGAACTCAAGCGTTAGGCGCCTATGACACAGACTACTCGGGTCACTCTATTCCTAGTTTGGTTCGCGGTCGTTACTCTGGGCTGTGTTGACATGGCATATTCCTCTCCTTCCATGTTCGGCACCATTGTTTTGCCGATGGCGTGGCTACCATTCTGGTCTAAAGGGCAATTTACTCGCGTAGTGCCGCGCCCAACCTTGTGGTTATCACTATCCGTCGTAGCGTTGTTGTTTGCGCTCATCGCTTGGGGCGCGCTGTCCGGGTTTAACCAAACGTCTAACGCATGGTTCAAAGAGCACCCGGAAGTCCGCTTCTACTTTGCAGCTATTTTGTGGCTGGCGTGGCTAATCTCTGGTTGCAAGGGGTTGGTCGCCAAACGCTTTCTCGCATAGGCGCCTAACTATTCGCTCAAGCGGACCGCTGCGGATGAGTTGCGCTAGAATGTTGCTCACTGCGGCAGCGGCCGCTTAGCTCAAGCGTTATGTCCCGCGAATCTGCCTCTCTGAAATCCATACTTCAGGCAAATGCCGCGGAGATTTCGCGCCTTCGCTCTCGCATTGACGAGACCTTTAAGAGTCGAGATCAGAGCGCAGAAAAGCGCGATGACTGGAAGCGCGCTTGCGAAATCTTTTATCTTCGTTACGAAGAGTTAGCATTCCCAGGTGGCGAGCGAAGCGCGGCCGCTCGCATTCTCGCAGGTGACCCGGAAGCCGTAGAGGCTGCACTCTGCTTCGTGGAGCTCAGGCCATACTTCTTCCGGTCTGGCTATATGTACCAAGATTTTCTTCGCAAGCTCAACCGTGCACCACTCTCGCCGAGTCAGTTAGCTCGCTTTGTGTCTGTCAAAGACGCATATCGCAAGTGGAGGGTCGCAAAGCGTGCAGCGCGCGGGGCATAACTATTCGGTCAAGTGGACCGCTGCGGCGGTGCTGCGCTAACCTGACGCCCACTGTGGCAGCGGCCACTTACCTCAAGCGTTAGCCGCCACAGAAGCACTTATTGTGCGGTAGGCTTTGGCAACCTTCGCACCCGGCTCCGCATCATCGCTCTTGCTTCGCTTTGCACCTCGCGGGCCTGCGGGTTTTGGTCTTCGCGCCGTCGATCTGGCGCGCTCTGGCAATCCAGGCATCTTCGCTCAGTTCCTGGCGCGCGTCGCCGCAGGCCATCACCGCGTCGCGCTGTTGCAATGCCTTCAGTTCAGGCGTTATCGTACTTCCAAGCCGTGTCGGCTAACTATTCGTTCAACGCGACCGTGGAGTATTGGCCGCGATTTCCAGCGCCTCGTGCGGCGCGTTAACTCAGGCGTTAGCCCCCGTATCCAATAGGTAGGTGCATCGTGACAAAAATCCTCTTCCGTACTCTGAGCACCGCGCACGGAATCGCTGGGCTTGTTACTCTTTCTGTGGTCATTTACCTCGCAAGTAGGGGCGGAATTGCTGCGCTTAGCCCTGGGTCATTCAAAACCATAGGTATAGCTGGTGGCATGTTAACGATCGTTGGCCTGACCGCTTGCGCGGTGGCCGCTTGGAAGCACCCTAGCATTGCAGTGCTCTTTGCTTGGTTCGCGGTTCTCGCCTATATCATTACTCCCGTGGCTCAAAGCGTTCTGCAATCGGGCACGTTCGACGGTCTGCTCACTAACTTCTATTACAGCGCCACAATTCGGGTTCTAGCCGCTTTGGTGCTTACATTTCTATGGTGGCTGTCGCAGACGGGCCCTAACTATTCCGTAAGAGACTTCCCGTCAACCCCGGCAAATGGATGCCGTTGATACGGCGCTGGCCGTATCGTTGCTTTTGCCACGTTGTACACATTTACCTTTCTGCTTCAAGCCAACGGCAACGATTGCCAGACTGCATTTCCGTAATCGGCCTTGTGGGGCGGTGTTTTGCCCGGACCGGTGTATAAACCGCACCTGCGCGCCTCTCTCGTTCACTGGTTATGCCCGCCTCCGGGGATCAGCCGAAACGCGTGGTGGCATCCGTATGGTTAGTCAGGCTCTGCGCAGGTCGGTCTGACCTGTTGTTTACCGTTGTCGCTCTGGCGTGAAAGGTGGTGTTGCGTGAAACGGTGTTGCGTAAAACTACTGCCTCGTAGGTATTGCGTGAGTCGATCCTGACATGGGTCAGGCGGCCACCTGCCGGGTCTTGTTTCGCTGCGTCATCGGATGGTTGATCCAGGCATGCGGATCGTAGGCTTCGCCACGCGCAAGCATGGCCCACAGTTGTCGCGCATGCTTGTTGGCAACGGCCACCAGTAATCGGCCAAACGACATGCGTGGCGCCAGCTGCTGAATCCACAACTGCTCGGGCGTGGCCTTGTCTTGCGATATCCGCTTTGCCTGATTGACACTGCTGCGTGCGCCCTGAATCAGCAGCGTGCGCAAGTAGCTATCGCCACTGCGGCTGATGCGGCCGAGCGTTTCATGGCCCCCGCTGGAATGCTGTCGCGGCACCAGGCCCAGCCACGCCGACATCTGCCGACCGTGCCGAAATTCCTTACCGTCGTTGACCGCGGCCACGGCAGCATCGGCAGTGAGCGAACCAATGCCGGTCAGTGCCTGCAGGCGGACGCAACGTTCATCGGCTTTGGCGTGTGCGCCAATGCGTTTGTCGCATTCACGCAACTGCGCATGAACCTGTTTCCAGTGATCGTCGAGGTTAGCGATCAGTTCCATGAATTCCGCCGGCAGGTCACAACGTTCCAGGAACGCCGGTACGGCACGCCGCAACGCGGCCGGTCCGGTTTCAATCACAACGCCGAACTCGGCCAGCAGGCCGCGCAGGCGATTCATGGCCGCCAGACGTTCGGTCTTGAATCCTTCGCGTACCCGGTGCCAGAACAACCGTGCCTGTTGCTCCACCGTCTTGACCGGCACAAAGCGCATATTGCCCTGGCGCGCGGCAGTAGCGATCGCCTCGGCATCGTTGCGGTCGTTCTTGGCAGCGCGACTCTTGCGAAACGGCGTCACAAACTGCGCCGCCATCAGCCGCGGCTGCAAGCCGTGCGCGAAACAAAACCGGCCCCAGTGATGCGCCCCACCACACGCTTCCATCGCCACGATCGTATCGGCAGGCAACTGCACCAGCCACCGCGCAAATGCCTCGCGGCAAAACTCCCGACGCGACACCACCCGACCACGCTCATCCATCACGCACACCGAAAACGAACTCTTTGCGAGGTCCACACCCACGGTTGTAGTATTCATTTCGGACTTCCCCTCTCAGTTGGATTGTTGATACCAGTCACAATCGTGGCACATCGATGCCGAAACGCTCACGCGGTCTGGGATGGGGAAGTCTCTTTTTACTCGCTCAAGCGGACCGCTGCGAATCGGTACGGTGTAGACTAAACCTTATCGCGGCAGCGGCCGCTTACCTCAAGCGTTAGGCGTGGGAGAGACAATGTCGCTGCTTCAACAAAGGCTCCTCACGGCCGCTGGCCTTGTCACAGGTCTTGGCGCCGCACTTCACATCGCGGTTATTTTTGGCGGCCCCGGTTGGTACGCATTCTTGGGCGCTCCCGCAGGCCTAGTGGCATTGTCCGCTACCGAGTCTCTTCGACCCGCTGTTAGCTGCGCCATCATTTCAATGATTCTTGCGGGCTGTTCCCTCTACGCATTCTCTGGCGCGGGTTTCATTCGCAAGCTTCCAGCGCGTCGCGTGGTATTGGCAGTCATTGGCGCTGGCCTTATCATTCGTGCCGTGTCCTTTGTTCCAATTGCGGCGCTTTCCCCGCATCTGCTTTCTGGGGTGTGCGGCAAGTGTCAGTCCGTCAATCCCTTCGTTATTGGCACTTCAGTCTTGTGCCTTCTCTTAGGGCTTGGGTACACGGCAGGGGCAGCTCGCGCCCACGCCTAACTATTCCGTAAGAGACTTCCCGTCAACCCCGGCAAATGGATGCCGTTGATACGGTGCTGGCCGTATCGTTGCATTTGCCGCTTTGTATACATGTACCTTTCTGCTTCAAGCCAACGGCAACGATTGCCAGACTGCATTTCCGTAATCGGTCTTGTGGGGCGGTGTTTTGCCCGGACCGTTGTATAAACCGCACCTGCGCGCCTCTCTCGTTCACTGGTTATGCCCGCCTCCGGGGATCGGCCGAAAGGCGTGGTGGCATCCGAATAGTTAGTCAGGCTCTGCGCAGGTCGGTCTGACCTGTTGCTACTGTTTAGCTCTGGCGGAAAGGTATGTTGCGATGTTGCGTGAAACGGTGTTGCGTAAAACCATTACCTCGTCCGTGTTGCGTGCATCGATCCTGACATGGGTCAGGCGGCGACCTGCCGGGTCTTGTTTCGCTGCGTCATCGGATGGTTGATCCAGGCATGCGGATCGTAGGCTTCGCCACGCGCAAGCATGGCCCACAGTTGTCGCGCATGCTTGTTGGCAACGGCCACCAGCAGTCGGCCAAACGACATGCGTGGCGCCAGCTGCTGAATCCACAACTGCTCGGGCGTGGCCTTGTCTTGCGATACCCGCTTTGCCTGATTGACACTGCTGCGCGCTCCCTGGATCAGCAATGTGCGCAGGTAGCTATCGCCGCTGCGGCTGATGCGGCCGAGCGTTTCATGGCCGCCGCTGGAATGCTGTCGCGGCACCAGGCCCAGCCACGCCGACATCTGTCGGCCGTGCCGGAATTGCCTGGCCGTCGTTGACCGTGGCCACGGCAGCATCGGCAGTGAGCGAACCAATGCCGGTCAGTGCCTGCAGGCGGACACAGCGTTCATCGGCTTTCGCGTGTGCGCCAATGCGTTTGTCGCATTCACGCAACTGCGCATGAACCTGTTTCCAGTGATCGTCGAGGTTAGCGATCAGTTCCATGAATTCCGCCGGCAGGTCACACCGTTCCAGGAACGCCGGTACGGCACGCCGCAACGCGGCCGGTCCGGTTTCAATCACAACGCCGAACTCGGCCAGCAGGCCGCGCAGGCGATTCATGGCCGCCAGACGTTCGGTCTTGAACCCTTCGCGTACCCGGTGCCAGGACAACCGTGCCTGTTGCTCCACCGTCTTGACCGGCACAAAGCGCATATTGCCCTGGCGTGCGGCAGTAGCGATCGCCTCGGCATCGTTGCGGTCATTCTTGGCAGCGCGACTCTTGCGAAACGGCGTCACAAACTGCGCCGCCATCAGCCGTGGCTGCAAGCCGTGCGCGAAACAAAACCGGCCCCAGTGATGTGCGCCACCACACGCTTCCATCGCCACGATCGTATCGGCAGGCAACTGCACCAACCACCGCGCAAATGCCTCGCGGCAAAACTCCCGACGCGACACCACCCGACCACGCTCATCCATCACGCACACCGAAAACGCACTCTTTGCGAGGTCCACACCCACGGTTGTAGTATTCATTTCGGACTTCCCCTCTCAGTTGGATTGTTGATACCAGTCACAATCGTGGCACATCGATGCCGAAACGCTCACGCGGTCTGGGATGGGGAAGTCTCT